>CANQLR010000100.1 GCA_947624745.1 uncultured Clostridia bacterium | reverse complement strand
TGCTGTGCTGCTTGGGATGGCTGTGCGGCCGATGGCTTCGGTCCTTTAGGCTCTGCCATGTGCCGTCATAACGGTCCTTCCATCGATATATGCTGCTCCTTGATACCTTGTATCTAATACTGGCTTTTGTTACACCATGTTTTAAAGAATATTTAATTACCCGTTGACGAAACCGCGCAATATCTGATATACTAATCATGAGAATAGCCCCTTTGATATTTGTTTTTTTGTGCTTACTAAACATTATATCACATTTAGGAACTATTCTCATCTTTTTTGTCTCACATCAATTATATCATAACATTCGCGCAAATAACGTTATTTTGAACCATACTCCTGTCAGTCTTCAAAAAAAACTTGAAAAAAATGCGTAAATAGTATATAATATATTTTATTGGGACATACACATATAATTATCAATATTCGGAGGTACATATTATGTGCGGTATTGTAGGATACATCGGAGAAAACCAAGCCGCTCCGTTTTTGCTTGAAGGGCTGGCGCGTCTTGAATACAGAGGCTATGACAGCGCGGGAGTCGCCGTATACACAGATGACGGCATAGAGATAGCCAAATCCAAGGGGCGTCTGCAGGTTCTGTCCGACCAGATACACGGCGGCAATGATATCAACGGCTTTATGGGCATCGGACACACGCGGTGGGCTACACACGGCGAGCCGTCGGACATAAACGCGCATCCCCACGCGTCGGTATCGGGCAAATTTGCAGTTGTACATAACGGCATAATCGAAAATTACATTGAGCTTAAAACTAAACTTGAGAAGCACGGCTATACCTTCACGTCCGATACGGATACCGAGGTTATAGCGCATATGCTTGAATATTACTATAAAGGCGATGTTCTCGACGCGATTATTCGCATCATAAACCGTCTCGAGGGTTCATACGCTCTCGGCATTTTGTGCGCGGACTGCCCCGACCGCTTCTTCGCGGTAAGAAAATCCAGTCCGCTTATCGTCGGCTTAGGCCGCGGCGAAAACTTTATCGCGTCCGACGTCGCCGCGATATTAAAGCACACACGCGATATCTATTACCTTGAGGATAATGAAATTGTCGAGCTTACCTCTGACGGAGTTAAGGTCTACAATAAAGACAAGGAAGAGGTACCAAAGGAGATATCAAAAATCACATGGGATATTGACGCGGCCGAAAAGGGCGGCTATGAGCATTTCATGATGAAGGAGATCGAGGAACAGCCCACGGCTTTGAGAAACACAATTTCCCCGCGTATCAAGGATGGCAGGATCATACTTGACAGCGTCTCCCTAACCAAAGACGACATAAAGAATATCCGTAAAATTTATATCGTAGCATGCGGCAGCGCATATCATGTCGGAGTGGTCGGTAAATATGTAATAGAGCGCATGTGCCGCATACCTGTCGAGGTTCAGGTCGCGTCGGAATTTCGCTACTGCGATCCTATCGTCGGTTCAAAGGATCTTGTAATCGCGATAAGTCAGTCGGGTGAAACGGCCGACACACTCGCCGCCTTAAAGGAAGCGAAGGATCACGGCGCAAGGATCTTGTCGATCGTAAACGTCGAAGGCTCGGCAATCGCGAAAGCGTCCGACGACGTCATATACACATGGGCCGGCCCGGAAATAGCTGTCGCGACCACCAAGGCATACAGCACACAGCTCGCTGTTATATACCTTATGGCAGGGTATATGTCGGAAAAGCTCGGCATGCTTACCTCGGGCGAATATAAACGCTTTATAGATGATCTCGAGCGGCTTCCCGACCTTGTGGCCGAGGTCCTTAAGAATAAAGAAAATGTCCAGCATTTGGCCTCGATGTTCTATAACTGCCATTCAATCTTCTTTATCGGACGTAACCTCGATTACGCGGTGGCGCTCGAGGGTTCGCTTAAGCTGAAGGAAATTTCATACATTCATTCCGAGGCGTACGCGGCCGGCGAATTAAAGCATGGCACAATATCGCTTATAGAAGACGGCACTCTTGTAATAGCGCTTGCCACCGGCAGCGGCCTGTTCGATAAAACCGTATCAAACGTCAAGGAGGTTAAGGCGCGCGGCGCTGTTGTGATAGGAGTATCAACAACGGAGAATCCGATGACCGGCATTGCCGACCACACGATCACTCTCCCGGAAACAACGGACGTGATGCTGCCGTCGCTTACGGTAATACCGCTGCAGCTGTTCGGCTACTACGTCGCGTCCAACAAGGGCTGCGACATCGATAAGCCTAAAAATCTCGCAAAATCCGTAACCGTCGAATAATCATGTTATCAAAAACCGCCGCGCCGATTGCATATTACCGGCGCGGCGTTTTTTTATGTGACACAGTAAAAATAATCCACCTGCTATGCAGGTGGTTCCCAGTAGCTTCAGCGTGGAGCATTGAAAAAGAAAACCTCCCATGATAGAATGATGTCGGCATGGCAACCGCACCACGATCAAAAGGAGGAATATTTAATGAGTAATTCATCAAACAATAACAGTTTAGCACATACGAAATGGGAATGCAAGTACCATATAGTGTTTGC
>CANQLR010000099.1 GCA_947624745.1 uncultured Clostridia bacterium | reverse complement strand
AGTACGGTGAATTGGGGAAACTACGATCTCGTCGTCATCGATGAGAGCCACAATTTCCGCAACAACAATTCGGCGCACAAGGACAGGGATACCCGCTACGACTTTCTGATGAAGCGCATCATGCAGGAGGGGGTGAAGACGAAGGTTTTGATGCTCTCTGCGACGCCCGTCAACAACCGCTATAACGATCTGAAAAATCAGCTCCTCCTCGCCTATTGCGGCGATTATTCGGAGATGAACGCAACACTCGGAACGAGCAAGGACGTTCAGACGATCTTCCGCAACGCGCAGAAGGTGTTCAATGCTTGGAGCAAACTTCCGATCGCGGAGCGCAAGGCGAAAGACCTCATCGATAACCTCGACATCGATTTTTCCATCATTCTCGACAGCGTTACGATTGCCCGCAGCCGCAAACATATCCAAAAGTTCTACGACACGAGCGACATCGGCACATTCCCGACCCGCCTACCCACGATCTCGCGCTATCCCAATCTCACGGACGCGCCCGGCGTCATGAAATATAAGGAGATCTACGACAAGCTCCTCTCCATGACGATGAACGTGTATGCGCCGCTTGCCATGCTGTTCCCGTCGCGGATCGAAAAATACGAGGCGAAATACGAGATCGACCTTTCCAGCGAGGACAAAAACGCGAACGCGCTCGGGCAGGGGCTTACCCGTCAGATCAACCGCGAGAGCGGCCTCAAACGCCTCATGACGATCAGCCTCTTGAAACGGCTCGAAAGCAGCGTGTATGCCTTCCGCATTACCCTCAAAAAACTTCTTGACCTCAACAACGGCACGCTGCAAAAAATCGAGGAGTTCCTGAGTGGAGACAAGCATGTAAAAATTCAGCGAGAAGTGAACGAAACGTGGATCGAAGATCCCGACGAGGACGAAATGTGCTCGTTCACAAAGGTTTCGTCGGGCAAGACGATCACGATCGACCTCGCCGATATCGACGTGGTGACATGGAAGCGCGACCTTCTTCATGATATAGAAATTTTGACCTGCATTTATAATGAAATGCAGAAAGTTACGCCCGCAGAGGATAAGAAGCTCCAAGTCTTAAAGGAACTGATTGACGAGAAGCTCGCCCATCCCATCAACGAGGGCAATAAAAAGATCTTGATCTTTTCGGCATTTGCGGACACGGCGGATTATCTTTATCAGACGATCGCTCCCTATATGCTTTCTAAATACCGGCTATATACCGCCAAAGTTGCGGGCGGGAACGAGAACAAGACGAATGACGGCGGCTCATACGATACCAACCGCATCTTAACTTCCTTCTCCCCCATCTCCAAGCAGCGTGACCTCTCGCAGAAAACGCATCCCTTTACGATCGATGTGCTGATCGGTACCGACTGCATTTCCGAGGGTCAGAACTTGCAGGACTGCGATATTTGCATCAACTATGATATCCATTGGAATCCCGTGCGCATTGTCCAGCGGTTCGGGCGGATCGACCGTATCGGAAGCAAAAACGATAAGATCCAGCTCGTGAACTTTTGGCCGAACATCTCTCTCGACGAGTACATCAATTTGAGTAGGCGCGTCTCCGCGCGTATGACGATCGTGAACGCTACCGCCACGGCGGATGACAATCTTCTCTCCGAAGAGAACGAGGAGATGGATTACCGCAAAGAGCAGCTCAAAAAACTGCAAGAAGGAACGCTCCAAGACTTAGAGGACGTGGACGGCAACATCTCCATCACGGACATGGGGCTCAATGATTTCGTCATGGACTTGAATGCCTATATCAAGGCGAACGGCGAACCGCGCGGCGTCACGACGGGCTTGCACGCCGTCGTCGCAGCGAACGAGAGCAAGGGAATCGAATCGGGCGTCATCTTTGTACTTCGCAACCGAAACGACGGCGTAAATATCAACAAGCAAAACCGCCTGCACCCCTATTATCTCGTCTACTTGACGGAGAGCGGCGAAGTAAGGTATAATCATCTTGATGTAAAGAGCATCCTCGACGTCCTCCGCGCCTCCTCTAAGGGGAAGACGGAGCCACTTGCCGACCTTTGCAGTATATTCAATAAGGAGACGAAGGACGGCGTCCGCATGGAGAAATATAATGCCCTTTTAGATGACGCCGTCGCAAGCATCATCGCGGTCAAGGACGAGAGCGACCTAAATTCCCTTTTCAAGGTCGGAAGCAAAGTCTTATTCCAGCAGCGCATCGACGGCCTCGACGACTTTGAACTCATTGCGTTTGTAGTGATAAAATAATGTATCTATTCAGTAGTAAAACACAAGTCAACCGCAAATTCAAATTGTCCGAACTGTATAAGGTGACGGGCGCGGATAAGGACGTGAAGGCGGACGCGAAAAATATCCTCTCCGTCACGCTCACAAACGTGCTGAACGGCGAAACGCTCAACCTATCTTCGGACATGGGTGCCACGAAAGAGGTCTACATCTTTGAAATCGTGCTATCCACGAAAGAGGTGCCGACCCTGTTCCTCGCCGCGCTCGATAAGGCGACGCAGTTCCACACCGTATTTTATTTGCGGGGCGGGGAAAGTGAAATGCTTTACGGCGCGTATAAGGAATACGGCGAAAAGGGCATGAAAATCGGGCGGTACTACGCGACCGAGTGGTCGGAAATATGCGAAACGCCGCTCCCGCCCGTCAC
>CANQLR010000098.1 GCA_947624745.1 uncultured Clostridia bacterium | reverse complement strand
CCTGTATGTACTGACCTGCACTTTCCTGCCCCACCGCACCAACCCGCATCCCCCCCGCGGCGAAGCCCCGGGCGGCAGCTCCGCTGCCGCCCCGCCGTCCCCGCAAGCGGTGCCGGCTTGGCGCCCTCCGGGCGCCTCGGGGCTTCGCCCCCTTAACCCCCACCCCCCAAAAAAGCAGACCCCCGGTCTGCTTCGTGTCATTGTTATTGTTTTGTCCCTACTCCGGGAAATTCGCGCTCAACCACTCGGGGTCGAACTTCTCAAGATACGCGGCGGCAAAGCGTCGCTTGACCTCCGGCTCGTCGCCGTCCGGAACCGGGTCCGGCCAGTTCCAGTTGTTGAAATAGACCGTAAAGACGGTCAGAAGGTCCGCAAATTCGGCAAATTTATCCAGAAGATGCAGAGAATAGAAGCAAAATTCGCCGTCGTCGCTCAGCCTCGTGGTGATAAACGCCACCTGCTCCTCGCTGTCCTCCAAAAAAATGCAGATACAGTCGCCGAGCTTCTGATCCCGGAAGAAAAACGCGTCGAACCGCTCTTTTCTGCGGAGGTAGATATGGTAGTGCTTCCTGCCGATACCCTCCTCATAAAGCCCGAATTCGGCGTAGTTGTGCGAATTGTTTTTGACGAAGCAGTTGTGGACGAGCTTGGGACGCCCCCAGAGCTGCTTCAGCGGTATAAAATCGTACAGCTTCGGGAGAGCGAACTCCCCCGTATATGTGATCCCGCGGCGCTTGTCGCGAAGGCGAAAGGTGTCTATCGGGCGGAATCTGCCTATAGAACCCAAAAATCGCGGCATGCTGTCGTAGAATATGTCAAAATTTCTCCCGTCTTTGCCGGTGGTTTGGTTAATCTCTATAATCAAATCCTTCACCTACCGTTGAAAAAATACACAAATATTATATACCTACGTGAAGGAAATGTCAAGAGAAATTTGCAAAAATAATGTCAATTTACGACGTTTTCGGGGAGATAATCGAACACCCCCTCGACCTCCTCGAAGCTCACCCAAACGTATCTTTCGCCGATCTTCGCGATGAACCCGTTCGCCGTTGCGGCGGCGCTTTCGGGGATAAGTCCGTTCTCCGCCGTGCCGAGGCAGGCAGTTTCGTCCCGCTTCGATGAATAAATATACAGATTATTCGCCTCGTCGGTGTAAATCATCAATCCTTCGCCGCAGACCATCGCGCCGTAGTCGTACTGCGTCGCGCCGCTCCCGTCCCCGTCATAGCAGCAGAAGTGTTCCCCAAAATCAAGCACTGTCCGCTCTCCCGCGCGGTACGCAGTGCAGGGCGGCAGGGCGGAGTTCCCCCAAATTCCGGGGTCAACGGCGATCGTTTCGACGTCGGTGAGCGTTCCCAAAAATGTATATTTATACAGATGATATTCATCTTCGCCGTATCTCACTCCCCGAGCGACCGCGTAGCAGCCGCCGTCCTCTGCCCACAGGCCGACGATGTCCGCGCCGACCGAGCTTTCTCCGCCGTCGTATTCCGAGCTCTCGCAGAGCACCCGAATCAACCCCGAATCGGTCAGCGCCCAGCCGGTGACCTCGCTTTTTTGGGGCGAGCCGCCGCTCGTAAATCTCTTAAGGACGCAGAGCCGCTCCCCGTCGCTCAGCGTGAACCCGCCGTCGCCGCCGCTGAGCTCGCCCACGACCCGCGCGCCGCTCGGCTTCACCTCGACCAAAAACGCCTTTTCCTCGCCCGAATAGACCGCGTAGACCGCCTCGCCAAAGCCGAGCGCGCACCTCTGCTCAAGGCCGTCCAACTCCTCCGGCAGGGCGATCTTTTGGAGAAATTCGCCGAACCAACACAACTCGCCGTCGCCGTCGATCCCGCAGAGAACGCCCTTCGCGGCGGTCACCGGGGTTATTCCCTCGGGCAGGCGCAGCTCGTGGGAGGATAAAAATTCCTCCGCGCTCTCGGGCGACACGCTTCGGACTTCGACCGCGCTCCGGATATCCTCCGCCATGTCGACCGTCTCCTCGACCCCGCCGGGCGACCTTTGCGCGCAGCCGACGAGCGCCAGGCACAAAATGATCGCGCATAACCTCTTCATTTGCTTCACTCCCTTAATTATGTTCCGCTTCTCGAGGTCTATTATACGCCCTGCGCGCCGTTTTTTCAATAGAAAAATTCTTAAGTTTTTCTTAATTTTGAGGAGGTGCGCCTCCCGCAAAATCGGCATTTTCAACAGGAATTTATAAAGTTTTTGCATGAGAGTCACAATATAAAACCGAAATTTCGACAAAGCCCTTGACAATCGCGGAAGGATTTTGTATAATCAAAATGTTGCACGGAGAAATACCCAAGAGGTGAAGGGGCTCCCCTGCTAAGGGAGTAGGTCGGGTAACCGGCGCGAGGGTTCAATTCCCTCTTTCTCCGCCAAGAGAAAAGCTCGTATTACTGCGGTTTTACGGGCTTTTTTCATACCCAAAAAACCGTTTTGACCCCACATTTTACCCCTACCAGAATTAAAAGACGCTTTTTTATAAGGAAAACCCCGCCGAGAGTTAACTCCGAGCGGGGAATTTTTTATGCCTGTCTTTTCAAGCTGTCATAATAGTTTTGCATACGCGCCGCCATATCCTCTTTCATCTTTTCGGAAACGTGGGCGTAGGTCGATAACGTGAACGACGCTGTCGCGTGAC
>CANQLR010000097.1 GCA_947624745.1 uncultured Clostridia bacterium | reverse complement strand
GGCCCCCACCTGTCACGGCTTTGCCGTGCCACCCGCCCCCGTAAACAGGGGCAGGTCACCCCACCCCCTTGATCCCCCTCCCATGGAGGGGGCAGGGGTAAAATGCGGGTTAGTCCTTCTTTTCGGGCAACATTGCAACTTCGACGGGGGCAACGGTAACCGTCTCGGTGATCGCGGAAATCTTGTTTGCATAAATGCTCCACTTGTTTGCCGCTTTGTAAGCGTCTACGCTGCCTTCTGGAACGTAGAATTTTACATTGTCACACATAAAGAGAATCCCAAAGGCACTTGCCGTAGGCGGTGTCGTTGCCTTGATTGTGACCGATGTCAACTGCTTACAACTCCTGAGGAGATAGTTTGTGGATATATCTTGGAGCTTGTCACCGAATACCAATGTCGTGAGCTGTTGACAGCCTGTAAACATCGTTCCCGATATCACTTTGATACTCTCAAACTCGGCTGAAACGATCGGACTGGAATAGAAGCACTCAGCTCCGACAGATTCCAACTTGGGCATGGATACGGTCGCAAGGGCAGTGGTATTATAAAACGCATCGTTACCACTGATTGTAATTAACTCGGGGAAGCTGACGGATTGTAACTTGCTATTATACATGAATGCGCCGCCCTTGATCTCCGTCACGTTCTCGAAAGTGGCGGAAGTCTCCGTGCTATACGGAAGATACAGGTAGAGAACGGTACCGTCATAGGAGACGAGCGCGTTATTCTCAATCTTGAAACTTTTGCTACCGGGAGCGACCGTAATAGACTTCACCTTCTCCCAGTTGGACTTCTCAAAACGATCATAGTCGCTTGTATTGTTCGCCGACAAGCCGAAAATGTAGGCAAGTTTGGGGAAGGTCGTGAGGTTTGCGGGAATTGTCATGTTGATGAAATCGCCCGTGTATTCCTGGAATGTTCCGTCGGGAGCGATTTTCCAATCCGGGTCTGCCTCTTGTTTATACCCGCATTCACAGGTATCACCATTCGAGAAGTCATGGGCTGCCACGGTCGTTTGGTCTTTCTCGTTGTCCTGCGGGCATTTCTTCCAGTGTTCCTCGGTGTCGTAATCCCACACTGTATAGCGGTGTGCGTGCGCGATTGTCACGTTTGCGTCGCCCACCTTCCATGTCACGCTATACCAGCCGTTCGGTCCTCCGTGCGTGGAAAGGTTCCCATCCACGCCTGTGGGATAATACCCCGCGTTGGCGTTCCCTACCTTGTAGTTCCAAACCTTGAATTGGTCGGCAGTGGAAAGCTCAACTTCGATATAGAAAGTCTCCCCGTCCTCTTGCAACTCCATCTTGTAGCACTTCGAAGGAACGCCCTCGACACCAATCATGGACGGCCAGTCGGAGGTAGCCTTCGAGGCAATTTTGCCGACGAGATACATCTCGTACTGCGATTCGACGCCGAGGGGTTCGAGCTCTTTCACAAGGCGCACTTCTACCTTGTTGGCCTTCATATCGCCGTCCTTCGTCGTACGAATGGTAAATTCATACTCGCCGTCCATATCTTTTAGGACGGTGATGTTGTCCGAAGTTTCGGACGCGCGTGCGAATGCGCCCGTGACCGAGCTTACGTCAAGATCGGGCAGGGTGAATACGAGCTCGTCGTGCCAAACGGCCTTGCTGTTGCCGCTTGCGTCCGTCTCTTGCGTGATGGCATTCTTCTCGATGAATTTGAATTCATCGGCGGAGTAGAGCTCCATTGTGAAGGTGTAGACGGTATTGCCGTTTGCGTCCTTGTGGGGCGCTTTGGCAAATTGGAAACCCGTCTTGGGGCCGTCCCACGTGCCGTTTTTCAATGTTCCCATGCCACCGCCGACAACGTAGAACTCGCGGGTGTCGAGGTCGGCATCGGGAGTTTCTCCCCCTTCCGTTGCGCCGCATTCGCATTTGCCAATGGTGAAAGTATGGTTCGCGCGCGTGGTCTCGTCGATGTTCGATTTGTCGGTGCCGTGCTCGTCGCAGTACTTCCAGTGTTGCGTCTCGTTGTAGTCCCACGCGTCGTAGGTGTGGGTGTGTTCGGGGGTGTCGGGGTCCTTTCCGCCGCCGCACGCCGAAATGCCCACGCCGAGGGTCGCGGCCATCGCGAGCGACAATCCCACAATGAGCCAATTCTTTTTGTTCATAGTTTTCCTCCATAATGAAAATTTTTGTCATTTATAATGACATCTTATATATTACCCCCCCCCGTGCATTTGTCAAGTGTTTTTTGATAATTTTTTCATTTTTTCGTAAAAATTTTTTCAAAAGCCCAAAATTTATAATAAATTGAGCGAATTTTGAGGGGTTTGAAGCGGGAAGTTATGAACAATGGGACATGCTGTCATACCGAGCCCGCGTAGCGGCTGAGTGTATCCCCTTGTACGAAGTCCGCGTTTTCATTAAGGGGTTCTCTCGGGCTACGCCCTCGGTATGACAGCGCGAGACAAGGCCAACCCCCACCTGGCACGGCTCTGCCGTGCCACCCGCCCCCGTAAACAGGGGCAGGTCACCCCACCACCCGCTACGCGGGAGCCGCCCCCTTCAAAGGGGGCAGCTCTCTGGACTGCGTACTTCGGGATCCTTCACTACGTTCAGGATGACGCGGAGGGGCAGCGTAAAGTGAATAATTCCTGCGGAACTTGTCTAACATTGAACGGGGTGAGCA
>CANQLR010000096.1 GCA_947624745.1 uncultured Clostridia bacterium | reverse complement strand
CGAAAAGTGACCATACTCTCCTAAAAATTTTTTCATATTCTCTCAGGAAAACGCCGCACGGAAATGTGCGGCGTTTTTCGGTGTGACTTTGATTTTTCTTATAAAATGGTGTACCAACCTCTTTTTTCGCGATGGAACATGGTGGGGTTCTGAATGCTCCGCGATTTTTCCGTCTCCTCCTTGGCGAAGTCGGAGACGCACCAACCGTGAAGGGAGCCGTCGCTCATGTTTTGCCTTGCGCCTTCGTTGATCTCTTTGGTAGAAAAGCTTTTCTTTTGGGAAGGGTTTTTCCCCTTATCGTTGCGGTGTTCGTTTTGGAATTTTGCGAACGCGGCAATCACTTGATCGCGCCATGCCTTTGCTTTACTCATTGTTTTATCTCCTTTAATTACCTTTTTTCCAAACGACGGGCGTTTTGTCGTCCACGTCATAGTGCCAATAGTCGCCCTCATTCTCTTCGGGCATGGGGTCTGCGTAGTAGTAGACTTTTGCGTCTCTCAAAATGCTATTACTACCGGCAATTTTAATGTCGCTCCATGCCTGTTTATCGCCCTTAAAGTAAACCGCCTCAAAAACGGTACAGCCGCGGAAGGCCTCAGCTCCGATCGAAGTGATCCCGCTCGGAAGGATGACGTATTTCAAGGAGGTACAGCCATCAAATAAACGAGAATCTATTTCCGTTAAGCCGCTCGGGATCTCCAAATGCTCCAAAGCTGTGCAACCTGAAAAAGCATAATCTTCAATCGCCGTCACTTGCGGCATTTCCACAGTCGTCAAAGACGTGCAATTCGTAAAAGCAAATGACCCGATCGTCGTCACCTGCGGCATTTCCACAGTCGTCAATGCGTCGCATCCACTAAAAGCAGAATATCCAATCGTCGTCGCTTGCGGCATTTCTACGGTCATCAAAGAGGTGCAATGCTCAAAGGCACTTGTACTTATCGTCGTCACCTTGCTCGGGATCTGAATGCTTTGCAACTGCTCACAATATCCAAAAGCGTTATTGCGTATTTCCGTAATGCTCTCGGGAAGGTGCGCAATATTGAAATTGTAATCTTCGTAATCATCCCTAAACGCATTTTCCGCAATGACCGTGACGGGTTTTTCCTCGTGAACGGCGGGGATGAACAGTTCTTCTGTATCCTTATTCATCGTACCCGCGGCGACACGATATTCCTGCTGATTGTTGATGAGGGTGTAGGCAAGGCCGATCGTCTCATACACGGCGTTTACCGTCATGTCTTGGGTGATATTACTGAAATCGGTCGTGTCCCACACGCCGCTGTTGCCTACCTTCTCGGGGACTTCGGGGACTTCGAGAACGGCCTGCCCCTTGAAGGCATAGCGAACAATATCCTCTTCCCCGACCGCCTTAAATGTGACAGTGAAAAGTTCGAGCTCATCGTTGATGAGATCGTCTACCCAATCTTTTTCCGTGCCTTGATAGAAGGGATAGTACTTCATGAACAGCTCATACGCGGAAAGCCCGTCTTCCCCGTCTTGTCCGTCGACGCCGTCTTGTCCGTCTTTTCCGTCGGCACCGTCCTCGCCCTTCTGACCCTGTACGCCCTGCGCGCCTGTGTCTCCTTTCTCGCCCTTCAACCAGTCGAGGAAGTCGCTCTCCGAGCCGCTGTGACCGTTTTCAAGCCAAATGTCATAGGCACTCTTTCCGTCTTGACCGTCAGAACCGTCCTTGCCGTCCTTCCCATTCAGACCGTCCTTTCCGTCTTTGCCGTCCTTCCCCCGAATGCTTTCGAGCCATTCCTCGTAGGAGAGAACGTCATCCCCTGCGGCGGTCGCATAGGCGACATACTTCTCGTATATCTACTGTTGCGACGATGTATCGCTTTCCGTGTCGCCCGTGTTTGTTTCCGTCTTGCCGCAAGCACAGAAAAGCGCGAGGCAGAGGCACACTACAAGCGAAAGTATCATGCCGATTACAAGACATTTCTTTTTCATATAAAATGCTCCTTTTGGGGGTGATAGATGCCCCCTTTTATGACCTTATTATATAAGAAGATTTCTTCTTTGTCAAATAAAATAAGAAGTTTTCTTCTAAAATAATGACATGGAGAAAATTGGGGAAAGGATCAAAGAGTTGCGGCTCGAGAAGGGGCTATCGCAAATGCAGCTCGCAAAGATGATCGGCGTGAGCCAAAAGGCGATCGATTATTGGGAACGTTCGGTCAACGAGCCCAAAGCGGGCTATATCATCGCGCTTGTCAAATATTTTGGGATCTCGTATAACGAATTTTTTGAAAATATAGACTAACAGAACAGCCGAAAAAGCATAACAAAAACGCCTCCCTCAACCATAATTTTGGGGGAGGCGAAATATTATCCCGCAAAAAATTTATACGAACAGGGTCTCGTAATCGCCGAGGGGGGTGTGCGTAAGGGCGGCAAAGAGGGCGTTCGCGAAGCGGTCCTTTTCGAAGCAGGCGAGGGCGTCCTTTTTGAGAGCGGCGGCGTCGCTTTTGCGCACGATGAGGGGGATATTCGCCTCCGAAAGGGCGGCAAGCGTCTCCTCCGAGCCCTCCTTTTTCAGGGCGAGCGTGCGAAGGTAGAGGGGGCTTTTCAGGTATTCCCTGACCTCATCCAGCCCGATTTTCAAATAGTTCTGCAAGAGAATGCGTTTGACGCGCGAAAGGGTGTAGCGTTTGGTGACGACTTTGGCGAGGGCGGC
>CANQLR010000095.1 GCA_947624745.1 uncultured Clostridia bacterium | reverse complement strand
ATGATATCTGCAATGTCACAATCGAGTACGTTGCAAATCTTCAAAAGCACTTTCGTGCTTACATCCTCGTTCCGTCCAAGCTTTGCGATAGCAGTAGAAGTAAGACCTGCCGCGACACGCAGATCCTCTTTTTTCATATCTTTATTTATCAGCAATTTCCATAGCTTTTTATAGGACAAAGCCATGCCATACCTCCGCAAACCATATTATATGAAAGTATACCACAACACGCACGAACAATCAAGAGAATCTCCATAATTTGGAGAAAATAATTTCAAATGTCCTCTCCGCGCCCCGTAACGGAGAGACTTCAATATTCCGTCAAAAGGAACCCTAAATAGAGCGGAATGGTGAGGATATTATCTACTTTCCCGACATTATACTGCCCGAGTTTTATCACGCCGGCGACGTGGTATTTTTCGGGGTGAGCGAGAATGGTTTTTGCGCTCTTGGTGTTGCCGGTTGTGGCCTTGACTTCCACGAGGTAGCACCCACCCTTGTATCGCGTTACAAAGTCGATTTCAAGCCCCGAATCCTTGTGATAATAGTAGAGTTTTCTGCCCATTTTCACAAAGATATCGGCAATTAAGTTTTCAAAAATTGCCCCCTTGTAACCATAGAGATTGCCCTGCAAAATGTCGTACTGCGTGCCGTCCTCGAGCATACTCACGAACAGCCCCGTGTCGTTCATATATACCTTAAAAACGTCCTGCATGGCATTTCCGTCCAGCGGAAGTTCGGGCAGTTCGAGATTATAACAGCGCGAAACGATTCCCGCGTCCTCGATCCATTGCAGACTTCCCGCAAACTTCGCCGCGGTCGCCCCCTTCTTCACCACGGAATATTGGAACTTCTTATTCTCCTTGCTGAGTTGCTTGGGAATGGACTGAAAACACTCTCTTATCAGCGGCTTGTCCTTGTCGTCGGCATACTTCACCATGTCGTCCTCATAGGAGCGGATGATGTCCCGTTGAAGCGTCAAAACGGCGTTCATCTGCTTGGTATCGACGAATTTCTGCACGACTTCGGGCATCCCGCCGACGACCGTGTATTGCAGCATCAGCTCCTGCATTTTGTTGTGCAGAGCTTCGGGTACGGGCGTTGCAGTTTCCAAGCATTTTTTTAATGTTTTGATGACCTGCTCCCCTATCCCGTTCGCCCAAAGGAACTCCTCGAAGTCAAGCGGCTTCATTTCGATGAGCGTCTCCGAACCCACGGGAACGGACTTCGGCTGCTTGCCGTACCCCTTCACGCCGAGAAGCGAACCCGTGCCGATGACGTCGAACCTGCCGTCCTCTTTGAAGAATTTTAAAGCCGTCCGCGCCTCGGGGCAGTCCTGAATTTCGTCGAGGATGATGATGGTCTCATGCGGCACGAAAATCGCCTCGTCGCCGAGGAGCGCCGACATCATAATGATGAGATCGTCCACTTCCAGCGAGCCGTTGAAAATGGAAATGTAGTTGGGGTTTTTGAGGAAATTCAGATAGACGACGTGCCTGTAATTTGCCTCCGCAAACCTTCTCACCGAAAAGGTCTTGCCGCATTGCCGCTGTCCCTTGATGATAAGCGGGCTTTTATTTGAAGTTTCTTTCCACTCTTTCAGTACGTTTTCGATCTTTCTTTTTAACATAATCGCACACCTCTTTACTTTGTTCAGGCACTATTATAGCACAGAACAAAAACTTTTTCAAGGGAGTTTAAGAAGAATATAGAAACTTTTTCAAACGACTTTTGTCGAAGAATAAAACTTTTTTGGAGCGACTTTGGCACTCAATCTTGAGCTCTCGGCTATTTTCTCACCTTAATAATCGAAAGTTGCTCCGCTTTTGGAGCAACTTTCGATTGCTGAAAGAAATTCCTTTGAGCCCAAAAAGCGACTAATCTCGAATTGGTTTCGAGATTAGTCGCTTTTTTGCTCTACTTATTCCACCACCCACACAAACCGTTCTACAATGTTACCTCTGTATGCACGGTGGATTTGCTCGTGCCGAAGCGGGCGGCGCAGGCGCGTACCGTGGCGCCCGTCTCCGCGATATACTTCCCGCATCGTATGACCCGCTCCCCGATCTCCTCCCACATAAAAACTCCCCCTTTCGACAAAAAACTACTCTATTCTATGTCGAAAGAGGGCGGATTATCACAAGCGTTTCCCGGGAATATTCATGGCTCACCCCTCTGGGCAAGGCCGCACGGGGAAAAGTAAACACTGTCATAAAGCCATCCGCGAACGCGCTTGGATATTTCTGTACTCTCTTCCTGCGCAAGTGCGCCGAAGATCGTCAGCGCAAATTCGCTGTTGCCCATTCTTATCATATTCGCCGTCAGAAACTGCGTCTCGAAGCCGAGAGATTTGAGTTTGCGGATATTTTGAAGGAGATCGACCGTGTTCCGCGCAAAGCGGGAAATGTCCTTGACGACGACAAGCTCAAACACGTCGCGCTCGACATCTGCCACTTGTGCAAAAGTTCCTTGCGGTTCTTGATCTTTGTCCCCAAAATCCCCTCAACCATCGGCAGGTCATAAGTATTTTTTTATTTTGGAGAGACAGGATAAGGAAAGTGCCACAATGCACTTTCGCCCCATCCCCAAGCGGGAAACGCGCCTTTGTGGGTATATCATGTTTTCTGGGCAACAATAGAGTAAAAATATCCTGATTTTTGTCGATATAATCGCCATTATGAGAAGAT
>CANQLR010000094.1 GCA_947624745.1 uncultured Clostridia bacterium | reverse complement strand
TCGGGATTTGATTTGCCGGATCTGCGGATAGATGAATGTGTTGTCGACAGCGGTTCGGAGCGTTCCTGTCAGATGAGCCTTGTTGACGATACGCCGGAGGCGGACGATTTAACCTTATCGGAACGGCGCGAGGCGCGGCGGGAAAGTTTAGGCGAACGCTGTAAAAAGGCGGCGGAGCTGGTGAACGGTTCCGATGAGCAGTGGCTTGTGTGGTGCGATTTAAACGCGGAAAGCGAGCGGCTTACAAGACTTATTACCGGTTCCGTTGAGGTCAAGGGTTCCGACAATGACATGCATAAGGTTGACAGCATGATAGGCTTTGCAAGCGGGGACATAAAATGCCTTGTAACCAAACCGAGCATTGCGGGGTTCGGTATGAACTGGCAGAACTGCCGCAATATGATATTCGTCGGGTTGTCCGACAGCTACGAGGCTTTTTATCAGGCGGTGCGCCGATGCTGGCGGTTCGGGCAGGAGCGCAATGTGAATGTTTATATCATCACATCTTCGCGCGAAGGCTGCGTAAAACAAAATATATCGCGCAAGCACGCTGAATCCGAAAGAATGAAGGCGGCAATGCGGGATTTAACGAGAGATATAACGAAAAATGAGCTTCGGCAGACAAGCAGGAACAGCACGCCGTATAATGCGCGCGCGGATATGCGGCTGCCGGATTGGAGGGAGTTTAATGCGGATATTAAATCAGGACGTAAATGATACATATTCATGCTATCAGGGCGATTGTGTGGAGGTGCTTAAAGGCTTGCCCGACGGCAGCATACACTACAGCATATTTTCACCGCCGTTTGCGAATTTGTACACATATTCCAACAGCGACAGGGATATGGGGAATTGCAGAACTGACAGCGAATTTTATGAGCATTTCAAATATTTCGTAAACGAACTGTACAGGGTTATAATGCCGGGCAGGCTTGTAAGCTTCCACTGTATGAACATTCCGATGATGAAGGAGCGTGACAGCGTTATCGGCATTAAGGATTTTCGCGGCGAGCTGATACGAATTTTTACGGAATGCGGATTTATATACCATTCAGAAGTCACGATATGGAAAAATCCCGTTACCGAAATGCAGAGAACAAAGGCTATAGGGTTGCTCCATAAGCAGTTAAAAAAAGACTCTGCTATGAGCCGTCAGGGGTTGCCGGATTATGTTGTCACAATGCGCAAGCCGGGCGAGAATACGGAGCAGATAAGCCATACGGATGAAAGCTTTCCGGTTGACGTCTGGCAAAGATATGCGTCGCCGGTCTGGAGCGATATTCGACAGTCACATACACTGCAGCATAAATCGGCGAGAAACGAAAAGGATGAGCGTCATATATGCCCGCTGCAGCTAGATGTTATACAAAGATGCATTGAGCTTTGGTCTAATCCCGGGGATATTGTATTAGACCCGTTCGGCGGCATTGGGTCGACCCCATACATGGCTGTCAGAATGGGTCGCCGCGCAGTGTCGGTCGAGCTGAAGGAAAGCTATTACAGAATGATGTGCGCAAATTGCAAAAATGCGGTAAGAGAAGCGAAAATCGGCGCGTTCGATACAGACAATCAGGTCACATTATTTGATTTATTGGAGGAGGACATACAAAATGTTGTTTGACATAGGCAAAGCGGAACTGCAAGCGGCGCTGGCGGCGGTCGGAAAGGCTGTCGCGGCGCGGCCGCAGCTGCCGATACTGGCAGCGGTAAAGATTGAGGCGGAGGACGAAGGCATAACGCTGCGCTGCTTCGACGGCGAGATAAACATTGCCGCGTCCGCCGAAGTGAACGTTACGGAGGACGGCGCGGTGTGCGCGGATTACAAAATGCTGAGCGGCATAATTGCAAGCATGGACCCGGGGCGGATTTGTGTCCGCGCCGATAAGGTGATTAGCATTGAGGGCGGCGGCAGCAAATTCAGCATTGAGGCGATGGACGCGGACGATTATCCCGATTCGCCGGAGATGGAAAAGCCAACGGGGTTATACGCATTTCCGAGTGAGATTTTTATACCGGCGTTAAGGCGGGTGATCCCGTTCGCGGCGGTCGGCGAGGGCAAGCGACCGGCGCTGCGCGGCGTTATGATGGCGTCGGATGGGGAACGATTGACGCTTGCCGCATCGGACGGCTATCGTGTGGCGGAGGCTGTTATCGAGTGCAGCGCGAAGCTTAAAACGCCGATAATTATTCCGGCGGCGGCGTGTAAAACGCTGACGGAAATATCCAAGGGCACGGAAATGATAAGTATATTGGCGGGGACGCGTAATGTGACATTCTGCTGCGACAGCGTTACGATGACGGCACGGCTGATTGACGGGCAGTTTATCGATTACAAGCGCGCGTTCGATTTGAATTACACGGTCACTGCGGCGGCGGATAAACAATTAGTGCTTGACTGTATCGATCGCGCGATGGTGCTGATAAATGCAGAGAGCAAAGCGGAAAAGCCGCCGGTGAGGATTGATGTCAGGAACAACAGGATGACGCTGTCGTGTGTGACAATGCGCGGCGATAACAGGGACGTTATTCAGGCGGAGACGAGCGGCGAGATGACGATCGCGTTTAACGCGCGGTATCTGGCGGACGTGCTTAACGCTTGCGAGGGCGATATGGTAACGCTGGAACTGTCCGCGCCGAATACCGGCTGCCGTGTGCGCGACGGCGGCGCGAGGTTTCTGCTGCTGCCGGTGCGGATGTATTGAGGGGAAGAGGTAAAAATTATGGAGCATGATAAAGGCAAATACGCGGACTGTAGGTTCAGGAAATCGCCGGTGATGTGTTCGGC
>CANQLR010000093.1 GCA_947624745.1 uncultured Clostridia bacterium | reverse complement strand
TGGCGAAATTGGCAGACGCGCAGGTTTCAGGTTCCTGTGGGAGACCATGCAGGTTCAAGTCCTGTCATCCGCACCAAAGCGACGGGAGAGGCGATTGCCTCTCCCGTCGCTTTGGTATGAGACGAACATATGACAGGACTTGAAGGTGGAGGCGATTGCGTGAGCAATCGGTTTGCGGTCAAATTGTCTAACTGCAATCAAGTTTGCCGCAAACTGCATCTGCACAAAAAAAGACGTATGAAAATGATACAATATATCGGCTTTATATTTCTTTTTATTGCCTTTTGACACATTTTCGAGCTATTTTTCCGAAAGTCCACCTTTCACAGCCGTTCGGTCGCTTGCCGGGCGCAGGCGGACGAGATTGTGAAGTTTGAACTTGTCTACGATTGACGAGAACTAGCTGGGACAGCGGATAGGAACGCTCTGGACGAGGACAAAATCGCCGGGGCGTTTTCTATTCAATGTGAGCAGAAACTTCGGAAAAATTCGATCAACCGTCTTAATGGACAGTAGATTTCTTCACATTTGTGTGGTATAATGCTAAGGGTCGAGTGGGCGACCGTTCGACAAATCGAAGTTTGAAGGGATATAATGCGTAGCGACTATCCAAAAATAATTGGCTGTAAAGTCTATGGGATAATTGATAGACCTATTGGCAGTTTCCACCCTCACGATAAGGAAATGATTTATCCGATAAACTACGGATATGTCAAAAATGTTTTTGCGGAGGACGGTGAAGAACAGGATATTTATCTTTTGGGCGTTGATGTTCCTGTAAATATGTTTGAGGGATGTGTTATAGCCGTATACCGCAGGTCTGATGACATTGAAGATAAATGGATCGTATCGGCAGACGGAAAGAATTATCCAGATGAAGTCATACTTGAAAAGATAGCCTTTCAGGAACAGTTTTTTCATGGTAAGCTGCTTAGATAAATTCAAGTTTGACGAGCTGCGGTAAAACCCTTTAGGAACTAAAGGCGCACTTCTATACATAGGTCTGGCGACCATGTATCGTGCGCTCTGCGAGGCTTCCTCTCTGACAGCAGAAAGCCGCCGTCCGAGAGTTTCGTCGCTTCGCTGCGTCAAGGGGGCTACACCCCCTCATGAAATTTTCGGCGACAACGAAACAATGAAAAATTGTGAGCGTGCATATACGTTTGAAAAGACGCGGCAATTTCTGAATGAATTTTGCATTGGAAAAAGCGGCGCACTCGCGGCGGTTCTGAACAGACCAACATGCAGTAATGAAATACGGCTTTTCTGACATGAAATTGCATAAAGTAGTTGCAGAAACCATTGACGGTGTGAAGTCAGTTGGATTGATGGAAAAGCTGGGCATGAAACGCGAGGGAGTACAGAGAAACCAGACGCGAAATAACGAGGGAAAAACCTGTATTTGTATGGATTACTTCAAGATGAATTTCAGTCGATGAAAAGCTAAGTTTCCGTCAATCTCCTCGTGATACAATAAAAGAGCGTTTGAACGCCCGGCGGTGCATTTGAACGTTCAGAGGACAATTTGAACGGTCAAGTGGCGTTTGAACGGGCGATTGAAATGGTACCAAAATCAAATATCTTTCATAAAATAAGCGGCACCCTTGGGGGTGCCGCTTTTGTTGTATGAGACGAACAAATGACAGGACTTGAAGGTGGAGACAGGTATTTGATTGCTCAATATTTATATGCCAAAAGGGGAAACGATACGGCTTAACGAATGGGAGAGGACCAGAGGGAGGTCGAGCCGATGAGCGGCGTAAATTCCTCGTAATATCGCATTAGCTTTTGAATGGATGCGACCGCTTTGTCGCTCCATTTTTCTCTTTTCGCCGTCTGTAAAAGGTATTCGGCGTTCTTTTTGCGATTTTCCTTAAAGTCGAAGCCGACGGGCAAAAGATATGCGAGGGGCGCGTCGTTTTCTCCGAACCCCGAGGAAGTTTCAACGGTCATGTAATAGCAATTCTTTGCGTAGTAGGAATTCCAATCGATATTTTTGTCGCGAAGGATCGAGGGGTCCGTTGTTCTCTGGCGTGGCAGGATGGCCGAACCCATCGCGCCCGTCGCAAAGTTTTCCCTCATTTCGAGGCAGGAGAGGGGCTCTTTTCCGTCCGTATAGAACCCGCCCGAGGTCGGATCGAGCATGATCCATTTGTTCCGCCGGCGGTCGAAGATCTCCGCGACGACATGGTTGTCGGTATCGAAGGGGGAGTTCGGATAGAGCCCGACCCTGCGCGCATAGATGCCGAGCGCAAGGCAGCATTCAACGAGGATCTTAGCCTTGCCCACGCAGTTGAGCCCGTGCCCGCCGTCGCCGAGCGCATAGTCGAGCAGAGTTATCGAATTAAATTCGAAATCGCTCGTGAGGGAGAAGTCGCCTTGGTGGGCGATTTTGAGACCGATGCGCCGGCAGATGCTAAGCGCGCGTTCGAGTTCCCCGCCGCTACCCGCGATCTTCTGAATGGGATAGCGCGATTTTAGTTGTTCGAATTTTTCATTGTCGAAGTCGTAGGAGCAGACGATCTCCTGCCCTCTTTCGAAGGCGGGGGACGTGCGGATCAAGTCACTGTATATTTCGAGACAACGTCTGCCGACGAGAATATTTTTATTCATGTTCCAACTGCCTTTTGATGAATGTCATGTGCTTTTTGAGGAGCGTCAGCATACGGTAGAGCTGCAACGACATCCTTCTTCCCTGCAAGGAGGGGATCTCGGTCACATCATTTGCGTTTTCGATCTCCGAAAGGGGGATAAATTCTACCGACTCGATCTCTGTGTAATCCATGATGGCCTTTTTCTTTTTGATCTCGGTGAGCGTCCAATCAAATTTCCCCCGAAGGAAGGATTCTTTCGCCGCCTCTCT
>CANQLR010000092.1 GCA_947624745.1 uncultured Clostridia bacterium | reverse complement strand
AGCATCGGCATCAAGGTCGCAAAGGACGAAGGGGAGCTTGTAAGCGCGTTGGAGCTCGCCTTCCGCCTCGACCGCGCTGCCCTCGTCGAGGAATATCTCAAAAACAAGCGCGATATCAACTGCGCCGCATGCAGGGTGGGGGGCGAGATCGCGCTTTCCCCCCTCGAAGAGGTCTTTTCCGATGAGGAGATCCTCACCTTTTCGGAGAAATACGAACCCCATGCGGGGCGGCACAGCCAAATGCCCGCCGACCTTCCCGAGGAGATCGCCGAAAGGATTTGTGCCTACACAAAAAAGATCTACGATGCACTCGGCGGCCGCGGCGTGGTCCGTGCGGACTTCCTCGTTGCGGAGGGTGCCGTCTATTTCAACGAGCTCAACACCGTGCCGGGGTCGCTTGCTTGCTACCTCTTCGGCAGGAGCCTCACCGAAAACAAGTACTTTCTTTTATCCCTCATCGAGGAAGCCCTCAAAGACCCGCCCCGCGAGAAGGAGACGATCTCCTCGGGCATTTTGGAAAAGCCCGTCTTTTCGGGCAAGGCGAGAAAACGGTAAAATAAGCCGCGGGCGGCAATTGCCGCCCGCGGCGCTTCTATAATGATGTTAATTTCTTCTGCGCGTGTTGGCGAGGACGATGACGAGGATCCGCAAAAAGTAGATGAGGGAGATGAGCATCGAGGCGACATAGGTCATCGCCGCCGCGGAGAGCACCTTTCTCACGCCGACGGCCTCGTCCTTTTGGAGAATGCCGTCCTCTAAAAGCATCTTCTTTGCACGGCGGGAGGCGTTGAATTCCACGGGGAGCGTCACGAGCATGAAGAGGACGGAAGCACTGTATAGCCCGATCCCCACATACATGAAAATGCGCCCGACCGTGAAGTCCGCCGAAAGATAGAGGACGTCGAGCAGGATGCCGATAAGGATGAGGGGAAGGGCGAGCCGCGAGCCGATGTTCGCAATGGGCACGAGGACGTTGCGGATCTTATAGGGAACGTACCCCCGTTTCTTCTGCATCACATGCCCCACTTCGTGCGCCGCCACCGCGACCGCAGCCACCGAGGCGGACCCATAGGTGCTCTCCGAGAGGTTGACGATGCGCTTCGCGGGGTTGTAGTGGTCGGAAAGGGACCCGCGCACCCTGCCCACGGAAATATCATTGACGCCGCGGCTTCGCATGAGCCGCACGGCGGTATCGTAGCCCGTCATGCGGGAAGAGTTGGGCACGCGGTCGTATTTTGCAAAGGTCGTGTGCACCTTCGCACTCGCATACGCCGAGAGCGCCATAAACGGAATGAGGATCAGAAGGAAGAGAAAATATGAATACATATCACACCTCATATATATTGTAACACAAAGCAATTTATTTTAAGCAAGGAAACGTAAATTCTCACCCCGGCCCTCAAACGCAGTCAAGAAGGGCTGCCCCCTTTGAAGGGTAGGGGGCACGAAAACAGCCGAGGAGCGAACTCCTCGGCTGTTTTCGTGCTATTCATGCCTTTTCTCATCCTTTATTGCCAAGCAACCGGCTTTCCGTTTCCATCGTAGTGCCAAAATTCTCCCGTTTTTTGATTGTCGCTGTAATAATACATCGTAGGGTTTACGTCATACATCGAAAAAGCATTTGTATGATTGATTTGCTTCCATTTCTCCTCGGTACCGTGATAAAAAACTTTTTCAACTATGGGGGCTCGCTTCATTCCAAATGCTCCCTCGGAAATCTCATTTATACCGCTTCCTATTACAACGATCTCTATTGAAACATCAAATGCCTCCGTCCCTATTTGCGTCACGCAATCGGGAATAATAAGCACATCGAGGCTTGAAATATCAAAGCCGTTGCTGTACGTTATAAAATTTCTATGGATCGCATAGGTCGATCCATAAGGAGAACTTTCCGGAAGATGTGTAAATTTTTCCCCTTGATAAGAGGCCAGCATTACAACGTCTTTCTTTTCGTTGATATAGAACACAAAATTGTCCACTTGTTGCAATCTCCCGGCCTCTGCTTCGGAAGAGATTTGTACATCGCCAAAATTTATCTCAATTTCGGAACGATTATTCAATTCGATTACCGTTTCTTCAAGATCAAAAAATGCAAATTTCACGCTGACCGTTTTTAGGTTCTTCCCGACTGTAAGAGAATATAGCCCCATATCCGCAAAACAAAAATCGCCCAATTCCTCAACCGAATCGGCAATGATCAACTTTTGCACATAACGATATTCGTTAAATGCTGTTTCGCCGACCTTTTTTACGCCTTCCGGAATGATGAGCGTACCTTCGACCGGGTTATCTCCTGCATAAAGTTTTGCCCCAAAGTGAAGAGGAGACGAACCGGAGTAGCCCACATCGTCGAACTCAAAAGCGCACCAATCTGCAATGCTAGGGACATCTACGCGCGAAAGCGTTGAGCATTTATTGAAAGCGCCCTTCCCCAATGTAGCGGGGCCACCGAAACTCACACGCTCCAATGCCGTACAACCATAAAAAGCCTGAACCCCGACTTCGGTCACACTTGCAGGGATCGTCACGCTCTCCAATGCGGTGCAATCATAACACATATTTTTCCCAAGGGTTTCAAGCCCGTTGGCAAGCGTAATCGACGTGAGCTGTTGACACTCCCAAAAAACAGTTTCACCCATTTCCTTAACGCTTCCGGGAACCGTGATATGTTTGATCGAAGTTTTGCAAAAAGCCGATTCTCCGATCGTCTGCAACGCATCGCCGAGGATCACCTCGCCAAGTTCTCCGTCTGCGTAAAACGCATTTGCCATAATGGAAGTGGCGGAGGAAAGGTCAGCTTTGACGATCCCCACGTCCCAAAAAGCGGATTGTCCGACGATCTCGACATGTTCCAGATTGATCTCTTTGAGCGCGGTGCAGTGGGTGAACGCATTATCTGCGATCGTTTTCAA
>CANQLR010000091.1 GCA_947624745.1 uncultured Clostridia bacterium | reverse complement strand
GAGGAATTTAACCAAAAACTCGGCACGGAGCCCTCGGAGCCCCTTCCCCCGCAGGAGGGCGATCCCCTCATGCAACTCTCGGCGGCGCTCGGGGACACGCTCGGGGAGGAAAATGCCGCCAAACTGCCCGTCTCTGTCGGCCTTTCCGCCTTTGGCGCGAAGAACGCGCTTTCGGGCGAACTTGCTCTCAAAATTCGGCAGGACGCTCTCGAAGAGGGCGACGTTGCCGACGCCTTCTCGCTGCGTTTTGACCTCTCCCTCGCGGGCATGCCCCTCATCTCGAAGCTCGCGAACACCCTGACGGTGCGCTACGAGGGCGGCGGCCTGCTGCTTTTGATGTTGAACAACAGGGCGGAGGGGAAGGAGCGGTACCTTTTCACCTATTCCGCCGACATAACGGGGGTGTTTTCCTCCGCCGCGGAAGGGGGATTGGAAGGCCTCATCGCGGACATGGGTGGCTTCTTTGCGGTCGAAAAGACGGAAAAGGGCTTTGCGCTCTCCCTCAAAGAGGAGACGATTGCCAAAGTCAACGCCGCCTATCAAGGCTTCCTTACAAGTCTCGCGCAGAAGTGGGGCGATACGCACGGATATATCTTGTCTCTTCTCGGGGCAAACTTCACGGGCGTCACTGCAGACCTCGCCGTAAAGGCGGAGGCGGGCGCGGAGAAGATCGCGGGCGTCGCGCTCGATCTTGACGGCTCGCTTGAAAACGTCACTTTGGGCGAAAAGATCGCCGTCTCCATCGATACCAAGCTCATCGGCGGCGCGATCGCGCAGCCGTTTACGGGCGAACTGCAACTCCGTTTGAACCCTGCGGCGATATGGTCGGGCGACTACTTCACGCTCGCAAAAGCGCATCTTCGCCTCGATCTCACGCCCGCGGCACAGCTTCTCCGGATGTTCGGTATGTTTGGCAGCAGTATCCCCGATATACCTTCTTGGCTCAGCGCCGACCTCAACAGCCTCGATGTCTACTACATGGGCGACGGCATGCTCACGCTTGTGCTCAACAATGCGGAAAAGAACCCTGTCTTTACGACCGATATCGATCTGACGCAGTACTTCCTCCCGGCGGCGACCGCGCTCGACGGCGAAACAAGCGGCGAGACGAGCGGCACGCAGGGCTTGCAACTTCCGCAGCTCATCTTCGAGGTCAAGGAGAACGGCTTTGAGATCTCCCTCGGAGAGACCCTCGTGCAAGCGCTCGATGCCGCTTACGGAGAACTCGTACAGACAGCGGTGGATTCTATCACGGAAGCCGCAGGCGGTGGTCTTATGGGCGGCATAGCGGGACAAATGATCAATGGCTGGATCGGCGCCACCATCACGGGCGCGGGGATCTTCCTCGGCACAAACGACGAAGGCCAGGCGATGTTCTGCCTCACGATCACCGGTTGTCCCACCAGTAATCCGAGCGGGGATTATTCCGAAAGGGCTCTTCTTACCCTTACCCTCACCCACCTCGGAGAACTCAGCGCAGACGAGAAGAAATCGCTGCTCGATGCCGGCGAAGAAGTCAAAGAACTTCATGAGATGAGCGAAAAAGCGGCGGAATATGACGCACAGTTGCAAAAATTCATCGACGAAATGGACGTCACCGAAGGCGGTTATACACAGTACGTTGCAGATGTTACCGCGCTGCAAAACAAGATCGCTTCCGAAAAAGACGGCGTGAAGACGCTCATGTCCAACAGATCCTATCTTGCAGAAACGACGTACGGGGAAAAACAATATTCCCTTCTTCTGCTTACCGCAGAGCTCTATCACGAACGCGCGGAGGCATTCAAATCGACGGTAGCGGAAATCACTGCGGACTCCGAAGAGACCGCATGGGACGAGCTCAACGCTCTCTACGATAAGAATGCCACCGTTCAAGGCATTGCCGTCCCCGCGATCAAGGAAAGCGAGATCCTCAAAACCGCAGTCGGCGACGATACGATCCAAACATATCTCACAAAGCGTACGGAGCACGAAACGAAGGTCGCCCAAAAGCTGGCAGCGGATATCACCGAAGCCAAGGCGGCGTTCAAACAGGCCACCGACCGCGACGGTTGGACCGCAGCGCTCACCAAGATCGTGAACGAATTCAAGCCCGTCTACGACAAACTTCCCGATGAATTGCAAGAGAATACGGGGTATCAAGAGTTCGTCGCCGAGGTCTACGAAAAGAACATCGATGTAGTCACGGAGGAGTACAACACGATCAAAGCCGAGCTCGAAAGGCTGACCGCGCTGGGCGGCGAAGCGACGATCGAAAGCCTTCTTGAAACGATGAAGAAACTCTCCTCCGCTTATGCCTTGTACTACGGATACGATTATTGGACGTCGAATTTGGACAACGCCTCGACCGCGATGGAGTGGGGAAAAACATGGATCACAGCGTTGAAACCGACTTGGCTCGAGGAAACCGCACAAGCGGAACTCAACCAAAAAGTCACCGCTCTCATCGCGCTGAACAGAGAACTCATCAAAGGCACTACGGAAAAATCGGTCGCGACCGCGCTCAAAGATGTCATCAAACAGGCAGTCGAAGCGCTCTACAAGCAGATCGGGAGTTGCAGGATCGTTGCCGAAGAAGGCGGTGCGGTGACATGGGATTTCTCCAAACTTTCGTTGAGTGACGAGGAAACGTCTGCTTTGCTCGAAAAGATCCACGGCATCCGCTTCCTGATCTGTAAAGTACTCACGACGGATCTCTTCAATGATTGGGAAGATGAGACGTTGCTGCAATTCGCGCGGATCGATCTCACCAAGTATGAAACGGCGCTTGCAGAGTATCTCGAAGGCAAGTCAGCGCCGCAGGCATAAACGCCTGAACGCGCAAACGATCAAAGACCTACCCTGCGGGGACGCGGGGTATGTCTTTTGAAAAAAAGAGCAACGCGCAAACTTTCTCAAAATCGTTTGACATTTGCGTTTTGCTCGCTTATAATAGAGGCAAATCAGGCGTTTGAAGCGGAAGAGACGCACCCGACGCTTTCCCCCCAGAGAGAGGGCCCCGCGGCTGAAAGGGCACTTGGGAAAGGGA
>CANQLR010000090.1 GCA_947624745.1 uncultured Clostridia bacterium | reverse complement strand
GGCACGGTGCGAGAGATGATATTAGTCGCAGCATTCTCGGTCAATCCCAGTTCCTCCGCATCAATTATTTGGTGCCTCGGTATATCTGTCACTCCCAAAAGATAATCCGTTGAGCAACCGAAAATCTCAGCGAGCTTAACGATTTGCTCTATCCCAAGTGTATGATGGGCGTTATTGTTTTGAAGCTTCAGGAATACAGAATGTCCCAAGCACACAGAACAGACAGTAAACTAAGGCATATCACGGTGCTTGAAGAAGCGCATAATCTTCTAAAAAAGACCTCGACCGAGCAGGGACAGGAAATCGCCAATTTGCAGGGCAAGTCGGTAGAAATGCTTACAAACGCCATTGCAGAGATGAGAACATACGGCGAGGGATTCATAATCGTCGACCAGTCGCCGGGAGCGCTTGATCCGGCGGTTATACGAAACACGAACACAAAGATCGTGATGAGGCTTCCTGAACATTCCGACCGCGAGATAACTGGCACATCTATGGCTCTGAATGAGAGTCAAATAAAGGAGCTTTCAAAGCTGTCGCAGGGAGTGGCGGCAGTTTATCAAAACAACTGGCAGGAGTCGGTTTTGTGTGCAATTGGAAAGTACCGATTTGTAAATCTGCCCATGCCCACAGCGGCGGAAGATGAAGATTATGACGAAAAGAGCACGCTTAAGCTACTTCTTAGTGAGGACAAGCTGACTCCAAGGTTAACTGACGCTCTGACGGCTTCTTCAGCGCCGGCAAATATACGCAGGGCGCTCATTGAAAATTTCGAGAGCAAAAACGACGAATATTCACGGGCGATGGTTGGATATATTACCGGAAGATTTGATTGGGAAAAAGCCGTGAAGGGCACCGGCGCCTGCGGCAGCGTCGAGGAAATAAGGGATTTGATGACGGAAAATCTGGAAAGACTTTTCGACGGCTTTGAAAAAACACATATAGACAAAATATGTCATTACATATGCCTTGAGTGGAACCAGCTATATCCGGACAATCCCTTGATAGTGGAAGTATTTAACAGATATTTTAAAGAGGGTTGATAAAAATGAGAGAAATAAGAGGCCCCGAAAAAATCAGCTGTGAAACTATTTTAAAAGAGAATATCGGCTCGGAGATTTCGAGGCTAAGAGAAGGAGATATCGAACAGCCCAGAATCGACGGCAGAACGAGTATCTTCAATGAAAGCCCACTGTCAGGCAAAAAGACAAATATCGAAGACCTCTCTGTCAGAGTATATCGGGGAGTATCCGGAGGTTTGGATAGAGGCAGTATGGTTGAACAACCAAAGATAAATCGTAAAACCGATATTTCGGATGTTCCCAAGGTGACCGGCGGAGATGATAAAAAGGCCGATCTACCCGAACAGAGTGAATCACAAGTTAAGCGTTCAAGTGAAGTGGTAGAAACGGAGAAAATTCCATGCCGCAACGAAGACCTTGCCGGGAAAGAGCACCCCACCACCGGCGTGCGATTTGAAAGGAGAACCGAGATTGTAAATGGTAAAAAGAAAGAGGTCGTCTCCCCTGTTTTTGAAAGCAAATTTGACGCCAAGCTGCCTAAGGACAAGCTTGAGGCGACCGACAGAGATCAGTTCGAGGAGTGTAACGCGCAGCTTAAGGACGCGGTGGAAAATGATCCGGAGCTTCGCGGTAAATTCTCAGAGGAAGAGCTGGAGCAGATTGAAAACGGTGACACGCCGGACGGATATACATGGCACCACGACTCGAAGCCTGGCAAAATGCAGCTTGTTGATACCGAAATTCATGCAAAAACGGGACATACCGGTGGCAGAGTGATTTGGGGCGGCGGAAACGAGAACAGAGGAGGATAATCATGAACTGGAAATATGTCAAGCCCATAAAAGACGAGAACAGCATAAGCGATTTTGAAAAGGAGCACGGATATTCTTTTCCGGAAAGCTTCAAGGAAACAGTGAAAAAATATAACGGCGGCCGCCCTGAAAAGGACGCTTACGACACAGAGATGGCGAAGGAGCGCACAATAAAGTCTCTGCTTTCGTTTAACAGGACAGATAAGGAAAATATCTGGAAGCTATCCGAAAACTTAGAAGGCATTCCTAAAAAATATGTCACCTTCGCAATCGATCATTTTGGTAATTTTATATGCTTCGACGCCGATGATGGTTCAATAGCCTTTGTTGACCACGAAACCGCAAATTCCGAAAAAATTTCGGATGATTTTGCTGCATTTTTAGATAAGCTCTACTGAGAGTTATATTTCGAATTTGCATAGTGAAGTCCCGCACGCTGACCCCCGCAGCGTGCGGGGCTTTTACTTTAGGGCCGACGCTCCGGATGCGTTAAACATGCGGTTTCTAAAAGAAACAACTTGTAAAATTTGGATAAACGATTATTTTTCTTAAGGAGTTTATTAAGAAGATTACGGAAATTATTAAAAATCATTAAGTTTTGAGCGGAGGGGTTGCGGAGGCGGCGCGGGGATGGTAGTATGGGGGTAGGCGGCTGCAGTTTATGCGTTTGGAGGTGGATTAAAATTAATAAGGTTAAGATTTCCACGCTTGTCGGTTTGACTGCGGCGACGGTGGCGGCGGTGTGGCTGGCGGCGGCTTTTGGTAAAGATAGGCAGTTACCACACCCCCGCGAAATTTGGCGCCGAGTTTTACTGACATTGCCGACAGCGGCGACGGCGGCGCGGGAGGTACATTCGCAAACGGGATTAACGGTTTTTCGGAGGGCGGTGAGGGTGGGATCACCCAAAACGGCGAGGGGAGCGGGGCAGAGAGCAGGCGGTTTATGCGTTTGGAGGTGCGTTAAGATTAAGAAGGTTGAGATTTTTACGCTCGTCGGTTTGACTGCGGCGACGGTGGCGGCGGTGTGGCTGGCGGCGAGTTCTGGCAAAGATAGGCAGTTACTCCCCGCGCGAAATTTAGCGCCGAGTTTTACTGACGTTGCCGACAGCGGCGACGGCGGGGGCGCGGAAGGTAAATTCGTAAATGGGATTAATGGCTTTTCAGAGGGCGGCGAGGACGGGATCACCCAAAACGGCGAGGGGAGCGGGGCAGAGAGCAGGCGGTTTATGCGTTTGGAGGTGCGTTAAGATTAAGA
>CANQLR010000089.1 GCA_947624745.1 uncultured Clostridia bacterium | reverse complement strand
GTTGCCGCTGCCGAGGGCGACGGCGATATGATCAACGGCCGCGGCGACGCTTACTGCGGCATGCTCAACTGCTCCTACAACCTCGGCATGCGCCATCTTCAGGCATACATACCCGAATATCCCGTCGGCACCGCGGAAGAGTGCGCCGACATGATCAAGGAATTTGTTCCGATCGCAAGAGCGGTCATCGGCGTCAAGAACCTTAAGATCATCACCTTCGGCCCCCGCCCGCAGGACTTCTTCGCCTGCAACGCCCCTATCAAGGGACTTTACGAGCTTGGCGTAGAGATCGAGGAAAACTCCGAGCTCGACCTTCTCGTTTCCTACAAGGCTCATGCCGGCGACCCGAGGATCAAGGAAGTTTGCGCCGACATGGCAAAGGAAATGGGCGAGGGAAGATACTATCCAGAGCTTTTGGAGAGAATGGCGCAGTTCGAGCTGACCCTTCTTGACTGGGCCGAGGCTCACAAGGGCGCGAGAAAGTACGTCGCGTTCGCCGACAAGTGCTGGCCCGCTTTCCCCGAGCAGTTCGGCTTTGAGCCCTGCTACGTCAACTCCCGTCTCGCGAGCCGCGGCATTCCCGTATCCTGCGAGGTCGATATCTACGGCGCTCTTTCGGAATACATCGGCGCCTGCATCACCGGCGACGCGGTAACGCTCCTTGACATCAACAACTCGGTTCCGCGCTATATCTACGACGAGGACATCAAGGGCAAGTTCGACTACAAGCTCACCGACACCTTCATGGGCTTCCACTGCGGAAATACCCCCGAGTGCAAGATGTGCGACACGAGAGCTGTCAAGTACCAGCTCATTCAGCACAGGCTTCTTGAGCCCGCAGGTTCTGAACCCGACTTCACGAGAGGCACCCTCGAGGGCGACATCGCTCCCTCCGAGATCACCTTCTACAGGCTCCAGTGCGACAGCGAGGGCAAGCTTCGCTCCTACATCGCCGAGGGCGAGGTGCTTCCCGTCGCGACCCGCTCCTTCGGCGGCATCGGCATCTTCGCGATCCCCGAGATGGGCAGGTTCTACCGCCATGTTCTCATCAAGAAGAGATACCCGCACCACGGCGCCGTCGCGTTCGCGCACTGCGGCAAGGCAATGTTTGAAGTGCTTAAGTATTTAGGCGTCAAGGACATCGCTTATAACCAGCCCGCGGGAGTGCTATATAAGGGCGAAAACCCATTTGCGTAATTTAAGTTAAGATGAGATAATAAACGCCCCCGGCCGGGAAGGTCGGGGGTAGTTTTATTTATTAAGAAATTCTTGTACGAGAATGAACGCCCCGCTTGACGTCCATGTGTACGCCCTGTCGCGAAGCCCTTCGCCGGTTTTTGCGTTGAAATTCTCCGCAAAGCCGCTGTTATGGCACATTTGCAGGAATTTTCGGACGGCGTCTTTAGCAAGCTCCGTCTCGCCGCATTTTTGTAAGCCGTCGCATAAAATCACCGTGGGCGGCGCCCAAATCGGCCCGCGCCAGTAGCCGTCATCGCGGTAGGCGGGGCTGTTAAGACTCTCAGTCGCAAAGCCGTGATCATTGATAAATCCTCCGCTCTTTAAGCTTTCGATTGTTTTCCTGCGATACTCCTCCGGCAGCTTTTTGCCGAGTACAAGGCAGAGATATGGGAGCAGGCTTTTGTTCTCAATTATCTCATGAGTACCGGAACGGAAGGCGATAGGCAGACCGTTTCTAAAACATCTGTCAAGGAACAAATTTAACATATTCTCGGATTTGCGTTTCCACATTTCCGCGTCATCAGTCATTTTTAAACGAGTTGCAAGTTCCGAAAGCGCGTCAATTTGCAGTATCAGAAACGATTGCAGGTCGGGCGAACACACCGGCGGGACGGCAGCAAATACGGTCGAATTATCCCAGCCGGAATCGTTTCCGTGGGCGTACTCCGGCAGACCGTCGCCGTCAAAATCGCGGTAATTAAGGCACCAGAGGGTGTGTTTTGACAGCTTTTCGTATGCCTCGGCGAGCTGCTCGCGGGTCGGCTGCATGCCGTTTTCGAGCATCTTCATCAGCGCCCAGCCGTGAATCGGTGGCTTAACGTAGTTCCAAATCACTTTTGAATCGTTCACGCTGTCCGGCAGGCGACCGCTCTCGTCCTGAAAATCAAAAATTAACATATACTGCTCCCATGCCGACAAGGGATTTTTGTAGGAAAGCGCCAGCGCGTTGAAGCAATGGTCCCAGCTCCAGACATTTGTCATGTGATTTTTCGACATCAGCATCGCGGGGCGCTTCAAAAATCCGCGCGGGCTGACATACCCCGACCAGTTTATGTATGCGCCTAAAATTGATAAATCCTCATATTGTGGTATTGCAGGATAACCTGCTAAAAATTCGTTAAACTCCTTAGCTACCGCCTTGCGACATTCATCAAAATCATACTCGCAAACGATTCCGTCCCACTCGGTCGGGATCTCTTTTATTATGAGCAAAAAGCCGCAATCACCCGAGATTTTCAGCCGCGAAAACTCCGACGACTGCTCTCGCCAGCGCTGCTCGAGGGCGATTTCGCTGTCCTGCGCCCATATCACGAAGCTTGTGTTGTTCTTGTAGCAGTTCGCGATGTAATATGATTTTTCGTCAATTTTGCGCTCATAGATGTAATCATAAGGACCGTTCTCGGTCATGAAGTCGAGCGTAATTTTGGAGCCCGAAGAGCCGCGAATCAGGAGCGTTTGAGGGTCGGGGTAGCAAAAATCATAAGTGTAATTTTCTGCAAAAGCAGTGAGGGAACCGTCCTGAAGCTCACATGAAAAATCATTTGAAGATAAATCAATTTTCGCGACCAATGGGCTGTTCGCTGAACCGCTGACAGTCTTTAAATAAAGCCCCGGAGCGTTGCCGTGACCCTGCCAGTTCGCGTGAAGCGAGGCGAGAGCCATGTATGAGCCGCAGCGCGAAAACGGGATCTGCGAGATGTCTAATTTCATGGATATGTCCTTTCTTGCAAATTAGATGGATAACTTGATTAATGGTTTATTGATGAGAAGGCACACCGTCTCGACATGCTCGTCATTGTCCAAACTTAACTCCATATCCCCCTCAATAATGGGGAGCTTGAATTTCATGGATTTGAGCCATTGACCGTTAGGCTGCCTGTCCTCAAA
>CANQLR010000088.1 GCA_947624745.1 uncultured Clostridia bacterium | reverse complement strand
AAAATCGTCGCTATCTTTGCCCTTGCCGATCGCACCGCAGAAGCCCCGATCGCGGGGTACAGCGGGGCGGGGGCAAAAAAGTAAAATCGACAATAACAAAATAAAAGAATTTCAACAACCGTTATAAATAGCGTTAGGAGTGTATTTCATGTTATTTTCTCCTATTTGTTTCCCAAATAAATTCTCCTTTTTTATTTATCCAGCCCTCTCGCACATATTTAGAACTTCGAATATTTGCATAAGCAAATCCATCAACAAACTGTGATATTTTAGAAAATTTAAATGGAATCACAAGATTGAACCCTTTATCAATAACGCCCCAAGTCCCTAATTGAACAACTGCTAAATTGGAGGTAAATGGCTTTACCGAATCGTATAATTCCGTTGTGGCAATTTTAAAATCAGGAGTCATGAATGTCCAACGAGAATTCCGTTCTTTAAATACTTCAACTCCAGCAAAACCCTCTGAAAAACTTGTAACATTATTAAATACTTCTGCGTCCTCTCCCAACAGGGTTAATTGATTGTCCCCATTCCTATCAGTTGCCCACTGCCCATCCTTATTTACAAAAGAATAGCCAACATGAATTCCCAAAATATCCGAAAAATAATATGTATATAAACCATTGTTGTCTGGGTAACCATTGTATATTACATCTCCTAGCTTACCACTAACTGGACCAATGGTAATGTTTCCATTTAAGTCAATTTGAGTCCATACTACGGAAAAAGATATATTTCCATATTCATTTTCTTCTAAATTTATTTCGCTACACCACGTTAACCCTTCTTTTGTAAACGGAGGAACATAAATCCAAGCTTTTCCCTTGATATACTCGCCTTTGATATTAATTAACGAGAAAGTATTGAAACTATCAGACAAAGTTCTGCTAGGATCGAAATCAATCTTCTCTGAAACAATGGCGACATTCTTATAAAATGGACCTGCGAACTCATATTTTGCAGGAATAACAATATTCCCTTTTAAATCCTTATATCCGACTAGGTTATTATTGTCAGTATATTGATATAGACCTTGTGAAATACGAATTGCCTCAAGACAATAATCCTCAAACTCCAATGAGGAAGTGTTGAATTTATAAATAAATGACTCTGCATCATAGAAATTCCATAATCTTTCAAGCTCGGAAATAGATATTTTAAGGTGATTAATTGTATCTACCACTAGCTTATTCCCAGTATCAATGAATCCATAATTTATTGCCAAAGTGTCATTTTCTATTTTCGCTTTAGATATAATAAGGGCATATCCATCTTTAGAAAAATTTCCGACATATTTGTATTGAGGCTTTATACAAACATTTCCTAATGTGTCCACAAAACCATACAAACCATTTTCTTGGATGCGAAGTAGTTTATCGGTAGAAGTAGAACAACCTACAACACCCATGATAAAACTCAATATTAGTATAATAAAAGTAACTTTTTTCATAATAATACTACAAGTTTTTTTATCTTTTGAATATAAATACCACACCCATTCACCTCTATCGAACATACTAAGTGGGGCGAATTAGTAGCCAATCCAAAACCGGTTACCACTCCACAAATTACTTTTTCATCACAAGTCGTAATCTCCAAATTTTTACCTTTGAAACTCAAGATTTCATTGTTATTCAAAGATAAAAGAGCATCTAAAGTATATTCCATACATTATTTGTTTCGTCAATATGACGTTTTGTATCCGTAAAATTACAAACAATATTTGAAATTGCCAAATTATATGTCATATTTTTTAAATAGGTATAAAAAGCGCTATAAACTTATTCGTCAATTATTCCGAAAGGTTCTGATTTTAGAGAAGTATCGAAACCAAATGCCGAAAGATCGTTTCAAAAATCAAAAACGTCCATGATTGATGTAACAACAACCAGCACACAAGGGCAGGGGGGCGGGGAAACGTCAGAGCCGGCTTTTTACCCACTGCCGCAGGGCGCTTGTGCGGGTGAGCAGCTCTTTGCAGTAGTTCGGGGTAAGCGCTTTCATAAGACGTTCTCGGTCAGAAGGGTTGAGAACGTCCCTATTCAATGGTTCGAGTTCGTCGATGAAATCGATCTGGTCTTCCGAAAATTCGATGATAATACCCGTTTCGCCGGCAAGCTGTCCCAAGTGGCGGACCTCCGAAAGCGGTTCTTCCAGCACATTGCACCAATAGGCTTTCAGTATCGCCTCGATGGTGCGGTGGCACATCAGCCCGATATACATATACCGCTGCACCGAAAACAAGGCGCGCGCCGTATCGAAATCATAATCCGACATCTCCACCCAACCGACTGCTTTCTCTCTCATGGCTCTTTCCCGTTTTGTTTTTGCAAATATAAACATTTCTATTGAAAAAACCGTTCGCTCCCCAAAAAACACCCGCCCCCTGTGCCCAAGTCGCAACAGCTCGACAACAGATAGAAAAAAGCGACGTCGGGGGTCGTATGACCCTCGACGTCGTGTGTGGTACCACCAGGAATCGAACCGGGGACACAAGGATTTTCAGTCCTTTGCTCTACCAACTGAGCTATGGCACCATGTATTTTGCGGTGCAAATATAGCACGTTTTTTGCAACGCTCCAAGTTTTCCCGCAAATTTTTTTCAACGCCTCTTTTTATCATTCGTGTAGAAAAGGGTTTCAGTCGTTATTTCCGACCAAAATCGGCGGGGACTTCGCCCCACTCGCGGGTTTCCCATTTGACGATGCGGTTGGCATACGTGTTTTCACGTAGCCATTTTTCGGCGCGGGCTATGAGGTCGAATACGGGGGCGTTGCGGTCGGTATGCGTCAATTTCGTCTTGCATTGCTTCGCCCGCACCCACGCTATGGCGTTGCGGCTGTCGGAGCAGACGGTCATGCCGCTGCCTTTCTTTTTCAGAAGAGCCAGCGCGTGTACCAACGCCAAAAATTCGCCGACATTGTTCGTGCCGTCGGCAAACGGTCCTATCCGGAATATCTCCTGCCCCGTGCGCACATACACGCCGCGATACTCCATCGTACCGGGATTGCCGAGACAGGAGGCATCGACCGCCAGCGTATCGAGCACCCATTCGGGTATTTTCGCGGCAGCGGCACGGGCAGACGTTTCGGCCTTCGGTTTTGCAGAATATGCGGTGTAGCCGTTTTCGAACGCCGCTTCCGCCTCTTCTTTGGTGGAAAAACTTTTGTATTTTGCCGAAGGATAGTTTTTTACCTGCAAGCGACACTCCGTCCACGAAGTATAAATGCCCGGCGAAACGCCGTCCCATACCACGTA
>CANQLR010000087.1 GCA_947624745.1 uncultured Clostridia bacterium | reverse complement strand
GGGGAGGGGGCTTAAGATAGCATTCGCGCAGCGAATACCTTATCCCCCTCTCCCCACCCATTTTTAACATATCCTCATCTTCTCTTATCCTTGCCCCTCCACTCCTCCGGGTACCACCCCAGGTCGAGCCTGACCTCTTTCCGCTCTATATCCGCGTTGGTGTAGCAGCAGGAGTCGAACCCGATGAGCTCGAACCCCTCGTGGAGATAAAACCCGACGGCGTTTGCGTTGCAGGACTGCGTTTCAAGGATAATCGCGCGGTGGTTTCGCTCGCGGCAGAGGGCTTTCGCATGATCCATTAAAGCTTTTCCCACGCCATTTTTTCGGTATTCTTCCCTGACCCAGAGCTCGGTCACGCTGAGCCGGTTAGACCACCCCTCGGGGCATACCTCGATCGCGCCGATCAGCGTTTCTCCGTCAAAAATGCCGTATGCCTCGGCGGCCTGCCAATGATCCTGATACAGAGAATCCGGAAAATCGTACTCCTCCGAGGTATGCGATATAGGCGGGTCGGCGGGGAGTTTTTTGAGCTTCATCTCATAGCCGTCATCGGTCAGTGTTATTGACATATCGTAATATTCGTCGGTGCTGTAGTCCATGTTGAGCGAAAAGCCATTCCATTTTTCCTTCGGCAAAAATTTAACTTGATACATAGTTTCTCCTTCAAAAAAGGGGAGGGTCTTTCGACTCTCCCCGAAAAATTTTACCCGTGAAGCCCTCGGCTTTGCCGGTCCATGTCCTCGATGACGATGTCGTATATCTCGCCGAGGGTGCGGCAATATTCCAAAACCTTCCACGGCTCGTTGGTGTGGAAATGGATCTTTATCAGGTCCTCGTCGCCGACCGCCAAAAGACAGTCGCCCTTGAAGTTTTCGGTGAAATAGTCGTTTATCTCGTCCTCGTCGAGGTTTTCGCCCTCGATGAGAAGCTGCGTGTCATATCTGTATTCGGTCTCTGACATAATTAACCTCCTTAAATTCCAAAGACGGCTTCCGCCGCGGGTTCCATGGCGCGGGTCTCGTAGAGCTCGATGAGACCCTTGTCGGTGAGCTTCGACAGCTCGGGGTCGAACGGGAGCTTCGCCAAGACCTTTGCGCCGAATTTTTCCGCGATCTCATCAATATGCGAAACGCCGAAAAGCTCGTGGCGCTTGCCGCAGTCGGGACACTCGAACCAGCTCATGTTCTCGATGAGGCCGAGTATCGGTATGTTCATCAGCCCCGCCATGTTTATCGCTTTTTCGACGATCATTTCGACCAGCTCCTGGGGCGAGGCGACGACGATTATGCCGTCAAGCGGGAGGGACTGGAAAACGGTCAGCGGCACGTCGCCGGTTCCCGGAGGCATATCGACAAACATATAGTCTACGTCGTCCCAGATGACCTCGCTGTAAAACTGCTTGACGACCCCGGCGATGACCGGGCCGCGCCAAACGACGGGCTGGCGCTCGTCCTCCAAAAGAAGATTAACCGACATGATCTTTATTCCGAGCTTTGACACCGCGGGGAGCAGCCACTCGCCGGTGGACTGCGCCTTTTGGGTGATGCCGAACGCCTTCGGGATAGACGGTCCCGTGACGTCGGCGTCAAGTATCGCGGCCTTGAGGTTCCGCCGCTGCGCCTCGACAGCGAGCATTGAGGTCACGAGGGATTTTCCCACCCCGCCCTTTCCGCTCACGACGCCGATCACCTTTTTGATGTGCGACATCGGGTGCGCGGCTATCCTAAAGTCCTGCGGCTCGGTGCGCTCCGAGCAGCTCTGCCCGCAGCTTGAGCAGTCGTGATTACATTCAGCCATGATTATTTATTCCTCCTCGTTATTATCGGCCTCTTGGGCGTTTCCGCCGTCCTCGGGAGCAGTCGTGACCTCGGGTTCGGTTTCGGGCGCAGTCGGCGCTATCACGCCGTTGCCCTCCTTATAAAGGAAGGTCACTATCCAGCCGTCGACGTTGTTGCCCGAGATCTCATAGGGATAAAGCTCCTTGGTCTCGTGGTTTATCTCGGGCAGGAAGATGTCGGTATAGTCGCCGTTCGACTTCGGCGTGTAGTAGGAAATGTACTGCGAGCCGTCGTCGGTGGTTATCATGAACAGGCCGTTTAAGATAGTATAGTTCTTGAGATAGTCGATATATTCCTCGAGGCAGTAGTCGAGGTTGTGCATCGCGGTTGCGTGGGCCACGCCGACATAGCGGAAGTGCCACGGCTCGTTGTCGATCAGCGTGAGGCTCTCCTTGCCGGAGGGATAACGGTTCACAAAGCCGTATTTATAGCAGTTCTCCATTATCCACTCATAGTCGCCGGTGCCGTCGAAGTCCTTATATACGTTATTTAAATAGGTCGTGAAGTCAACCGCAAGGCCGGTGTGGTGCTCGCTGTAGCCAGGAAGCGCGACAAGCGTCGAATAGTCCTGCCCGGTCGAGGCAAGCTCCTCGTCGTAAAGCTCCTGCTGATATTCAAGGGTGCGGAAGCCTGCCCTCACCATAACGCCGTCGTTTCCGGTCGCGTTGTAAAAATCAAGAAGCATTCTGTTGAGCGCCTCCATGACGTGCGGCTGGACCTTTACGGTGTAGTTTGATACCGAATAAGCCTGATTTTTCTTCTCGCGGACGACGTCGAGGCTGTCCTCCGAGACGCTGCCGAGGAATTTTATGTTGTTGTTGACCAAAACAAGGTCGCCCACGCCGAGATCGGCGTCAGTCACCTTCACCGACTGGAAGTAGTAGGAGGTCTGAAGCGTCGGGTCGGTGGTCATCTGCGAGGTGAGATCGTTCGGATCGGCCTCCTCTGAGTCCTCGGAGGCAAGGGTGTTGTTGGGCGAGGGCTTGTCCTTTTTCGAGAACAGCGCCGAGCAGCCCCTTGAGATCAGGAGAATTATTATAAGGAGTATCGCGAGGAGTATCGCCACGTTTTTATATTTTATCCTGTACCGTTTTCGTGATTTAGCGTAAGCCATGGATAAACCTCCGTTCTCACCCTCCACAGGTAGCCCCTGCGCCGGGCGCGTCATCAAAATATAGTGTATATATCCACTATAGCACAAAACCGCGCAAACGTAAAGGGGTTTTGCAAAAAAATTTAAATTTTAATATTTCGGGGCAAAAAATGTCCCCCGCCCGGGGGCAGGGGAGATTTATATTTAGCGAACGTTGCCGCTCTTGTAGGCGTCGATCATTTTCTTGAAGATTTGTCCCAAACGAAAGATGACGTTTACCCGTGCGGATTTCAAAAAGGCGGGGCATACTGTCGAGCATACGTACATAGTGGGGGTTGCGATATAACGCTCTCAAAAATCTATTTCCCGATTTCAGAAAAAACTTGATTTTGGGAAACAGATGTGCTATAATGCTCCTAAAGGAGCGTGAGAGCATGAAACTGATC
>CANQLR010000086.1 GCA_947624745.1 uncultured Clostridia bacterium | reverse complement strand
TTTTTGGAAACAACCCACGCTTACAATACAATAAAATTATATCATAAACGCGGGATGATTTCAAGCTTTAAAGTGATGATTTTGCGGAATATTTTATTACATCTTCGAGCAAATCTTCTAACGGCTTGCCATTGTCATTAAAATGCTCCGAAACCTTAATGCGGGTGTTGCCTATGTAGAAAAATTTCTCACCGTCCGGTTCTGTTCCGTAATAAGGTTCTGGCTTGGACTCGCTCTCGCGTTTCCAACCCTTCAAAATCTCTTTGGACGGAAAATCCATCGGCTCATAGCATTCACAAAGGTCGATTGATTCAAAATCTTTCATTATTATCCTCCTTAAATTTCTTGATTTTTGTCTTTTGGCTTGTTTGATTCTTCGTGCAAAGTTCGATTTATATTATCCGCAATAGTTTGCAATCGCTTGACCTCGCTGCGTTTTTCTTTCAATTCCGCATACAGCTCATTTTGCCGAGACGTTAATTTTTCAATTTCTGACTGCAAAGTTTTATAGTTGGGAATTTTGCTTATGCCCTGCTCGGCAAAGTACTGCTTCGCCGAATCCATTATGATAAATTCGCTTTCGTGCTTTTCTCGGAATTTCGTCCTTGCCTTGTCATACTTTAACGAACGGTACTCGTCCCGAATAGGCTTTGTGTTTGCATACGCAAGCACTCGTTTTTGAAGTTCCTTTTTGTCACGGAGTTCCGTTTCAACCTCTTTCAGATTCTCTCGGCAATCTCTTTCCGCTGCTTTTGCGTCAGAAAGTGTGCTTTTCAACTCTTCAAGCGATTTGAAGCCAAACCTTTCAAGTTCGGCGACGCTTTTTGCCGACTGCTTAAGATTGAACACTTTTGCCCAATGCTCGAAGCCTGCGCCCTTGCCGGGCGTTACATTGACCATTCTCGAAATACTGTCATGATATGTGTTGATTTTTGAGGTTTTTGCCGCCTGTAAGCGTTCCAAAATGCTTGGTTGAGAAGATATGCTTTGCTCAGCATTTTGCGCCAACTGTCGTGATTTCTGCTCAAAAACAGCATTTATTGCAGCAAGGTCGAAGTCATCTCCCAAGCGTCGGGCAGTTATAGGCTTGGTGCGGTTTGACGTTAGATAACTTAACCGTCCTCGGCTTTGTTTCACGGTCACGCCATCACGGGAAAGTAACTTTGTAAAATTCTCAAAATCGGTCGCGGTTTCAAGTGCTTTTCTGATCGCCTGCCGCAACTTTTCCTTGTCCGTCTCAAACTTTGTCTCTTTGACGCTGGCAGATAGCTCTGCTCGTCCGCGACGTTTTACCCAGTATTCGCCCTCGGTTATTCGCTCGCCACTTCCGCCCAAAAGGTCGATTTGATATAACCCCTCGCGTTGGCACATATCCATAACCTCGGCACGAAAATAATTCATAGCCGCCTCGGTGCAACGGTGCTTACAACCTGCGCGTGTGTCGGCGGGTCTGTCCATATACGGCAGGAGTGGTACGTCAGCAATTCGCAAGCTGTTGATGACAATGTGGCAATGAATGTTACCCGAACGATTGTGACCGTCGGCGTGGGTGCAGACAATCGCCTGATGTCCCAAAAAATGCTCGCGGCAAAACTGCTCGCCGAGAGTTTGCGCTCGGTCAACCGTCAGTCCATTCTCAGTGCCATCTCGTGGGTCAAAACTGATTATGTAATGGTGGCTTTTAACGTCGCCCCGACTGCGATTTTTGCCGTATTGTAGATTGGATTTCATACAGGCAATAGCAAAATCATCTTCGCCACAATTCAAGGTTTCAAAGCGGCAATTTGCACGAGGGATCAGCCTTCCGCGTTCGTCGAGAATGGGTTTGTTGGTGAACTCGTCGTGCTCGAAAAGTAAATACTTTTCGGCAGAGCCATAGTCTGCGTTCTTAGAGCTTAAATGTTTGAACGTCGCCAACCGCGTCACCCACCTTTCGCAAGATTTCAAATTTCAAATCGGCGAGGTCAGCTATGGCGGCTCGGACATCGCTATAAAGCTTGTTATATGGCGCACCGTGCTCGTTAAGATACCGAGCGATTTGGTTGAGATCCCCACCGACTTTACCAAGTTGAGCAGTCAGCGAACCGACAGCTGAAAGCAACTTTTCGTTGATTGGCGAGACAGTGATGATAGGTTTGATGACTGCATCATCAATCACTCGACGGGTAAATTCAGACTGGATAATCCCGCAAAACTTTACGCGCTCGGTGAAGTCGACATACTCGTCATCGGTCATGCGGGTTTTGACGACAACGCTGCGTTTGGGCGTGTTGTATTTCTTTGGCATGTAAATCCTTCCTTTCACTTTACAACGGACATTTTTTGCGCGATTGGTGACACTTGAAATGTAAATTTTATATGAACATGATTTATCCTCCCTCACCTTGCAACGGACAATTTTTCGGCGAATGGACACCCTATGCGATTGTAAAATTTTTATGAACACAATCTCCTCACTTTACCCTCAACGCAAATTTTTTGATTTTGCCAAACTCTCAGTTCCTTCCACACCGAAAATGATTTTTCCAAGTTTTTGGAATCTCATCTGAAAAAATCTTTCTACTTTATAACGGACATTTCGGAGCGGGTTTGTCCACTAATGCTGCAAAATTATTTTTCCTCTCACCCTAAACGGACAAATTTTCGCCAAATGATCGGGTATGCGAATGTAAACTTTTTGTTAATTTTCCTCGCGCCGGAAAAGCCAAACAGAGCTTTGATGATTCCTTTCACTTTACAACGGACAATTTCTTGAAAAAATAGGGGGTATCAGATGTAAATTTTTTGTGAATTTTCATTGTGATTTTTTATCCCTCTCGCTTTACAACGGACAAATTTTTTCCTTTCATATTACAACGTACATTTTTTCTTCAAAAAGCAGGTATCCAATCAAAAAAATTTTTTGCTTTCATACTAAACGGACTTTTTTCTGGAAAATGGACACATCCAAGAATGTAAAATTTTATTAACAGTGTCATGCACCCTTTCCACAGTACAACGTACATTTTTTTGCCAAAAAGCAGGTATCCGCTTAAAAAATTTTTTCGACAAACGGTGACACCCCCACAATTGTAAAATTTCTATTAACGGTGTCATATACCCCTCTCTCACGATACAACGTACATTTTTTTCGCAAAAATCAGGGTACTTTCAAAAAAAGTTTGCCCAAAAAACAAAATTTCTCCGTTTGGCACAAATCACAAGGGTTTTATGGTAAGCTTGTTGTGCAATTTTAGCGACTGCTTTTGTTTCAATAACACTTGAATTTGAGAAAAAGCAACCAGTGCAGATAGAATTTGAGCATAAAAATGCCAATATACCAGTTTAGATACATTTGCATTTTTAATTAGGGGTCCCCACAAAGTCCCAAGACTTTGTGGGGAAAAGGAGGAGCAGCGGAATGAGTGAGCCCTGCCGATTTCGGCAGGGCGAGGGATATGGAGCTTGCGACGATGTGCAGGGTTTGGGGAAGGCTACTCCCCAACAAGATTCC
>CANQLR010000085.1 GCA_947624745.1 uncultured Clostridia bacterium | reverse complement strand
CCTTATGAACAGTTTGAAAAGCTTTCAAAGCTCGGAATGGTCTGGGAGTTTGAAGACACCTGGGAACAGAAGTTTGAACTTGCGAAAAAGTATTACGAAGAAAACGGTAATTTAGATATCCCTGCGGCGTATACAACCGAGGAAGGGATCTGTCTCGGCGCCTGGCTTCGCGGAGTTAAGAATCAGTACAGAGGCGGCAATCTTTCGGCTGAGCGCATTGAAAAGCTTGAATCAATCGGTATTGAATGGAAATCCGTTCTTGCCCGCAACTGGGCGAATTATTACGAACTTGCAAGGCGCTATTACAAGGAACACGGGAATTTAAACATCAATGCACATTACGAAATAAACGGAGTAAAGTTAGGAACTTGGATATCATCTCAGAGTGAGAGCTATAAAAAGGGTCGTCTGAGCGATGAACAAATAAACAAGCTTAACGAAATAGGCATGTCGTGGCAGCGCTTCTCCGGGAAGTGGGATAACGCTTACGAATACGCAAAGGCATATGCCGAGGAGCACGGCGCGCTCAACCCGCCTGCCGAATTTAAGGCGGACGACGGCTTCGCGCTCGGGGCATGGGTAGCAAGCCAGCGCGCTAAATATGCCGACGGAAAGCTGAAGCCCACGCAGATAAGGCGGTTAAATGCATTAAATATTTCTTGGGACGTCTTGCAAGAAGCGTGGCAGAATGGCATAAACCACGCCAAAGAATATTATGCCGAACATGGAAGCCTGAATGTTCCGGGGCAGTATGAATGTTCCGATGGATACAAGCTCGGGGTTTGGCTTGCTAATCAGCGTTCAAAGTATAAGTCCGGGAAGCTGACGGAGGAGCGCAAGGTTGAGCTTGAAGCCCTCGGAATTAAGTGGGACAGCAATAGGGACCGCTGGCAGATCGGTTATGAACACGCGCAGACATATTTCAACGAACACGGCAATCTGAACGTGTCGCAGGACTATATTTGCTGCGATGGATATACATTAAATAACTGGATTGCCGCGCAGAGAAAAGCATACAAAAACGGCAAGCTGGCCGACGAACGGATAAAGTTGTTAAATAAAATTGGCATGATCTGGAACCAAAACGACAGCAAATGGGACAACGGGTTCAGGTACGCGGCGAGCTACTGCAAGCGCGGCGGAGGATTGCCGATCCCGCAGACGTTTATTACGCAGGACGGATACCCGCTGGGCGAGTGGGTGAGGTCGCAGAAAAGGCGCTACCGCAGCGGCAGGCTGGAGTCCGAAAAAGTCCGCAAACTGGCGGAAATTGGAGTCAGGCTGGACGGAAGCGCGGGATAATAATTAAGGAGCTAAAGAAATGGCGGAGTCGGAAATGAGAGAGGGAAACGTCGCGACAATCGAAAAAGACGTCGAATTGGGCGAGAATTTCAGCGACGTTGTCGCCCCGCTTAAAGTACATAAAACCGAAATTGTTGCAGCTGCCCCGACGAGAGAGCGGGTGCAGGTAGAGCCAAAACCGCTTTATGACTTCGTAAAAAGGGCTTTTGATATCGTCGTCGCGCTGATTTGCCTGACGGTCGGTCTGCCGGTTTACCTGATCATGATCCTCGCAATCGTGATCGACGACCCGGGAAATCCGTTCTTTGTTCAGGAGCGCGTCGGGCTCAACGGGCGGGTCTTCAAAATGGTCAAGCTGAGGACGATGAGGAAAGACGCTGAAAAACGGCGCGCTGATCTCCTGTCGCAAAATGAGGCGGACGGCCCTATCTTCAAAATTGCAAACGATCCGCGCGTGACGCGTGTTGGGAAATTCCTACGTAAAACTTCGCTTGATGAAACCGCACAGGTGATCAATGTACTCTTAAATGACATGACCATCGTCGGGCCGAGACCGCTTCCTACATACGAACAGGACGCCTGCAACGAATACCAGAATCAGCGGCTTTTGGTAAAACCGGGGCTGACCTGCTATACGGCTTTGGATAAACATTCCGAGGACGACTTCGACAACTGGATAGAGCTTGATATGAAGTATATCCGCGAACGGGGAATACTCACCGATCTGAAAATAATTTTCAAGACAGTTGGAGTAGTATTTTCACATAAAAACTGTTGATCTGGAAGTGAAAAAATGGATTCAATAGAGCTGTTTGTCCCCGGCCGTCTCTGCCTTTTCGGGGAGCATACCGACTGGGCGGGAAGATATACCGAAATAAACGCCGATGTTCTGCCGGGCAAGGCTATCGTGACCGGAATAGACCTCGGCATATACGCAACTGCCGAGAAAAGTGAGACCTTTGAGCTTTCGTCGCTCGACGAGAAAGGCAATGTCGTAACCTTTTCCTGCAATATGGATAAGAACGTCTTGCGCGAGAAAGCCAAGGAGACACAGTTTTTCTGCTATGCCTGCGGTGTGGCTGCGTATCTTCTTGAAAACTACCGAATCGGCGGGGCGAAGATAGATATAAATAAGGTCACACTGCCTATCAAAAAAGGTCTTTCCTCAAGCGCGGCAATCTGTGTTTTGGTGGCGAGGGCTTTCAATGAGCTCTATCACTTAAAGATGAGCATAAGCGGAGAAATGCAGGCGGCTTATCGCGGAGAGATGCTCACAAAATCTCGCTGCGGGAGGCTCGATCAGGCTTGTGCATATGGTGTTGCACCTGTTTGCATGGAGTTTGACGGCAACGAAGTTTATGCCGAAAAGCTGTCGGTCGGTAAGAATATGTACCTCGTTTTTGCTGACTTAATGGCGAAAAAGGATACCAAAAAAATTCTTTCAGATTTGAACCGCGCATATCCTTTCCCTCAGACCGAAACGGATAGGAAAATACACGAAGCCTTGGGCCCGGACAATCAGCGGATCATCTCCGAAGCAGTCGATGCGATCGCAAAGGGTGACACCGCAAAGGTTGGCGCACTGATGACAGAGGCTCAAAAGATATTCGATGAGAAGGTGGCAATAGGCTGTCCGGAAGAATTAACTGCTCCCGTGCTTCACGGCGTACTTAGCGACCCTAAAGTCAAAGAACTCACCCTCGGCGGCAAGGGAGTTGGGTCTCAGGGCGACGGCACCGTCCAATTCATTTGCGAAGACAAGCTCAAACAAGCCGAGCTTGTAAAATATCTCGAAGAAAAGGGCATGGAGCCGCACGCGTTCATGTTGCCTGCGGGTGACAGGGTGAGAAAGGCGATTATTCCTGTCGCAGGGTTCGGAACGAGAATGTACCCCGAAACAAGATTTGTAAAGAAAGAATTTTTGCCGGTAATAGACCAAAACGGTCTTGCAAAGCCCGTAATAATGTATCTCCTTGAAGAGCTTGAAGAGGCGGGAATTGAAGAGATAATCATTATCGTCGGCGAAGAGGAGCTTGAGGGCTTCAAGGAGATGTTTTCAAAGGGCATCACCGAAGAGCACATCAAAAAGCTGCCCGAATCGGTCCGCGAATATGAAAAGAAGATAGCGAGCATAGGCAGGAAGCTGAAATTCTCTGTTCAAAAAGAGCGCCGCGGCTTCGGACATGCAGTCTATCAGGCGAGAGAATATCTCGGGAAAGAACCCGTGCTTTTGATGCTCGGAGATTTCATCTACAAGAGCAACATCAATCTCAACTGCGCAACGCAGCTGATAAAGTCTTACCAAAAATC
>CANQLR010000084.1 GCA_947624745.1 uncultured Clostridia bacterium | reverse complement strand
CCGAACCACTCCGGAACAAGGGATATCATTTCGTCCATATGCTCCTTGTTGGCGCAGAAGACGATATACTTTCCGGTTCTGTCGGTGATATGTTTGTCAAATATAACGTCGAGACCTTCAGCCTTTTCCAAAGCGCGGCGAAGAGCCTCCAGATATCTCTCTGCCGCGTCGCGGACGGCTTTGTTCTTTGCAAGCTTCACGCGGCGCTCATATCTTTCCAGATCCTTTTGGAAGCTGTATATAGAAAGTATATATTTCGGAGGATTCAGGATTCCGCGGACGATAGCTTCGCCGAGGGTCATTTCGGAAGCGATATTTCCCTCGAAAATCTCGTCGGCCATATCCCGCTGATTGTCAAGATACCTTATATTAGTAGCCGACAGCCCAAGAACCGGCACATCGGGATATGCTTTCAAAAGTTTTTGCACGCCCTGACCCCACATCTCCGCGCCCGCCCTATGAAATTCGTCGAGAACGGTATAGTCGGGATTCAAGTCCGAAATCTCAGCATCGGAGAGGTTCATCAGCTTTGCATAGGTGAAGAACTCGATGTTCTCAGGAACATATCCCGAAGCCTTTTTGAGAGCTTCAAGCTGAGTTTTGAAGATATATTCCGAAGGTGACAGCCACAAAACAGTCTTTCCCGGATTATCTTCGCAAAGCTTAAACGCTATAAACGATTTGCCTGTCCCGGTGGGGTGAATTACCGCTGCCTTGCCGGTTTCCGCGAGCATGGGAACGGCGGCTTCATAGGCTATTCGGTTGTGTTCAAACAGCTTAATCATCGCCGTTCCTCCTCTCGTTAAAGCGCCCCGACTGCCCTCAGCTTCCGCTTTCGGTCGTCGCTCATTCTGCCGGATTTTGCCGACTGCTTCTGGTTCGTCAGCCAGACATACAGGTTCTGCCCGCTTGAATCGGTGTAGTCAACCGGCAGGCGACTGTTTCCGTGGGTGTCATAGTAATGTTTCAACTCTGCATACCTCTGCTGCCACCTGATGTCTCGCGGTTCCTCGGCAGTCAAACCGATGGAAGCAAGCTTGCTCTTCTGCGCTTCGGTCAATGTCTTGCCAGTTCGCTTGCCCTGCAAAATGAGTTTCTGCTCATTGAGCCATTTATTCAGCCACACTCCGTCCGCGACATAGCTCGGCGGAACATTGAGGTTACCGTGCTCTTTATAGTAGGTTTGCGCTTTCTCAAAACAGCTATCCCAGTCATTCCTGCGCGATTTATTCCAAACAATTTTGATGTCTTCAAGTTGTTTAATCTGCGAATCAGCCAGCGTTCCTTTCGCATACTTCTCACGGCACTTTGACAGCCAGACTCCAAGCTTATAGCCATCATCGCACACATAACTGAGCGGTGCATCGACGGAACCGTGTTCGTCTGCATACTCTTTTGCGTGCTCATATCCGCTTTGCCAAGCCTGTTCGCTCTTTGAGTACCAGCGCATATCTATTGCATTTAAGCGTTCTATTTGTTCAGCTGTCAGCGTTCCACGCCTGCCGTTTGCGCCTTTGTAAAGCTTCCGCAGGTCAGCAAGCCAGTTGTAGAGCTTCACGCCGTTCTGAACGTAACCGTGTGGCACATTAAGGTCGCCGTGTTGAGCATAGTAGTCCGCTGCGGCTTGATAGTTTCGCTCCCAGAGGTAGTCAACGTTATCCCAGATGATTCCGAGCCTTTCGAGCTCTTTCTCCCGCTCGGGTGTGAAGTAGTCAGAGCGAATACCGCTCACGTGGTATCTACGAATTCTCGTCAGCCACTTTCCAAGCTCAACGCCGTTATATACGAGGTCGCTCGGCACCTTCAGCGGGTTGCCGTCCTCGACGTACTGCCTATAAGCGCCGAAATTCTTGTTCCACGAGATGTCGTCGAGGCTCTCCCAGCGCATACCAATTTCATCGAGCAGAGCAATCTGAGAATCCGTCAAAAGCCCCTTTTCGTGGTTCTTACGCTGAGTGCTGAGCCAACTGCTGAGCAAATTATTAGTATTTCTCGGTATTGTGAGGCTTCCATGCTCGATGAAATACTGCTTCGCCTCGTCGTACATATAGTCCCACGTCGCGCTCAGCGTCTTTTCAAGGTCGTTGAAGAGGCGCAGGCAGTCCTTAACCTCGTCAATGATCTGGAAGCTCTCGGTCACGATTTTGTCGGGCTCGTCATTGTAGCGATAGTAGGTGATCGCGACCTGCATTTCTTCCTTGATTGAATCGATGCTGTAGAGGTTTTCGATGTTATTTACAACGTCGAAGATGACGGGGATTTTCTTGCGATTTGCCGACAGCGCGCGTCCTATTTGCTGCTTGTATACGATTGGAGATACGGTCGGACGGAAAAGTATAACGCCCGAGATGTCATCAAGGTGTATGCCTTCGTTCAATGCGTCGATGCAGTAAAGCAGACTCAGGTGATCTGTATTTTCATCATTAGTGAAGTCAATGAAAGATTGGCTCGAGGTAGGGTCTCCCGAGTAAACAGAGTATATCTTTGGAGCTTTGTCTACCTTTGCGAACCATTCGGAGGACAGCACCATACATTCCCGCATAGCCTCAAAATTGGAGCAAAATACGATGTACTTGCCGTGCTTTTCGGTCATATGCTTGCGGAAGACCTCGTCGAGACCGTCCGCCTTTTCGAGAGCTCGGCGGAGCTTTTCGAGGTACTCGCCCGCCTCGTCGCGGAGGCGTTTGTTATGCGAGTGCCCGATTTTCTGCTCATACTTTTCGAGCTCGTCGCGGTAGGAGTAGACCGACATAATGTATTTCGGCGGGTTGAGGATCCCGCGGACGATTGCCTCGCCGAGTGTCATTCGGCTTGCAACATTGCCGTCGAACAGTTCCGCCGCCATGTCGCGCTGGTTGTCAAGATACCTTATATTAGTGGCGGACAGCCCGAGCATCGGAACGTTCGGGTACTTCGCAAGAAGCTTCAGGACCGCTTCGTTCCAAGTTTCGGCGCCTGCGCGGTGGTATTCGTCGCAGATGAGATAGTCGGGTTGCAAGTCTGATAGCTCGTTATCTGAAAGCAAAGTGAGCTTTTTGTAGGTCATAAATGTGATGTTCTGAGGAACATCTGCACCGGTCTTTGCAAGGTTTTCAAGCTGCGTCTTAAAGATGTATTCCGAAGGGCTAAGCCAGAGGAATTTTTTGTCAGGGTTATCCTCGCAAAGCTTAAAGCCGATGAAGGACTTGCCGGTTCCTGTGGGGTGGATTATGGCGGCTTTGCCGGTATCTTTAAGCATAGCAACGGCGGCTTCATAGGCTATTCGGTTGTGTTCAAACAGCTTGATAGCCATGCCGTTCACCTCCGAAAAAAGGCAGCTCTGAAAGCCGCCTTTGCGAAATCAATGCGAGAGGGCATAGTGACCCGCACTGTGCCAACATTTTTTGAATTTCGCCTGCAACTCTCATTTCTACATTTCAAAAAGTGCGACTGCGCTGTCGCCAACCGTCGCACCGAGAGTTCTTCGATTCCGAAAAACCGCGCTCGCGGAGGCGATAAGGGGCAGTTACCCCCCCCCCGTTTGTTTTTCGCACTTTTGGACTTTTCCGTTTTTCGCAAAGTTACTACATTTGCGAAAGAAAATTGAAAATGCCCGAAAAATGCCCAAAAAAGCCGCCTTTTTGA
>CANQLR010000083.1 GCA_947624745.1 uncultured Clostridia bacterium | reverse complement strand
AACTAAAAAATGTAAAGATAAAAACAAGATTTTCCGCAAAATTACTGCAGTTTTCACATACACTCCCGAACCCGCCGATAAAATGTACTCTTGCTCATGCCCAGCTCCTTCATTGCAGCGGCGGCGGTGATTTTGCCGTCGCGCCATTTTGCCATAACCCGGTCGGTATCCGTATACTCCTTCTTCTTTCGCCCGCTATACTTCCCCATATCCTTCGCCGCCGCGATTCCCTAACGCTGACGCTGAAGGATATACTCGCGCTCCAGTTCCGCTACCGCGCCGAATATCGTCAGCATAAACTTCCCTGTCGGCGTGGTCGTGTCAATCGCCTCCTTTTTGCTCACAAATTCCACGCCCTTGTTACTGAGCGTTTCTATCAGTTCGAGCAAATCCTTTGTATTCCTCGCGAATCTCGAGATTTCGCTCACAATAACCGTATCGCCACGTCGAACATAGTCAATCATCGCGTTCAGCTGCGGACGATTAGTGTTTTTGCCGCTCATTTTGTCAATGTAAATTTCGTCCACACCGAGTTCCTTCATTAATATCTCCTGCCGGATGGTATTCTGCTCGGCGGTAGATACCCGTATGTAACCAATTTTCATAAAATCAACCTCCAATACCGTCCCATTAGGGTGTACCCTATTGAGACACAAAAAAAGTGTGCCAATAGAGTCGGTTTTCCTATTTTGGAACGTCCCAAAATTTTTACCGACCCTATTGGCACTCTCAATATAATTTTAAAAATTAATTCCTGTAAGCCTTGCTATGTCCTCGGTTTTCCAGAAGCTGTTTTCCCATACAAAATACTCCGTTTTCCGTTTCTTAAAAATCCTGAACGGCACTCCGGAATTATCATATATATGACAAACATCACAAATTTCTATAAGCTCCGGTATTAGCTTAATTGCCCGACTGTATCTGGACAAAACCTTTTCAGTCGGCACATCATGACCTCCGGCCAATTTGCGCGAGGCTATTCTCTGTACGTTAATCTGCGGGTTATTCGTCAGTACATAAATGCACCTTATAAAATAACCTTCTTCCTTCGCTCTTTTTAAAAGCTTCAGATTCCTGTCGGTGGATAAAACGGTTTCAAATGTGAAGCTGACATGCTTATCTACCAGCTCATTTCTCAGCCGGTCCGCCGTCTGAGCCGCCTCCATATCCGTGCATTGGCTGCTTTTCTTTATATCATCGGCGTTTATATATGGCTCGATAATATTCGCAAGCTGCGTGACGGTACTTTTGCCGGAACCGTTAGGTCCGGCAAATACAATGATTTCAGGCTTCTTTTGCATATTCCCTCCGGCCATCGGGATATTCCAGATATGACAATCCCAAATCATCATCATATTTTTGAATCGGAACGCCCTTTATCTTTTTTATTTCGTTCGCAATACGCACAGCCTCAACAAAACGCTTTGTGAGTTCATCGTCCGGTACTCCGCATGTGGAATCAAGTTCGTTTTCCTCCATGATAACCACCCTCCTCGTATTTAAGTATACCACATCTTTTCCGGAATATCAACTCTATATTTCCTCCCCGCAGTAGAGCAAATCCTCGAGCTCATCCAAGGTATAGCCATCGTCATACATCGCCTGGATCGTGTCCGGATCCATGCCGTAGGCGGAGGCTACGGATTTGATGTCGTCCAGATACTCCGTACCGTATGACGCGCCGTAGCCCGCTCCGTAATCATACCAGTGCATCCCGAATGACTCCGTATACTTGAAATGTCCCCACTCCGTATCGCCGGCGCTGGTTATCTTCAGAATATCGCCCTCGTGCATCACGATTTCCTCAAAGCTGCCGTTCCGAAGCTCCGCGAATAATGCTGACTCCACCAATGTCCGCCACAAAATATGCGGCGTTGACGCGAAAACATACACGCCGCGATTTTTAAAATGGACAATGCTGATCGGACTGTCGCCCTTGACGAGGTAGATATTACCCCGATTATCGAGCAGATTGAAGCTATAGCTGCCCCTGACCGCTTCGGCCATAAATTTTATGCTGTCAAAATCAATTTTGTTTGCCCTTTCCAGCCGCTGCACCGCCACAAACGAATCTGTCTGGATTTTGCTCTTGAACCCGTACTCGCTTTGCAGCTCCGCGTCATTAATGATAATCCCATTATGCGCCAGCGCGAACTGCCCGTTTTTAACATTGCCGCGCCACGGATGATTGTTATAGTTCCGGCTCTTGTCGCCCTGTGTGCTATGCCGGGTATGACCGATCACCGCACCGGCATTAACCGGAACATGCGGCTTGAATTTATGGGCGCACACCGCCTGCTTATGCACCCTGATTTTTCCGTTCGTAACATACGCCACGCCGGTCGCGTTCATACCGCGCTCCTCGCTCTGAAATCCTAATTCTTCAACAAGGCTGTTGATGTCCGTCAATCCATCCTTGTAGCTCAACACGCCGTAAATTCCACACATAATCACACCTCCCCGTCGTCGTAAACAGGGTCGTTTACGTATAGATTACGGCTTTTGAGGTAGCCGATCAGCTCGCACTTTTCCGCCGGGATCCGCTGCACGAAATCGAGCCATGTGAGGTTCTGCAATTCTTCGTCTGTTAATGAAACCGCCGTATCGCATACCGCATCAACAAACTGCAGTGTTGCCGCCAATGTGCTGTACTTTAATGTACCACGGAAAATCCGCATTTCAATCGTGTTTTCATTTTCAAGATTGACCGCCGTGTACCGACCCAGATGTGCGCTTTTGGCGTGCTTCAGTGTCTCCTTCGGATTAATCAACCCGCCGCCGTAACGGTTTGCCCACTGCAAGACTTGTCTCTCTGTACGACGGCTGAATTTCAGAATCTCGTTCCAGAATTTCTCATAGAAATACAGGATTTTCGCGATCGTGCACTCCTGCTCATCATATGTATTGCCCAAGCCGCTGCGGTTAATATGCACATGCAGTCCGCATGTCTCCGCCAAATGACTTAGGTAATCGATCGAGATTGCCTCGTCCAACAGCTCTCTCCACGGCATTTTGCGCATATGGTAATCGAGCGTCATCGGATGTGTTACACATTCGAACCCATCCTCAATCGAGCCGTCGTACTTGATGTACATATGCTCTGCGTCGCGGTTCGCGATATCCAGCAGTGTTTCCGCGTTGTCCTCATCCTTGCCGCCGTCATCCATTTCAAGCTCCACGCCGTAGTACCGCTTGCCCTTGCCGTAGAAAATCGGCACAGGCTTGTAGCAGTATTCCTTGATAGGATTGTGCCGCTCGTTCATGTAGCAGCCGTAGCAGTACGGATTTTCGCGCATATCCCTGTCGCCGGGAAGGTACCACGCCTCGTCATACGGAATTATCGCGCCGCAGTCCGTGCAGCGGACGTAATCCTCCTCGTAGCAGCATTCGCACAAATCCCCGTCCACCGCGTTGGAGCGCAGTATCAGGTTACCGCAGCAACGGCATATCACTGTTTGTGCCGCCGCGCACTCCGGGCAAAGATTCACACCGTCCGCCACGGTGTTCCTCGATGCGGGATATCTGCCGGAGCATAACCCGCAAATTAATTTTTCGTCCATGTCAAAGACCTCCTTTAAATTATTCCGAAAAGAGAATGTATAAAGGAAATCCGGCGCTTTACGGATTTTAATTATATATTATTTCCCCGATAATATTGAAGGGAGGCGGAGATATGATTCGGAATATTTTAAA
>CANQLR010000082.1 GCA_947624745.1 uncultured Clostridia bacterium | reverse complement strand
CGCTAAAGACCGCGCGCAGGGTTCCGACAATTCGATCGAGCCACGGTATCACGCCGAAGGAAAAAACCGGAAGGGTGGCACGAAAAGGGGAGGAAGTCGCTGGCCGGAGATGTCCTGGCCGGGAGCGCGGCACAACGGCAACGGCAAGAAACGAAAAGTCACTAGAGCAACAGCCGGAAAGATGATATATCGACCTAATAAGCACAAGGCAAAGATTACCGCTAGCTAAAGATACAGTCGAATTGCTGGCGCAATTCGAAGTCAGCGCGCACAGCGCTTGGAGCGAAAAGCAAAAACCAGAATCCGCAAACAAAAAGTTCAACCAAAAGCCAAATTTATTACAACCTCTACGAACAGTCGGCGCTTCGCGCCGAAATCACCTCGCACTTGCTCGAAAGCGTATCGCAGAAGTCTAGGCTATTTCTAGCTTTAGGTAGATCGGGCGCGCCGACAGTATGGATCGCCGAAGTTACTATGCGCCCGGTGATCAACCCTGCGCTAAAGACCGCGCGCAGGGTTCCGACAATTCGATCGAGCCACGGTATCACGCCGAAGGAAAAAACCGGAAGGGTGACACAGAAGGGAAGGTTACAACCGGCCGGAGATACAAAAAACAGAAAACCTCGGCAGAAAATCGAGACTACGATCAAAACAAAAAATCCGAAAGAAGATTGCCAAAAACCGATTCCGAAGGAAAATCACCTTGAAGAATAGCACGCTTGTAATTATAGAGCAAGTCTCCGAAAACATCTTGTACAGACATATCGTCTTGAATAGCAAGTTCAAAAATCGCAAGGGCGGTATTATAAGCAATCATCTGACACTCAGCAGCAAACAAAATATCCTTATCCGCATAAACTACATTCAAAACCCGCATACGCTCTTTGATATAATCCCTCATGGTATCAAAATCCTTCATACAATTATCCTCCTTTTCAACCGCGAACCGCGGTTTATTGTTCTATTTTTCATTCATTGAATCCAATAATCCATAAATACAAAACTTAACATTACTAGCCATCTTCTAATTCCCCATCATAATCATCATTAAAATGTGAAAAAAAGCTGTCAATGTAATCCTCTTCTTCCTGAGTAAGCATATCAACCGTTAAATATAAATCTCTATCCATAATACAATCAAAACCTCCATCAATCAAAAGCTATGCGCAAGCGCCCGCTGACGCGGGGCGCACCGTAGAAAACGAAGAACCACCAGAAGGACAACCAACAATAACGGAAAACGAAAACCCATCAAAAAAAGCAGAAATAAAAACAAAGCTAGAATAAAAAGCCAGCTGGCGGCGAAGCTCCGAAAAGGAACCACGAAAAAGCAGGTCATAACCATCACCACAACAACAAGAAACAGTAATACCACAAGAACCGTCAACATCAGAACGAGAAAGCAAAAAATCGAGCAAAGTCTGACCGGGGAAAACCGGAGACATAAGCGAAAAAGTCATAAAAAATCACCTCCATTATCACAAGATTTTAATTGACCATCTGAGCGCAGTTTGTTATAATATTCATAAACCAGTGTATTCTGGTAATTACGATCGGGGTCGAAAATCTTAATGGCCTTGCGATAGGTGGGGGTGGCCGCCTCCACCTGTTCTTTTGCCATCTCATAGGGCATCGTATAGACCTGCGGCTGCCGAATACCACGGCTAAAGCGATATATGTTAATTCCGGGCGGATACATATAAAGCCGCAACCCCTTAATAATTTTTTTAGGTACAGAGTTCGAGTTCTCAAAACCCTCTGTTTTGCTCAAAAAATCTCCCCCCAACTTACGATAATTTCCATCGATGACTGAATCATAGGGTGAAATATCATCTATTGGCATATCAGAAAGGTATGCGGTAAGATATGCACCAACATTATCAACATCAGCAAGACGCTGAATCTTAACAAATCCTTGACCCCACAAAGCAGCTACTTCAGAATTTGCCATATAAGGAGCAGGACCGGGAAAGATAAGTATAACATGTAAATGCCAAGCACCGCGCGCCTGAGGTTCAATACAGGCAATATATTCATAGTGGCCATAAACGCGCCTAACGACCCGATTAAACCGCTGAAAATCAGCATAAACACGCTTAGAATCTGTTTCATTGCGCTTATATGTTAGCGTAAGCCAACGACACTTGAAAGATTCTGTTACATTGGTATTGATAATATCTCGCAACCTAGTAAGAGACTTGACAACGCTGGAGCGGTCAGACATCCGAGAATCACCATGGTGAAACTCTCGAACCTCGCCGGAAATCTTGTCATAATATGTATCACGATCCAGCTTAATGGTAGTACCGCCGCGAGAAAGGCGATCATAAGCCATAATCTGTGAAACGTTACCAGTAAGCTTCAAACGGACAGGCCGATCAACATCAATACAAGGAATCTCTGAAAGTTTTTCAATCTCAATCATACGCACACTCCCACTCCAAAAATCAGATGCCCTCTTCCGCAGCGTTCTAGGCGCCACGGAAGAGGAAGAAAGGGAACATTGCAAAGGATAATATATCAACCCGACACTTTAGCGAACTAAAGTATCCAAAAAAGCTAGATAAAATCTAGGAAAAAGAGAAAAAAAATTGAAATGTCGTGTTGCAATGTTCCCATATAATCAAGTTAATATATATAAGTCTCTACCACGACTAACCAGAAGCAGGACCAGAAGAACCATCGGCAGAGCCAGGATCAAGGCCACGACTATAAAAACCATCCGCAGGCGGAAGAGCGTCAGCTGCACGCTGAAAAGCAGCAGCAAGGTCTTTGACAGCGGCAAGGGCCGGAGCATAAGCCGAAACGGTATCACGAACGGCATAAGTTTGACGGCGAACAAATTCAGATTTACTTATACCAAGAGTGCCGCAGACCTCATTAAGCGCACTAAGATCGGATTCCTCAAGAGTAAGCGTAAGCGTTCTGGGATTGGAAAATTGCTTTGGACGAGCCATAACATAACTCCTTTCTAAGCGAAAAAACCGCTCAAAAAATAAAATAACACAGGATAATACAAAAGTCAACAGGAAAACAAGAATAATTGAAAAAAAACAAATGCCTATAAAAGGCCGCCAAAGGCCACAGAAGCCATCAAAAGCAAAAGAACGAATAAATTATAAAGCAATCGCAAAAAAACGACGAGAAAGGAAAATAAGCGGCAAAAAAGCATAGAAAAAACAGAAGCCATAAAGCGGTTGCCGACCGCGCCGCGGGATGAAAAAAGCTTCGCTGCGCGCCGCTAACGCGAAACGCGCGCAGCGTCTACCATCCCACGGCGCAGCGGCAACCGCAAGAAACGCAAAAACGAAAAGTCACTAGAGCAACAGCCGGAAAGATGATATATCGACCTAATAAGCACAAAGCAAAGATTACCGCTAGCTAAAGATACAGTCGAATTGCTGGCGCAATTCGAAGTCAGCGCGCACAGCGCTTGGAGCAAAAAGCAAAAACCAGAATCCGCAAACAAAAAGTTCAACCAAAAGCCAAATTTATTACAACCTCTACGAACAGTCGGCGCTTCGCGCCGAAATCACCTCGCACTTGCTCGAAAGCGTATCGCAGAAGTCTAGGCTATTTCTAGCTTTAGGTAGATCGGGCGCGCCGACAGTATGGATCGCCGAAGTTACTATGCGCCCGGTGATCAACCCTGCGCTAAAGACCGCGCGCAGGGTTCCGACAATTCGATCGAGCCACGGTATCACGCCGAAGGAAAAAACCGGAAGGGTG
>CANQLR010000081.1 GCA_947624745.1 uncultured Clostridia bacterium | reverse complement strand
TTGATGATGGGGGTGGATTTGACGACGGCGGATTTGACAGCGATGAATTTGCGGATCTTTCGGACTACGACGACGAGGATTGTCCGTTTTAACGGGGTGACGGGATGAATTACATAAAGCAGATTAACGGGTTCTGGAATTGGGTTCTGCTTAACGGTATTTCACAAGGTGAGATGGTCTTGTACATGGCTGTACTGCATTGTGCAAACGTTTCTAATTGGAAATCGAGCTTAACGATACCCAATTCAACCCTACTGAGCTTAACGAAAATTTCAGACCGCGCACAGTTAAACAAGGTTCGCAACAGGCTTATCCAGACGGGTCTTATCCGCTACGAAAAAGGCAGCAGGGGTAAAACGGGAACATATGTTATAAAAAAATTATATGGCGAAAATGATACCGGAATTGGTGTTAATATGTGTAGTGAAAATAACACAGGTTCTGACACTCAACCGGACACCTATTCGGACACTTATCCGGGTACCAATCGGACACCTATTCGGACACCATATATAAACAAAACTAAAACTAAACAAAACGAAACGAGATCCCCCTTACCCCCTTACGAGGAAATCATAAAGAGCTATAACGACATTTGCCGCGATTTGCCGAAGGTGACAAGCGTGAGCGATAAGCGTAAGTCGGCCATAGCGGCGCGGCTTAAAAAATATACGCCGGAGCAGATAGCCGAAGTGTTCCGCAAGACGCATGAGTCCGATTTTCTTAGCGGCCGTAACGATAAGGGTTGGAAATGCTCGTTTGATTGGCTGATGAACGAAAATAACATGATCAAGGTGCTCGAGGGTAATTACGATAATCGTACCGGAACGAGCGAGAAAAGCTTTGACGTGTACCGCGATAGCGTCGACCATGACGAGATGGAGCGGCTTATGCGGGAGAAATACGACGGAGGTGAATTATGAACAGTCGGGAAAAAGGTAAGCGCGGCGAACGAGAATTGGCGTCGGCGCTGCGTTATTACGGCTACGATACGCGGCGCGGGCAGCAGTTTTCCGGATTGATGGGCGATGCGGACGTTGTAGGCTTGCCGGGTGTGCATATCGAGTGCAAGCGCGTTGAGCGGCTGGATCTGGACAAGGCGATGTCACAGGCGATAGGCGACGCGCGCGACGGCGAGGTGCCGGCGGTGTTCCACCGGAAGAACAACGGAAACTGGCGCGTGACGCTTGGACTGGATGATTTTATGAGGATGTACCGTAAATGGGAGGCGGGAAGATAGTGGACGACATGAAATTACTGCATGGCGATTGTCTTGAATTGATGAAGGATATACCAGACGAAAGCGTGGACATGATTTTGACCGACCCGCCTTACGGAACGACGTGCTGCGAATGGGATAAGCCCGTAGATTTATCGGCTATGTGGGAGCAGATTTTAAGAGTTGCCAAGCCCGATGCCGCTATGGTGTTTTTCTCTCAGCAACCGTTTGCCGCCGAACTGATTAGGTCAAATAAAAAATTATTCCGTTACGAATGGATATGGGAAAAGAGCAACGCTACAGGATTTCTTAACGCTAAAAAAATGCCTATGAAGGCTCATGAAAATATTTTGGTATTCTACCGCAGACTGCCCCGGTACAATCCGCAGTTTACGCAAGGCAAGCCTTATGTGAGAAACAGAAATTCCGTAGGGAAGTGCTACGACTATGAAAGGTGTTATTCCACGGCGACCATATCAGACGGAAAACGCTATCCGCGCGATGTCATAAAATTTAAAAGCGTATCCAAAACAATTCACGAAACGCAAAAGCCAACAGAGCTATTGGAATATTTGATAAATACATATACGTCAACCGGCGATACGGTACTTGACCCGTTTATGGGGAGCGGGTCAACGGGTATAGCGTGCATGAATACCGGACGGAAGTTTATAGGCATGGAGATTGACGAGAAATATTTTACGGCGGCGCAGGAACACATACAGCAAGAGCGCGCGCAGGTGAGCATATTTGAATAATCGAAGGAGAGAAAGGACTAGGAATTATGGAGCATGATAAAAGCAAATACGCGGATTGCAGATTCAGGAAATCGCCGGTGATGTGTTCGGCATTAAAAGATACATACTGCGATTATGAGGACTGCAATTTTTATAAGCCGAAATCGGCGGAGGCAGAGACGGAGGCGGCGCCGAAAAATAAATATAACGGGATAAGCGATGATAAGATCGTGAAAATCCGTGAGCTGTACAAAAGCGGCATGAAGCAGATGGATATTGCAAAAGCTGTCGGCGCGTCGCAAGGGACGGTGGCGAAATATGTGAGAGGGGTGTAAACATGAAGGAATTAATATTAAAGGCTGGCGGGCAGGAAATCACAGTGTATGCCGAGGAAAGCGAACTGGCGAAGCTGATTAAGCCGGAGCGGGCGCGGACGGGATATGAGCGGGTGGCTGAAAGCGAAATATATTATCATGTAGGTCGCAGCAGGGGCGGCGCGTGTGATTTTTACTATTCTTTTGACACATCTAACTATACCAATGGCGACTATGTAAATGACCTGAACCTGTTCAAAGACCGTGAACGCGCAAGAGTGCTGCATGACCGCTTAGTGCAATGGCAGGCGCTGAATGATGAGCCGGTGGATTGGGGCGATACAAAAATAAAGAAATGGTATATAGAATACGATTATACTGCACAGAGCATTATAGCATGTTATACACTTTCGGTTAGACCCGTCGGAACGTTGGGATTTTCTACACATGAAAAGGCACAAGAAGCAATTGAAGTATTCCGCGACGAGCTGATGTGGTATTTTACAAAGTATCGCTTACGGCTGGACGAGAAGCGGACGGAGGCGGCGGAATGAAAATAAAAATAGGCGATTTAAAGCTGGAAGACGGCGTGACTATCCGTGAAATATATGACACATGCGAAAGTCATCTTGGGTGCGAGGAGTGTCCGTATGACGTCGGCGGTGACCACTGCGCCAATGTTATAACGGACACAGAAATTGAAATCCCGCAGACAGTCAAGCGCGGGCGGTGGGAATATGAAGAGCATGCCGTTGATTTTAATATCGGCGGTTGGTGCTGCAGTGAGTGCGGTACGCATAATAACAATTTGCCAACGAGCGAAGCAATAAACCCTTATCAGTTTTCGGGTTCAAAATATTGTCCGCAGTGCGGCGCAAAGATGGACGAAACGGAGGAGGTGTAAATATGACGGTGAAGGAGTGGCTGAACCGGGGTCGGAAGCTTAATACCGAGATTGATATTCTTTTACGGGAAAAATCACGTGCGTTAGGCGCCGCGACGGAGACAGTTCAGCGGTTGGGATTAGAGAAGGTTCAGACTACTCCGGCGAATACGTCAGAGGACAAGATCGTGGATTACATAGCTTATTCCGAAATAGTTGACGGGCAAATAAACAATCTGTATAAAATAAAAAGCGAGATTTTACAGGTCATAAATCAGATTGACGATAATGTTTTAAGGACACTGCTATTGCTGAGATATGTCAGCTGTGAGACTGACGATGAAACTTATAGATTTTATAGCTGGGATGAAATAGCGGACAAATTAGGCTATAGCCGCGAATGGGTTACGAAAAATTTACATCCGCGGGCATTGGAAGCTGTGGGGAAAATTCTAAAAAATTTAAAATAGTTCACAAAAGTTCCTTTTAGTTCACATTACATCTGTGATATAGTGTAAACTGTGGAAAGGTTACAAGAGGGGCGCAATCGGCGCTAACTCCTTTCATATGGCGCGGGGGAATTTTTCCTATGGCGGTAGGTTTTAAC
>CANQLR010000080.1 GCA_947624745.1 uncultured Clostridia bacterium | reverse complement strand
CCCCCTCCGTTGACCCAAATCCACTGAATTGTAACCATTGTAACAAAAATCCACTCTATTGTAATAGTTTTGTAACCATTGTCATCACTTTGTAACCAAATCTTAACCACTTTGTAACCCAATTTGACGCGGAATGTGCTATTATAACACTGGGGAGGGATAGTCCTATGTAGTCATAGACCTTCACGCCCTGTTTATCAGTGGAATCAAATCCACAGAAAGGAGGATAACACATGGACGTCAAAGCTATCGTCGAAATTATCTCAACAGTCGGCTTCCCTATTGTGTGTTGCGGCGCGTTATTCTGGTACGTGGTAAAGGAACAGCGCTCCACTCGCGAGGCCATGGAGTCTCTCAAGACGGTCATCAATGAGAACACCAAGGTACTCGACACCATCGTCAACATCTTGACGGGGAGGGATTCCCATGTCTAAGAAGTCCCTTTACACAGGCGACTGGAGTGGAATCGATTGCACTTGTGACATCCTCAACAAGAAGCTGAGCATATACAACTACGTAATGCTCATGTTCGACCGGACGTCGCAGATGTTCGAGTACGACGGCCTACCTGACACTATCCCAGCGGAGATGCTCGAACTCTATTTGCAGGTCAACGGCCACGTTGGCATCACAGAGGCCAAAGGTAACCTCTACGCTCTACCCGGCGGCCTTGGCGGTGCCCCAGACCCGTATTATCGTCCGACCCTCTATGTGGTCGCCAACCCAGGACTCGGATACTCTGCATCCCTCTCCATCGTCAACCACCTCCCGCCATACGGCTCCCAAGATACCCAAGGCAAGTGCGTTCTGATGAAGAACGACACTAACCTGCGGGGCCTGTTCTACATCTTCTCTCGCTATGCAACCGAACTCGCCGAGAACGACGTGTCCATCCGTGCGGCGCAAATCAACTCCCGCCAGCAGACGCTGATTGCCGCCAACACGGACCGCCAAATAGCCTCCGCCAACGCCTACTTCGACAACCTCGAAAAGGGCAAAACCATAGCGGTGGCCGACTCCTCGTTCCTCGACGGAATCAAATCCACTAACGTTTCCGTGCAGGGCGCCAACTCCATCATCCAGCTCATAGAGCTCCAGCAGTATCTCAAGGCTTCTTGGTACAACGAAATCGGCCTTAACGCCAACTACAACATGAAGCGCGAGTATCTGTCCGAGGAAGAGTTGCAAGCGTCCTCCGACGCCCTCCTCCCTCTTATCGACAACATGCTCAAGTGCCGCGAGGACGCCATCGAAGTTGTCAACTCCACCTACGGCACCTCTATCAGCGTGAAGAAGAACTCTGCATGGGAGAACAAGCAGAAAGAGCTGGACACGGAGCAGGAGCAGAAGGAGGCCGACATCGAGGCCACGAAGTCCGGTACAGAAGAAGGAGGCGAGTCCGAAGGTGAGTAATCCCTACTACTTCAATCCGTTCTTTGACGCCCCGGAGCCAGAGCCAATTCTGCGTGAAGCCTTTTCTGGTTGGGATGAGGGCAACGGTATCTTCTCGGCCTTGTCCAAGGTCGGTCAGCTTCCTTGGCGTGGAATCGAATCCATTTCCGACGCGTCGCTTGACATTGAGTATTTCGGTAATCATTCTGGTGGCAAGTTCTGCGCGCCCATCGTTAAGCACTTTATCAAGGACGGCTCCGTTCCCGAAGCGCAGAGAGAGTCTATCGCGTCTATCCTTATTTCCAAGTACCTGTTCAATTGGCAACGGCTTTGGGATACCAATGTCATCGCTTACGAGCCCATCTACAACTACAATATGTACGAGACTCGCAACCTCGTTCGGTCCGAGGACGAGTCACGCACAACCGAGGGTGAAAACAAACAGACGGGCACGGACACCCTCACTCACGGTAGAATCGAATCCACTGACAAGACCAATACGCAGGTTCTTGCGCGGGAGCAGGAGAACGATTCCACCGAGAATCGCACTGACACTACCGAGCACGGTAAGACGGAGACGGTCGAGCGAAGCAGCACCGAAGATAAGACCACTGACAAGACGGTCACACTCGTCAAGGACGGAACGTCGGAAGTAACTCACGGCAAAACGGAAACCGTCGAGCACAACACAACCGAAACCATCACTCACGGCAAGACTTCCACCCTCACAAAGGACGACACCGAGACTACGACCCACGGCCGCACTAACGATGAACTGACCTCTCGCTACGGATTGAACACGGAGGGGACCCCCAAACCCTCCGACGATGTCAAGACCACTGAGGGAGGTACTACCAAGGTCACGACCGCCGGAACAGACACGACCAATGAGGGTGGCACAACGGAGACTGCCACCGAGGGTACGGACAAGACCACAGACGGCGGAACTACTCTGACCACTGACAAGGGAACCGACACTACCCATGAAAGCGGCACAGAGAACAACACCATATCCGGCACGGACACCACAACCGAAGGCGGTACTACCAAGCTGACGTCTGAGGACACGGCCAAGGAGACGGAGAAGGAAAACTCCACTAACGCTGAGACAGGCACCACCAAGGTCACTACTTCCGGTGACGACGTTACAACCAAGGACCTGACAGACACTAACTCAGTCAAGGAGACTCGTGACAACGACGGCATGGAGTCCGAGTCTACTCATCGCTACGGAAACATCGGCGTCACCACGTCGCAGAAGATGCTTGCCGACGAGCGCGAAGTGTGGATGTGGAACTTCTTTGACCAAGTGTTTGCGGACCTTGACAAGGAACTGACCCTCGCATTCCATGACCCCTGCCGAGTGTAATCGAATCCACTAAAATTTGAAAGGAGATACAATCATGGGCGGTTACATTATCCTTGATGCCACTGGCATCGACACTTCCTCTTTCGAAGCACCCGTCAAAATCCCGGGGGCTTACAATCTGGCCAAAGCGGCCATCGCGATGCAAAAACCTCTCCTCATCACCGGCCTCAAGAACGGCGAGTATTTCGTCAGCCCGCAGTATGTGGTTGCCACCGATGGCGGCACTGAAATCACGCTCAAGGGTTTCGAGGCTAAAATCAGCTCCGACGACAAGGTTAGCCCCACTGAGGCAGTCTGATGTCGGCAGGATACGCGATTGTCGACTTCAAGGGGTACGACTTTGCGACACAGGAAAGAGTCGAAATTCCCGGGATCTTCGACAAGCTGAGCGACGCGTACTTCACGCACAAAACGCTCGTCGTGGTCAACGCAAAGTATGACGGCAAGTACGTATCCCCCGTTATGCTTTTCGCCTACGACACCAATGAGGGTAACATTCAGCTCTCCACCGGCCACAAGGTTGAGCCGGACGACTACATCACAGTGTAATCAAATCCACTGAAAGGAGAATAACCATGGAGATTAAACAGGTTTACGACCTCGTAAACACAACTACCAAGGAGGTTCTCGGCACTGAGGACCTCGTGAAGGAGGACCTGTCCGACCTCGTTGATGTCGGCGAGGCCATCTTCAACGGCAACGCGTTCGACGCGTATGTCCGTACCCTTGTCAACCACATCGGCAAGGTTATCTTCGTCAACCGGCCCTATCGGGGTTCTGCCCCATCCGTCCTGATGGACGGCTGGGAATACGGCTCCGTCGTGGAGAAAATCCACAGCGAGATGCCCGAGGCGACCGAGAACGAGAGCTGGGAGTTGCAGGACGGTGCTTCCTATGACCCGCATATCTTCCACGCTCCCAAGGCCGAGGCCAAGTTCTTCAACAAGATGACGACCTTCGAAATCGACCGGTCCATCACCGAGATGCAGGTGCGCCAGTCCTT
>CANQLR010000079.1 GCA_947624745.1 uncultured Clostridia bacterium | reverse complement strand
GATATCGATCATATCTGCCTCTTGATTGCAATGTTTTTCTCAATTATACACCTTTTGCCGCCGAAACGCAACGCTTTTCTTCCATATGCGAAAAATACCCCCTCCTTGGGGGAGGGGGAAGGATTTTTATAAAAGGCAAACTCTTATGCGATGGGCTCCCAAACCGCATAGAGGGTCTCATGGGGTTCGAGTCTGCGCATTTCTCCAAAAGAGCCCAGCGAAGTGAGGTAAGGTTCTATGCCCAACCAAGAAAAAATTTCTGCGCCCAATCCCCATCCCTTTTCCGGATCGTATGGCTCGGGGACAAAATCCACCTCCTTGCTCCCCTCCGTCTTGCTCCATCCTTTGAATTCATACCCTTCCCGAAAAGGAAGATAGGGCGGAAACTCGCTATAATAGTTATCCACGTTTTCCAACTGGTCATAATCCGCCATCAACTGCTTCGAGCCCGGTCTATTCAGAAATTCCGTCCCATCGATGGAATAGACATAGGGCGTTTTTCCGTCGTAATGAAAGACGCTGTTATAAAATACATTCGTCTCATGATTACCCAATGTCCACAAGTCGTTCGCTTCGCCGTCCGTATAGATCGTTGAGTAGAATAGCGATTCGCCGCCGATGTAGCTTACGTTCTTCGGCAACATCACCGCGCGCACGCCGCTGTTTTCGAAGGCGTAGGCATCAATCCTATTTACAGACTGCGGGATCACAAGGGTCGGGCCCAAAGAGACGCACCCGCTAAAAGCACACATGCAGATCTGCTTCAACGAATCGGGAAGCGTGATGCCCTTCGAGGGCCCTGCCCCTTCCGATCGGCCGAGCACCCGGATGCTTTCGAGCTTTGTACAATTTAGAAAGGTATATATAAGTATATTGGTGATACTGTTGGGAATCGCGACCGTCTGCAACCGCGTGCACTCGCGCATGGCAGATGACCCTATCTCCACGCAACTCTCCGGAATCGTGAGCCGGACGATCCCGCTCCGCGCAAATGCACCGTAGCCGATTTGAAGAAGATACTGCGGTAAAATCACTTCTTCGATCAGTTCGCAATCAAGAAATATTTCGTTTGCGAGCTTCGTAATGGGGAACCCTTCGTAAAAGTTGGGGAGAACAACCGTACCGCTCAAGGCCTTCACCTTTTCTTCGTCGGCAACATACACCTCATATTCGCCTCTGCCCTCGATTGGGCGGCATGCCAACCCCTCGGGCAATTCCGCATTGATTTGATCGGGAGGAAGCTCTTCGGGGGGATCTTGGGGGAGAGGATCGTTTTTGCCGCATCCCGCCATCAGACATGCCATGCACAAAACAAACACCGCAGCCAAAGATAATATCCTTTTCATATCTTGATTCCTTGCTCTTTTAAAGTCAACTCTTATACGATGGGCTCCCAGACGGCATAGAGGGTCTCATGGGGAGAGACCCGCCGAAGATCCGCCATTAAGCTCAAGGAGGTGAGGAAGGGGCCTTGCCCATAATATTCACAAGCGGATTGGCTTCCCCCCCGCGAGGTTTCAGGATCGTAAATCGTTAAACCGAAATCGATCTTGCTGCTCCCCTCTGTCATGCTCCATCCCTTGAACTCATAACCTTCGCGGAATGGAGAAAAGATCGGATAATTCCAATATAAATCATCGAAATCATGATTTTCATTTTTTATATCATACCCTTGTTCTGCAAGCTGATTTACGTAATCGACCCCGTCGACGGAATAGACATAAGGGGTTTCTCCATCGTAGCGAAATGAGCTGCCGTAAAAACATTTGCCGAGGCTCCCATACCATTCCCTTTCCCCGCGCCATCCTTTGAACCCTTCATAGCCCCTTTCGGCGGCAGTATAGATTGTTGCAAAATCAAATACCTTCGCGCCGATCTCTCGGAAGCCGTTGGGAAGGATCACAGTACGCACGCCGCTTGGATTGAATGCATTATTGCCGATGGTTTGTACGGAATCGGGAATGATAAGGTCGGGGCTTAAAGAAGTGCATCCCGAAAAGACGTATGGATCGATACTGAGCAAATTCGCAGGAAGTGTGATGCTTTCCAAAGAACTGCACCCCATAAAGGCTCGATAACCAATCGCCGTCAAAGACTCGGGAAACGCGATTTCCCTCAGAGAAGTACACTTTACAAACGTTTCGATGGGGATTCCCGAAAGCCGTGCGGGAAGGTTCACGCTCTCAAGCTCGGTACATTCGGAAAAAACGCACATTCCAAACGTCGTGCAAGCATCCGGGATCGAAATGCGGACAAGTCCGCTACCGGAAAAACAATAGTGCCCCACAGCCGTAAGGCATTCCGGAAGGATCACCTCCTCGATTTGCATACACCCTTTGAAAGTATTTTCCGCGATCGAGGTGATAGGAAATCCCACGTAATAGGAGGGGAGAACGACTGTACCGCTCAAGGCCTTCACCTTTTCTTCGTCGGCAGCATACACCTCATATTCGCCCCGACCCTCGATTGGGCGGCATGCCAACCCCTCGGGCAATTCCGCATTGATTTGATCGGAAGGAAACTTTTCGGGGGGCAATTCTCCACCCGAATTTTTCCCAGAAGATTTACAACTCGCTAGCAATAAACTCCCGCACAGACCTAGCGCAACAAACAAATATAAAATTCTTTTCATACTCTATATCTCCCATTCATACCAAAGCGCGCATAAAAAATCAAAAAAATCATCTCCTTCTCCAAATTGCGTCATCCATCCGTTTACACCATAGATGACTGTTTTGTGAGTAATATCGCATCTCCCCTCCCAATTATCGTATTGCGTTAGGTCATAATCGCAAAGAAAATCCACAATGATGGACGAAATGTCATTCGCACCATGACAAAGATATGTTGGGATAGTGGAATCTTCCCGCACATCGTTTTCGTACTGAAAGAATGCAAAATTCAGACCATAAGTTTCTTTTATTTCCGCAATCGCATTTTGCCAAGCTTTATCGTATTCATTTTCGCCAAAATTTGCACCTATAGCAAATATATGATCGTTTAGGAAGTATTCGAGAAGTTCTTCACTTTCTGGATCTAATATCTTACCATTCAAATCAACGAAATTTCGATTTTCATCGTAAATGAGAATCTTTATATCGTGCTCGTCGAGAATGTCCTCAATATCATTGGCAAAGAGTTTTTGGTACGCCTTCAATAGGAGCGGATAAATTTTATCCGTAAGAAACTGTTCCATATTTATGTTCAGAATTAAAGTTAAATTATCCCATTGAAATGAATCACCGTAGTGACGGTAAATTTTATGTACCACATTAAGCAAAAAAGTATCATATATATCCGTATTGATATGTATATCTACATAATCCAAAAAACCATTAAACTGTTTGAAATAATTTTCGTCCCTCGCACATATAAACATGATTTTACATCCTGCGTTTTTCATTTCACTAAATGTATAATCGAAAAACATGGAATGATTGGGCTTAGGTTCGCCCTCAAATTCAAAAATGAGATAGGCCTTTTGTTTTGCTACATCCTTCGGGTTCATAAAATCGTGGAAGTAATTGGAATCAGATGCTCCGAGTGAAAAATGTTCTAATTCTTCTGTCATAACATGAAATTCATCAATTAAGTCGGCATTCTTAATCTTTGTGCAAATTTCCGTTATTTTTGTTTCCTCATCCTGAGAGATCTCCCTTGCGCACTTAAAATAATATAACACGCGCGGCGTATCCTCAACTGCGCTCGCTTCCGCATGGTATATCACCGCCGTCCCGCAAAGGGCACCGAAAAGAATAAGCAGCGCCAATGCTACTGAATAGAGCTTCTTCTTTACCATATGTTTCACCTCCATATTATAAAATATTGAAATCATCATACCATATGCGTTTCGGACTCGTCAAACGAAAATCGCCCGATTTGCGAAATTTCTACCCGAAAAAATTTAATTATTCGTATAAATTAAAAAATAATGCGAATAAATACAATATTTTGATAGGCGGAAAGGGAAATAATCTCCCCGCTTATGATTTTCGTATTTCTTGACATTGCCGCGCGTAATGATTATAATAGATATCACGATCGCGTGTTTTCGATCGTATAAAACGAACAACATTCCTTTCAAGGAGACCGCTGTGGCAGAACCCGACCGTAAAACTCCCGATATGGGCGCCCCTCTTCCGCCTGCGC
>CANQLR010000078.1 GCA_947624745.1 uncultured Clostridia bacterium | reverse complement strand
CCCGGCTCCGAAAAAGAGGGCCCGACTGCTCCGAAAAAGGCCTCTCCCGCTCCCGAAAACGCCCCCTCATAAAAAAACGGACCGCGACCCGAAAGCCGCGACCCGTTCCCCTGTTTTACTTAAAAGCCTATCTGTAGCCGGGGTTCTGCCACATGGGATCCGAACCGTTGCTTATACCGTCCGTGAAGGTGGTCGAAATCGGGCGCAGCGCGAAATCCGGCTTGAAATAACGGGCCAGATCGGGGTGTACCTCCTGAAGGTAGGTGGCATCCTTGAACATCCCCGTTCGTTTCAGATCGTAGAAACGCATGCCTTCGCCGCAGAGCTCGCGGCCGCGTTCGTCGAGGACGGTGCGGATCGTCGCCGTCCCCGTCAGCGGCTTGGCGCCGGCACGCTGGCGCACCTTGTTGATGTAACCCATCGCATTCGAGCCGCCGAGAAGGATATCGGCTTCGGCAGCGATCAGGTAAACCTCTGCCATGCGCATGATGAAAGTGGCATTGAGGTTGCCGTTGCGTTTCTTCGAGGCATTTGCCGTATAATAGTGGCTCGAATTGTGCTTGTTGAGCGACGGATAGAAATAATGCAGCAGATTTTCGATCTCCGTGCCGGGCTTGTACTGCACGACATTGCGGTTCGCATCGCTGTACACGTCCTTGTAATCCACCAGCAGGTAGGGCGAGCTCTTCTTCGCCGCCACCTCGGCGGCGTAGTCGGCATCCTGCGGCATCACGAACTTGACGGCCAGGTCGCCTACGGCGACTTCCGCACCGGCAACCGAGGCGTCTTTCGAGAAGTTCTCGGCCGCATCGGCCGTCCAGGTGTAAGCCTTGTTGGCGTTCCACGAGGTCGAGAACCAGGCGTGGAAGCGCGGGTCGAGCGTGCCGTCTTCCTGCACGTAGAGCTTCAGCAGATGCTGCGTCGGCATGAAAAGGCCCTCGATCGAGCCCTCCCAGGTCAGGCGCGCGGCCTGCGTATCCTCACGGGCGCCGAAACGCGAGAGACAGCAGAGGAACTTTTCGTGGTAGCGGTTCAGCTTCCAGTTGCCGTTGCTCGAACCGTAGTTTTTCGCATCGGCGAAAAGGTTGTATTTCCAAAGCGCCTCCTTGTTGTGGAGGTTGTTCGTCTCGTCGAAAACCTCGGCCGGATTCGGGTACATATAGGCCCCGTAGGTGCCGCCGCCCGCCTCGGCATCGGCGATGAGCTCCTTGGCCAGTTCGAGGGCCCGGGCGACGTGGGTCGTCGTTCCGTAGGCGCTGGTTTGCAGGCAGGCCTTGGCCAGGAAGCCCATGGCGGCCTTTTTGGTCGGGGTCGCCAGAGCCGTCTCATCGCCCTTGCCGAGCCACTGCACGGCATATTCGAGATCGGGCAGGATCACCTCTTCGTAGATCGTCAGGACGTCGGTGCGCACGGGCGAGTAGTTGGCGCTCATCTGCGGCTCGGTGAGCATCACGACGGGACCGAACTGCTCGACGGCGTTGAAGTAGTAGACCGCGCGCAGGAAGCGGGCTACAGCCTCCTTCTGGTTGCGGAGCTCCTCCGAGGCGAAAGGCGGGTTCTTCACCGTGGCGATCGCCAGGTTGCAGCTGCCGATCCCGTCGTAGATCGAGTTCCACAACCCGTTGATATAGGTCGTATTGGGCGCGGCGCCTCCGAAGAACCAGAAGTACTGCGTATAGGACTTGTCGTCGTTGCCGCGGTAGGTCCACAGGTCCGAATCGGCGTCGGTCAGCTCCATCCAGCCGTCCGTGGCGTACATGAAGCGCTGCATGCCGAAATAACATTGATTGAGCAGGGTCTCATACCCCTCGACGGAGGTCGAAAGGCTCTCCAGCGTGAAACCGCCCGGGTTTTCCTCGTCGAGCGAGCACGACGGGAGGGCGCCTGCGAAAAGCAGCAGGGCGAGAGCCGGCAAAATATTCTTTAACTTTTTCATATGACTTTTCCTCTTTCGAAATTTAGAACGTAATGTTAACACCGAATACGAACTGCTTGTAGGTCGGGAAGACATCCGAACCGCCCGTCTCGGGATCGACGTCGAGCTTGCGCAGGTTCTTGTCGAAGGCGAAGATGAAGGGGTTGTAGGCCGTGGCGTAAAGGCGGACCTTTTCGATCATCGCCTTGCGCGTCCAGGCGCGCGGCAGGGTGTAGCCGAGGGTGATGTTCTTGATCTTGATGAACGAACCGTCCACGATGTTCAGCGCCCCGTAGACCGTCGACTGGCGGTCGCCCGTACCCGGACGCGGGTAGTAGGCGCCCTGGTTCGTTTCGGTCCAGTAGTCGACCCCCGAAAGTTGGTTGGTCGTCACGCTGTTCTTGGCCGTATACCAGCCCATCAGATCGCTGGAAATCGTCTGCCCGAGGCGGGCCATGGCGTAGATCGTCAGGTCGAAGCCCTTCCACGTGAAGGTATTGTTCAGGCCGATGATCCAGTTCGGCGTCGTGTGGCCCAGGATCATGCGGTCGTTCGTGCTGTACTTGTGCACGCCCCCGTCGTCATCCTTCTCGACCGTCTCGATCTTGATGAAGCCGGGCTCCACGCCGTAGGCATCGAGCGTCGCCTGGTCGGTGTCCGTTCCCCAGATGCCGGCGTATTTGTATCCGTAGATCGTTCCGATCGGATGGCCCTCGAAGAGGTTGCTGTTGATCTGGTCGCCCTCGGGCAGCTTGTCGATCTTCTCGCGGTTCCAGGTAAGGGTCAGCGTGGTGTTCCACTGGAAGTTCTTCTTCTGGATCGTGCGGGCGTTGATCGTGGCCTCGATACCGTAGTTGCTCGTCTCGGCGAGGTTCTGCCAGCTCTTCAGCGGCGAGCCCCAACCCGTGATGCCCGAGGTGATCGGAAGCGTACGGGCGTAGAGCAGCCCTTCGGTCTTGGTGTTGAAGTAGTCGATCGATCCGTCGATCCGGTTTTTCAGCACGCCGAAATCGAGACCGACATTGAAGTTGTAAGACTTCTCCCAGGAGAGGCTGCCGCCGTAGGTGCCCGTGTACTGGGCGAACTGTACGTAGTTGCCGTCCACCGTGACGCCCCACGCAGGATAGAGGTAGGCCTGCGGGTCGGTCGCATAGGCGCCGATGCCGCCCGAGTTACCCGTCACACCGTAGCCGACGCGCAGCTTGAGGTTGTCGAGCCAGCCTTTGGCACCCTCCATGAACGATTCGTCCGAGATGCGCCAGGCGATGGCGCCGGCGGGGAAGCTGTCCCACTTCTCGCCGTCGACGAACCACGATACGCCGTCCCAGCGGTTCGAGAAGGTGAGGAGGTATTTGCCCTTGTAGGAGTAGTTCAGACGCACGGCGTAGCTCATCTTCTGGGTCTGCTCGAACGCCGAATCGGCATAGGCTGCGCCCGAGGCGAGGCGGTGGAACGACCAGCTGTCGACCAGCTGTCCGGTCGCTCCGGCCGCCGTGCTCTCGCTTTGGCTTTTTGTCCACGACGAGACGAGCGAAGCGCCGATGCTGTGGTTTTCGGCGATGGTCGTGTTATAGGAGAGGATGTTTTCCCAGGTGTAGCTCCAGCTGTCGGAGTGGTCCTTCTCGGCGAAGGGGCTGCCGGCATAGTTGGGGCGGTTGGCATTGCAGTAGTTGCCCCAGTATCGCCCCAGACGGGAGTGGCTGAGCGACGTGCTGAGCTGCGTTTTGAAGCTCAGCCCCTTGACGGGCGTAATCTCCAGATAGCCGTTGGCGTTGATGTAGGTCGCCTTCGTGTTGTTCACATACTGGTCAGTGATGAAGTCCGACATGGGCGAGTACTGGTTCGAAATGAACTCGTGCTGCAGGTTGCCGTTTGCGTCGTAGGGCTCGCCCAGCGGGAAGGCCGACAGCGAACCCGTATAGCACTTATTGTAGGCCCGGTCATGATCCGTATAGGAGAGGTTGGTCGAGAATCCCATCTTGGCCCATGGCAGGATCACCTGGTCGAGATTCAGACGCAGGGCGTAGCGGTCGCGGTTCTCGCCGTCGATCAATCCCGTGTCGTTCGTGTAGGAGGCCGAAGCGAAGATCTTCGTCGCATCGTTGCCGCCCGCCACCGAAATGTTGTATTTCTGCGTTACGGCCGTGTTGCCCGAGACCTTGTCGACCCAGTCGATCCATTTGCCTTCGTTGTAGGCATCGAGGTAGTCCTGATTGCCGAACAGGGCATCCATGTTGGCCGGATAGGCTCCGTTGATGTACTTGTAGGATTCGCGCTGGTAGGCGACCCACTCGTCGCCGGTCATGCCGTGCTTGTAGTTGGCCGAGCCGCTGACGCCGTAGTACATATCGAGGTTCACGGTCGCCTTGCCCGCCTTGCCGCGCTTGGTGGTGATCATGACGACGCCGTTGG
>CANQLR010000077.1 GCA_947624745.1 uncultured Clostridia bacterium | reverse complement strand
GCCGAGAAGATCTCCGTTTTGGAATAGCCTTGATACCGCGCAACGCCTTCGCCGTCGTATGCGCTCACAAAGAAGTGGATGGCGTCATGGGGATCGCCGTTGACTTCGAGCACATATTCCCCCGCACTGCGGAAGGTGAAGGTAAGGGTGTTTTCCGCGATGTTCGCGATGGGAACGATCGTCGCCGAGAGAGGCCGCACGACGGAGGAATAATCGATCTGCGTCTTGGGCTTTACGACGATCTCGGCCTCCCCGTCGAGTTCGAAGAGGCATACGCCATTCTCCGCGCGGCGGTAGTTGTTCGGCGTCCAATTCTGCGAGGTGTTTACGAGCACAGAATAGGCGGGCAAGCGTTTTTCCCCGATATAGATCTCCGCGCCCTCGTAGCGGGCCGCGCCTTCGGGGATATCGTAGACTCTGACCGTCCCGCTCTTCCCTTTGGGAGGCTCGTTGCCGGGCACGGTGGAGGTGCCGCACCCGGCAAGAGCCAATAGAATGGATGTTATCGAGAGAATAGTTATCAATAACTTCTTCATATCAAGCAAGTTTTATCCCGAGGGCGCCGTCGTAAATGCCCGCGGCATTCAGATCGACGCCGAACGCGATCTCCTCTTCTTCGTTTCCGAGGGGCAGGACGAGGTCTGCGCCGAGGCATTGGCAGAGCGCATACTTCTTCTCGCCATAGTCGAACCGCTGCAAGATCTTCGCATTGAAGATATCCCCCGCGGTGAGGGCGTCCTCCCCGAAGATGAGCTGCAATTCCACTCCGAAGATCCTGCGGTTGCTCGCGCCGAGCAAGCGTTTGAGAACGGCGAAGGGGCAGACGAGGGAGACGCCGCCGCACAGGATATCGACGTCGAAATCGCGCCGCTCCTCCGGGGGCAGGGCCCGCTTCTCCTGCGCGGTGAGCTTGCGCTTGCGTAGTCTGACCGTGAGAGCGTTTTGGGTATTGAGCGCGGGTCTTACGACCTCTCCGTCGCGCAGTAGCGAGACGGTATGCCAATCAATGCCGACCGAGGTCCCCTCTATGGCGCTCTCGTGGAGGGCGTACAACTTTTGCGTCCCTACGCGCAGGCGGGTGAGTTTGCCCTCTTTGAGCGTCTCGCCTTCGAGCGTTTCCGCGGGGAAGGGACCCCCTTCGCACACGGCCGAGGTGGGAAAGACGGCGTCGAACGTCCCTTCGAGGCCGAGGAGGGCGGGCGGAAGGGCCGCGCTCTCGCCGCCCACCGTCATCTTCCCCTCTTCGATGGTGACGGGGATATCGTTGTACCGCACGAGGCGGTCCATCACGCTCGCTTCCGTCTCCGCGTCGAAGTAGTGCGCGTTCGCAAAATTGACGTTCACCTTGACGATATCTCCGCTGCGGTGCGGGCACACCCCCGCCGTCTTAATGATGAAGGGATAGGTCCCGCTCTCGTAGTTCGAACGGTTGGCGGTATCGAAATCGCAATAGAGGAGGGTCTCGCTCCCGAGCATTTCGAGGTTGAGCACAACGCACTCGATGCCGTCGTCGGAGAGGATGAGATCTTCGGGCCGTACGCCGAAGATCACTTTTTTGCCGAAATATTTGCGCTCGAATTTCTTCAAATGTTCCGCGGAAAATTCCAAGCTCTTGTCGCCCGCAAAGACGATGTGCGCGCGCCCGCCGTCGCTCGTGACGACTGCGTCGAAGAAATTCATGGAGGGGGTGCCGATAAAGCCCGCGACGAACAAGTTCTTGGGATAGGTATAGAGGTCGATAGGCGTATCGATCTGCTGGACGGTCCCCTTCTTCATGACGACGATCCTGTCGCCCATCGTCATGGCCTCCACCTGGTCGTGCGTGACATAGATGAAGGTCGTCTGCAATCTGTTGTGCAGTTTGGTGATCTCGCTCCGCATCTGGGTGCGCAGTTTTGCATCGAGGTTGGAGAGGGGCTCGTCGAGCAGGAACACCTTGGGATCGCGCACCATGGCGCGCCCAAGAGCAACGCGCTGCCGTTGGCCGCCGCTCATGTCGCCCGGTCTGACGCCGAGGTATTCTTTGAGACCGAGGATATCGGCGATCTCGACGACACGCCCGTACATCTCCTCGCGCTTCACGCGCGCCGTGTACGCGGGCCGTAATAAATTATGGAGGAAGGATACGGGCCGTTTGAGGTCCTTCTCCTCCCGCAGGCCGACGATATATTCATGCCGCAGCGTGAGGTAGTGGAAGGGCTTCAAGAGGAAATTCTTGACGGAACGGGGAAAGACCTCCTTCAATTCCTTGGAGATCGCCGACCTGTCCTCGGGCGTGAGGACGACCTTCTTATCCGCGCGGTACTTTTTCCGCGTCGCGGCGTTGTGCTCGCGCTCCGCAAGGTAGGCGCGGTAGAGCTCTTCCGCCCGTTCTGCGATCTTTTCGCGCTCCCCTTCGGAGAGCATGGCGGCCTTCTTGTGGTTTTGAAGAAGAAAGTCCCTCTCCGCTATCTTATAAAAGCCCTTCTGCGAGCGTATGGGCGGATATTTCGCGTCGACGCTCCGTTTGAGCGCGGCCTTCTGCGCCTTCGTGGGCTTCGCCATTTTGAGGGGGAAGGCCATGTTGTCGGCGACCGTCATGTGCGGGTAGAGCGCGTAATTCTGAAAGACCATCGCCGTATCGCGATCCTTGCAGTCGACGTCGTTTACGACGGCGTTGTCGATTTTAAGCTCCCCCGCCGTGATCTCCTCGAGCCCCGCGATCATGCGGAGCACGGTGGATTTGCCGCATCCCGACGGACCGACAAAGACGACGAACTCCCTGTCCTCGATGTCCATCGAAAAATCGTTGACCGCTTTCGTGCCGTTGGGATAGACTTTATAGATGTTTTTCAGATGAAGGCTTGCCATAGATTTCCCCGATTTTGTAGTTACATTTTAACAATTTATGAAAATATTTTCCATGGGGTAAAACTGTCAAACAGTCGAATAATCTGCTGATTTGCCCCCGCGTATTGTTTGCAATTTTCGGCGCTTTATGTCTGGCAAAAAGAAGGCCGCGGCGATGCGGCGGCATAAAAAAATTCGGCAATGCGCATGACGCATTGCCGAACGATCGACGAAATATCAAATTTTAAGCCGCCTCTTCGGGCGCGTAGGGCAAGGTTTCGACGGGCTGCCCTCGGACATGGTGCCCTCTCTTTCGGTCAGGCAACGGCAAATTGGCTGTTGTAGAGCTCGGCGTAGAACCCGCCCAGTGCGAGGAGCTCCTCGTGGCTCCCCTGCTCGACGATATCGCCGCCGCGCATCACGAGGATGACATCGGCGTTGCGGATGGTCGAGAGCCTGTGGGCGATGACGAACGACGTCCTGCCCTCCGTGAGTTTATCCATGGCGCTCTGGATGACGAGCTCGGTGCGCGTATCGACGGAGGAAGTCGCCTCGTCGAGAATAAGCAGGGGCGAATCCTTCACCATGGCGCGGGCGATGGTGAGCTGCTGGCGCTGTCCCTCGGAGAGATTGAGGGAATCGGAAATGGGCGTATCGTACCCCTGCGGAAGGGACGCGATGAAGTGTTTGAGTCCCACCGCTTCGCAAATGGCGTCGAGCTTTTCGTCGGGCACGTCCTTTTGGTTGAATACGAGATTTTCGCGGATGGTGCCGCCGAAGAGCCATGTATCCTGCAAGATCATGTCGAAGAGTTCGTGCACGTCCTCGCGCTTCATCTCCTTCGTCGGAACGCCGTCGATCAGGATCTCCCCCTCGCATTCGTAGAAGCGCATGAGGAGGTTGACGATGGTCGTCTTTCCCGCCCCCGTGGGGCCGACGATGGCCACCTTCTGCCCCGCCTTCAACCGCGCGGAGAAGTCGTGAATGATCTCCTTTTCGGGGGTATAGCCGAAGCGTACATGCCGGAACTCCACGTCGCCGGCCACCCGTTCGAACTTCTGCGCCTTTTGGCTCTCGTCCTCCATCTCCTCCGTCTCGATGAACTCGAACACCCTGCGAGAGGCCGCCGAGGCCTGTTGGAGGGAGGTCATCGACTGGGCGAAGGTCGCGAGCGGCTGCGAAAACAGGCGCGCATACAGCACGAACGACATGATGGTGGGCAGCATCTGCGTATCCCCTCCGAGGGCGATGGCGCACCCCACGATGAAGATGAGGGCATAGGAGAGGTTGCCGACGAAGTTCATGATGGGCATCATCATGCCCGAGAGGAACTGCGAGCGCGCGTTATCCACGAAGAGATCGCCGTTCGTTTTAGAGAAGCGCTTCGTCTCGAAGGGTTTGCCGCCGAAGGCGCTCACGACGGTGTGGCCCGAGTAGACCTCCTCGATCTGCCCGTCCATAATGCCGAGGTCCACCTGCTTGCGGTTGAAATACTTCTGCGACTTCGTGAGAATGACGCCCATGCAGAGAAAGCCCAA
>CANQLR010000076.1 GCA_947624745.1 uncultured Clostridia bacterium | reverse complement strand
TTCGAATTTCTTTCGCAAATGATGTAACTTTGCGAAAAGCGAAAAGTCGGAAAATGCGAAAAAAGACCGGGGGGGGGGTAACAACCCCTTGCGCCTCGCAAAGTGGGCGCGGCGGCGCCTTTTTTGGAGGTGAGAGCATGGCGATTACGCTTTTTAAGCACAACGAAACGGCCTACCGGGCCGCTGTTTCCATGCTCGCGGAAACCGGGAAGGCTGCGGTAATTCACCCCACAGGCACCGGTAAATCGTTTATAGCGTTTAAGCTTTGTGATGAGAATCCGTCAAAAACCGTCCTCTGGTTGTCTCCTTCAGAGTTCATTTTTAAAACTCAGGTGGAGGCGCTCGAAAGGGCTGCGGGCGACACTCCAAAAAATATTAAGTTTCTTACCTATTCTAAGCTCATGAATCTCTCGGAGTCTGAAATTTCGGACTTGAAGCCCGACTACATTGTTTTGGATGAGTTCCACCGCGCGGGTGCGGAACAGTGGGGAAGGGGAGTTGAGCGGCTCCTCGCCGAGTTCCCGAAAACGCCTGTTTTGGGGCTTTCGGCCACTAATATAAGGTATCTGGACAACCAGCGCGACATGGCTGACGAGCTTTTTGACGGTTGTATTGCAAGTGAGATGACCTTGGGCGAGGCGATCGTGCGAGGGATACTTAACCCGCCTAAGTATGTACTATCTATATACAGCTATCAAAAGGATTTGGAGCGCTATGAACGCCGTGTCAAAACCGCGAAGAATAAAGCGGTAAGAGACGCCGCCGAGCGCTATCTTGAAGCCCTCCGCAGGGCTTTAGATAAGGCTGACGGTCTTGATGTCATCTTTAAAAAGCACATGACCGACCCGCACGGGAAGTACATCGTCTTCTGCGCTAATGCTGAGCATATGCGGCAGATGATGGCGGAGTCAAAGGCGTGGTTTAGCGAGATTGACCAAGATTTTCACAGCTATTCTGTATATTCCGACGACCCGGAAGCAAGTCAGAGTTTTGCAGACTTCAAGGCTGATAACAGCGACCATTTGCGGCTGCTTTTCTGCATTGACGCTCTGAATGAGGGAATTCATGTTGATGAAGTTGCGGGGGTAATCCTGCTTAGACCGACGGTCTCACCCATCATCTACAAGCAGCAAATCGGCCGTGCGCTTTCGGCATCTTCAACAAAAAATCCCGTTATTTTTGACGTTGTGAACAACATTTCGGGGCTGTATAGCATCTCAAGCTTGCAGGACGAGATGAACGAAATTGTAAGGTATTACCAATATCTCGGCGAGAGCGAGAGCATCGTCAACCAAAGATTCGAGATTTTCGACGACCTTAAGGATTGCCGGAGGATTTTTGATGAGCTGGAGACCGCACTTTCGGCGAGTTGGGAGTTTATGTTCGGTGAGGCAAGCGCCTATTTTAAAAGGTACGGCGATCTTCTCCCAGGCAATGACTACGTCACCGAAGACGGCATGAAGCTCGGAAAGTGGCTTGTTACGCAGAGGATAAACTACCGCAACGGCACTGGCATTTCGCAGGCGAAAATTGAAAAATTGAACTCCATCGGCATGGATTGGCGGACGCTTCACGAGCGGCAGTGGGACGAGGGATATGCGCTTGCGAGGGAGTATTTTGAGCGGCACGGCAGCCTTGAAGCAAGCGTAGAAATGCTCCCAAAATTGTCAAACTGGCTAACAAAGCAGCGGCAGAGACAGCGCGAAAATGAAATGCCGTTTGAACAGTTTGAGAAGCTTTCGGCGATCGGCATGATCTGGGAGTTTGAGGACGCCTGGGAGCAGAAGTTTGAGCTCACGAAAAAGTTTTATGAGATTAACGGAAATTTGAATATCCCGGCGGCATATATGACAGAGGACGGAACGGCTCTTGGGGCATGGCTTCGCGGGGTCAAGAACCAGTACCGCGGAGGGAATCTCTCGTCCGAACGCGTCGAAAAGCTCGAATCTATCGGCGTTGAGTGGGAGTCGGTGCTTGCCCGAAACTGGGCGAATTATTACGAGCTGGCGAAGAAATATTTCGACGAGCACGGCGATCTGAACGTCAACGCGCATTACGAGATAAACGGCGTGAAGCTTGGCACTTGGATCTCATCACAGCGCGAGAGTTATAAAAAAGGTCGCCTGAGCGATGAACAGATAAACAAGCTTAACGAAATTGGAATGTCATGGCAGCGATTTTCCGGTAAATGGGATAACGCTTACGAATATGCAAAAAAATACGCCGATGAGCACGGCGCACTCGACCCGCCTGCCGAATATAAGGCTGAGGACGGCTTCGCGCTCGGGGCATGGGTCGCAAGTCAGCGAGCAAAATATGCTGATGGAAAGCTGAAACCGACGCAGATAAAGCGGTTAGAGGCGTTAAAGATTTCTTGGGATGTTTTGCAGGAGGCTTGGCTGAACGGCTTGGATCACGCAAAGGTGTATTATGCCGAACATGGGAACCTGAATGTGCCGGGGAAGTACGAATGTGCCGACGGGTATAAGCTCGGAGTTTGGATCGCAAATCAGCGGACGAAGTATAAGTCCGGGAAGCTTGCAAAAGAACGCAAGAGTGCGCTTGATGAACTTGGAATGAAGTGGGACGGCAACAAGGACCGCTGGCAAATCGGCTATGAGCACGCGCGGGAATATAACAAGAAAAACGGTGATTTGAACGTCCCGCAGGACTTCGTTTGCGACGACGGATACATGCTGAACAACTGGATTGCCGCACAGAGGAAAGCATACAAAAACGGAAAATTGTCCGACGAACGGATAACGTTGTTAAATAAAATCGGTATGATCTGGAACCAAAACGACAGCAAGTGGGACAACGGCTACAGGTACGCCGCAAATTACTGCAAGCGCGGCGGGGGCTTGCCTATCCCGCAGACGTTTATTACGCAAGATGGGTACCCCTTGGGCGAGTGGGTTCGCTCCCAAAAACGGCGCTATCGCAGCGGCAGGCTGGAATCAGAAAAAGTTCGCAAACTGGCTGAAATAGGGGTCAGGCTGGACGGAAGCGCGGGATAACCTCAAAAATTTGAATGGCAAGGTGAGGAAATGAGTGAAGAAATGAACGGAACGGTGCTGTTGGAGAGGCCCGAAACGGTTGAAAGCCCGCCGAATATTGTCTTGAATCAGACACCAGCATCAGCAAAGGAGCAAGAGCCTCAGTCTGAGGTCTATGCAGGCGCTGCGCCCGTGGTCAAAAATCGGCCTATTTACGCCTTTTTCAAGCGCTTGGCAGACTTCCTGCTGTCTTTGGCGGCGAGCATTGTCCTGATAATCCCGGTGGCAATAGTAGCGCTTATTATCTGTATTAAAGACCCGGGCAATCCGTTTTACATACAGACACGCGTTGGAAAAAATCATAAGCCGATCAAGATCCTCAAACTGAGATCTATGCGTAAAAGCGCGGACAAGCTTGAAAATATGCTGACACCTGAGCAACTTGAGGAATACAAGAGAGAGTACAAGCTTGACGACGACCCTCGGCTCATCGGTTACAAGAAGCCGGGCGACGGAAAAACCTGTTTTGGCGCGAGACTGAGACAGCTTTCGATCGACGAGCTTCCGCAAATTGTCTGGAATATTTGCTTAAAAGGGGACATGTCTTTGGTCGGGCCGAGACCTGTTCTCCGCGAAGAATTGGAAAGATACTACACTCCCGAGCAGCAAGAAGCGCTGCTGTCGGTAAAGCCCGGATTGACGGGGTACTGGCAGGCGTATGCCCGAAATGAGGCAAAATATGCGCGGGGGGGGGTAAGACAGCAAATGGAGTTGTATTACATCGAGAATATGAGCCCGCTGTTGGATATCCGGATAGTGCTTCACACCGTCAAAGCGGTACTACTGCGCAGCGGTGCGAAGTAAAACCGAAACCCCTATACGACTTCATTAAAAGGGCTTTTGATATTGTTGTTTCGTTAATTTGTTTGACAGTCGGCCTGCCGGTTTACCTGATTATGATCATTGCGATCGTGATCGACGACCCGGGAAATCCGTTTTTTGTGCAGGAGCGCGTTGGGCTCAACGGGCGGGTTTTCAAAATGGTCAAGCTGAGGACTATGAGGAAAGACGCGGAGAAAATTAAAGTTAATTTGGCTGAACAAAATGAGTACAAATCCGTGCATTTTAAGATTGAGAACGACCCGCGCGTGACAAGGGTCGGGAGATTTCTCCGCCGGACAAGCCTCGATGAGACCGCGCAGGTGCTGAACTTGCTGACGGGGAGTATGACGATAGTAGGCCCGAGGCCGTTTATTCCGAGCGAACAGGCGCAGCTTCCCGACGATAGATTGCAGGTCAAGCCGGGGTTGAGCTGCTATTGGCAGCTGGAGGATACCACCAAAATGACAGATGAGGAGCAGCTCGAACTCGACTATAGATACATACGAGAACG
>CANQLR010000075.1 GCA_947624745.1 uncultured Clostridia bacterium | reverse complement strand
ATATGCAATATTCGGCAGGAGATAATCGCCGACAGCGGTATAACCTATAACCATAGCTCCTCCTTTCGCCATTTTTCATCTCCTTTCTTCATAACTCGCTATTTCCGCAAATGAGCCGTCAGCTATGATGTAATATTTTTGGGAGAATGTCCCCTTTACATAATCGACCCGCTCTCGCCCTCCAGTGCGTCCTCCTGCGATAACCTGCAATAAAGTGCAGTAATTTTGTTGGTTGCCATGTTTACCTCCGTTTCGTTATGCACGCGGGGTTTTGCCTGCGAGACAACCGAGACGGTCGTTCTTGTCGAGGGCGGTCGAGCAGCTGCAAAACCAGCTTGCATTGCAACCGTCAGCATTGAATTTAGCGTTTCTATCATAGCATATCTCCTTCCAAATTTCAATACTTTAAAGCGATAATTTTTGATCGCTCTCGAATATTCTTTTGAGCTTTTTGTGCAGCGGTTCATCGCCCACAAATTCCGCGACAACGGTGTACTCCGTCCCGCCGATTGTTTGCTTGGTCGTGATGTTCGGAAGCCAGTACGCTGATGGGTTCTGAACGATGATATGTCCGTTCTCATCGAATCTGATGTTGCGGCTGCTCTTGATGATTTTAGGCTTTTCATTATTTTTGTTAAATTATATAAGTATGTCTCCTTGACTTTGCCTTCCAAAATTTCTTGACTTAATTAGTCGAATATGCTACAATAACACTCCGGCAAAATCATATCGGAGGTAAAATATGGACTACAGACAAAAATTCCCGCTCGCCAGTGGAATCTTCCCGACAAAGGGGAGCTTGAGAGCCGGCGCGAGGAGACGTACATAGACGACATCGTTCAGAAAGACCACATTCAGCGGAATCTTTTGGAGCGTTTGGACGGCATTCAGACTGTTTTTGACGGTGGCGCGAGAAGCGGCCGTTTTTCAATATTGCTGGCAAAACAGGGCTGCCGGGTGACGCATTTTGACATTTCTCAGCCGATGATCGACAAGGCAAAAGAGCTTGCGGAGGCAGCCGGAGTGTCGGACCGCATTACTTTTGTGAGGGGCGCTCTTGAAAAATTAAATAATTATCCTAATAAATCTTTTGACTTGGTCATGTCCTTCGACACGCCGATTTCATACACCTATCCCAACCAAAATCGGGTGATCGGTAACCTTGTGCGAATGGCGCGAAAACGCGTAGCGTTCAGCGTTTTGAGCAGGCTGGGTACGCTGCCGTATCTGTGCAATCCCGTGCAGAAAACGCAGTTTATTCTTGACGAGGAATGCGCGGACCCGTTCGTGCAGTGGAGCGTTGCCAATCGCGAAAAGATGATCCGAGATTTTCGCTTTGACAGGCAGAATGCGGAGTGGGTGATGGCCGACGGGCTGCTTGGCGACCGGCAGGAGATCGAGGAATACGAGGCCGGGCACGCTCCGTGGTGCATCACATATACCTTTATGCCGGACGAGCTGGAGCGAATTCTGCGCGGTTTTGGGGTCAGGAATATCCGGCTGTCAGGCCCCGGCGCATACGGCCGCACGATCCCGCGAGAGATTCTGGTCAAGCTGATGTCTGACCCGGAGCAGAAGAAAGATTCTCTGGATTTTTGCTATAAATTTGATTCTATCTCGTATGTCTGCGGCATGGGGAAGGATAACCTGTTGGCGGTTGGGAAGATAGAGTGGGGATTTTGGCTGACGCATATCGCGTTGTTCAGCGGCAAGCGGTGACTTATGCTGCGGCGCACAATCTCATTCAATAAAAACGCCTTGCAAGCGCGATATTCTCCTCAACGGAAAACTCGTTTTGCAAGGCGATGTCAAAACTATATGCAAGCTGCGCTTTCGGGTGCGGCTCGGCTTTTTCGACTGCATTCCATAATGCTTGGCGGTTGTAATATTCAGGCGGAGCGTGGGCAGGCAAAAGTATTTCTGTATGGATAATTCCTCGTTTTCTGGTGTAGTCGCTGACCTCGCCATAATACTCCGAAAAGAGCTTTTCGCCTGACCGATAGGCGGCGCAAGCGACTGCCGACTGTCCTTTGCTGCGTTTGATTTGTGTGACGTGAAAATGATAAGCTGACATTAGTTCACCTCCTTTGCGATCAGATTTTGCACTTCGGGGAGTGCGATAATTTTCTCGGCAAGTTCATAAAACTCGACCTCGCTCATCTCCTTAACCGACGGTGCAATGCTTTCAACAGCTGCTCCGCGGGTGATTAAGCAGTGAGTGCGCTTTTGGCGTTCGCCGTTTTCATAATAGGTTTTGCGGTTTTTGAGCCGAGCGAGGTTGTGCGTTTCCTGCTCAAGCTCTTGCTCAGTTTGCTTTATTTGTTCTTCGATTTTGTTCATAAATCCTCCTTTAAACATAAAAATACCGTCCACGGCGTGGACGGCTTTTAACTATTGGGATAGCCCGATATGGCGCAAGGTACTCCTTGATACGGAGCTTGCGACGAAAAACCGCCTTGATTACATCAAGACGGTTAGCCTCGCAGAGCGCACATACCCCCCATAGTGGGGGTATAGAAGTGCGCACTTAGTGAATTAGGAGATGCCAATAATAGAATTAGCCTGTAATATTCTCTTCTTCGTCCTCAATATATTTGCCTTCTGTTGGGACATCAATTTCAACGGGTTCATCTTCCGGAACATATTCTACATCATCATTATCACTGATGTACCCGCACACAGAACATCTTCCGTTGACAAAGGTGTGATATGCCACATCTGTTCTTATTCCGCACCCGACGCAGCCTATCCGATGATATGTATTGTCAAATTGCCAACCTGTAAACTGATGAGTGTGTTGAGTAGGATGAGACGGAGGAATATCTTCGGGATCATTTCCACCCGGCGCAGTATCCTCATCATCGGTCAATCTGCCTAATTTCAAATAAATCAGTTCCTCATTGTCGATAGTAGCAAGCTCTTGTATTTATGTATTTTGAATCGGGCAGCTATGAAATCGTCGGCGTTTTTTCGGACGACGGATTGAGCGGCACCGATACGTCTCGCCCCGGATTTAAGCGGATTACGGACTGCATTATAAGCCGCGAGGTCAACTGCATGATTGTAAAATCGCTTGCGAGAGGGTTCCGCAACCTTGCTGATCAGCAAAAATATTTGGAGGAATTTATCCCGATAAACGGAGCTCGGTTTATCTGCACGGGAACACCGTTTATCGACACCTACCGCGACCCTCGCTCGGCAGGCGGGCTTGAGATCCCAATTCGCGGAATGTTCAACGAGCAATTTGCCGCGACGACTTCCGAGGAAATTCGCAAGACATTTAAGATGAAGCGAGAACGCGGAGAGTTTATCGGGGCGTTTGCGCCATACGGATACAAAAAAGACCCCGAAAACAAAAACCGCCTTATTGTAGATGAAAATGCTGCGGAAATAGTCAGATGCATTTTTAAATGGTTTATTGGCGGCATGAGCAAGCGGGGAATCGCCCAAAAGCTCAATCTGCAAGGTGAGCCGAATCCCGAAGCCTACAAGAAAAAGCAAGGGCTTAAGTATCAGAATCCCAACTCCCGAAAAAACGACGGCTTGTGGTCAGCCTGCACCGTCTCACGGATTTTGCAGAACGAGGTTTATGTCGGAACTATGGTGCAGGGTCGAAACAGGGTAATAAGTTACAAAGTACACAAGCAGGTCGCCGTTCCCGAAAATGAATGGTTTCGCGTGACCGACACTCATGAGGCAATCATCGACCGCGAAACGTTTGATAAGGCTCAGGCGCTTCACCGACGGGATACGCGGACTGCGCCTGAAAAAAGCGAGGTTTACCTGTTCTCGGGATTGATAAGGTGCGCCGACTGTCAAAAGGCTATGAATCCGTCATCACAAAGCGATTATTTTTATTGCAAATTACGTCGCGTCGGATTATAATAACTATATATAAATTGACAGGGCGGCGCGATATGATAAAAATTGACAGAATCTAATATAACTGGTGGCATGGCAAGAACTATACAAATTACGACTATACCCGCGCCAAGCACTGCCTTTTCCTCTTTGTCAAGACGAAAGATGTGTTCATTCTGAACGGCCGCGAGACCGTCACAGAGCCGAACACGGTCGTCCTCTTCGGAGTCGGAGATCAACATATTTACCGCGCTTTCGGCGGCAAATACTTCAACGACTGGATCGCATTCGATTCCGACAAGGAGCTTAGACTCCCGACCAACGAGCCGATCTGCCTCGGCAGCGCCGTCAACATCAGCGGATACATCAAACTCGCGCAGGACGCCTATCTGCGTGGTCACGAGGTCGTTTGCAGCACGATTTTGAGCGCGATGTTTTCCGAAATCGGGACAATAATCGCCAAAGAGCGTGATTCGGGCGTGCCGCATGCCGACAAACTACTCTCCCGCGATACGAACTCTACGCCCACCCCGAACGGGACTGGAACATAAAGTATATGGCAGAAAAGGTATACATCAGCGAGGCATATTTCCAAAAATTATATAAATACATGTTTGGCATCAGCTGCGGCGCCGATATTTCTAATGCGAGGATAAGGTACAGCATGACCCTTCTTGCGTCCACGCGAAAAACCGTGACCGAGGTCGCCTGCCGGCGCGGAGTCAACAGCCCTGCGCATTTCTCAAGGCAGTTTAAGCAGGCAGTCGGGTTGTCGCCGTCGGAATACAGGAACAGAAAAATGGAAGTTCAGAGCAGAAAAAGGATGATTTACTTTAGTATTATATTTCGTATTT
>CANQLR010000074.1 GCA_947624745.1 uncultured Clostridia bacterium | reverse complement strand
AGCTTTGTCCAGAAATCTGGATTGCTCTCGTACAAGTTTATGCCAAGCCCAACACCGAGGAGCGGAGCCACGGCCGCGGCAACTGTGCCAAGCTCGACGCCAAGAACACCAGCCAGCTTCGCACCTCCACTTGCTGTTTCAACAGCGCCAATAGCAGAGGTGGTAACCTCAGCGCCTGTTGCTGCGGCCTGTTGTGCGGCCGCAAAGTCGATTATATTCTCGGCGGTAACTGCCGCGTCTACAGCACTGCTACCGGCCCCGCCAACAATACGAAGTGCGGTTCCAGCGAGTCCCGGGCCTCCCGTCTGCAATGCAAGGTTACCAGCGGTTATAGCCTCCTCTACAGTGGCATACTCGGTTGCGTGCGCCGCCAGCCATTCGGCTAGGCTCACGACATTCATCGGAACGATAGAAAGTCCCATATTATCACCCCGCTGTTATAAGAATAAACTCGCCATTGGAATTGAATCCATTGGGAAAGTTGTACACTGTTTGGAACATGACGGCCTCGGCCACAAGGGAGGAATCGTCTATATACTCGTCTCCGTTCTCTGCCATGGACTGCTTGTCGGCAACAGCTACTAGTTGGCTTATGTCGCCTCGGAACGACATGAGCACGTCCACACTGAACGTAACTTGGAACAGCCCCTCACGAAGTGATACCCGATTCGTCACATAGTAGTAACGCCTAAGCTGTGGGATGTAGGCGTAGTTGTAGAGCAATATCTCGGACGTATCAAATATCACAACAGGAGCCATAACATCCACTTCATCGCGGGCCTGCCCCTCGAACTTCTGGCCCTCGATGATATTTTTGTTTATCACCCGCGAATCCGAATTGCAGAAGTAGAATTGGACCTCCATAGAATCACCCCTTCAAAATAGAAATGGGGAGTGGATTTGACTCCACTCCCCACCCGGAGGAAGTTAAGCCACGTAGAACACCACGAAGTTCTCGTTGAGGTCGTTAAAGTACCTCGCATCCTTCTTGTAGAAGTAGTTGGTGAACTCCGCCTTCGGGTTGTACTGCGTGGTTACCCGCTGGTTGTTGTTCATGACGCCAAGGGCGTCGCGGTCGAAAATGACACCTAGGATACCGGTGACGGAAACATCCTGACCGCCGGCCGTCTTGATGTCAATCTTACCGGTGGATTCGAATCCATAGTCCTTGCCGGAGCCCTGCCAGAACGGGACGCGCTCGGCATTGACAAGACGGGTGTACTCGTCATGGAAGGTGTCGGACTGGAGGTACACGTCGGCCGCTGCGGCGAACTCGGACAGCATCACGATGTGCTGGAGGTCACGAGGCGTGAACCGCTGCTTGCCGCCCACGTTGAACAGGGTGGACATACGGGTCAGACGGTCTGTGTACAGCGCAATCTGATACGCCGCGTACCGGATGAACGCGGGGGTCAGCAGGGCCTGCTGGGCAGTCAGCTTGGTGCTAAACTGCGTGTTATAGCGAGAGAGCAGATTGACAGCGCGAGCGTTACCTGCGCCGGTGATTTCCGCTCCGGAGAAGGCGTTGTACACGGTCTCACCAATCATGTTGTTGATGGTCCGCATAATGAGGCTGTCCACCTTCACGGTCATGGCCTTGTCGATTTCGTTGAAAATCATGGACACGAACGCGTTGAGCTGGGTGGCGCTGGAGAAGGACTGGCGCACCTGCATCTCGGTGATGGACCGGTCGATTTCGAAGGTCGTCATCTTGTTGAAGAACTTAGCCTCCGCCTTGGGAGCGTGGAAGATGTGCGGGTCATAGGAAGCGCCGTCCTGAAGCTCCCAACTTTCGTTCTCGGTCGCCTCGGGCATCTCGCTGTGGATTTTCTCCACAACGGAGCCGTACTCCCAGCCGTCCATCAGGACGGAGGGGGCAGAGCCCCGATAGGGGCGGTTGACGAAGATAACCTTGCCAATGTGGTTGACAAGGGTGCGGACATACGCATCGAACGCGTTGCCGTTGAAGACGGCCTCACCGACATCAACGAGGTCGGACAGATCCTCCTTCACGAGGCCCTCAGTGCCGAGAACCTCCTTGGTGGTGGTGTTTACGAGGTCGTAAACCTGTTTAATCTCCATGGTTATTCTCCTTTCAGTGGATTTGATTACACTGTAATGTAGTCGTCCGGCTCAACCTTGTGGCCGGTGGAGAGCTTGATGTTGCCCTCCTTGGTGTCGTAGGCGAAAAGCATAACGGGGGATACGTACTTGCCGTCATACTTTGCGTTGACCACGACGAGCGTTTTGTGCGTGAAGTACGCGTCGCTCAGCTTGTCGAAGATCCCGGGAATTTCGACTCTTTCCTTTGTCGCAAAGTCGTATCCCTTGAAGTCGACAATCGCGTATCCCGGGGCCATTAGACGGCCTCACTGGGACTCACCGTATCGTCGGTCGCAATCTTGGCCTCGAAGCCCTTGAGCGTGATACCGTCGGCGCCGTCGGTGGCAACCACGTACTGGGGACTGACGAAATACTCGCCGCTCTTGAGACCAGTGATAAGCAGGGGCTTCTGCATCGTGATGGCCGCCTTAGCCAAATTGTAAGCCCCGGGGATTTTCACGCCCTCCGCGAAGGACGCAGTGTCGATGCCAGTGGCATCAAGAATGATGTATCCACCCATGATTGTATCTCCTTTCAAAAATTTAGTGGATTCGATTACACTCGACAGGGGTCATGGAATGCAAGGGTTAACTCTTTGTCAAGGTCCGCAAACACTTGGTCAAAGAAATTCCACATCCATACCTCGCGCTCGTCAGCAAGCATCTTCTGCGACGTAGTGACGCCGATGTTGCCATAACGGTGCGTGGACTCTGACTCCATGCCGTCGTTGTCGCGGGTCTCAGTGACGTTGTTGGTGTCGGTTGTGTCGTGGGTAGTAACATCGTCACCAGAGTCTACGACTTTCGTGGTTCCTCCCTCTGTGGTCTTGACGTCGTCTGAGGGCTTCGGGATGTCCACAGTGTTGAGTCCATAGCGGGAGGTCAATTCGTCGGTCGTGTGGCCGTGCGTGGTCGTCTCTGTGAGTCCGTGCTGGAGAGTGTCCGTGCCCGTTTTCTTCAACTCTTCCTCGGTCGCACGTTTCTCGTCCTCGGACCGAACGAGGTTGCGTGTCTCGTACATATTGTAATTGTGGATGGGCTCGTACTTGACGACGTTAGTGTCCCAGAGACGTTGCCAGTTGTACAGGTACTTGGAAATTAGGATTTTGGCTATGGAGGACCTTGCGGACTCGTCCAGCTTGCCGTCCTTGAGCAGGCTCTTGACCAACGGTGCGCAGAACTTGCCGCCAGAATGGTTGGCGAAGTACTCAAGGTCAAGGGATTCGTCATCGATGGATTCGATTCCACTCCACGGCATAGTGCCGGCAGTTGCGAGTGCGGAGAAGATGCCCTCCCCGCTGGCGTAGTCGAATACGTCTCGAAGGATGGGCTCTGGTTCTGCATCATCAAAGAAGGGGTTGAAGTAAAAGGGATTACTCACTTTCAGGCTCGCCTCCTTCTTCCGTGCTGGACTTCGTGGCCTCAATGTCGGCCTCCTTCTGCTCCTGCTCCGTATCAAGCTCCTTCTGCTTGTTCTCCCATGCAGAGTTCTTCTTCACGCTGATGGAGGTGCCGTAGGTGGAGTTGACAACTTCGATGGCGTCCTCACGGCACTTGAGCATGTTGTCGATAAGGGGGAGGAGAGCGTCGGAGGACGCTTGCAACTCTTCCTCGGACAGATACTCACGCTTCATGTTGTAGTTGGCGTTTAGGCCAATTTCGTTGTACCAACTGGCCTTGAGGTACTGCTGGAGCTCTATGAGCTGGATGATGGAGTTAGCGCCTTGAACAGAGACATTGGTGGATTTGATTCCATCGAGGAACGAGGAATCGGCCACCGCTATGGTTTTACCCTTTTCAAGGTTGTCGAAGTAGGCATTGGCAGAAGCGATTTGACGGTCCGTGTTGGCGGCAATCAGGGTCTGCTGGCGGGAGTTGATTTGGGCAGCACGAATGGATACGTCGTTCTCGGCCAGCTCGGTCGCGTAGCGAGAGAACAGGTAGAACAGGCCGCGCAAGTTGGTGTCGTTCTTCATAAGAACGCACTTGCCTTGGGTATCCTGAGAGGCGAATGGGGGGAGATGGTTGACGATGGAGAGGGAAGCGGAATAGCCAAGACCCGGGTTAGCAACCACGTAGAGGGTGGGGCGATAATACGGGTCGGGGGCCCCTCCAAGGCCGCCCGGAAGAGCGTAAAGGTTGCCTTTAGCCTCTGTGATGCCAACGTGGCCGTTGACCTGCAAGTACAGCTCGAGCATCTCAGCGGGGATGGTGTCCGGCAGACCGTCATACTCGAACATTTGGGAGGTGCGGTCGAACATCAGCATCACGTAGTTGAAGATGCTCTGCTTCTTGTTGAGGATGTCGCAAGTGCAATCGATTCCGCTCCAGTCACCGGTGTAGAGGGATTTCTTAGACATGCAAATCCCTCCCAGTCAAGATGTTGACGATGGTGTCGAGTACCTTGGTGTTCTCATTGATAACCGTCTTGAGAGACTCCATGGCCTCGCGAGTGGAGCGCTGTTCCTTGACCACGTACCAGAACAACGCGCCGCAACACACGATAGGGAAGCCGACTGTTGAGATGATTTCGACGATAGATTTAACGTCCATGTGTAATCCTCCTTTCTGTGGATTTGATTCCACTAATGCTACGCGTGACGCGCGCGGGCGGGTGGATTCGATTCCACTCGGGGCGTGAAGGTCTATGGGTGATAGACCCTTCCATCCCAGTATCATGATAGCACATTTTCTGTCAAATTGCAATAACAAAATGATAACAAATAGTTACAATTTGGTAACA
>CANQLR010000073.1 GCA_947624745.1 uncultured Clostridia bacterium | reverse complement strand
GCATATATTACGCGAGAGTTAAACAATGCCTGACTGAAGCAAACGGTTAAACTGTAACTATGATTGCATACATAACTCGGTGATGCTTTTGGCATTGCCTGCTTTGCTATGCTTTTTTTCTTCTTCATATATTTTTTCATTTTTCCTATTGACTTTTATTTGCAGGTTTCATTTATCAAGAAAATATTTTGTACTTACCTTGTCGCCGCAAAGCGTTTTCGCCGAGACATTTCCCTCCCCGTCCCTTTCTATTTCCGTGAGGCGGTACTCCCCCTTTTCATAGCCGTAGCCGTCCCCCTCGTCGTCATAAAGAAGATATTTCCCCTGTCCGAAGCCGATTATGTCGAGCCTTCCGCTCTGCTCCTCCGACGAAAGCGCCTCCTCCGCCGCGGGAATTATCCTCCCCGCCCTGACGTAAAGCGGTATAGTATCGAGCGGAGCGTCGGCCTCTATCCACTCCCCGCCGTCAAGGTGCTCGCCGGTATTGAAGTCGAACCACCCTCCCGGGTTTTTCGGCAGATATACCCGCCTCTTTTTCGGCATATCTATCTTTTCGGAGCCGGGCAGGTAATACATCGCCTCGTGCACGGGTGCGACCATTATCGCCTCGCCGAACATATACTGATCCTTGACCGTGTGAACTATCTGATCCTCCGGGAAATCGAACCCGAGCGGCCTCATGATAAGCCCGCCGTAGAGGCAGCACTTCCCCGCCTCCGAATATATATACGGCAAAAGCCTGTATCTTAATCTGTTCGCCTTGATTATCGCGTCGTAGAATTTCGCGTCCTCGGCGTTTTCAAAGAGCCAGAGCTCCCTGCGGCAGTCTGTCCCGTGACCGCGGAACATCGGCAGAAACGCCGCCCACTGATACCATCTTGTGAACAGCTCGCGATAGCCGAGGTCCCCGACAGTCCCGTCAAAATCTCCCCGCCAGTACCAGTTCACCGAGCGCTTTACGAAGAACGCCCCGATGTCTGTCGTCCAGTATGGGTGCCCCGCGGCGCAGAAGTTGAGCCCCGCGGCGATCTGCCTCGTGAGCGTGTCCCAGCTCGCCGCGATGTCGCCCGACCACATGACCGTGCCGAGCCTCTGGCTGCCTATAGATCCGCTTCTCGTGAGGTTTAAGACCCGCTTTTTCGGGCTTTCCGCCCTCTGCCCGTCATAAACGCCGAGCGCGTGATAGAACCCGTAGCCGTTTGAAAGCTCGGGAGGAATATGCGCCGCCGTCTCGCGGCAGTATGTGTCAAAGAGCCTTGCGGGCTCGGGCCGCTCGATCTCGTTCCACTCGGGGGTTATCGGCTCGCTGTTGTCGCACCACCACGCGTCCGCGCCGACCCTGAAGAGCTCTCTTCTGAGCTGCTCCCAATACATCTTTCTCCCCGCCTCCGAAAAGGCGTTATACACGTTAAGGTTCGGGAGCAGCAGCCCTGCCCCGTCAAATTCGCGGTAATTGTCGCAGTGCTCGTCGCAGTTCGGCCAGACCGATATCATAAAGTGCGTGTGGTTTTTGTGAAGATCGCCTATCATTCCCTCGGCGTCCGGGAAGCGGTTTTTGTCGAGGGTCTTCTGCCCCCACTGCCCGTCTCCCCAGGAGCACCAGTCCAGAACAACGCAGTCAAGCCCTATCCCCCGCTCGCGATACGCCCTCGCGACGCCCTTTATCTCTTCCTCCGTCTCATATCTCTCCTGCGACTGGATATAGCCGAACGCCCACCTCGGGAGCATCGCCGCCCCGCCGGTGAGGTATCTATACCCCCTCACCGCGCCCTCGGGGCTGCCGCCGTTTATGAAGTAGAAGTCGAGCGCCGCCTGCGCCTCGCAATATATGTAGGACCCCGCCTCGGTGTCGTTAAAGATCATCGCGCCCATGCAGTCATAGAGTATCCCCCAGCCGAGGCTCGAAACAAGGCTCGGCACCGCGATCTTCCGGTTCGCCTGATGAAGATAAACCGTCTTCCCGCGAAGGTTTAAAAACCCCTCCTCGTGCTGGCCGAGGCCGTAAAGCGCCTCGCCGTCCGAAAACTCAAGCCTAAGGCGGGAGCGGCATGAAAACCCGTCCTCCACCCTGTCCGCCGCCCTGACGACGCTTTTTTCGCCGTCCGCGGTCATTATCTTCTCGCTTTTTGCGGCCGTGACCCGGTATTTTTTGTATTTTTCTATCATCACCCCGTCGACCGAGGGTGTGCTTAAAAGCTTCTCGCCCGAAGCCCCGTACCAGCTCATTCCCCCGCCGCTCAGCTCGATCTCCATTTTAAGACCCGCGGCGGAAACGGTGACCCGCTCCTCGGTGACGGAATAATCCCAGTCAGAAAATTCCGGGAGATCCAAAAGCCCGTCGCCGTGCGGTATCTCCGCCCCGTCAACGGTAGCAGTAACGCGGAAAATATCCCCCCGCGTCGGCTGAACAAAGATGGTGGCGTACTTTGATGTGAGCTTCAGCCCGCGCTCGGTCCTCTCGACAGACTCTATCCTGCGCGACGGCGGTTTAACGGCGTAAAGCATAATGACCTCCCGCAATATAAATAATATATTATAGTATAATAATACCTTATATCTCATGATTTGGCAATGACGCTTTGAAAGAATATCATTGATATATTATCATATTCAAAAAAGGCAGCCCTAAAGCCCCTCTGAGATAAGAAAACAAGAGTGCCCGGTGGGCACTGCGGAGCACCGCATAGTCGGTCAAAGTTGCCGGATTCAAGGCGTCGGCTCGCACGCACTCCTTTGTGGAATGCAAGAGCCGCCAACGACGAAGATGGCGGCTTTGAGTCAGACTATGCGGGCTTGTTTTCTTATTGAAGAGGGCTTTATGCGTATTTTTTTCGTTTGGTGATCAACGCTACAACGCGGCCGACATATAAACTGAAAAAAGTATCGTGTCACAAACTGCTTCGCTAATAATAAGATCAGAATAATCAGGTGCTATTTTATTCACATTATTTGCCAAAGCATAACATTTCCCGATAATTTCAACATTTCCGTCGTAAGCGTCTGACGAGTGCCTATAAAATTTAACAGGTTTGTAAAATTTGGTGGACTGTGGTATATTTTCAGTGTCCGGGATAGCTATACTAGATCCGCCATCAAAAAATGCTATTTTATCAAAAATGATACCCGTTGTTTGTGTTGAAATATAATATACCGCCTTCCTAAGCTTCATATTATTCCACATTATTATTTTCGAACAAATGCAGAATAAAAGTAAAAGCTATTATACATGCCATCAAACTAAACATAATAATATTGCTTATTTTGAAGAATTTTTTCATAGATTTATCCAATGATTCTCACCGCAGCGTTTTCGCGGTCGACAGATCGTACGGCCGGATAAACCTCTCGGGGTCTGCCCCGCATTTCAGCATATGTATCAGAATCTTCGCGCAGCCCCGCGCGTCGCTCAGGGCGTTGTGGTGATCAAGCGGTATCTTGAGCTCCCGGCAGACGGTGTCAAGCTTGTGATCGCACATATCCGGCATCACCCTCTGCGACATTCTGCAGGTGCAAAGATATTTGGTGCTCCCCGCCGAAATTCCGTAGTCCCGCAGGCACTTCGAGAGCACCGACATATCGAACTGCGCGTTGTGCGCGACCAAAAGCCCGCTCTCCATCACCCGTGATATCCTCCTCCACAGCCCCGCGAAATTAGGTGCCTTTGCGGCCTCGCGGGGGTCTATCCCGGTCAGCGCGATGTTGAACGGGTCGAACGGCTCCTCCGGGTCGACGAGGGTGTAAAATTCGCCGATTATCCTCTCGCCCTCGACCGCGCATATCCCGATAGAGCTCATCCGCCGGTTGTACCTGTTCGGCGTCTCAACGTCAAAGCAAATGTACCTCATTCTCCCCCGCCTTTCATGTTTTTCGACTTTATGATACATTATTTTCGGGATATTGTCAAGGGCGCGGTCGGCGGGTCGTCACTTTTGATCGGCGGAGAGCTTCCCGAGCACCTCGTAAAGAATCTCATACAGCTCCCTCGCCTTTTCGGGCTTCAGGTCTACGCAGGAGGCGAGCCTTTCGGGGACGGACAGAGCCCTCTCCCGCAGCCTCATTCCCTCGTCGGTGATCGAAACGATGAGGTCGCGCTCGTCCTCCTTCGACCGCCTGCGGGAGATATACCCCTTCTCCTCCAATCGCTTTAAAAGCGGCGTGAGCGTCCCCGAATCGAGGTAGAGGTGCTCGCCGACCTCCTTAACGCGAAGCTCGCGGTGCTCCCACATCACCATCATCGTGATGTACTGCGTATACGTAAGACCGAGCTCGTCAAGATACGGCTTGTACGCCTTTACGATCTCCTTCGCGCAGGCGTAAAGCGGGAAGCAGAGCTGATTTTCGAGCTTTAACGGATCAAATTCGGTCATGGTCCTCTCCTCACTTTATGACGTTTTTTGCAAACAGAGCGGCGGCGCCAAGGTCGTCCCCGTTCGGCCTGCCCTTATGAAGAAACAGGAACGACCCGGGGCAGGAAAATTCCGCCTCCGCCATCGGGATATTCTTCTCCGCCATCAGCTTTTCGACGTACTTTTTGGTTGAGCGAAGTGACGCCGAAGTGCTGAAATTAACTACTTTCCCGACCGAAACGTTAATGCCGTTTATGAATTTTTTGACCTCGTCGTCGACGTCAAACGCGTAGGGCGAGCTCCCCAAAAACAGGATATCAACGTCCTCCGAAAGCGGCTCGGCGACAGTCTTAGCCTCGACCCCGACTGCCCCCGCGATCGCCTCCGCGACCTTTTTTGTATTTCCTCCGCGGGAAAAATAACGCACTGCGATCCTCATGATAATTTCTCCTTTGCTAATATAATAAATACGGACAAGATGCGGAGCTTTCCGTGTCTTGTTTGTCTTTATTGCCTA
>CANQLR010000072.1 GCA_947624745.1 uncultured Clostridia bacterium | reverse complement strand
CTCGCCGAAAACATTGCCGACCTTCTCCATGCCGAGCCCGTCGCGGTGATCGGCCGCAAGGCCATTTTCTACCGCCGCTCCTCCCGCGACAATATCGAGCATATCGAGTTTTAAGAATACGAACACTTGCCCACCCCTCGAGGGGAAAATTTTGCAGTTCTGCCAAAGGTTGATAATCTTTGGCGCAAAATTTTCTTGGCGTTTGCCCATATGCACGGGCAAACGCTGACCGCCCCGCGCGCATTCTAATTGCACAAAGCGCGGCACGAGCCATAGGCGAAGTAACGCGGGGCTCTACCCGCGTGAGAGGGCGTCGCGCCATATGCGTGACGGAAGGGGCGGTTAATACGCGTCATCCTGCCCCGCGCTCCCGCGTCATCCTGAGCGGAGGCGTAGCCGAAGTCGAAGGATCCCCCCATACGAAGTCCGTTACCCCCTCCGTGGGAGGGGGAATCAAAGGGGGTGGGACGGCAAAGGAAACGCAGTCCACCCCACCCATGTCCGAAACACGCCCTCACAAATCGCACAAAAACCCACAAAAAGCCGCTCGCGGATCTCTCCCGAGCGGCTTAAATTTTACCTTTACAACTTCAATATTCGTCCAACCCGAGCAAATAGTCCGCAGACACGTCGTACAGCTTACATATGGCGGCGAGCAGTGCATAATTGCACTCATAAATTCCCTTTTCAAAGCGTTGATAAACGGGTTGCGCCACTCCGAGCTGTCCCGCGACTTCCCTCTGCGTCAGCCCCAATTGTAGCCGCCGCTCCTTCATCCGCTTTCCGACTTCCTCTTTTAAGTTGAAATTTTTCTCTCCAATCATTTGACTTTATTATACAGTTTGTGTATAATGAAACAAAATTGATACGCAAACTGTATCAAACGGAGGTATTCTTATGAAAAAGAAAATTTTGCTTATCATGCTTGCAATCGTAAGCGCACTTTGTCTCGCCTTTGCGATTGCCGCCTGTGGCGAAGAAAATAAGCCACAAGGGGGTGGATCTGATGAAAAAGTCGAGCACGGCGAAGGCGGTCATGTTCACATAGCTGAATACTTCGACGTAAACGATTTGGAACATTGGAAGATCTGCGCCGGATGCAACGAGCGTTTTTCCGTAGGTAAACACGACTTTGATAAATATGGGACTTGTAAAACATGCGGATATAGCGTGGAATACACAAGAGGAATGGAATACCAATATAGAGCCAATACCGATTCTTATTTTTTGATTGGCATTGGCGAAGCAAGTAACGAATCTAAACTCATTATTCCCGCTTATTATGAAGGAAAAGCTGTAACACGTGTAGGATATAAGGCATTTTATCAAAATACAACTCTTAAAAGCGTAAAGATTGGGAGTTGTGTTACAGAGATTGGAGACCATGCTTTTTATGAATGCACCTCTCTTGAAAGCATCACATTTGCAGAAAATGGCCGATTAACCTCGATTGGAGACGACGCGTTCAGAGGTTGTAGTTTGCTTGAAAGTATTGTGTTACCCGAGGGCGTGACTTTGATCGGAGATGATACGTTTGCGTATTGCAGTTCGCTTGAAAGCATTTCGCTTCCTGACAGTGTAACCTCGATAGGCCGCCGGTCTTTCGATCAAACAGCGTATTACAATGACGCAAATCATTTGGACAAGTACGGAGTCCTCTATATCGATAATTGTTTGATCGAAGCAAAAGAAAGAATTGACGAATATACTGTAAGCCCCGGCACGAGGGTGATAGCTGATGACGCTTTTTATGCTCAATGGTTGCTTACAAAAATTACAATTCCAGAAAGCGTAACCTCGATCGGATATGCTGCGTTCTTGGACTGCAGCAGGCTGACGGGAGTATACATTACCGACCTTGCGGCATGGTGCATGATTGATTTTGGAAATGGTTCTGCCAATCCACTCTCTTGTGCGCATCATTTATATTTGGACGGAAACGAAGTAAAAAATCTGACGATCCCCTCGGAGATCACGGAGATTAAGGATTATGCGTTCTGTGATTGCGACGGGCTTGAAAGCGTGACGATCGGAAGCGGCGTGACCTCGATTGGAGAGGGTGCGTTCTGTGATTGCTACGAGCTGACGGGAGAATTAAAGATCCCCGATAGTGTGACCTTGATTGGAGATAGTGCGTTCTCGGGTTGCAGCGGGCTGTCGGGAGAGTTGAAGATCCCCGACAGCGTGACTTTGATCGGAGGATATGCGTTCGATGGTTGCCGGAGGCTGACAAGCATTGAGATTCCCGACAGTGTGACCTCGATCGGAAAGGGTGCGTTCGATAATTGTATAAGCCTCCAAAACGTATATATTACAAATATAAAAGCATGGTGCAGAATAGATTTTGGGGATGAATATGCCAATCCGCTTTTCCAAGGCGCAATGCTTTATTTGAATGAGACGCCCATTAAAGACTTAAAAAACCATGTTGAAATTACGGAAATCAAAGCTAATGCTTTTTGCGGTTATAAAGGTTTTACTAATTTGACAATTCCCGATAGCGTGACCTCGATTGGGTCTGATGCGTTCCGTTATTGTAGCGAGCTAAAAAGCGTGACGATCGGGAACGGCGTGACCTCGCTCTATGATGCGTTCCGTTATTGCAGCGGGCTGACTTCGGTGACGATCGGGAGCGGCGTGACCTCGATCGGAGGGAATGCGTTCTATTGTTGCAGCGGGCTGACAAGCATTGAGATTCCAGATAGCGTGACCTCGATCGGCGCATTCGCGTTCGAATATTGCAGTTCGCTTACCAGCATCACGATTCCCGAAGGTGTGACCTCGATCGGCGCATTCGCGTTCGAGGGTTGCTATAAACTCGTAGAAGTATGGGATCATTCGGGGCTTGGTATTCAAAAGGGTTCGGATGGGAATGGGTGTGTCGCATCTCGTGCCAAATATGTCTATAAAGGAGACGAAGTAAGTAAGCAGACGGTTACAGACGACGGCTTTATTTTTTACGAGGATGGCGAGGAAATTTATTTGCTTGGGTATAGTGGAACGGAAAGCGCGCCCTCATTGCCCGATAAATCGCCGAGCGGAAAAAACTATGCCATTTATCAATACGCGTTCTACGGTCGCGACAACCTTACAAGCATTGAAATCCCCGACAGCGTGACCTCGATTGGAGAGTATGCGTTCGAGGGTTGCAGCAGGCTGACGAGCGTAATGATCGGGAGCGGCGTGACCTCGATTGGGGCGTGGGCGTTTCGGGCATGTGATTCATTTAAGAGCGCAATATTCAAAAATCCGAATGGTTGGATCGCCAAAGGCACGTTAATTTCAATCTCTCCTTTAATGGATCCTGCCACCGCCGCCGATTTTCTTACAGACAAATATCTCTCTTATTATTGGTCTCGCAAATAAAGTATCGACTTAGGCGTTAAAAAATCATTGGGCTCTAAGGGATGCATTAAGCAGAAGTTCTTTTTGAAATAATTTATAAGGAGAAAAACAAATGGAAAACGAAAACAAACACAGTGAAGCAATTCCCAGTTCGGATTGTCAATATGTGAAAGAAGAACTTAGAATGCGTTTGCAGTTGATGTATAACCACAGCATGGGAATCATCACTTCGGCCTTAACCGTATGGACGATTGCGACCGGTCTTCTGGCAGTTATAATCAAATTGTCCATAACCCAAACTTCCGTATCGGTCATATGCCTTATTTTCTTCGCCGCGCCCGGATTCTTTGCTCTGCCAATGAGCATTAAAAGCGGAGATAATTTGACGCGCGTCGCACAGCTTGCCGCATATATTCGGGTCTTTCATGAAATAAAAGACGTGGTACATAGTGAAAATCCGAACAGAATGTTATACGAAAGTGCTTTCAAAACTTCGGGACACGAGAAAAGAGTGATTTTCTTCAACTTAGAATTTGTGATCATCACCGTCATTTCCTGCGTCGGAGAGATGGTGTTTGCGATTTATCTTCATAGTACCGGATTATCGCTTGTGGGAGCTATCGTCGGTTATATCTTTTCAGCAATTTTGATAGCCATTTCTTTTGCAGTGTTACGGAATGCGAGTGTCAAGCACAATTTCATGAAAATGCGCCGTAAAAGTGAAGAAAATTTTATTATTGCCGCAATTGAAATGAATGTGATCTCCCAAGAAGAAGTAGATCAATATAGGGAGAAAATGAAAGAAATAGAAAAAGTAATAGATGTCAAAAATAAGAAGTAAAAAAATGAGAGCGTAATATAGAAAATAAGCGTAAAAGACCGCCGAGGGGGATACCATGTCCGCCTTCGGCGGTTTATTTTTTGATAAGGGACGATGCGAAACCCTCTCCTCGGGGAGGGGGAATGAAAGGGGGTGGGGTGTCCTATTTCGTCATGCTGAGCCGCGCGGTACGCGCGTGTCGAAGCATCATCTAGTTTTTGCCCCCTCCCGAGGAGGGGGGGTAGGGGGTGGGCGGCAAAAGGGAACTGTCATTCCGAGGGCGTAGCCCGCCCCGCCCGCACGTTCTGATTGTCGTCAAAGGGCGGCACGAGCCGTAGGCGAAGTAGTGAATCCCCTCATACGAAGTCCGAATTTTCATTAGGGGGATCCTCTCGCCCCTTACGGGGCTCGGGATGACACGTTGCCCCTTGGCGCCCCCTTGAGGGGGAGCTGGCACGCTGTCTTTGCGCGACTGAGGGGGTGTTATTCTTAATTGCATGCACCCCTTTCGTCATGCCGCATGCGACATGACACCCACCCCTCGAGGGGTGGGCAAGGGAGTAGGAAGGCGTCTGCCGCATTTCCCACGCATTTTCCCTCTAAAAATTTCGATAAATCCTTGTGTTTTTGAAAGTGATATGGTAAAATAATGCAGAAAATGTTTCCCATAGGGAAAAGGTAATCGGAGGATTTCAAATGCAATATTCACGCG
>CANQLR010000071.1 GCA_947624745.1 uncultured Clostridia bacterium | reverse complement strand
TCACCGATATATTGCACCGTGATGTCGTAGTTCTGCGGGTCGCTCTCGGTCGACGCATCGCAGGTGAAGGTGAAGTACTGCGTAAGATCTGCATCTTTCTCGTGGAGCAAGTTCTCTTCCCCGTTCACATAGCCTGTGACCGTGACGGTGAAGGGCTGCAAGGTCTCGCCCTTGGGCGATTGCTTGTTGTCCGCCTTGACCGTGAGCGTCACCTTGTTGACGGTGAACACGGAGTGATCTCCGCTCGTGTATTGGAAAGTGATCGCGTAGTTCTTGTTGGAGTACTGCGTCCCACTCACTTCCGACGCTTTAAGAGCATATCCGCCCTCTTTGTAGTTGACGCCTTCTTCCTTCGTAATGGAAATGTCGAGCGAATCGTTCGGGAAGAGCTCGTGATCCTTCGTGTAAGCTGTCTGCGAAGGAGTGGGCTCTTTGCCGGAATAGTCGGTGTTTTGATCGGAGATCGTAACCGTAATCGCAAATTTCTCGATCTCGAAGGTAAAGGTCGCTTCCGTCTTGAACTCCCCGTTTACGAGGAAGTAGCCCAGCGTCTCGTCGAGGGTAATCGTGATGGAATAGGTGTCCGCATCTTTGAGCTCCTGCTTGCCCTCCGCAAGTTGATAGCCTTGGTAGGCGCCCTTCTCCCCGAAGAGCGTTTTGAAGAGATCTTCCACTTTGAATGCCGAACCGTTGTATTCCTGACTTTCGAAGACGCCGACGGGTTTGTACAACGTCTTGTGCGCTTCTTCTGTGCAGCCGAGTTCGGTGCACTTGCGTGAGACCGTCTTATGGTTCGCCTCGCCGAAGAACCCATCGTCCTTCTCCTCATCCGTGATCGCCCAATCAAAGTTGTGCCCCTCGTGCTCGATCATCCACGAACCCTTGAGGCCGTCCACGGCGGTCAATGTGCCCGTTTGCCAATCGTTATGCGTCCCTTCGGCATGTGTCGCACCGTTTCCCGCTTCGTAGAAGCATTGTATCCCGCTCACGCCCCATTTTGCATTTTTTTCATCCTCCGACGTCCACGTCGAGGTGAAAGTCATGTCCTTTTCTGCTTTCCCGTCTTCGCCGACGGGGATGGAAGTGAGCGTGCCCTTCTCGCCGTGCACCTTGTCGAAGAGGCGCATAGAACTTTCATATTCAGAATAGTTGCAGTCGTAAACTGTAGTCGCGCCATCCACGATCTTGCCCGCAAGGGTCGCACCCTGTTTAACAACGATTTGTGCCGTACCTGTTGTGTCAATCGTCTGCACAACACCGAGGAAAGTCGCATTCGCGTTGATATTCAGCTTACCGTTGACGATAAAGTTCGCGTTGGTGGGATACTTCGCATTTTCGGCTTTCAATGCGTCAGCCGTGGGGTACGATTTGCCGCTCATCGCGCTTTGCATGAGGCCGTCGTAGACGTAGAATTCAGAATTCAAGTTGAGCGTTGCTCCCGCGTCCACGGTAAGGCTTGCACCGGGCATCAATTTATAGGGATAATCAAAGCTGTAATCCCCACTCTTGAGCACAAGGCTATAATTATAAGGAATAGAGAATGCAACGCCGCTTGTCTGCACCATGCCGACGAAGTCCATATAGCCCGCCGTTGCGCCGCCCGTAATTGTGATCGTGGTGTGCCCGATATTCTCCGTGTTGCCGCCGCCCGCTACAAAGCGATCGTCGGTATATACGGCCGTCGCCGTCGCGTCCTTTTTCAAATTGATGAGGGTCATTGTACCGCCTTCTACGTAACTGATGAACGGCTGATCGAGCGTCGTGATCGCACCCGAGAAGAAGAGGCTCGCATGCCCGATGAGTTCGCCGCCGTATTCAATGGTGTAGCCCTTCCCGCACTGAATATTGATCATCGCGTAGCGTTTGAACGGCGTTTGGTCGGCATCAAATAACCCATAGGTGTTGTTGCCGCCCGCAAAGTCGAGAATGAGGAAGGGCTGTTTGAGTGTTGCGCCGCTTTGTACTGTGATGCCGCCCCTGCCCGTCACGCGGCCGTAGACGTCCATCATGCCACCCTTGCCAACGGTGATCGTGCCTTCAAGTTTGAGCTCGGAATACGCACCCGAAGTGTGCCCCTGCGCGCTTTGGTCGGGATAGTGAATGACGCCGCCCACATAGAAGTTACCTTTTACGGTATTTGCGCCGTTGAGCGTGAGCGTATAAACGGGCGTTTTATATTTATCGTGTTTTTCCTTATCTGCGCTCGCTACGTCCTCAGCCCAAGAAATATACTTGGTCGCCGTTGCCGCAGTGCCCATCTCATAGTAGCTACCCGACGCGTTGAACGGAAGGACAAAATTGACCTTTGCGGGAACGGTGATGCCCGAGAGCTCCACGTTGTCCACGACAATGACGTTTTTATCTTCTGCGGTCGTCGCGGCAGTAAAGGCCTCTGTTACTTTGTCTGGCGCATAGAACGTATCGCCGTGCCTTACGGCGTAAGTGCCCGTCGTGTCGATAACGGCAACGATCTTGGCATACCCCGAACCGACGATATGGCGGTAGGTCGGCTCATAGGAGATAAACTTCGCGCCCTCGGTGTTCCAATTGATATCGGAATCGATGATTTGAGGATCATCTTGCTGTAATTTGCTCTCACTTTCGGGTTTTATCGTTCCCGTGATGAGCTTCCAACCGTAGAAACTGTTCTTCTCTGCGGGGTTTGCGGTAAAGGTGAGCACGGTTCCGGGCGTAACAGCGCCCGCATTGGCATCATTGTCGCCCTTCTTTACGGTGACTGTACCGGCCGTGCCATTATCGTTCCCTTTCGTATTCTGCACGCCCCAACTTACATAGGAATCGCCCGAATAGAAGGCGACGTTGCGAATCGTGACGCGGTCTTTTGGATGACTATACATAGCGGTACTATAGCCATGTACAAACCACAGGGTAGTTTCTTCTGTCGTCTCAATCGGTAGCGCAAACGAATACCAACCGTCGCCCAATTCTTTTATCGAATCTTTGTTGACTATCTCAAATTTTACGGGATCGCTTCCAATACTGTAACCCAAGTTGTTGACCCCCGATTTTGCCACATCTGCAAATCCATTTCCATTGACAAAAGTATCGTAGGGCTTAAATGTCGCTTTTTCGCCGATGACATATCCTATCGCCGTAGTGTTTATTCCATATCCGAGAAGGCTGAATTCGAGATAGAATTGCCCTTTCCCTGTAAACGTAAATCCGATTTGAGAAATTTTCCCATTCCAATTACTACCTGTCTCGTCATACAGTTCCGACGAAAACGCATACAAATTTTCCTCTCCGTTGTATGCGGGATCGAAAAACCACGGCTCTTCATCATCCTGTGTAACGGTGATATGATCCGAAGCGGAAGATACAACTTTCTGTTCGCCGCCTTCAATCGTCATGCTAATTGTAAAGTCAAACGGCTGCTCAACATAAAACCGTGTTCCATAGTCGGGCAGGATCGAGATCTCCTGTCGCTCCTTGACGTTATTCAACGGGAAACCGAATCTCCCTTGCATATCCTGATATTCCTGGGATTCTCCGTTGCGCGTGATCGTAAAACTCTGTTCTTTCACATTGTTTGCGGCGGCGATCTCCACCAAAATGGTATTTTCGTTAGAATAATCAAACGGAACCGTTCCGCCGTTTTCAAGTGTTCCATCCGTCCCGTCTTGCCCGTTTACGGTCGTCGTATAAGAAACCTCCGGGAGAAGCGCATATTCACGGATATCCACGAAAAGCGCGTCATTCTCATAGATCGCTTTTCTTAATTTCGGATTGGTCTCAAGTAACAGGACGTTTTCGCCCGTGAACGACAACGCAATATTAGAAGTCGTTTTACTACTACTCGCCATTTGAAATTGTTCCCTTTCCAAACGGATACCGCCGTTATAGATAGAAACCTCTTGTTGCGGGTCAATGGTAGAGTTCACCGGCCCGTCCTTTTCGATTGCATAGAAAACAACAGGTACGTTTTTATGAAATGCGATAGTTGCTGTTCCCTCTTGTATTCCGATTTTTGTACCCGTGCTTTTTATTTCTTCCGCAGAAAAGGTATCCGCAACGCCGATCCCTTCCAAATAGTAAACTTCTCCGAGATCGGAATTCGGGAATCGAACTTCCTGCGAAAAAGTTTCATTTTGCGCAAATACTTCCGCTTGCGTTTTTTCGGAAAAATTTAGTGTCAAATCGAGTTTCGTCGGGCCATCTTTCTCTTTATCGGTAGTCATACCCCATGAGGGTGTTTTATACTCGATCTTAACATTGTGATAGCCGTCTCCGATCGTTTTCACGCTGAAAGTGACTGTTTTGGGCTGTTCTGAAGTACCCGTGGGGATGGCATATGATAAAAGAGAAGCAGAACCGTCTGTAATGTTGAGTGTACCATATTCCGGAGGAGGTAATTCACCATGTTTCGCCGTTACTGTAAGCGAAACACTATACCATTTATCTGCACCGACCGATTCGATGGTTATGGGAAATACCGTATTGCGCTTAAATTGATTTTGATCCGAACTCGAAAAAGTATAATTCCCCTCCGACGTGCTCCATTTTGAATCGGCTACCACTTTGGGGATTTGATAGTCTTCATTTTTTATAAATTTCGGGTGGAGATTTGCATTTTTATTAACATAATAGGACATTGCGGATGAGTATGCTACATCCTCAATCTTATAGCCGGTCAAAGGCGTATTGTCATCATCATTATACCAATACGCAAAGGAATAGCCCTCGTTGGGAGTCGCTTTGACCTCTACTAACTGGCCGTATTTTGTAGCAATAACCTCATGCGATTCCGTAGAACTCTTTAACGTTTGATCCTCTACTTCAACCGTGCCACCTTCACTGCCATAAACCGTGAGAGTGTACGATGCCGCACGCGCGGGGATGAGTTCGCCCAAGGCGAAGCCCGTGCAGAGCATGAGCGCGGCACATAATGCCGACACGATCAAGGCTTTTAACTTCTTCGTCTTACTCATCATTTACTCCTTATTTTGACGAAATTTTTTTCGTTTTCTTTACCCATGCCCCTATATTATGTTGTATTTATTACTTTAT
>CANQLR010000070.1 GCA_947624745.1 uncultured Clostridia bacterium | reverse complement strand
CTCTCCGAAAACGCCGCGGACAATCATTTTGTCTTTTACATGAACAGGAAGCAGGTCACCGTCTATCTGATGGCCAACCAAACCGCGCTCGAAGGCTCCGATCAGGTCGCGATCTCCAAGCCTTTCGGCACGAGCGCCGACCTGCCCGTTCCCTTCTCTTTGGACGGCTATTGCCTCGTCGGTTGGAGCACGGAGCCGCGCGGCGAGGTCAAGTATCGCTCTTCTTATATAGATTCCGTGCTCTATAACGGCACGTTCGGTTCCGACCCCTACACGTTTGAGGAGACGACCAATCTCTTTGCCGTTTGGGCGAAGGGTTATGTCGATCTCTTCGGCGGAGAGGATCTCTTATTCCACCTTTCGGATGACGCGGAGGAGGTTTATCTCCTGCGCGGCGGAAAGATGTTCGTGGGCGAATTTATGAGATCGACGAGCACCTTCTTTTTCAGCCAGCCCGGCGATGACGCCCTTCCCATGCTGCAAGGGAAAATCAACAAGGACGGCACCTTCTGTTTGTCCGATCAGGACCGCGCCAATTTCTCTTGCATCTATTTCAAAAACGGAGTCGGGGCGGATGAGCGCTATAAGATCCTTCTCGACAAAGACAACGGCATCACCTATGTGGATACGACGCGCCCGCTGACCGACCAGGAGTCCAAGGGCACTTATTCGATCGACGAGGACGACTACTATCACGTCACCTATACCGAGGGGCCTCTCGCGGGAGAGGAGTTCCTCTACATCATTGATATGAGTTCCGCTCGCTTTATGGTCCGCGACGAAGAGGAATTCGGGTGGGGGCCCATTCCCCGCGGCGTTGTCAACAGGGGGAGGCTCACCTACTATATTTCCATCTATTCGCTGACGCTCAACGGCTTCGGCGTCGCGAACTATGCAAATCCCGACGGTACCTCCTCGACCTATTTTTACAGGCGTGAGGAAAACGTCATCACCCTTCTCAACAGCTATGGGATGCAGATCGCCGAGGCGCGCCTTACGACGATCGGCGGAGACCGCGCATATCTCATGTATTCCGACTCCTACGATACGGCCTATATGTCCGAAAATGGCGGAACGGAGACGCTCACGCTCGACGGAATATACAACGCCGTCTACAAGGATGCGGCCGGGGCGGAGACGAAGGGCATCTATACGCTCTACTCCTCCGAATTCGGCACCCTCGTGCAGTTCTTCACGGCGGACGGGAAGGAACGCCTCTTTTTGACGCACACCGAGACGGAGACCGTCGAGGGCGGAGATGACGGGGAGACCGAGCAGAAGGTAAACCACCTCTTCAAGGAAGTGCCCACGACGTACAGCGAGATCAACTATTTGCAGGACGGCAGGGTCTACTATGCGCCCCTCTTGGTGCTCGATGACGGGGAGGCGGGCAATGCGTCCGTCTACGGCTACGTCTCGAACAGCTATATCAAGGTCCTCACGGGGACTTATACAAAGGATGCGCAGGGCGTCTATACCTTCACGACAAAGGATACCATTTCCACGGAAGAGACGCTCTCTTCTCCCATCGACATCCTTGCGCTCAAATCCTTCACATTCTCCGTCGATACCGTCGTCTCCTCGGACGGCGCGGCCATGACCGTCATGTATTGGCATTCCATGACCTTGAAGGGCGAGGATGAGGGGAGCGAAGAGAAAACGACATACGGCAAGACATATACGGGGGAAAACGGCGCGACGCTCACCGTCACGCAGGGCTTCGGCGTGTATGAATACGAGACGGAGGACGGCAAGGTGACCGTGAGCGGCGTCGTTACGACGGACCAGAGCGGTATCACTGCGCTCTACAATTCCCTCAACGAAGAGACGTATTACTTTCGTCTGGACGATAAGGACTCGAAGTTCACCCTTCTCGAGGGAGTGATCGGCACCCTCTATGCGTGGGTGAACGGCACGACTTTGAGGAACGAGACGCTTACCTTCGACGGCAGCCTGACGAATGCGACCTATACCGTCGTGACGGCGGGCGAGAACGGCGAGAGCACGACGACGACCTACGAGGGCACCTATGCGCAGACCGCAGAGACGACGCTTTCCGGCACTCCGATCTTCGAGTTTACGGCAGATGGGATGAAGTTCAAATTCATTGTGGTCGCCGTCTCCTCGTCGAGCATGCGCTTTGCAAAATTCGACGAGACCTTCAACGGCGAATACACCTGCGGCAACAGCTCCCTCACTTTGGACGGCTTCTGTGTGAGCGCGACCTATCTGGACGAGGCGGGCAAGGAGCACACGGGGCCCTACACTGTCTCGGAAGATGTCGTCAGGATCACGGGCGAGGACCGCTATTATTACTTCGATCTGAGCGGGAAAACCTTTACCGCGCGCGACGAGGCTTACGGCGGATACATTTTTATGGACAATCAAAGCATCGTGGGGCTCGGCTTCCGGTTCGACGGCTACGGCAACCTCACCGTGCTCGATCTCAACGCCGATACGGATGAGGACGTCATCTGCGACGACGGCGAATACGAGAAGCAGGAGAACGGTTCGTATGTCCTCACATATAAGAACGGCGCGGAGAAGATCACCATCACCGGTTGGTTCGGCACCGTGACGATCGGCTCGACGCCCTTCAATTCCTTCGAGCTCGAATACAAAGAGGTGATCATGAGCTTTTTGAACGAGGACGACTGGTCGGTACTCGTTCTCGACGGCCATGGGAACGCCCAAAAGTACGATGAGAAAGGCCTTGCCGAGGATGGGCAATATATCCTTGTCACGGATACCATGCTCTACTATGCAAAAGCCGATGGCTCGGACGCCTGCATCTATATCTATGATAAGACGAAGGGCACGGCAACGCCCGTCGACAATGTCCAGAGGGCGTATTTCTCCGAGAACTTCGACGCGTTGCTCTTTACGAAGTACGGGTTCATGGTCATGAACGGCGAGACCCGCTACTACTACAATGTCGAAGCGGGCAATCAGGTCTCCCTTTACCGTCGGCCCAAGGAAGGCGAAACCGCAAACGTCAATAAGTACGGTTTCGTAGAAGATAATTTCTTTGGTTCCTTCGGAGATACTTATACCGACCAAGAGAGCGGGACGGTATATTACAGGAGCGATAGCTTCACGCTTCGGTTCACGCGCCAAGGCAGCGAATATCCCGTTACGGTGGTCGGGCAAGATCAAAGCGAGCACAAATATCCTCTCGCGAATTTGAGATTTTCTCCTACGGGCAGCGCGGAATTTACCGATGACGACGCTCAAATCACGATCAACGGCGATGATTATCCTTGCACCGTACGCCGCGTGCTCGAAGACGACGAGCAGTATCATATGTATATCCTCATGCCCACAGCCGGCATCGGAAACTTCGTCTTTGAGATCGACCTTACCTACAAGGGAGAGACGGCCACCAACAGCTACACCGTCAAGAGTATGCGCACGGAGACCGTGCTCTACGATACGGTCTACATCACCTATCTCCTCAACTATATGTTGCAGGGCTACGTCATCAACAATTCTTTCGGCATCATCACGCTCACGACGACATTTGACGCAGAAGGTACTGCGGGCGATCCCGTTGCAAGCGGTTGGTTCGGCGATACGATGAAAGAGCTCGGCCTTACGAACACGAAGGGCGATGTGATCTCTTTCACGAACGAATCGTTCGAAACGAGTAGCGGGGTATATTCGGTGACGTTCGACGGCGGAGACGGCTATCAGTACAGCCTGCACTTCGCGCTCGATTCGACCTACTATAACTATTTCGGCATGCTGGGCTACGGGATCTACGCCTTCACCCGTCATCAGGAAGTGAAAACGGATACCTATACCGTCACGCTTGAACGCATTCTCTTTACGGAGAGCAGGAACATCACGGTCGGCGGTTTCTGGGACCTCGTTTTGAGCGATACGGACGGGACGGAGCTCGAATGCGATGCAAGCTATATGCTCAACGGCAAGATCTATTACTTCGTCAGGGAGAGGAGCGAGGACGATAAGATCACGAAATCCACGCTCTATATCATCGAATTGAAGCAAAAGTCCTCCGAAACGGTAGAGGATGAAGTGGATCCGCTCGCGCCCTATGAATCCGTAACGGTCACCCAAAAAACGATGGCGATCGCCTACTGTGACAACGGGACGGATTATATCGAGTATGACGAAAATTCGCATGACGTCGCTCTTATGAGAAGGGGCAACACGTTGTATATCTTCGTAGACGAGAATTGCGTCTATGACGATGCAACAAATACCTTCACCTTCACGCTCACGACGGGTACGAGCAAGACGACGTTCACCGTGAAGATCGAAGAGGGAACCGCGACCATCACCGAGACTGTTGAGGAGACGGAACCTCCCGCACAGGACGAGGAGAACGACGCGGCATAACTTCACTTTTCAAACACAAAGAGGCGGGTCCTTCGGGGCCCGCCTCTTTTGCATAGTTTGTCAAGGAGACGGGGCGGCGCATAAGATGAGATAGGGCGTTTTGTTGCGGCGCCCGATATTTATGAGCGCTCCCCGCGGGCGCGGGGAGCCGAACAGGAGGTTACTATGATGATTTACAGACGTTGCTCCGTCTGCGGGAACTGCCCTTGCACGTGCGGCTGCAACCAATGGCGTTCGTGCTGCACGGGGCAGCGCGGCGCAACGGGTCCCACGGGCCCCACGGGCCCGCAGGGCCCCGCCACGATCACGGTAGGGCAGACGATCACGGGGGAACCCGGCACGGCGGCTTCCGTCACTTCGACGGGCGGCGCGAATGCCGTGCTCACCTTCACCATTCCGCGCGGCGCGACGGGTGCGACGGGCGCGACGGGCCCGACCGGTCCGCAGGGCGTGCAGGGGTTGCAGGGCGTACAGGGCCCGCAAGGTCCCCAAGGCGCGCAGGGCGTCGCCGGTCCCCAAGGCCCCATAGGTCCCACCGGTCCCACGGGCGCAACGGGTGCGACGGGTGCGACGGGACCCGCAGGTTCCGCAAGTGCGACGGGTGCGACGGGTCCCACCGGTCCTACCGGAGCCACGGGCGCGACGGGTCCCACCGGTCCTACCGGAGCCACGGGCGCGACGGGTCCCACCGGTCCTACCGGAGCGACGGGTGAAACGGGTCCCACCGGCCCCGCAGGGGCGGACGGCGTGACGCCCGCCATCACGCTCGGGCAGACGGTCACGGCCGATCCCGATACGCCCGCCTCCGTCGCGCAGACGGGGACGCCCGAGGCGCCCGTTTTCAC
>CANQLR010000069.1 GCA_947624745.1 uncultured Clostridia bacterium | reverse complement strand
TCATAGAGGAGATTATCGTTACAAAAAGCATCGAGGAATGTTTGAAACTTTGTCAAAACAGATCGATTTTTTCCGAGAACGAAATAAAGAAATTGTATAAAAAATATCCTGCAGTAATTAAATTATTGGACTATATGCCTTTTAAGAATAAGGTCATTTTGGATAAGTTATACGAATTGGGGATTGTCGATCCGCCGTCAGGGCCTCGTCCATTAGAGGTGGTTTCGCAGACGCACTACGATTTGATATTAAAGCTTGGCATGGGGGAAGAGGTATGAAAAAGAAGATTCTAATTTCAATCAACCCTGAACACGTTGAAAATATATTGAAGGGTATAAAGAAATATGAATACCGAAAGATTGCCGCAAAAGAAGATATCTCTTCAATTATTATTTATGAGACAACACCTGTAAAGAGGATCGTCGCGGAAGCCGAAATTATTGAAGTGCTAATGTGTAGCCCCGAAGAACTTTGGGAAGAGACAAAGGAAGGATCTGGCATCAGCAAAAAATTTTTTGACCGATATTTTCGCAATCGGGAAATTGCCTATGCTTATAAACTCGGTGAAATCAAAGTATATGATGTGCCAAAAACCCTGCTCGATTTCGGGGTAAAAGCGGCTCCGCAATCATTTATCTATATTTGAATCATGAAATGTGTTGCAGGTCGGTTCATCCTGTTCATCAAGCGTTTGACTACGACTCCGCCTCATCAAATGAAATTGTGATAAGCTTAAGATGAACGACGATTAAAGTCCGTTATATAGAAAGAAAGAATGATTTGGTAATCCGCCGTTTCATCTGAAAGCACACCCGTCAACTTCCGATAATACGAAATTATGAGAACAAAAAGCAGGAGTAAAACAGATGTTGCCCGAAGAACAAGCAAGGGTAAAAATCGATGAACAGCTTATGGGTGCTGGTTGGGAAGTCGTTACGCGATTTGAGTATAAACGCAAAAACCCGTCGGCAGTTACCGAAGCGTCCATGTTGGGGCGCAAGGAAAGCGATTATCTGCTCTTTATCGACAATAAAGCGATAGCGGTGGTTGAAGCCAAACGCGCCGAACGCGATCTTGACGAATTTGTAGCGCAGCAAGCGGAAAATTATACCGTTACCCCGCAAAATTGGTATGGGTTCTGGCTGGACGAAAACAAAGTCCCGCTTGTTTATCTTGCGAACGGCGAAAAAATTCTTTTCAAAAATATGCTTGACATTGGCAGCGAGTATCAAGAAATCGAACGAATGCACACGCCGAAGGAAATGCTTCGTATGATCGGCAAATCTTCCGACTTGGGCGCACTTCCCACGATTGAAAGAAAAGGGTTACGCGATTGCCAATATCGCGCGGAAGTCAATTTGGAAGCGTCGTTCAAAGAGGGAAAAAAGAAAGCCCTCGCCGTGCTTGCGACGGGTTCCGGCAAAACGTATCTTGCGTGCCTTGCGTCGTATCGTTTTTTGGAGTACACGCCGTCTACAAAACGAATCCTGTTTTTGGCGGACCGCAATAACCTTGCAAATCAAGCGCAATCCGAATTCAAAGCGTTTAACAGAACGGAAACGGGACAAAAATTAGAAGAATTGTACGACATAACGCGTTTGAGAAAAGAAGATGACATCAAAGGCGATATAGTCATATCCACCATTCAGAAACTTTATGCCGTACTGACGGGGCGCGAATTGAGCGAAATCGACGAGGACGCCGAGGACGAGAGGGATCAGGAAGATAAGGAAAAACACAGCAAAGAAGTCGTATCGCTCGGTGACGATTTGAAGTTACCGCCCGATTACTTCCAATTTATCATTGTAGACGAATGCCACCGTTCGATTTACGGACGTTGGAAAGCCGTACTCGACTATTTCAATAAGGCAAAGGTGATCGGTTTAACCGCCACCCCCACCGACGAAGCCGTCGCATATTTTGATAAAAATATCATAGAGAATTATTCCTACGATGATTCTGTCGTCGATGGCGTCAATGTACCGCAACGGATCTTTCGTATTATCACGAAAAAGAGCATTCACGGCGGAACGATCAACGAGGGCGACAATGTAAGGGAAGTAACGAGAAGGACGGGTAAAAGTGTTACATATCCTTCTCCGCATACGATTGAGTATTCACCGAACGCACTCGATCGCTCGATCGTAAATACCAGCCAAATCGAAACGGTTCTGCGGGAATACCGCGATTCGATTTACACAAAACTTTATCCCGAACGTTTTTCGGAAACGAATGACGCTGAAAATTGGAGTTATATCCCAAAAACCCTGATTTTCGCCAAAGACGACAACCATGCGGATACGATCGTTGAGATTGTCAAAAAAGTATTCAAAGAGAAGTTTGACGGAAATTGCTTGCCCGGAAATTTCGTGAAGAAAATCACCTATTCGGCGGGCGATTCCAATGCTCTGATAAGAGATTTTCGGACGGAAAAAGATTTCCGAATCGCCGTTACCGTTACGCTTGTCGCAACGGGAACAGACGTAAAACCTTTGGAAGTCGTCCTATTCATGCGGGACGTCAATTCCGACGTTCTATACACTCAAATGAAAGGTCGCGCTTGTAGATATATCGGCGAAGATAAATTGCACGAAGTTACCCCGAACGCACAGACAAAGGGCTGTTATTACATTGTCGACGCGGTAGGCGTTACCGAACACGAAAAGAATATTCCGTCGCGCGAGCCGTCGAAGTCCAAAGAGCGCACATTGAGCTTGGAGCACCTTTTGGAGCATCTTTCGCACGGCGACGTTTGTGATGACAATTTGGAATTATTGCGCGATTACTGCGCGACGATCCATCACCGTTACGAGGATAACGCATTGCACGGACGTCATTTGAGCAATTTTATTGCGGAGTTCGGTTTCGCCCCTCGTACACTTGCGAGCGAAATCAATGATGCTATACAAAAAAAGGGACTTCCGACATTCGTCGACGCTTCGCACGAAAACGCCGAAAGAATGTCGCTTATCGCGTGCCTGATCGATAATGTTCCCGCGCGGAAAGCCCTGCTTGAAATGCAGCGCGGTTATTATACCGTCATCGAGGACCCCGACGAGGTCATACGCGCCGACTTTACGAAAGAAACTGCGCGGGAGTTTACGGAGTCGTTTGAAAAATATCTTCGGGAGAATAAGGATAAAATCGAAGCCTTAAGGATCATTTACAATTCGGAAGATATGTTGATCACACATTCCATGTTGACGGATTTGAGCGACAAACTGCTTGCCGAAAATCGCGCCTTTACCCCGTATAATCTTTGGACAAACTATAAATTGCTTGACGATAACGGTTATGTGGACGATTTCGACATCAAGCAAAATGTTCGCGCGCTTACGCACTTGATCCAGCTCGTCAGATACGCTTATCATAAGACGGCAACTCTCACGAGCCTTCACACCGGCTATGCGCAACGCTTCAATCTGTACTGCGGACAGGTGCAACGGCAACTTACGGACGATCAAAAAGTTTTAATGCGTAAGATAGCGGACTCTGTGGTAAGCGAAGGCGCGTTGACACTTACGGAGTTAAACGAATACTATCCCGATTTGTGGCGGCAAGGCATGATTGCGTTAGGCGAAGAAACGCTTGACCGAGAAATACAAACAATGTCTAAATTTATTTTGAAGGCGGCATAAAAATGGAAACCGAAAAACAAGCGAAAAGCGAACAGGCTCTCGTAAAAAAAGTGAGCGATATTGCAAATGTGCTGGCGGCGGCAGGAGTCGGCTTTACCGACTATATAACCCAGCTGACGTACATATTGTTTTTGAAAATGGACGACGAGCGCGAAACATACGGCTTGTCGAGTTCGATTCCGCAGGGATACAAGTGGCGCGATTTGATAGCGTTGAGCGGAACAGACCTCATCAAGCAATACGAAAAAACGCTTGACAAACTCTCGAACGAATCGGGACTGATCGGCACGATCTTTACCAAAGCTTCAAATAAGATACAAACCCCCGTACACCTGAAAAAAGTGATCGACATGGTATCGGGCGAAAATTGGTATATGCTCGAAGGCGACGTCAAGGGCGCTATTTACGAATCCATCCTCGAAAAGAACGGCAAAGATAAGAAAAGCGGCGCAGGACAATATTTTACGCCGCGCGCTTTGATAAAAGCGATGGTCGACGTTATCGATCCGAAAATCATGGAAACGGTCGCCGATCCCGCTTGCGGAACGGGCGGCTTCTTGCTCGTTGCCTACGAGCATATGAAGAAACAAAGCAACGAAATCGCAAAGCTCGATTTCTTGCGCAACAAGGCTTTCTTCGGCGCGGACAATACTCCTCTTGTCGTAACGCTTGCTTCTATGAATTTGTATTTGCACGACATCGGCATTAAAGGCAGCCCTATCGTCTGTCAAGATTCTCTTTTGGATACTTCGGACAGAATGTACGACGTCGTTCTTGCCAATCCCCCGTTCGGGACAAGACCGCAGGGAAGCGGCGAAGTGTCCGTCGTAAGAGAGACGTTTATAAAGACTTCCGACAACCAGCTGAACTTTTTGCAGCATATCATGTCCATTGTAAAAACGGGCGGCAGAGTTGCGGTCGTCTTACCGGATAGCGTTTTAAGTGACGGCAAAGATGCTACGGCTGTCCGCAAGAAATTGATGAAAGACTTCAATTTGCATACGATTTTGCGCCTTACGGCGGGACTGTTTTATGCAAATATTTCCACAAACGTCCTGTTCTTTGAAAAGGGAAAGCCCACCGAGGATATTTGGGTTTACGACTATAAGACGGGTATCAAACATACCCTCGCTACCAAGCCGTTAAAACGCGAGGACCTCGATGATTTCGTTGCTTGCTATTGCTCCGGACATATGCAGGACAGAAAGGAAACCTACGACAAGGAAACCAATCCGAACGGTCGTTGGCGCAAATTTACGGCGGCGGAGATCGCCAAGAGAAAAGACCTCGACTTCAAGTGGATCGATTTTGCGGAGAAAGACGAAAGAACCCTTTCGGAAATTCTCGACGAGATCGAAGAAAAGTCGCAAAATATAGCCAACGCGGTCGCGCGCTTACGTGAACTTATCGACGGGGACGAACAATGATTGATACCAAAGCATTAAAGCAGAAAATTTTACAGTTGGCAATTCAAGGCAAGCTCGTCCCGCAAAACCCTGACGACGAGCCGGCTTCCGTTTTGCTCAAAAGGATCCGCGCCGAAAAACAGCGTCTTATCAAAGAAGGCAAAATCAAGAAAGATAAAAGCGATTCGGTCATTTTTAAGGGTGATGATAATCGCCATTATGAGAAGATCGGTAACAACCCGCC
>CANQLR010000068.1 GCA_947624745.1 uncultured Clostridia bacterium | reverse complement strand
GTCCCAGGCTTCTGCGTGGTTATGTGGTTTAGCCCCATCTCTGAAAAGTATGGACAATACTTATTGACGGTGTTTCCCAGCATGATGATTTTGACGTTATCTCGGTGCCGGATGATTGTTGAAAGGGTATTTGCAAATAGTACCCACTCGTTGGGCAGGTATCCGTTTCGGGACATGAATTCGTCGAAGATGATAGTGGTAACACGAGGGAAGGAGAGGGATTTGGAGTGCTCCATGGAATTAAGGTCAAAGGCAAAGCCACAGTTGTCAACCGCCCTTTCTATTTCTCCGTTTTCGTTCATGCGTTGCAAGTAGAACTTGCCGGTGCCATAGTAGACGTCTGTCCACTCACCCTCGAAAGTGGATTTGATTCTACCGTTGGCTGAGTGTCCATCAAAGAGGGTGGACAGATTCTTCTTACGTATGTCCTCGCCCCAGCGCCGGACATAGGCAAACTGTTCGCCATTCTTGTGATAGCGCTCGAGGGCGTAGTCGAGTGCGGAGTACGTCTTACCGTTGGAGCGCTCGCCGAACACGACGTAGTAGTACGCCTTTGGGTAATCCTTGAGCAGGTGGCGAATGTCATAGAACTCAAACTTTTTCGCCATAATCCAAGACCACCTTTACAAGGCGCACGTTGTCGCCATATACGACGCGGAAGAAGTTATACTTTTCGATGGCGCGGGGAGCGCCCTTTACCTTGATGTCTCTGGTGCAACCGTTAACCAAGCACTCGATGATATAGTCGGTTCTGTCATTGGCCTTGAGCACCTTTTCTACTGGAGAAGTTGCCATTGTTACTCCTTTCTGGAGGACAGTGGATTTGAATCTACCAACTGTCCTCCACTATACCATACATGTAGTTGAGGAAACCTCGGTACTCCTCTGACATAGTGAGGTTGTAGTCCGACGGTTCCATGTGGATGGACGATTCTTCGTGGAAGTGATGGCGACGACCAAGGTAATCGTACGCTTCTCCTTCGCACAAGTCGTCCTTGTAAGTTAATGTGAGACGTCCAGAATACTCTGCTGGTACGCACATTTCGTGCGTGAATCCATCGAACGGGTCGTCGAAGTGTGTCTCTAGATACTTGCAGGCTTTCTTCTTATTTACTCCAGCCACAGTTAGAACATATGAGCCGTCTTGCCTTTGAACTAGATACCGCTTTGCACCTAGAGTCTTGAAGCGTTTATACTTTCCTTCGTACTCCCAGACTCCGATGGGCTTTGCAATACCTTTCTTATTCTTTGGAGCGAACTCAGTGGAATCGATTCCAAAAAATGCCGCGGCCAATTGAACTTTGCGCATGATTTTCCTGTTATATGCATCAATATAGTCCATGTGCTTATCGGGGTTGAAGATTTTTATGGAGTCTGTATCTGAGTAGATATAATCGTCACCGCAAGCTAGTATTCCAGTGAACAGGTTGCGGCGGGCATACGCTGTGACCCATACTCCCCATGGATAGAATAAGAAACGCTTGGTGGCATTGTTGTACTTTTCAACTGCCTCAGCTAAATTTGGCTTGCGCTTTGGCTCATACTCGTGGGATGCCGTGTCGTATTCAAGTATATCACGCACGATGTCGGTTACTATCATGCCATACGCGGCGTTGAGCATATTTTTGGAAATCATGTAGTTTATTTCTTCGCCTTCGACGTCTTTCAAGACAGTCTTTCGCCGGTACAATTCCAGTATGGCCTTGAAAAACTCTTTCGGCAAGTAGCCCTTTTCATATATTCTAAAGTGGTGGATTTGAAAGTCCTTTTCATCCCCCTCCTTGTCGCCAAAGTTGTAGAAATCGCAGAACGTGAACCAGTCCTGCTCTGTCATTGTGATGGTCATTTCCTCGGCCGTCACAACGCGTCCGTTGTCCACCGTGATACCGTTGAGAACGCGCCTACGCTCATCTGGATTTGATGGTAGAATTAGTTTGCTAAATGAAATTGGATGGTCGTAGTCAACTTTTGGATAGACGTTGTATAAGGTGACGTCGAACAAACAACAGTAGTTGTTTAGGTAGTAGTGGAGTTGATTCCAATCGTCGATATGGTCCACAAGTCTAGACTTTGACATTGGAAACTTCTCCGTTAACATTACGGCTGGATATGAGGACGTGAAGTCGAACGACCCGACATCCTCAAGTGGCTTCTCCTTTCCTTCCGCCACGTACTTGGCAGATGCGTGTGTGAATCCTCCGCTAAATCCCCTTTTCAGCTCAGTGTATTCATCAGCATCTAACGTCAATTCGCTCATGAGTTTCCGATAACTCTTGAAATGTTTAAAACACTCCTTTCGACAGTAATTTCGAACATAACCTGTGTTCGTCATTGGTATGTTCGTTATGGAGCCATCGGATTCTATCTTTTCTTGGATGTACGCCAGCAACACTCTGATGTCTGCTTCGCAATAACCTAGTTCTTCTTGCGTCAACGGGGTCGAGTGGAATCGAATCAACTGGTAATCTAGGTCTCCAACATGTTTGTGCTCACGATATTTTACGAGGTCCTCTCCTACTTTTGCTAGAGATTTGGACGAAAGTTTTAGAGAGCATCGAAACTCGAAGCCGCCCCATGTTGCATAAACTGGTTTGCGGTCGTCGAGTAAGAATACTTTGTCCCATTTTATTAACTTGCGCATGAATTGAAACTCATAGGCTAGATTGTGGACGTATATCGCGAGACGCATATCTGAGTCTAGGGCTAGGATGGTGGAGAGTGCTTTCATGAATGCCAGGAACTCGTCCCACGTCCTACCGTATGTTACCCAGTTGAGTATGCCGAACTGCCAGATGTACATGGCCGCGCACTTGCGAGGATGTTCTCTGCCGGTGGAATCGAAATCCACTCCGTTGTAGAACGAGGATACTTCGATATCAAATGCTGCTGGTATGTTATAGAAAGAAATTTTTTTGTTGTTGGTGATGATGGGAAGGTCTGCGGAGGCTATTTTTCTCAGAAAAGCTTCCTGCTCAATAAGGCCGCTTTCCGGAGAGAACATCGTCGTCTCCGTATTCATAGTTGCTCATTTCCCAGTTATCGCGTTCGTTCTGTACTGACAACCTGCGATACAGTTCCTCAAACGCTTCTTCGCTTATGATGCTGTCTGGATTTCCGCGCCGCTCTGTCGTCATTTGACCGAGGAACTGCTGGATGCGGTCGGACCCCATGCGCCGGAAGAACGCCTCGCCCATCGTGTTCTGAAACTCTGTGTATGCTGCCCAGAATTTTTCGCGTTGTTCCATCGTCATGCGCTGTGCGGGCTTACCTTTTGAATTTTCTCCGAAAATGCGCCTGTCTTGCTCAATGGCAATTTTTCTAGCGCCGGGAACCGTAGAGGACTTTGAGTCGAAAAACTCTTGCAAACGAAACAGCTCAGAGCGCATCTTATTGACCTTCATGCTGTTGACGTTCTGCTTGCCGGTTTCGTCATAGTAAGTCTGCATCTTATCAAGGGCGTGGGAGTAGAGGTTCTTCTGGCGCTGAAATGTTTTTTCCTGCGCGTTGAAAAGTTGACGTGCACCGCGCAGAAGAGAGCGTAACTCCGGACCTGTCATGCGACCTATCTGCGAGGCTGTCGTGTTGAGGAATTTCTTTTTTGTCAGCTTTGCCATTATTTTTCCTCCTTAATGGATTCGATTCCACAACAAAAATGGGGCCGGAATTGCCCGGCCCCGTGGTTTTTCCTCACAAGATGTCCATTGTGGTCAGGTTGTTACCGCTCTTGGTCTTGGTGGCCCGGAAGCGGACCTTCACGCCGCCTTCGTCCTCGAGGGCCGCGGACGCCGCAGCGATATCGCCGTCGCACTCGGCCGCCCACGCGGTGCAGAGCTTAGAGAGCAGGGCGCCTCCGTTGTAGTAGCGCTCGGGCATTTCCTTGAAGAGGATGACGGGGAACGTTTTTTCCTCGCCGTGGTCTGTGATGGTGGCGAAGTCGAAAGCCACGATGGTGAGCTCCTTGCCGACGATTTCTTCAGTCTTGACCTGCTCACGCCCGGCCATCAGCTCGGACAGAGACATTGTGGAGATTGCGATTTCGCGGAAATTACCCATTATGTTTTTCCTCCGGCAGTTGGATGCCAGCCTTGAATTGAGAGGGTAGGCCCTCTATAGGGCAGTGGATTCGAATGCACTGCCCGAAGGGGGTCTAGAGATTTTTGATAGCTTGCAAGACTGCATCGTAGTGACCTGCCTCGATAGCACGTTTCATCTCTCTAATAAACGTGTCATATGTTTCTGTTGCGTGGGGGTCAACGTTGGTGAAGGATTCGGTCTTTTGGTCGGCATTGAGACAAGCGAGCTCATGCTCGTCTGCGATGGATTTGATTCTACGCATGTATCTCTCGCGTTCTATGAGCCATTCAGGGTCGGTCATTTTTTCAACCTCCGTAGGAAATTTTTTCGCCTTCGATGATATACAACCCCGGGGAAGGTGATGGGCCAAATTTTTCTTCAATGAGCTTCAAATTTTGTAGCCCTTGCAGATATTCAATTTTTTCGTTGAGGTCAACAATTTTTTCCTGACATCCCTCAATTACCCAGGACAGTTGCGCGGAATTGTATTGTGTGTAATCGGTCCCGGGGGTTGTGTACGATTTGGCCAAGATATAGAGAATTGCGGCCGAAAAAATTATGGCACATACTCTTGTGCACAAGACGATTGAGCGAGATTCATTTGTGCGGGATTCGGTCGAGCGCGACATGATTGCATCCCCTTTCATCAAGTGCAATTGAATCCACTGTAATCAGTGGGGCGGGATTTGGTCCCGCCCCGTTCAATTGCGTGCTAGTCAATCGTCCTCGGTTTCATCAGACCCGGCTTTGCTGGCGGTTAGGTCTGCTAACTGCTTTTGGAGATTGGCAATCACGGCTTCCAGATCTTTCTTGGAAAGCTTATCGCTGGCCTTACCTTTGCCATTGACCGCCTTGACGGGCTTGACTTCAGCCTTACTGTTGATGCGGGCGAGGGAGCCGTCGGGTAGTATGGCAATCTCTACGAAAGTGCCATCCTCGATCTTTACCTTGCCCCAAAGAGCGCCGGAGAGGGGTTCAACCTCGTCCATGGGAATGGATTCGTAGTGGTAGTTGGTTGCGCCGTTGCGCCGGAAAACGTCAATGTCTAGCTCGTAGAGCTTAGTCTTGGCGGGGGTGGGCTTGGAAGCGTTGACAGCGGCTTTCCACTCGCGAACTTCATTCTGCGACATGTCGGACTTGAGCGCGCCGGACTTGACAGCTTCCTCGATGCACTTCTCGTCCGCGCTTGCTATGATGGACAGCTTGGAAACGTCCATATCATTGGCGAGGGATTTGACGGTCTCATTCTCGGAGAGAATCAACCGACCGGCATTCTCAAGCTTGTGCGCGGCGGACTTCTCGAAGCCAATAGCGGCGGCATAGTCCGCGAGGGATTTGAATCCATCGGCTTCATAATCCTTGTGCTTCTCGACCTTGGCGAGAGTGACGGCAACGGTGCGGCGGGTCTCCTTGGCATTGGCGTTGAACTTGGCCACTGCTTCGTAGATGATGTCGGTGGCGTGGGTGAGAGCCTTAGACTTGAATACGGGCTTGTTCTCGTTCAGGGTGGCAATAGCGAAATCAGACATTGTATAACCTTTCCACGGTGGAATTGAGTCCACCGAACGCGCCCTATGTATGGCCGGGCGCGGGGCCAAAATTACGAGTTGAGAAAGTTGTCTATGGCCTCGACGATGCTGTCTATGTCGCCGGAGACTGCAAAATCGCGTATGTTTCTCAAGCAAAGGACGATTCGCAATGCGTTGTCATCGTCCCCACGCAACGTAAGTTCTTGATACGCGTCGCTAGCCCATTTGGTTATCATAGCTTTATTGGTAGATTTGGCGATTTGCATTGAATTGTCCTCCAATCGATTGTGTGCTAGTGGAATTGAATCCACTAGCGGGACCACGGGTATATCCCCTCTATGGTTATAGTATACCATTACAACTGTGTTACCATCGTTAACAAATGATTACAAAGTGGTTGCATAGTAGTTACAAATTATGACAAAAGAATGACAGATGTTACAAAAAGTTACAAAATTGCAAGTAATAGTTACAAGAAGTTACAAACTTGCAAGTAATGGTTACAAAATGGTTACATCAGTGGATTTGAAATCCACACTTTTTAATTTTTTGAAAATTTTTGAGGGGGGTAGGAACC
>CANQLR010000067.1 GCA_947624745.1 uncultured Clostridia bacterium | reverse complement strand
GAAGTCTTTGAGTTCATCTAAAAGTACCCCCCACCGATTCACAATGTCGGTTGCGTACACCTTGTAGCCGTTCTCGCGCAGGGCTTGGACCATGTGTCCCCCGCCGCAAGCGCATTCCCAAACGGTGTCGGTGAACTGTTCCACGGTGCAAAGTTTATGTATCGCTTTCGGCTCGGTCGCGTAGTAGTCCTCTCTCTGCCGCTCGCTGTCGCTATGGTTGCTCGCCCCGTTGCAGACGAACACGCTTTTCCCGTTTCCCGTCCAATCTTTCATTGCTTGTCCTCTTTCTCAAAGTAGAAAATCACTTTGTGCGGATTCGGTATTACAAGCCCGAAACGGACCGCGTTCTTGTATGTAACACTGTCGCGCATTAGCACCGTAGGGAAACGCTCTACTTGTCGCCTGAAACTTTCAAGCGAGGATGCGCCCTTTCTGTGATTGCAACTGCGACAAGCGGGTAGCATATTCGAAATCTCGTCCGTACCCTTTCCGTATGCAAGAGGAACAACGTGGTCTATCTGCATATCTTTGTATCGAAGTTCGCACCCGCAGTAGGCGCAATGCCCGCCGCATTTGTCGTAAACTTCGCGCCGCTCTGCGCCTGTAAGTTTTCTTCGCTTCATCTTTCGTCCTTCTCCACTTTGACAGTGATTGTCCTTTTGTTGGGAGCTATGCTCCGCAGGAAGGCGCGGATGTCGTATGTAGTCGTCAGCGGCTTGCCGTCCACGATTATCACGCCGGTCATTGCCCGAGCGTTCTTGCCGATTGCCTCTACATTCAGTTCAAAAGATTTCATTCGTTCTCCTTATGTGAAATCGCTTATCTGCGTTGCGTCCCAAAACGCTTGGGTCGGAGATTGTATCCCGCTTGTGCTTGTCGGTGTCATACCTTCGTGTCCTCCACGAATGCCCATTCGATTCCGTTGCAACTTTGTCTTATCCCATTGCAATATCTTGAAATAGTTGATGCCGATAAGCCTGTTTCTGCGCTTGCTTTTGCTATGCTCTCAAAAGTCTGTTGCGTAGTGCCGTGCTTTGCAATGACCGCTTTCCTTTTCGCCTTGTTTGTTTCGCAAACAGCCCGCTTTTGCCTTTCGCTCGGTTTCTCCAAGCCCGTTCTAAAAGCGTGTTCCATGTTATGCTCTTGCGTACACCATTCGAGATTCGTAACGCGGTTATCCGTTTTAATCCCATTTATGTGGTTGACTTGCGGCTTGCCAAACGGATTCGGAATAAAAGCGGAAGCAACCAACCTGTGTACAGGAACTGTTTTCTGCCTGTTGTTATGCGACAAATAAACGATTGGATACCCCTTGTGACTCCTTGCCTGTTTGAGGATCATCTCTGGTTTATGTACATAACCCTTCCCGTTCCACACGAGGCGTTCGACGGACTTTACGTTGCCGAATGAACTTACTTTATATCCCTCAAACCCTGCGATTGGTTTCCATTGTTCTTGTTCGCTTATCATCTTATTGTCCTCTTCCGCCGTCCCACATGGAGAGCTGCGCTCCGCTCATCCGTCCACCTCGATGCCTTCTTTTTCGGCAACCTTTTTCACAAGGTCAAGCATTTCATGAAATGCACAATTTTTCCCGCCATGAATCCCAAACGGATTCCTAACCGCAAAATCGTAACTGACACGGATAGCGCCTTTAAGCCAGTGCACAAGTCCGTTCAGAATTTCCTTTGCTTTTTCCTTGCGTACTTCATCAGCTTTGCGGTAGCCCGCTTCATAAATGGCTTCCATATCTGTTTTTACGCCTTTGTAATACGGCGTGTTCGCAAACTTTTCCGAATACTTCCGAGCAATTTTCACCAGTTCCTCGATCTCTTTTTCCTTATCCATGCCTTACCTCAAAACGGAGTATCGTCGTCCAAGAGAGACAGTTGCCCTCTCTTTGGGAGAGATTGACGTTGCTGTGCGCTCCCCTGCGCCGTGCTTTCGCTCTCGCGCTTTGGCGAAGTCAGGAACTCCGCATCCTGCACGATCACGTCCACCGTGGTCTGTCTGATGCCCTTGTTGTCCTCGTAGTTGCGGAGCTGAACGTCCCCGCACACGGCGATCTTGTCGCCCTTATGACAGTACTTTGCAATCGTCTCCGCAAGCCCGCGCCACGCTGTGCAGTTGAAGAAGTCTGTCTGACGCTCTCCGTTTCCGTCTGCATACGGGCGATTGACGGCAATCGTGAAGCGACAGATGCTCACGCCACTGTTGGTCTGTGACAGGTCGGGATCCCTCGTCAAGTTGCCGATCGCGAAAAATTTTTGCATGCTTTTCTCCTCTGCGCCATTTGTTCCCGGCGATGCGCCGCTCGCTTTTCACGGATGATTTGGCACCTTTCGCCCTTCTTTCCATCGAGGACACAACGCTTTTTGGGGCAGTTCAGACACACCTTGCTCTCGTCGAATGGAATGTAACTATTCATCGGCACACTCCTTGCGCAGTCGCGCTTTCTCTTTTTCGAGGAAGTCGTCGGCTTGCCGTTCGCCATAAAAAAAGTGAGACATTGTGGTTATGACCTCATATGCGTTTTCGCCGATTTCGTCCTTTCCGCGAAGTACTTTCTTCGGAAGTTCGACAAGCTCTCCGCTCTCGATTTTGTCCTCAATCTCGGAGAGCCGCTGATAAATGGAGCTATACCCGTATTCCTCTTTGAAGTCTTCGATTTTCTCGAACCCGCCGCGCTTCGTCAATCTCTCGTAGTTGCTCATGCTGTTTATTTGATCTCCATGTAGTTTTTGATTTCGTTGATTGCCTCGTCTGCTCCGTAGCAGATTGTCGCTCTGTACCCGTGCTCGTTCAAATAGACAACCCACGCTTTTTGCTCTGCGCTCACCCGACTTTTCTTGTCGCGTTTGAGCTCGATAAACAAGCCGTGAAAGCCTTGCCGTGCTGTCGGGATAAACAGATCGGGAAACCCCTTCCGCAACCCCATACGCTTCATCTTCGCGCCGTAGGATTGGCTTCGCTTGCTTTCGTTCGGGATATGTACGCAGACGATGTGCATCAAGTCGCAATACTCAACAACGGCTGCTTGTACGTCGTCCTCCGTCGGGCGGGGAATGTCTTTCTTTGCGCTCTGCTTTTTCGCAAGCCCTGTGTCGGCTTGAAAGATCGGACACTCGTTCCACAGCACACATTCCTTTCCCGAGTAGTGGCACCCCGCTCGGATGCACCTTATTCCGAGTGCCATTACGCACCGTCCTCGCCGTCCGCTCCAAGCGGGTCATCGCCTTTCATTTCGTGGTAGCGCACTGCCTTTTCCGCAATGCTCTCCTCGGTCTTGATGTCGAAATACCCGCCGGCGATTGCCCTATCGAGCGCCTCAACCTGTTCTTCTGACTTACCGTAGCCATATTGCCGATTGAGTTTCATGCAGAGGTCAAATAGGCGTTCGTTGGTGAGGACAAGCCCGTTTGCCTTGCAGTGTCGTATGAACTCCCACAGTTTGGATTTAACGGATTCCGTAAGACGTACGAGATCGCCGTCCAAAATATCTTGATAGGTTTTCCCTGTAAACGCGCCCGCTGTTCCGAACTCATCATCGTGCAGTTCTACCTTCGGTTGGATCGTAAACTTTTTCTCGTCCACCGCCCTTTGGAGAACCTTTATCTTTTCCTCGTCGGTCGGATAGGTGATGAGACTTTGAAGAATGCGTTTGAGAGCATCGTTCGTAAGCGTTTTCTTATTGATTTGGCAGTGACGGATAAATTCGATTGTGGCATCTCGCACCGCGCCCTCTATCCCGTACTGCTCCATAATGCTGTCATATGTTTCGGGGGCTTCACCCTCTTCGTGCGCACACGCGCCTGTAGATGATTTATTTTTATATATATCCCTACCTTCCTTCCTACTTACTTTCTTACTTACTTCTTTATCTATATCTGTATCTATATCTATTGGAATTTGGTTGGAACTTGGTTGGAATTTTTCCAACCACTCTTTTTCGCCCCGTTTTTGGCGCTTATAGACATTGCTTTTCGTCTCGCTTCCGATAGAATTTTGAGCTTGGATAAGGAAAAATTCGTCGTCTTTCTCATCGACGGGGACAAGCATTCCCTGCTCTTTCAAATACTGAATTGTTGCCTCAGTGGGCACATCCTTCTCTTCAATCTTTAGCGCCATTTCCTTTTCGAACGTATCTTCGATATGCTCGTAGACGAGAACGCCGCCGTATTCGACGCTCAAAAGCAGGAGCTTCATGTAGATGATGACACAGGTATCTCCCTTCGGCAACTTGCGCATTTTTTTGATGCGTGCGTCGTTGAAGAAGTGCCTATCCATCTTCAACCAATAGAAGCGCTTATTGTTGATTTCGTTCCCGTGTGCCATTTTCTCTCCCGCTATGTTTGCTCCCCCTTTCCCCTACGAGATCGGGGGAGCCGATTGCAACTTTATTTCCCGTCAGTCTTTGTTGTCAAAGAATGCCGCTTGTACCGCCGCACTGTCGGCGGGCTTCTCCGCAGGCTTTCTCCCGCGTTTCTTTTCGACAGGCTTCTCCTCGACGACAACGCCGTCCTCGTCTGCCTTGAGCGTCCCCTCTTCTTCGGCTTCTCTCTCAACGTCTGTTGCGTCGGGTAGAACGATCGGCTCAACCTCTTCCTCTTCGACCGGTTGCACCGTGATCACACCGTTCGAGGATTCGAGCGCATTGCCGTCCGCCTCGTATGCTTGCAGGAAGTCAGAGCTTGTGAGACCCCACTTGCCGATGAGTTGGCGAATCATGGTCTTTTTCGCCATTTCGTCGAACTCCTTGTACCAGAACGAACTGTACTTCCATTCGTCCGTCTTGGGGTACTTGCCCGCAACGTAGTCCGCGTAGGAAACGCGCGACTTGTTCGGCTCATTGCTCTTGACCGCTTCAAGATGGAAGGCTTGCGAGTAGCGGTCTGCATGGTGAAGCATTTTCTCCTTCGACCAATACAACCCCTTGCAGAACCCGCCCGAGCGTTCGTTGTACTTGAAGTAGGCGTAGTAGCCGATCGTTTTTGCCCGCTCTCTCGCCTCGGGATCCTGAATGGGCGCGAACACATACTCATCGAGGATCGGGTCCGCTTTGAGAAGCTCGCCCTCCTTGATCTCGATGACATGGATCCTGTCGTAGTAGCCCGTTCTCGTGGCAAGCTGGATATATCCCTTCCACCCGAGAATAAAGGTCGCAACCATGCCTTTCTTCTTGTCTTTGAAAGGAACAAGGTAGCATTGCCCGATCGCGGGAGAGAGAGACAGATTCTGCGAGGTCGCGTAGAGTGCCGCGCTCAAAACAGAAGCGTAGTCGCACTCGCGTAAGGCGGGGTTCATCGCCACGACCGAGCAGAGGCTCGAAACGAACTTCTGCGCGATCTTTTGGTCGGAAAGGACGGTCGAAATCGTTTTTTGCACGTTGACCGAGCCGATCCATTGCGTAAATTGTACCTTCGGTTTTGTTTCTTCTTGGTTGTTGAATTGCTGTAAAGAATTTCCTGCCATGTTTTTATCTCCTTTTATTTGATTTGCCTGTATTCAATGCCGTTCTTTTTAAGGAACTGCGCAAGTGCTTTGAGTTCTTCTTCCGTGCCGTCCACCTCGAAGCGGATGGTGAAAATCGCTTCGTCATTTGGCTTGAGAGACGTTTCCTCTTCTGCACGGGTTTCCGAACGCCCCTGCTCGGGATTCGCCTCTGCGGGGCGATTAGCCCGCAAAACAGCCGAGATTCGGTCTTTGTCATCGTTAATCTCATTTACAGCCGCGACCGCACCCGATAAGTCAAAGTCGCGCAGGTAGAAAACTCTCACGAGTTCCATGTTTTCGTCTCGCTTGGCATAGTAGTCGATGAGATTGAGGTCGTTCCGTATCTTTGCGAGCTTCTCGTCGATCGCCTTCTTGCGTTCCGTGTCCTTGACGGAGAGGTTGTACCACTTCTCGTCCCCGATCTGCCTGTACTCGATAAGCCCTTTGAGGTCGCCGATAATGCTCTCAAAGTAGTCGATGCAGAAGTCCTTGTTCCTGCTCTTCGTCTTGCCCTCAATCGCCGTAATCTGCTCGTTGACCTTTCCCATAGCGGTCTGCACGCGGTCGGTGGCGAGCTTAATCTTTCCCTTGAACTCTGTGAAAGGCTTCGTGTAGATCTTCTCGTACTGCTTCCGCGCCGCATCCACCGCGTCGACCCACTTCTTCAACGCGGCGTGGTCTGCCCGCGCTTCCGAGAGCTGGTCGTCCGTGTAGACGCGGGAGAGATACTTCGGCAGAATTTCCTCGTCGAGTGCCTTGATGATCTCCTCGATGTTGCACGGAATCTCCTT
>CANQLR010000066.1 GCA_947624745.1 uncultured Clostridia bacterium | reverse complement strand
GAGGATACGGGCGATCTTCCCCCCGCGATGAAGGAGCACGGTTGTTTTGTTCCGTTGAGCCCTGTCTCGGACATGGTAGGGCTTTATGTCGTCTTTCAGTCCGCCGATAGTGGTGAATACGTTACTGTTTCATTAAGCTAAACGCGTATAAGCGGCGCAAATCTGCGTCGAAGTGCGCTTTCCTTGGCCGCGTACGAAAAAAGTACGCTCCCTGCGGAAATGCTCCTTCTCCTTGCCTTGCTTGCTTCTCCGCGTTTTAACGGTGACTTCAATTTTTTGCATGAAACAAAGAGGGGCGCGAGGGCGCGCCGCCTTTTTCTCCGCACAATTTTGTGCGGATTTTGTTTACAAATCGTGTGTTCGGTGGTATAATAAAATGGGACGAAAGGTGGTCCTTTCGCCCACGGTAAAGGATTTTCAAGGAGGATCTGTTTGAATGGCACTTACCGAAAACAAGAAGGTTCTTGATTTCGTCAACAGAAGCGCAGAGCTCGCCCAGCCCGATAAGATCGTTTGGATCGACGGGAGCGAGGAACAGCTCGAAGCGCTCCGCGCAGAGGGTGTGAGAACGGGGGAGATGATCAAGCTCAACCAGGAAAAACTGCCCGGCTGCTACTATCACCGCACCGCACAGAACGACGTCGCACGCGTCGAGGACCGCACCTTCATCTGTTGCAAAAATAAAGAGGACGCCGGCCCCATCAACTATTGGATGGACCCCAAAGAGGCCTATGCAATGTGCGGCGAGATCGCCCGCGGGAAGATGAAGGGCCGTACCATGTACGTCATTCCCTATTCGATGGGCGTGCTCGGCTCCCCGTTCTCCAAGATCGGCATCGAGGTCACCGACTCCATCTACGTCGTCCTCAACATGGCGATCATGACGCGCATGGGCAAGGAAGTCTACGACTATTTGGGCAAGGACGGCGACTTCATCAAGGGCTTCCACTGCAAGTGCGACGTCGACCCCGAAAAGCGTTACATCATGCACTTCCCCGAGGACGATACCATCATCTCGGTCAACTCCGCCTACGGCGGCAACGTCCTTCTCGGCAAGAAGTGCTTCGCCCTGCGCATTGCCTCCTACCTCGGCAAGAACGAGGGCTGGATGGCGGAGCATATGCTGATCTTGGGCGTCACCTTCCCCGACGGCACCAAGAAGTACCTCGCGGCGGCCTTCCCGTCCGCCTGCGGCAAGACCAACCTCGCCATGCTCATTCCCCCCAAACACTATCTCGAAAAGGGCTATAAGGTGGAATGCGTGGGCGACGATATCGCTTGGATCCGCGTGGGCGAGGACGGAAGGCTCTGGGCGGTCAACCCCGAGAACGGCTTCTTCGGCGTTGCGCCCGGCACCAACCAAAAGAGCAACCCCAACGCCCTTGCGGCGACAAAGAAGGGGACCATCTTCACCAACGTCGCCATCGACCCCGCCGACAACACCGTTTGGTGGGAGGGGCTCACAAAACCCGCGCCCGAACACCTTATCGATTGGCTCGGGAACGAATGGACGCCCGAGATGGGCACCAAGGCCGCGCACCCCAACTCCCGCTTCACCGCGCCTGCGGAAAATTGCCCCTGCCTTTCGGAGAAGTTCAACTCCAAGGAGGGCGTGCCCCTCGACGCGATCATCTTCGGCGGCAGAAGGGCGACGACCACCCCGCTCGTCTACCAGTCCCGCGATTGGGACCACGGCGTGTTCGTGGGCGCCATTATGAGTTCGGAGACGACGGCGGCCGCGACGGGCGCAGTCGGTGTTCTCCGCCATGACCCCATGGCGATGAAACCCTTCTGCGGCTATCATATGGCGGACTACTTCGGGCATTGGATCGACATGGGCAAGAAGGTCACCCATCCCCCGAAGATCTTCAACGTCAACTGGTTCCGACAGGACGAAAACGGCGAGTTCCTGTGGCCGGGCTTCGGCGACAATATGCGCGTCATCGAATGGATCTTGAAGCGTTGCGACGGCAAGGTGGACGCGCAGGAGACGGCCATCGGCTATGTGCCCTATGCGAAGGACATCGACCTCGAAGGGCTCAACTATTCCACCGAGACGCTCGAGAGCATCCTCTATGTGAACAAGGCGCGCTGGCGTGCCGAGGCGGATGAGATCGAGGGCTACTTCAAGCAGTTCGGCGACCGTCTCCCCAAGGAGCTCCGCGAAAGCCTCGAAACCTTAAAGGCAAACTGCGAAAAGTAAAAAGCAAAAAAGAACGCCCGCCGCACACGCGACGGGTTTTTTGTGCCCCAAGGCTTCCCCCATTTAAGGGGATGGGGGCGGAATATTGCGCGGAGACGTCCGTCCGCGCGGAAAAAATTACAGATCGATCCAAAGCGCGGGAACGATGCCGTTGCGGACATAGTCGACGTTTTCGCCGCCGCCCATCCAATAGACGCCCCCTTGCACCTGTCCCGTTTCCGCGATCCTGAATACCGTCTTTCCCTTTGCTTTATTCTCGGGCGTCCGCAGCCACCAGCTGAAACATTCGCTTCCGTTCTTGGGCTGTATCCCCTGCGCTTTCGCATAATCCGTCGCTTTGAGTTGCCGCGAAGCATCGGGATCTCCGCTCGGCGCAAATCCATAGGCCTCGTTTACGACATCGTCGGAGCAGAGGAGAAAGACCTTGTCCTGCGTATCCTCGCAGGCGTAGGGATTATCTGTGCCCGCGCGGTTGTCTACGGTGGTCGTCTCTATGATCTCTTTCGCGGCGCTGTCGAACGCCGTCTCGTAAAAGTTCTCTATAAGCCACTTGCGAATATCGCTCTCCTTGTAATTGTTGGGATACACCGTCTCGCCGTCTTGGGTGCGTTCGTCGTAGTTGTTGTAATACTGTCCGCAGTCGAGAATGATATTTGCCATGAGGAGCGCTCTGCCCTCTTCGCTTTCGAGGACGCGCCATTCGATCGGTTCGTAGCGGAACCAATATACGGTCTCCGTAAAATAGCCGTTGTCATCTTGATAACTCATGATTTTGCTCCCCGTCTTGTAGTTACGCTCCATCGTGAAATACACCCCGCGGTAGCGGCTGCCGTTGAGCTCGACGTCGATATACCACATATAGTCGGTCACTTCGCCGCCGTAGTAATAGCCATAGCTCGTCCATGCGCCGCTTTCTTCCTCCGAGGGAAGGGCGCTCGCCTTTTCCGTAAGGGCGGAAACGGTCGCCTCTTCCTTTATCTCGCTCTGCGGATATTCTCCGAAGTAGATCTTGGAGCCGTCCTCGCTCTTCGTGTAGGGAAGAGGCCTTACTTTTCCGCACACCTCGCAGATATCGTCTGTCCCGTAGGTGTGATTTTGATGCGCGTATTCGCAAACCGTGCATGTTCCGTTTTTGTAAGTATGGACCGCGCTTACCGTCTTTTTGCAGACGGAACAGCTCTGCGCATGCCCCGTCTCCGTCTTGGAATAAGCGCCGAAGGTGTGCTCTTTGTGTTCATAGTTGCAGGTTGTGCATTTGCCGTTTTCGTAGGTATGTGCCCCTGCGTCCTTGCGCTCCGAGGTATGGGAGCAGGTGGCGGCGTGCCAATGGCCGGTCTCGTCGCTCGACCATGCCGCCGCATAGGTGTGCGTGTGAGCGCAACCCGCAAAGGAAAAGCAAAGGCAGAGGGCGGAAACGAACGCCAAAAGGGCGGTCAATAGTTTGTGTTTCATGTTCCTTTTCTCCTTAAAATGTTTTTGCGGGCAAAAAAATAAGGACGCCTCAATCCGAGGCGCCCGCTTCGAGTATCCCCGAATTGCTGCGACACAATTTCCTGATAACGAAATAGGAAAATAAGGATACACCGATGCCCGTTGTATCTTTTCGTTATCAGTATGAAATTGTGTCGCAAGTTCTATTTTACCAAAGAAAAAAGATTTTTACAACACTTTTATTGAAAATAGTTCAACGCACGCGGACGGGGGGCGCTCCGCGCGCACGATGTTCTACTAAGCGCGGCACGAGCGCGTAGTGTGAAGTAGAGAATCCCCCAATCCGAAGTCCAAAAAAAGCTCCTCCCAGGAGGAGGAGCTGTCAAGACGAAAACGAGATTGCCTCGCGTACATCTCGGACATGGTATGGCCGTTTTGCTTCCAAAGGCCAAATCAATAATCCGTTCTTCCGACGAGATAGTCAAGCGAGACATTCAAAAAACTTGCGAGCGCAAAGAGGGTGGGCAGTATCGGCAGTTGTCCGTGCGACCAATTTGTAAAAAACGCGTCTTTGATCTGCGTGTGCTCGGTGACTGCAAATCGCGTTACGCCCTGTTCCTCCATGATGCGGCGAAGGCGAGGATAGAAGGGAGGGAGAGGCCGCGGCGAAACGCTTTCGAACTTGTCGCAAAGTCCCGCGAGATAGTCGAGGGAACAAGAAAAATAATCGGCGAGTTTTACCGCACTCAAAAAGGTGGGGAAGGAATCCCCGCGCAGCCATGAACGGATGGAAGAACCGGCGATGTGCGTTTCCCGTGCAAGCGTCTCCGAACGCATTTCCCGCTCCGTCATCAGTTCTTTGAGCCTCTCCGAAAAAATCGACAAATTCTCCATAAACTTCCCCCTTTCCGACATTATTTTATTCCAAGAACTACGCCATTTTGTTTGCCGTGGCGTCGTTCTTTGGGGTATAATATTGTCACAAGGATCAAGCGCGCGGTCCACAGCAAAAGGAGGAATGTGTTATGGAAAAGACAAAGATCGACGCAGAAGAGATCGTAGAGGAAATTCTTCCCCTTTTAAGGGATTATTTTGTCGCAGAATGTCTTTCTTGCGGGAAGGCGATAAAACTGATATTTTCCGACGGACGATCTGTAATGCTCACGGTTGAGGCGTAAACAAACGGCTTCCCATTCAACGGGAAGCCGATTTACGTTTTTGACGCCGCGATGACCCTACACTGTTTGATATAATAACGCGTAAGAAATTTTTTCAGAATATTCCGAAAAATAGACAACTTTTTCAAAACGTGCTATAATATGGTCACATTCATTGCAAGGAGCAAAGTATGGATCTCAATCTACTCATCATCATCGTGATGTTTGCGGTCGTACTTGGGCTGGGATATGCCGCGCTCAACTTCTACCTCACCAAAAAACTCAAAGAGGGGAACGAGCGCATGCAGCATATCGCCGCCAAGATCCGTGAGGGTGCGAATGCGTTCATCTTCTATGAATACAAGATCGTCGCCATCATCGGCTCAGTCGTCGCCGTCGTTTTGGGCCTTTTCATCGCGTGGGAAGCGGGCGTTGCCTTCCTCATCGGCGCGGTGATGTCGGCCACGGCGGGCTTTATCGGCATGAAGATCGCGACGTACGCCAACGTGCGCGTCACCAACGCCGCCAACGAGACGAGGAACGTCGGCAAGACGCTCAAAGTTGCCTTCCGCGGCGGCTCGGTCATGGGCCTTTGCGTGGCAGGGTTCGCCCTCCTCGGCGCGATCATCGTCTACTGCTGTTTCGGCTGGGCGGGCGGTATGATCAAAACGCAGGTGGGGGAACTCGGGCTCGAAGCTATCACGCACACCAATCCCATCACGGGGCAGAGCTATAACCTCTCCATCATCCTCTCGGGCTATGCCCTCGGGTGCTCCATCATCGCCCTCTTCAACCGTGTGGGCGGCGGCATCTATACGAAGGCGGCCGACATGGGCGCAGACCTCGTCGGCAAGACCGAGGCGCACATTCCCGAGGACGACCCCCGCAACCCCGCGACCATTGCGGACAACGTCGGCGACAATGTGGGCGACGTCGCGGGCTTAGGCGCGGACCTTCTCGAAAGCTACATCGGCGCCATAATGGCGACCATTATTTTGGCAATCGAGGTATTCGGGCATTCAGCGACCTTCACTTCCGTTTCTCTCTATCAGAAAATGATGCTCTTCCCCATTATCTTTGCGGGAATCGGGCTTCTCGGCTGTATCGTGGGCATCTCCTATCCGCTCCTCAAACGCAAGCTCTCGGATAACCCCCATTTGGAGCTCAACCTATCCACATGGATCTCGGCGGGCGTGACGCTCATCGGCGGATTTTTGCTGTCCTTCTTCCTGTTCAGGGGAGAGGATACGACCCAGCTCTCTGAGGCCAAGATGCGCATCGGCGCGGTCACCCCTTGGGTGTGTGCGGCAGTCGGCATCGTCGCGGGCATCGTCATCGGCATCATCTCCGAATACTACACGAGCGACGCCCACAAGCCTACCAAGAACATCGCACAGGCGAGCAAGGAGGGCGCGGCCCTCACCGTCACGCAGGGCATGGCCACGGGCATGATCTCTTGCATGCTCCCCGTCGTCGTCCTCGGCGTCGCGATCTTTGCGACCTATGCCCTCGGCGGCATGTTCGGCGTCGGCTGCGGCGCAATGGGCATGCTCTCCTTCGTCGCGGCGACCGTCTCCGTCGATACCTACGGTCCCATTTCCGATAACGCGGGCGGCATCGCCGAGATGAGCATGCTCGACGAGGAAGTGCGCGACATCACCGATAAACTCGACGCCGTCGGCAACACCACGGCCGCCATCGGCAAGGGCTTCGCCATCGGTTCGGCCGCGCTCGCGACCCTCTCCATGATGTCGAGCTACCTCTTCGCGGGCGGGCTCGTCGCCGAAGTGGAAAACGGCCTCGACATCTTCCTCAACATCATCCGCGGCGACGTCATCGTCGGCGCCATTCTCGGCGCGGCTATTCCCTTCCTCTTCTCGGGCATG
>CANQLR010000065.1 GCA_947624745.1 uncultured Clostridia bacterium | reverse complement strand
TCCGCCAGCTTTGCGCTTGTCACGCTTCCGTCCGGGTGGTCGAGCACGGGCGCCGTTTTGTGCGCGTCAAATTCCTCTGCGGGCACCTCTACAATCTTTGTAATATTAATGCTCACATTTTCCGTATTGGCAATTACGGTCGGTAAGCTTATGTCATATACCGCGCGCGCTCTGCCGTCATATTTGGGCAGCGGCAATGCTTCATCGCCCAAATTGGTGTATCCGTACATGATTTCGCCGTCATTGGGGTCGGAGGCCATAATACAAAATTCCCTGAGATATGTTGGGTCATTATCGCCGCTCTCCACATGAATACTTATCATGGCTGTTCCGCCGCCTTCATCATAATAAAGCCGTGTAATATCTACCGCGGCGTTTGTCCCCTCGTCCCGCGACGTATGCGACGGTATTTCTGTGATAGGAGCGGTAAGCAGTTCTTTGTCGGTCTCGCTGTCCAAATATCCGCTGCCGATAAGGACGCGCGTAATACTAAGCTGAGTAATCCCCGCTTGAACCTTTGCCTGAAGCTTTAACCCCGCAGCCGTAAGAAAAAGCGGGGTGATCTCTTTTATTTCCGCCAATTTTATCCCTCCTTGCATTGAAGTACGTTAGCGTACGATTTGTATTGTATATCGCCGTATGACCTGTTTTTTAAATCGTTATATGCGGCGCGTTCCCGGAGCGGAACACTCATGCGCCGACATATATGTATACCGCCGGCAAAATACAGTTTTCCTGTCTCCATATCTTTTTTCATTCCGTATCGCACCGCGAGATGTGCCGGGATAGTCTCATTTATGGCATTGATGATCTCGGCAATGTTTTTAGGTGCGCCGCCGCGTCTAAGAAAATCAAGGATCACGACATAATCACTGTACATTTCCGTAACGTCCGCGCCGAGTGGCTCATATAGTTTTACAAGCTCTTTGAGAGCTTCGACCGTCAACACTCTGCCCCCGCGTAACCGGGCGATGACTTTCGCCCGCCGGGTTTCGTTGTCGAGAGTATCATTACTGATAAGTCCCGCATCCTTTTCGTGACGCGCGAAATCCTCGGTGTCGGTGATAAACAAGTCGCTCATTTTACGGTCGGTTTCCCGCTCAAATTCCGCAAAAAAATCTTGTACTCCGGTATGTGCCGCATTTACCAGTTTCGATTTGCGATAATACCCCGGAAGTCCGTTGTATATGCTCATGTTATGATCACCTCGCCGAGTACCGGGACCGCGCCGTCGGGGATGATAATGTTATCTTCGCCGCCGTTAACGGTCAAGTCATCATAATCATCCACACCGTCTATGGCAAGTATCAGACTGCCGATTTTCGCGTAAGATACGTACCCTTTACTTATAGCCGCAGATGACAGGTACTGCTCCTGTGCATGGGAAATCAGCTCTTTAAGCATATCCGGGTCGACGGAAGCTGCAATCGACACGGATATGTTTATTGTAAGCGCCTCCGCGCTCACGACCGTCACCTCAGCCCCGACAGGACGCTGCGTTTCTATATATGCCGAGACACGCTCCGCAAGCTCGCTGCCTGCCGGTTTGCGCTCCGAATCGGTTATGATGACCTTAACCGTCCCGTTCCCGTTCCAAAGCGGAACAACGCGAACATCACCGACTCCTGGAACATCCTTCGCCCATTCTATGTAATGGTACACATTCCCGCTTGCCGCCGGATGCGCAAGCTTATCAAGATAACGCTCCCGCAGATCATAATCGTTTTCCTCATCATAACCGCCGCTAAACGGTTTCGGATTCGTGACCTCGGTCAGTCCGGGCAATGTCAATGGGAATCTGTTTATCACGCCCGCATTGACATTCCCGACGCTTCCCGCGATCGTGCATGTTGCGGTCACGTCAGCATATTCGCTGTCAGGGATGATCGTCGTCTCATTTACGGCAAATAATATATTCTCCGCCGCGACCTTAGCGCCGGCAAGTATGACCTCGCCCTTGCGGCCCTTGATGCGTACTATTCCTGTTGCATATGTAGCCGAACGCCGCGTAATACCTTGTTCCGCCGTTTTTTTGTCAAGCCATTCGCCTGACGCGGTTATGGCGAAAGCGTCGTCACGAAACATATCATATTTTTGCTCAAGCCTGTATATCTGCTCCGCGACAGGATACAATAAATCATAAACGAACGAACCGACGGAAACATCGTAGCCGCCCGCCACGCCCGCAAGTAAAAATTCAAGTATTTCATCAAATGTCAAAACGTATACACCTCCGACATATCACCATAATCTGTTTTGAGTGTGATTGAAATATTTAAGACCGTTCCGGTTTGGTTTATTTTGAAATCGCTTACAGCGGTAATTTCCTCATCACGCAAAAGCGCCGTGCGTATTTCACGTTCCAGTTCTGAAGCCGTGAATCCTATTCCCAGGCTGTGCCCGATTACAAGGTCATGTATATTCGCGCCATATTCTTTGCCTCTGTAGATCCTGTAAAGGCCGTATTGAGTGCGGATGATTTTTTCGACACGCATCTTTAGCGCGTCGATGCCTGTGATCGTGACCGGATCCCCGTGGTTTATAATAAAATCACCGGTCTTAAAGTCAAATAAAAGTGTTTTATTCATACTACAACTCCCACAGCAATAAATTTATTATCGTTCGAATACGGCAGCAATACGACCTCTTTATTGAGGTTGACATACTCAATGCCGCTTTCGGTCTCCCGTGTTTCGCAGATATCGAATATTGACTTTACATCGTCTGCGTATACAAAAACGTTCCGGCCAAGCCGGATCCTCAGCTCCGGCAGCTCGATTATTGTGCCGAACATCGGCGAATATGCCGCCGGATTGGTACGTTCCTTTATTGCCAAAGCGAGTTCTATTACAGCGTCCATTATGTCAGCCTCCTCAGTTCCATAGCGTTATAATGCCGGCCGCCTTTGATTCGATGATTTGTACTTTCGATGACATAATTTGTGCCGTCAATACCCATAATCTCACCGGCGCGGGTGTAGCTGTCAAATTTCTCGATGATCTCAAACGAATAGCTTTCCTTGGGCTTCGAGTTCTCTTTCAGTTCGCGGCCGGCAGCTGTTTCGGCGTTTTCCTTTTCAGGGTCTATTTTCACGATTTTCTGTAAAAATCCGTATTTATTGATCAAATCGCGGTTTTGGAGCACGGCAAGCTCCGAATAAACATTATCCTTTTCGGAAGTCACCTTAACGGATGTTTTCATGTCTTCAATGCTGATACTGTGGTTTTCCGTGCCGCGGAATTTTGGTGAATACACCTGCGGGATATTGTCCGCGATATGGAACTCCGGATACGCGTACAGTTCGCCGATTTTATAGATCCTCAGTCCGTCCGGGCAGAAATCAAAATTATAATCGCCGTCGCATTGGTCTAAAATGTCCCTCAAGATATCCGATATTGTCTTGTCAAAATATATCTGATTTATGTTTGCCGGCAGCTCCGGCAGCATAGCAACTATTATTGACAAATCAACGCACAGCTCCTTTATCGCGTCATCGGCACGCATATTCTTGAACTGGTATGTCTGTGCGGTCTTGTTCATGTACCAGCCTATATCTGCCGCGGTGTATTTGTTGACATTTGCGCCGCCGTCGTCAACATCTTTGATAATGCCCCGAAAGACCTCTTCATTGGTTACCATTTGCACCACATCGCCGACCTCGGGAACGTATATCAGATCCTTCATATATGCCGCGTCCGATTTCCCTGTTTCAAATGATAAAAGCGTCGCAAGCTCGTATATACTGTTTGTCCACGAAACATTCCCCGCGATTTTGGTTATATCGTGTCCGTTTGCGTATAGGGCAAATCCCGTGTCAGATACGGCCGCCGGTACGGTGTTCTGCAGCTTGGCGCATATATTCTCATGAACACGGTTCTTCCATATGACGGTCGGCTCGACGTTTTCGGCGGCGTATGAGTTTTCGGAGAACATATAGCCCTCGATCGCCTCATCCGCGCCCTCCGTCCATGGAACGTCGTCTTTGTATTTTTCGTAATTCTGTGGGAAGTATCCCATTACATCGTTTTGCCCGTTGTCACCCATGAAACAATAAAATGTATAGGTGCCGCCGCCTCCGGGAAATCGCCGCGGATTTTGCGTTATTATCGTTTTATGCCGGACATACTGGCTCCTATCCTCGCTTTTGCCGTTATACCAATGCCCCGATATCGCGGCGTCAAGCGGAAACATATCATGCTCGACAACATATCGCGGCAAAACGCGCTTGCCTTCCACAATAACAAATCTTACGGCGTCTATGGCGCGCTGTGCAGGTTCTTCTTTCCAATTTCCTGTGTTATACCAGCCGCTTTCATACAAAAGCCATAATAAATTTTCTTCACTTAATTTTCTGCCCTTGACAACCTCTAATTGATTGCACATTTGGGACGCTTCCTGACGGCACGATGTGACGTCGGAAGAGTTTTCATTCATTATGCCTTTAGCTATGCGGTAAATGGCATTTTCGGACAAATCGCATTTTGGGAAATTTGTATATCGCTTCACCGCGGCCGCCGCCGTCCCTATTGAGCCTTTGCCATTTTTCGATATGATCCAGAACCCGTCTATTGGATTATGTATTACACAGCAATTATTAATATAATCCGCACTCCACGTTTCCGTTCGGCACATCTCATAATTTTTTCCGTTCGGATCGTTTACCATTATCTGATTGCTGCCGTTTATGCCGCAAAGTACAATGTAATGACCGCCGGCGGTAAAATCACACGGCCCGTGCGGATTAGCTACAACGGGTATGCCTTGTTTGAGCGCGTTTACAACCGCGTTTATGCTTGTTGTTTGCGTAACGGTCAGATTATACGGCGATTTCGAGAGAGCGGGAAAGCACGTCTTACCCTCTGTTGTTTTGTACCCGTTCATAGCATTTTTGAACAATATAGCCATATCCTCCGGAGTAACATCGAAGCCGTAGGATTTTAATATCATAGCCGCCGATGTGGGGCCGCAGCCGGAAGAACCGATATTCCCATTAATCGTGCCGCCGTAGTGTACTCCGCTCCATCGGCTGTCGTTCTGTGAAAAATACGGGAATCCGTGTATAGTCTCTGCGTACTGCGCCATATCAATTAAATGCTCCCGCTTGCATTGCTCTGTCGATTATAACAAGCAAGCGCAATGTCAGGTAATCAAGTCCGAGCGTTGGGAATCCGGATTCGTCGATCCCGGAACCCTTGATAATTCCGGCGTCGTATAGCTTCTGCACCGATTCCCGCGCCCACTCCGGCATATTATTGTCGATATAATCATAAATCATAGGATTAGCGAGTTCTTCAACAACTCCTGTAAGATACTCGACCTGCTCCTTAAGCTTATTTAATTCCTCCATATCGATCTCCTCCTCTCCGTACCACGGTATGGGATTATCATAACCCATCAGGTTAAGCTCCTCGAATTGAATTTTGTACCACAAATCGCCGTCCGATTTCAGCTCATACTCAAAGCTTGAAACCGCCGTTGGCATGTTTATTGACGTATCTTTATGGTCATATGTTATAATCAGCCGAATGGGTAACTTCTGCTTTATCCATGTATCTATCATGTAAATATAGTCCCAGCCCCACATATCGGAGTTGTAACTATGCTTCAAAAACGGATAATCTCTTATAGGAAAGAAGCTTTCCCAACCGATTCCCTTCAGCTTTGGCGATCCGATCAGCAATAGTTCCTCACCCGACACCGTCTCAAATTTTTCCGTTGTTTGCGGCTTCGATACGGTAAAGGATGGAGGCATTACGGGAATTTGTAATATTTCAGCTCTGTTGTTTACACTCAGAAATATATCCATAATCCATGCCTCCTTAATTACATATTTTTGAACACTTCCATCACACGCCCTGCCACTTTCCGCGCAAGACTGTCATCAGTTTCGCCGGGGGCGGCGTATATACTGATGTTTATATTATTCGTCATATTCGGACGGCCTTCCGCCGGGGCGCTTATCCGACGTAATGCAGCGTCAAATCTGCTCCAGAACTCCGAGAGCGGCAATATCGCCTCCGCACCGCGTTCACCGCCTGCCATTACATTATTGCCGTTTAAGCCGAATACGGTAGGGCGGGTCATGATACCGCCCTTGGCGTACCATTCGACGCCCAATTTCGGGATCGAACCCTTCATCAAATCTCCGACTTGCCATCCGGCGGGAGAAATGCTAAAATGCGGCAGTTTTATCTTCGGAAGCTCCCATTTAAAATTAAAAACCCCTTTGATCTTCTCAATTGCGTTTGTAACCGTGGTTTTTACATTTTCAAACACGGATGATACCTTTGTCCGTATATTTTCAAACACTCCGGAAACAGAATTCCAGACTGCGGTCACCTTCTCGGTCACCGCGGTCTTGATAGACTCCCACTTTTCGTATGTCGCGGTCTTGATGGACTCCCACTTTGCGGAAATCGCCGCACCGAACTCATCCAATTTAGTTCTTGCCGAACTGACAATCTCTCCAAGCTTGCCGCCGGTAAGAGTATTAAGCGCGTCGTATCCGAGGCTGTAATATGTCTTGACCGACTCCATCGCCGCCGCCGCGGCTCCGGCTATACCGCCGCCGTGTTCCTCATATGCGGACTTGATATTATCGAGCTTACCGGAAACATATTCCTTCGTGGAGTCAAGCGCGGTGCTGGCCGCGTTTTTTATGCCGCCCCAAATTTCCGAAGCTTTATTTGTTATGGTGTTCCATGCGTTGGATAGTCCGGTTGTTATGCCGCCCCAAATTTCCGAGGCCTTTGCTTTAACTGTGTCGACTATCGTGCCGAGTCTGCCGCCCGTAAGAGTGTTGAGTGCATCATAACCGAGACTGTAATATGTCTTCACACCTTCCATAGCGGCAAATGCCGCGCCTTTTATACCTCCGCCGTGTTCCTCGTATGCGCTTTTTATATTGTCAAGCTTGCCCTTCGCATAGCTTTTAACACCTTCAAGCGCGTCACCCACGACATTTTTTATGCCGCCCCAAATTTCCGAGGCTTTATCTTTAACGGTATTCCATGCGCCGACAATGGTGTCGCGAATGCCGCCGAATTTTTCTTTTATGCCATTCCATAGATTTTGCGCCCATGATTTGATTTTATCCCAGTTCTTGTAAAGCAGTACGCCTAC
>CANQLR010000064.1 GCA_947624745.1 uncultured Clostridia bacterium | reverse complement strand
TATACATTGTTGTAAAAAAGCCTGCCAAGGTGTGGCTGGCTTTTTTGATATATAGATTTTGTATCAATTGACATTCACTGCTGTATATGCTATAATAAAGTCATCTCAAGCGCTTTGGCGCAGGAAAGGATGAAAGCTATGAATTATGACATCAAGGGCGGGGCGTTCCCTGTCGTCGTCTGCAACCTCGTCGACGGCGAGGCAATGATAACCGAAAAGGGCTCGATGGTCTGGATGACCCCGAACATGGAAATGCAAACGCACGGCGGCGGGGTCGGAAAAATGTTCTCCAAAGCGTTTTCCGGCGAGTCGATGTTCCAGAACACCTACATATCCCACGGCGACGGAATGATCGCGTTCGGCTCGTCGTTCCCCGGGAAGATCATCGCGATAAACGTCGACGAGGGCAAGAACATTGTGCTCCAAAAGGGCGCGTTTTTGGCGAGCAAGACCGGCGTCACCCTCTCGATTCACTTCAACAAAAAGGCCGGCGCGGGGTTCTTCGGCGGCGAGGGATTCATCATGCAGAAGCTCTCCGGCAAGGGCGTCGCTTTTGCCGAGGTCGACGGCGAGCTTGTCGAGTATGAGCTTGCCACCGGCCAGCAGATGGTCATCGACACCGGGAACGTGCTCGGTTTTGAGGCCACCGTCGGCATCGACGTGCAGACCGTCAAGGGCGTGAAAAACGTGCTCCTCGGCGGCGAGGGGCTGTTCAACACGGTGCTCACCGGCCCCGGCAAGATCTGGCTCCAGACCATGCCCATTTCCAACGTCGCCTCGGCAATCAGGAGGTATATCCCGTCGGGGAATTGATGGGAAGCAGGGCAAAAGCAGGGCAAAACAGGGTAAAAAATAGTAAAAACAAGGTAAAATTAAGGAATGCTCCGAACGGGGCGTTTCTTTTTTGGGGGGGTGTAGTAGGGGGAATTTTAAAGAGGAGTGGGAGGTATCGGGCGAAGCCCGGGCGGCAGCGGAGGGGCGGCCCGGCGCACTAAGTACGGCGGGCGTGCGGACTTCATGTCCGCACGGGGGATTTGCCCCACGTGGGATCTGCAGATAGTGGCGGGAGAAAAGCGGGGGGCGAAGCCCCGGCCGGCCACGGAGTGGCCGGCCTCCGGATTGCGGAGCAGTCCGGGGGTGAGCCGAAGGCTCACAGGGGCTTCGCCACGCGGGGGCTGCGGTTTGCTGAGGTGAAGCAGGAAAGTGAAAGTCAGCACATACATGTAGAGGCGCAAAGGTGAGGCGGTTTGGAAAGGAGGGGAAGAGGCACTGACCGGGGCGAAGTCCCAACATTCGCGGAGCGAATGTTGTCCGACGTTGGAGAAAGTCTGCTTATGGTTTCTAAAAGGTAGGAAGTCCGACGTTTGGCTAAGCAATGTAAATTCTGAAACGGCGGGAAGCACGCCGGGGGGCGTGCTTAGGGCTTCGCCTCCTGCTCCCTGCGTTTCACAAGATTTCGTTATAGCCCCGCATTAGATGCCAAAAGGTATTCGCTCGCAGGCTCGTTCATGCTATTTTAAGCCCCATTCCCCAACGCCGCGCCGAAATAAGATATAGCCTTTACCTTAGTTACGCGGCGTTAGCGAATGCCGCCAAACGCCGCAGCGGGTTTTGATATAACCTTAGTTTTGTTACGCGGCGTTAGCGAAGCCGACGGGGTCGTCTTCGCCGAAGATAGTGAGTCAGACTACCGTCTTCGCCGGGGCCCCTGCTGGTCAATTTTGAGCTAACTTGCAATTATGCAGCAGCCCCCTCCCGTCGGGAGGGGACGGTCATGTTTTCGGGCAAAGCCCCATGCGCGTAGCTTCTCTCCGCGCGACCCTGGACCTGCGGTCCACGGCCCGCCCGCGCCTTCCTGTCCCACCGCGGCGAAGTGCAGACCCTGCGCGGCGAAGCCCCGGCGGCAGCTTCGCTGCCGCCCTGCCAAACCCGCAAGCGGGTTTGGCGTAGGCGCCCTCCGGGCGCCTTGGGGCTTCGTCCACCCCCCTGCGCCTCCCGCCCCATACTGCTGGCTTCGCCCCTCCTCACCCCCCAAAAAAGCAGACCCCCGGTGGTCTGCTTTAACTATCTGTTCACAGCTCGATCCAATACCTCTGCACCGGCTCCTCGCCCTCGACGGATATCTCGTTCTCCAGGACCCCGCCGTTATTCATGATGCTCTTTGCCGAGGCGATGTTCGACTTGTCGCAGGTCATCAAGACCCTGCTGATCCCCATTTTTCTGCACTCCTCGAGCGCGAGCCCTATCATCTCGGTGCCGTAGCCCTTTCGCCGCTCCGAGGGGCGGATCCCGTCGCCGATGTGCCCGCCGGTCTTCATCAGCCGCTCGTTCAGGTATTTCCTGATGTTCACCGCGCCGACGAATATATCCCTCTCGGTGTCAAGGGCGAAGAAAGTCACGTCCGGCACGAGCCCCATCTCCTCCGCCTCTACCTCGGTGACGTCGAGGTGGTCGAGATAAAAATCAAAGTCATGATAGTCGTACTTTCTTATCGAATAGGGGACTATCTTCTCGCCCTCGGCCGCCCACTCCTCCATCATGTCGTAGAGGTGTTTCTGATACACGGGTGAGAGCCTGACCAGCTTAAGCATCACATCACTCCTTAAAACTGCGAAAATTGCCTGTTAATTTGCTTCGGTCGAATCAATAGCGCCGATCCTTATCGCACTGACGTTGTAGCCCGTGTCGGTTTGGGTGAGGGTGTATATCATCGTCTTTTCGACGTGATCGTCCGCGCTCATCCAGATCTCTATCGGCTGGCGGTATTCGACGGTTATCTCAATGCCGCCGTCCTCCGTCTCGGTCTCGGATACGACGTCGGGGTAGTACGCCTGCGAGCGCGGATAGGCGGGTATGCGATACATTCCCGTCTCCTCGCTGTAGTCAAACTGCAGCTCGGTGTCGCCGACCGTTTTGTGCGAGTAGACATGCCCCGCGCCGAAAAGCTTCGTTATCCTTCTGTCGATGTCTAAAGATGACACGGTGTAGGAGCCCGCCGAAAACTCATAAAACGACGACGGGTTGAAGATTATGTCCCAGCAGGCGGCGGAGATCATAACGTCCTCGTTGAGGGCGTCGGCGCTGTCAAAGGTCGGGGCGTCGATGGCCGCAAGGGGGAGTATGAAGTCCTCATACTGCGCCAAAAGCTCCGAGTTGTCTTTTTTGGCTTCGACGAGGTGCACCGCCTTTATAACCGTCGCCGCGACGCCGATTATCGCAAATATCAGAAGAAACAGCCCGAAAGCCGTCTGCGCGGCCTGCCTGAGAGTCACCGCAGATTTCCCTTCTATCTCGATGGGCTCGGCCTCGTCCTCGCTCGCCTCGGTAAGGTCCATCGCGTCCTCGTCGAGAGCTTCGATGAGGTTCTCCTCAAGCTCCCAATCGAAGCGAAAGCGCTTTCTGTCCGACTTTTCTTCCTTTTTCTCGGGAGAAGCTTCCGAAGCCTCGGGGTTTATATTTTTGTTTTCGTTTTTGTCCATAGTATTCTCCGTTACTCTCTTATCTGTCCGCTGCCGGATATAAGGTATTTGAAGGTCGTGAGCTCCTTAAGCCCCATCGGCCCGCGCGCGTGAAGCTTCGAGGTTGAAATGCCTATCTCCGCGCCGAGGCCGAGCTCGAACCCGTCGGTGAAGCGGGTGGAGGCGTTCACATAGACCGCCGCCGCGTCCACCTTTTTCCTGAACTCGTCCGCCGCGGCAACGCTGTCGGTGACGATGCACTCGGAATGAAGGGTCGAGTATTTCCTGATGTGTTCTATTGCCTCGTAAATATTGTCGACGACCCGAACGGCGAGGATATAATCCAAAAATTCGGTCGCCCAGTCCTCCTCGGTCGCGGGAACTACGCTGTCCCCGAGGATCATCTTCGTGAGCTCGCAGCCCCTTATCTCGACGTTGTGCCGATCCAGCCGTTTTTTCAGCGCGGGGAGGATATCCTCGGCGACGTTTTTGTGGATCAGGACCGTCTCGCAGGCGTTGCAGACCCCCGGGCGGGAGGTCTTTGCGTTGTCGATTATGTCTATCGCCATCGGAATTGATGCCGAAGCGTCGACATAAATATGGCAGTTTCCGACCCCGGTCTCGATGACCGGCACCGAGGCGTTCTGCACGCAGGATTTTATCAGCCCTGCGCCGCCCCTCGGTATCAGCACGTCGACGTAGCCGTTTGCCTTCATAAGAGCCTCCGCAGATTCCCTCGACGGATCCTCAAGAAGCTGAACGCAGTCCGCCGGGAGCCCCGCCTTTTCGATCGCGGAGCGCATTATCTCGGTGATGATGATGTTCGTGCCCAAGGCGTCGCTGCCGCCCCTTAAGACCGCGGCGTTACCCGATTTCAGGCAGAGCGCCGCCGCGTCCGCGGTGACGTTCGGCCGGGATTCGTATATCATGCCGACCACCCCGAGCGGCACCCGAATTTTTTCTATCTTAAGCCCGTTTGGGCGGGTCTCGCCTCCGATGATCTCGCCCACCGGGTCGGGGAGCGCTATCACCTGTCTGATGCCCTCGGCGATGCCCTCTATACGCTTTTCGTTGAGGTACAGCCTGTCCGTGAGGGAGCTTTTTACACCCTTTGCCTCGGCGGCCTTTACGTCGGAGCGGTTTTTTTCCAAAATGTCCCGCCGGCGCTCATATAAAGCCTCGGCGATGTTTTTCAAAGCCTCGTTTTTGACTGCCGTTCCGGCCTCCGAAAGAGCCTCGGCGGCCTTTTTTGCCCTTCGGCCTATCGGTTCAAAATCAAACATTATCGCACCTCAATTCTCTGTCAGTAGGTCCGTATAGGATCATTTCGGCCCTTTTCCCCAAAAGGGCGGTTCCGGAAATTTCATCGTCTCGGGATCGCCCAAAATCCCGTGAAGATCGCCCGAGCCGCTCGGAGGTTATAAGCATATCAGTTCTTTGTCCCGGCCGCGAAGAGCGTCCCGATTATCTTTCCGTCGGTCACGTCGTAGAGGTTTTCCGCGCGCGAGCCGTTGATTATAAGCATGTCTATCCCGTGGGAGTTGGCTATCTTCGCCGCCCTGATCTTGGTTGCCATGCCGCCGGTGCCGAGGTCTGTCCCCGCGCCGGAGGCGTAGTTTTCGATCTCGGGAGTTATCTCCTCGACCCGCGAAATAAGCTTAGCGTCGGGGTTCTCTCGGGGATTTTTGTCGTAGAGCCCGTCGATGTCGCTCATTATAACAAGCAGATCCGCCCCCACAAGGACCGAGACTATCGCGGCGAGGCTGTCGTTCTCGCCGACCTCAAGCTCCAGCTCGTCTATAGCGACGACGTCGTTTTCGTTGACTATCGGTATCGCGCCGGAGGAGATTATTTTGTCGAGCGCGTTCAGGACATTTTCCTTTCGCTCGTCCGAAATAACATATTTTGTCAGAAGCACCTGCGCCACGGTGATGTTGTAGCTCCCGAAAAGCCGGTCGTACATATTCATCAGCTCGCACTGCCCGACGGCCGCGCAGGCCTGCTTCGACGGGGTGTCGGCGGGCCTCTCCCGAAGCCCCAATTTCGCCATTCCGAGACCTATCGCGCCCGAGGTCACCAAAACTATCTCTATCCCGGAGTTTTTTATGTCCGAGATGGTCTTTACAAGCGCCTCGATGTGCCGTAAATTAAAGCTCCCCGAGGGGTGGGTGAGGGTCGACGTGCCGACCTTTATAACTATCCTTTGTTTGTTCATATTACTTTACCACGTTATTTATTATTTTCCCGTTAAGATAGCCGAGGAGGTTTTCCCTAACGAGCCCGATAAGGCGTATCCTCGTTTCGAGCGGCGCCCAGGCGATGTGCGGGGTTATCCAGCAGTTTTTCGCGCCCAGAAGCGGGCAGTCCTTCGACATCGGCTCGACCGTCAGAACGTCAGCGCCGAAGCCCGCGATCGTTTCGCGATCAAGAGCCTGCCGCACTGCGCGCTCGTCGATGACCCCGCCGCGCGAGGTGTTTATCAGAAGCGCGGTGGGCTTCATGAGCTTTAATGTCTCGGCGTTGATGAGCTTTTCCGTCTCCTTCGTAAGAGGGCAGTGCAGGGTCACGATGTCGGAGCGCCTTAGAAGCTCCTCCAAGGAAACAAGCTCAATTTCGCCGCGATCGCTCGGCACGGAACGCGTGTGGACAAGTATTTTCATGCCGAAAGCCTCGGCGATGCGCTTGACCGCTTTGCCTATGGCCCCGTAGCCGACTATGCCGATGGTTTTCCCCGAAAGCTCGAAAAGCGGCGGGCCGAAGTGTGTAAACAGCTTCGAGAAGCACCACTCGCCCCGGCCGGTATACTCGGCGTAACGCGAAACGCTCGAATAGTGATAGAGTATCAGCGCGAAGGTGTGCTGGGCGACCGAGTTGGTCGAATACCCCGGCACGTTGGAGACTACGGCGCCGCGGGCCTTTGCGGCCTCGGTGTCGACGTTGTTGTAGCCCGTCGCGAAAACGCCGACGTATTTAAGGTTCGGGCAGCGCTCAAAGACCTCTTTTGTGATGAGACACTTGTTCGTGAGAACTATCTCCGCATCCCCGACCCTTTCGGCAACCTGCTCGGGCTTGGTGTAGCCGTATACCTCGGTATCGCAGAGCGAGGTCAGCGGCTCGAGGGAGACGTCGCCGTCGGTGACGGTGTCGGCGTCCAAGATCACCGCTTTTTTCATCGTCTGTCGTCCTCAAATGCGTTGTGGATAACGTCGTCCTTGTTGTCGGCAAGATTCGACGACTCCGATTTTATCAGCCTGTCGATGTCGCCCATGTCCTCGGGGAAGAAGGCGTCGGGGTGCTTTTGCTCCTCCTCCTCGCGAAGCTGCTGTTTTTTCTTCGCAATACGCTCGTTGGAGGTCGTCCAGAAAAGCAGCGCGAATAGGAAAATCTCGCATATCGCGACGGCCGCGGCGGTGGACTTGTCGCCGAAGAACTGGAGAACGATGGGCGTGTCGCAGATCAGAAGCCAAATGAGCGAGGACACGGTTTTTTTGCGAAGAAAGATCGCCGCGAAGACGATCGTCGCGAAAATGCAGAAGCAAATGTGCCAAGCCGTGGGCACCGGCGTAAACCTCCCGCGCAGCCCCGTAAGCAGCATTACAGCGTTCATATATCATCATCCTTGTATAATATAGTAGGTAGTTTTTAGTGACCACATCAAAGGTCATGTGCTACAATGTAAGGGATGCTGTGGAT
>CANQLR010000063.1 GCA_947624745.1 uncultured Clostridia bacterium | reverse complement strand
GGTCCGGGGCTTTTTTTACGGGGGGCGTGGGGTGGGGCGAAGCCCTTTTTGGCAGCTTTGCTGCCAAAAGGCCGGGGGGGGGACTTCGTCCCCCCGGCCGCGCGGAGCTTCGCTCCGCGCAGGGCTTCGCCCGCGGGGGCGGGTGCGGGAGACGGGAGGGCGAAGCCCCGAGGCGGCAGCGGAGCTGCCGCCGCCCGCCGCGCGGAGCGCGGCGGGCCGGGTGCGCGCGAAGCGCGCACCCGGGGGCTTCGCCCCCGACCCAAGGTGCGGACCCGCACCGCGAAGCCCTGTGCGCCCCTGTTACCGCCGGCTGTATTCCTCTCGCCCCCTTGCTTCGCCGCCGGGGGCTTGCTACTCCGCAGACCCTCGGGTGCACGCAGGCCGCGCGGAGCGCGGCCTGCCGTGGCGGCTGCTTCGCTGCCGCCACCGGGCTTCGCCCCCTCTCCCCGCTGTCAGCTATCGGAAATAAGCTCCCGCCCCCGCCCCCGGCAGCGTCCACCCCTCCCGCCTTGTCCGCAGCCTTCAGATCCGTCGCCGCAGGCGACACCTTGTAAATCTGCCCTCTGCCCTCTTTTAGCCCTTGCGTTTTTCCCCGAAATGTGCTATACTTAAAAAAACTCTCAAGGAGGGGTACCATGGCACAATGGGATAACGTTTACTGCGGGCTTCTGCGCGAAATTCTCGAGCGCGGCGCCGAGGTCGAAAACCGCACGGGCGTCAACACCCTGAAGATCCCCGCGTTCACCTTTTCTCTCGACGTCGGCGAGGAGTTCCCTATCCTCACGACCAAGCAGCTCTTTATCCGTCAGGCCGTGCTCGAAATGCTCTGGATCTATCAGGCGCAGTCAAACGACGTCCGCTGGCTTCAGGAGCGCAACGTCCGCATCTGGGACGAGTGGGAGATCGACGAAAACGGCTTCTGGAGCGCCGTTCAGATGGTCCCCGACGGAAACGGCGGCCTCAAAAAAGCAGAAATAAAGAAATTTTTCGGGAGCGAGTGGGCCCACACCATCGGCACCGCTTACGGCTGGATCGTGAAAAAATTCGGCCTCACCCAAAACCTCATAAAGACCCTTAAGGAGAACCGCGCCGACCGCCGAATGGTCATGTCTCTGTGGCAGAACGACTATCTCGAGACCGCCGTGCTCCCCTCCTGCGTCTGGTCGAGCGAGTGGGACGTCACCGACGGCCGCCTGAACGCCTGGGTCCACCAGCGCAGCTGCGACGTGCCGCTCGGCCTGCCGTTCAACGTCACCCAGTATTCGGTGCTGATGTGCATGCTCGCCCAAACCGTCGGACTTAAGCCCGGCACCCTCAGCTGGTCGATAAAGGACGCGCACATCTACCTCAACCAGATAGACGGCGTTCGCGAGCAGCTCCGCAGGTTCGACGAAAACGGCGGAGGATACGAGGCGCCGAAGCTTTGGCTCAACCCCGACGTCACCGATTTCTTTGATTTCGACAATTCGGCGGACTGCCGCGACGTCAAGCTGACCGGCTACCGCCACATGGGAAAGATTTCCTTCCCGATAGCGCAGTGAGGTGCAAATTATGGTAAAAATTATCGCCGCGATCAGCAAAAATCGCGAGCTTGGAGCCAAAAATTCCCTTTTATGGCACATTCCCGAGGACATGAAATTCTTCCGCGAGACCACCCGCGGCTCGGCAAGAATCAAGTGCTGATAAGTTTTTTCCCGATCCTGATGTCGCCGATTTCTTCGATTTCGACAATTCGGCGGACTGCCGCGACGTCAAGCTGACCGGCTACCGCCACATGGGAAAGATTTCCTTCCCGATAGCGCAGTGAGGTGCAAATTATGGTAAAAATTATCGCCGCGATCGGCAAAAATCGCGAACTCGGAGCCAAGAATTCCCTTTTGTGGCACATTCCCGAGGACATGAAATTCTTCCGTGAGACCACCCGCGGCTCGGCTGTGATAATGGGCCGCCTGACCTTCGAGTCGATCGGCAGGCCCCTCCCGAACCGCCGAAACATCGTCCTGACCCGCAAAAAAACCACCCCCGACGGCGTTGAAACGGCCTCTTCTTTGGAGGACGCGATCTCCCTCTGCGGCGGCGACTGCTTCGTCATAGGCGGCGTGAGCGTTTACGCCGAGGCCCTGAAATACGCCGGCGAGCTCATTTTAACAGAAATTTACAGCTCCTATCCCGAGGCCGACGTCTACTTTCCCGCCTTCGACCCCGCCCTCTACCGCCGCGAGGTCCTCTCCTCCGGCAGCCATGAAGGCATAAACTTTAGCTTCGTTAAATATTCGCGCCTGTGCCCGCCCGAAAAGCCCCTAAAATAAGTATTTTCGTGAGTCCAACTGCTTCCCTTTTTCGCCTCAACACCAACTTGCAACGCTATGCAAAATCGGGAGGCATGAGCTTAATTTTGATAAATATTCAAGGCTCTGACAGGCCAAAAAGGCTAAAAAGTCTTGATGTAGAGCGAAAATTGCGCCTCCACGACATGTAAACCCTACATTACTTGACAAATCCGAGCCCCGCAAAATCGGACAGTGCAAGCTTTATCTCGCTTAATATTTGTGCGCCCGGGCAAGCCAAATAAACGCGCAAAGTGAGCGAAATGATCTGCAAAAAATGCGCTTCCCGCACTCCCCAGCCCCGCGCAAAACTTCCCTGTCTGAAAGTCCTGCTGACCCCCGCATGATCTCACAAAAAATATTTAATTCAGCTAACCACATCAATGTCGAAAAGGAGCCCGCCATGAGCGAAACCCGCCGAATTTTGGAAAGATTTCTCAAAAAGGGCCTTGCCGGGCTTCAACCCCGCGACGCCCTCGCGCTCCTTTTGCGCCGCGCCTCCCACGAGCCGGAAGCCCTCGCAGACCGCCTTATCACGCGCTTTCGCAGCGTCGCCGACGTCCTGAACGCCGACCCGGCGGAGCTTAGGAAAATCGACGAAAAAGGCGCGGAGCAGATCGCCCTCGCCCGCGAAATTTGGGAGCTTAAGAGCTCGGTCGCGATCTATCGCAACGGCCTTTTTGAGCCCGGCGCTCCCGAAAAATATTTCAGTGACTTAATTAAAAATTCCCCCGTCGAGCAGCTTCGCGCCGCCGTTCTGAGCGACAGGGGCACCGCGGTCGCCTGCCGCGCCTTCGTGTCGGAGAGCGGCGTCGGTGTCCCGGTCAGCCCCGAGGCGGTGATCGACCTCGCGCGCCGCCACGGCTGCCGCCTCGTGATGATCGCGCACAACCACCCCTCCGGCAGCTGCGAGCCTTCGCCCGAGGACCTCGCCGCGACCCGCGCCCTCGCCGCACGCCTCGCGCAAAGCGGCGTGACCCTTTTGCAGCACGTCGTCGTCTCCCGCGAAGGGGCGATGGGGATCATGGGGAGCAAGGCGGAATAGTTAAATTGATAAACGATCAGAGGGGGCCGTGGGCTCTTTTTTGTGGTGGTGGGGAGGATTGATTGGCGCGGCAAGGCGCAGAACCTGCACGGGCGAATTGCTTTTCCAAGGCTTTGCAGCATGGCCACGCCTTCGTGCCTCTACTTGCAACGCGTCCGTACTTTTTTGACTCACCGTGGGAAGGTGCAGAAACTGCACAGGCGAAGCCCGAGGCGGCAGCGAAGCTGCCGCCATGCCCGCCGCGTAAACGCGGCGGACATGTGCGCGCTCCGCGCGCACCCAGGGCTTCGCCCCCGCCCTCTGCCTCACCGCAGCAAAGTGCAAATCTTGCGTGGCGAAGCCCCGGGTGCGCACTTCGTGCGCACCGCCCGACCCGCAAGCGGGTCGAGCACGGCGGCAGCTCCGCTGCCGCCTCGGGGCTTCGCCCCCACCCATAGCGCAATCTCCAAACTTTTTGCTAAACCCCAGTCGAGAGCAGAGTTTGCCTCACTCCCCGCTCGGCAAATTAGGATTATAACCCCACCCTTGTGCGCAACCGTTTACTTCTGATGCAGCCCCCACCTTTTCTTTGCCTCGCTCATCGCTCGGCAAATTGGGAGGGGACCCCCGTCGAGGGTCCCCTACGGCCAAACAGTCCACCGGACTGTTTGGCCTACCCTCCTGCGATGGTTTTGATGGGAATTTCGCGCTCTGCGGAGCGCGACGAGGGCTCCTCGCCCTCGACCTCGCGGCCTTTTGAGGAAAGGCCGGCTAAACCTTTTTAGTTTTGGTAAAACACCCCCCTTATCGAAAAAAGTCCAGCACCCCCTTTTCGCTTCATCTCTCCCCGGCTAATCGCAGAAACTATCCTCTAACTCTCTATTCTCTAACTCTCTATCCTCTAACCTCTATCAGCGCTCTTGACTATTCCCCGAAAATGGGTTATAATATCTCCAAAGGAGGGATGATATGGTCGCTGAAATTTATTTTGCCGCGGGGTGCTTTTGGGGAGCGCAGAGGTACTTCGACCTGCTTCGCGGCGTCGTGGGGACGACAGTCGGCTACGCGAACGGGCGGACCGCGAACCCTACCTACGAGCAAGTGAAGCACGAGGGCACCGGCCACGCCGAGACGGTCAGGGTTCGGTATGACCCCGAAACCATCACCCTCGGCGAGCTTTTAAGCCTCTATTTTCGGATCATCGACCCCACCTCGCTGAACCGGCAGGGCGGAGACGTCGGCGAGCAGTACCGCACCGGGGTGTACTTCACCGACCCCGCCGACCGCAGCGTCATTATGTCCGCTCTTTCGGAGCTTCAGAAGGGCTTTTCCGAGCGGGTGAGGGTCGAGTGTCAGCCTCTTGAAAATTTTTACACAGCTGAGGAATATCACCAGAAATATCTCGAGAAAAACCCCGGGGGCTACTGCCATGTTCTCCCCGATATGACCGAATTTGCAAAAAATTACATTCCGTCGGGGGCGAAAAAGGGTGACTGACCACGAATTTCCCGCATTCTGGCCCGACGGCGCGCGGCTGCTGATATTGGGGAGCTTTCCCTCGGTGAAAAGCCGCGAGACGGGGTTTTACTACGGCCACCCGCAGAACCGCTTCTGGCGGGTTTTGGCGGCGGTATACGGCGAGAGCTTGCCCGAGACGGTAGATGAGAAAAAATCGCTCCTTATCCGCCGGAAGATCGCCCTTTGGGATTCGGTGGAGCGCTGCGAGATAGTCGGTTCGAGCGATTCGAGCATTCGCATGGCGGTCCCCGCGGACATCTCCGGGAGGCTTGCGGGCTCCGACGTCGGGCGGATAATTCTGAACGGCAGGACCGCCGAAAAATACTTTTACAGGTTTAATAAAGACGTCTCCGCCGAGGTAGTGAGCCTTCCCTCCACCAGCCCCGCAAACGCGGCCTGGAGCCTTGAGCGGCTTACGGCGGCGTGGAAAAAAGAGCTGCTGTGATACCCCGCATGCGGAAAATTTTTTGCGGTCGGGTGCAATATTTTCGGTCTGAAAAGAGTATTTTTTGTGAAATGCTTTTCAGGAGGAATAAAAATGAAAAAAATTCTGCTTTCTGTGATAATTTCGGCGCTGATCCTCAGTGCGTGCAGGGTCGGACCTAAGGAACAGCCGGAGCTGCCGCTTGTATCGGGCGACGCCGCCGCGGCCGAGGCGCCTGCCGCAATGCCGCCCGAGACGACCGCCGAGCCGGAGGCGACGCTCCCTCCCGAGACGGACCCGCCCGAAACTACCCCCGTGCCCGACGAGCCCGAAACGACTGCCGAGCCTGACGAAACGGAGGAACCCGACGGGCCGGAGGAGGACGAGATCGAGATAAGCGAGGACTACAACGGCACGATGTACGCGACCATCTCGCTGAACGTTCGCTCGGGACCCGACACCGACTATGACGCCATCGGTTTTCTCAACGAGGGCGAGGCCGCCGAGGTCGTGGGCTATGCCGAGGAGTACGGCTGGTACCTCATAAGGTTCAACGGCGACGTCGGGTATGTCAGCGGCAAGTATATGACCGAGATACCTCCCGCCGAGGAGACCGGCGGTGAAGAAAGCGACGGGGAAAACGGCGAGGAGAGCGGCGGCGGGGAAGGCGGCGGCGAGAGCCTGAGCGATCTTGATAAGATCTGCGAGGATTACGCGAAAGCGAACGGCCTCACCCGCGAGGAGGTCTTTGTGCGGGAGGACTACGGCGAGTATTCCGGAAACCGCGCGGTGATCATGTGGAGGAAAGATCAAAGCGGCGAGCCTTTGCCGTACACCGACGATCTGAAGGAATTTGAGGTCGCGGGGAGAAAATTCACGCTCGCGAGCGGAAACTTCGAGCTCGAGCTGCATCTTCCGGACGGCAGCTTCGTGACTCTCCAAAAGGCATACGGCGACGGGCTTATAAGCGAGGAGGATCTTGATCGGCTGCACTCTCATTTCGGGGGAGACGACGAGGGATACGTCCCGGGCGCGGTGGATCAGAGCATGATCGAGCAGATCTGCCAAGACTACGCGCGGGCGCACAACCTCACCCGGTCGCAGGTCTACATTATAAAGTGCTGCGGCGATTATTCGGGAAAGCAGGCGGTCGTGATGTGGCGGTGCGACCAAAGCGGCGAGGCCCTGCCGTACACCGACGACGAAAAGGAAATTGATGTCGCGGGGCGAAAATTCACGCTCGCGAGCGGAGACTTCGAGCTTGAGCTGCACCTTAAGGACGGCAGCTTCGTGACTCTTAAAAAGGCATACCGCGACGGACTTATCAGCGAGGAGGAGCTTGACGCTCTGCACAGTTATTTTGGGAGGTAGTTATGAGAATTTGCGTTTTCGGGGCGGCGTCGCCCACCATCGACAAAATTTACATCGAAAAGACCGAGGAGCTCGGCAAGCTTTTGGCCGAAAGAGGGCATTCGCTCGTCTTCGGCGGAGGCGGAAACGGGCTTATGGGCGCGGCCGCAAGGGGCTTTAAGGCCGGCGGCGGCGAGATCGTCGGCGTTATCCCCAAATTTTTCGACGACGAGGAGATCGAGGCCATCTGCGACTTTTGCACCGAGCTCGTTTTCACCGAGACGATGCGCGAGCGCAAGCAGATGATGGAGGACCGGGCGGACGCGTTTGTGGTCGTCCCCGGCGGCATCGGCACCTATGAGGAATTTTTCGAGGTGTTGACCCTCAAGCAGCTTCGCCGTCATGAGAAGCCGATCGCTGTCTATAACGTCAGGGGGTATTATAACGAGCTTCAGAGCGCGATGAACGGCGCGATGGAAAAGGGGTTCATCCAGCGCCACTGTTCGGAGCTGTATCTTCTCTCCGACGACCCGGAGGAGATCGTGAAGCTCGTCGAGGCCAACGTAGGCGTGGGGCATAGCGTCAAGGAGCTTAAGAGGGGGTAGGGGATAATGGAAAGCAGACCTGAAAGGGGCTGCTTTTTTATTGGGGATTTGCCCAACGTTTTTGATATAGCGTCGCATAAGTCGCCATAAGGTATTCGCTTCGCTCATTCTATTTTAAGCGCCCTCCCCCTCTGAGCCTTGAGCTGACTTGCAGCTATGCAGCAG
>CANQLR010000062.1 GCA_947624745.1 uncultured Clostridia bacterium | reverse complement strand
CTTTACAGCGAGGTCCAAGAAAAGATAAAAAGCGGCGAGATTTTGCCGTTAAAGACCAAATATTCAAAAGTCTGAAAGGAGAAAAATATGATAGGAATAGGAAACGACCACGCCGCGATCGACCTTAAGATCGCGATCTGCGAGCATCTGAAGGAAAGGGGAGTCGAGTTTTGCGACTACGGGATCGCCCACGGCGAGAAGATAGACTACCCCGACATGGCCGAGAAGGTCTGCCGCGACCTTGTTGCGGGAAAGCTTGAAAAGGCGATACTTCTCTGCGGCACCGGCGTCGGCATATCCATCTCGGCGAACAAGATAAAGGGGGTGCGCGCCTGCTGCTGCTCCGATACGTTTTCGGCGAAATACACCCGCCTCCACAACGACGCGAACGTCATCTGCATGGGCGGCAGGGTAGTCGGCCCCGGCCTCGCCTGCGAGATAGTCGACCTCTTCCTCGACACCGAGTTTGAAGGCGGCCGCCACCAAAGACGCGTGGACAAGATCACCGCGCTGGAGAACGAATAAGACGCGTGCAGCTTTGCCGAATCTGCGGCAGAGCTGTTTTTTTCTCAAAAAGATGTTGACAACTCAACAACTTTGTGCTATACTAATACCCGTCAGGAAGGAGCGTGTGAAAATGCTTGAAAGATTTGAAGAATTTACCTTTTCGATATACGAGATACAGCGCTGCTGGACAAAGCTCGCCTCCGAAGGCATGGAGGTCTACGGGCTCAAGGGCAGCTGCGCGGTCTACCTTTTGGCGATGCGGCGCTTCCCAGGGGGTGTGACGGCGGCTCGGCTCGGTTCGCTCTGCGGGCGGGACAAGGCCGACGTGAGCCGCGCGGTCGCGGTCCTGCAGTCGAAGGGACTGGTCGAGAAAACCGACGGCGGGAAGAAAAAATCCTACCGCGCGGGGATCGTTCTGACCGAGCAGGGGAGGCTTCTGACCGAGGAAATCGCGAAGCGCGCGGAGTACGCCGAGAGCATTGCGGGCGCGGGTCTTTCGGACGACGAGAGGAAAATTATGTATTCCGCACTTGAAAAGATCCGCGGGAATTTAAAGTCTCTCGAAAAGGACGGCATACCGGTCAAATGCCCCGAGGAAGGGCTTCCGGCGGTGCTGAAGCTTTACTGAAAAAGGAGAATTAGTTATGAGCGTTAAGATATTTCTTGATTCGTCGACCGACGTTGCGCCCAAGATCAAGGGCAGCTTCGAGTGGATCCCGCTGTCGGTCTATTTCGGCGAGGAGCGCTTCCGCGACGGCGTCGACCTCACCCACGCGGAGTTTTACACGCGGCTGCTCGCGGAAAAGGAGCTCCCGAAAACGAGCCAGGCGACCCCGGGCGATTTTTTGGAGAAGCTCGGCGATTCGCTCGGCCCCGGCGACAGCGCGGTCATCATCAGCCTCTCGAAAAAGCTTTCGGGGACTTTTCAGAGCGCGACCATCGCGGCGGAGAGCTTCCCGGGGCGGGTTTTCGCCGTCGATTCGGACACCGTGACCATCGGCGCGGGAATTTTGGCGGAGTATGCGCTGAACCTTGCAAATTCGGGGATTTCGCCGGGAGAAATCGCGAAAAAGCTCAACGAAATTAAAGGTCGGGTGAGGCTTATCGCGCAGGTCGACACCCTCGAATATCTCAAAAAGGGCGGGAGAATCTCGAAAACCGTCGCCTTTGCGGGCGAACTTTTGAACTTTAAACCGGTGATATGCGTCGAGGAGGGCGAGGTGAAGATGCTCGGCAAGGCGCGCGGCGCGAAGCAGGGCAACAACCTTTTGGAGCAGGAGATCGAGAAGGCGGGCGGTGTCGACTTCGGCCTGCCGATACTTTTGGGATATTCCGGCACCGACGGCAGCATGCTCAAACGGTATATTGAGGATTTCTCACATATTTGGAAAGATAAGACAGACAGCTTTTCAATCTCGGAGATCGGCACCGTCGTCGGCACCCACGCCGGCCCCGGGGCCATCGCCGCGGCGTTTTTCAGCAGGAGGTAGGGGAGAGGGGAGGCTGTTTTCAGCCATCACCCCCTACAGATTCTTGTTCAAAATTACAACGATGAAGCAGCCCCTTCCCTGTGCGGTGAGGGGGCTTTTCACACTGTATCAAAATCCAAGTTTTGCGGCTCTGACTTCTGTACTCTGATTTCTGCTTTCTGGCACGGGCGAAGCCCCAACGCCCGATTTATCGGGCGTTGTCCGCCGTCGGAGAGGGTAGCTTTTACTTATTTAATAGCAGAAAGTTTGACATTCTGCAAGCCTTTATAATAGTGCAACGGCGGGAAGCACGCGGAGGCGTGTTTAGGGCTTCGCCCACGCCTTCTGCTCCTCACCAAATTTCGCCATTAACCATCATTAGCTGCCATAAGGTATTCGCTCCGCTCATGCTGTTTTTAGCCCCCACCCCTGCCCCTCCCCGGTGGGGAGGGGAGTGTATCCGAACTCTGGGATAAGAACCTAAAGTATGTGCATACCTCGGACGAAGCATAAGGTATTCGCTCGCGAGCTTGCTCATACTATCCAAAGCCCCATCCCCCTAACGCCGCGCCGAAGATTGATATAGCCATTACTTTAGATATGCGGCGTTAGCGAATGCCGCCAAACGCCGCGGCGGGGTTTGATATAACCTTAGTTTTGTTACGCGGCGTTAGCGAAGCCGACGAGGTCGTCTTCGCCGAAGATAGTGAGTCAGACTACCGTCTTCGCCGGGGCTTGTGCGGGGCGATTTGTGCAAAATCATAGCTATGCAGCAGCCCCCTCCCGGTGGGAGGGGGTCCCCACACTTAAAGACCCCAAACCAATTCCCACGCTTACAATATGTCATATATTTAGTCTTGCTTCAGCTCCTGCTTCTTAATTGGAACAAAGCTTTTACTCTGAAAAATATTCTACCAAATTTTTCTATTATTTCGTTTTTCAGCGATTTTTCATAATTTCTCGCCCATGAAATCTTCACATATCCCCAGAACTCATCAGCCCAAAAGCCATTCTTTTGCCACAAATGTTATCGGCACGATAACTGAAGTGCCATTTTTGTGTGAATAGGAGATTTTCTTGTCACTCCTTTGAACTTCTTCTACTGATTTAAAATTGCTCAACTTTTGAGGCTTTCTAACGACAATTTTATATGACAGCAAAACAAATACATTAGGGTATATATTCTGGGATTCTGCTGAGAAAGCTTTTACCAAAGATTCTATAAAACTCGTAGGAACTAAATGGATATTTGATAACTCAATCGGTGTATCTTGGAAAGATTCTGCCCAAGCTTGGAGGTTCATCGCTGATGGCGCTTCTGTGGTAGTCGATGGATATAATTATTCAATTGACTTGAATGCAGCTGAAGCTGAAATAAGATCCTCTTCAACATTAAACGATAGTGAAAAAGCATATGCTCAGGAAAAAATAGATCAGCTGCGTTGGGGATATGCCGCTTTGGGAGTGTTCAAAGCAGTCTCTGCAGCTACAAAATATGGCGTAACTTCCGCATACGGTCCCGTTGCCGGCATGGTAGCCGGATTCCTGTTATCAACCGCTGAGAACCTTGCCAAAGATTATCTGAACGATTCGCTTGCATATTATGCTGCCAGAGGTCAGGGAAGTTATCTAAAATGGCTGATCGATCCAAGCGGATATGTTTATGAAGCTGTCTCAACAAATTATGTTGAAAATGTAACTGTAACAGCGTATTATATACCCTTTGATGAAAACACCCGACGTTCTGGGAAAATCCAAAGACAGACAAACTTCAGCTATGGAATGCCGACGACTACTCTCAGGACAATCCGATAAAAACAGACAGTATGGGCGCCTACGCCTGGGATGTGCCTGAGGGACTTTGGCAGGTCAAGTATGAAAAGGAAGGCTATGAGACTGCTTACAGTGACTGGCTTCCTGTTCCACCTCCGCAGCTTGATGTTAATATCGGACTTATATCAACCGAAAAACCAACCGTTCTTAGCGCTTCTAAGATCTCAAACGGCGTTGCGGTGACATTTAGTCAGTATATGCAGCCCGATACGCTGAAAGAAATTACAGTGACTGACGCCGCGGGGAAAAATCTTGATTATGAACTTTCCTACGCAACGGATGAAACCGCACCCGACGGGACGGTATATGCAAAAGTCTTTACACTTACCGTTTCAGGCGGGACTGCCGACAGCGTCACTGTCCCCGGGACTGCTAAAAACTATGCCGGAACTTCAATAGACAAAGTAGCCGTAAAAGTGACCGACAATACCGAGAAAAAGACGGTTATTCCGGATGGCATAGAAAATACAGGAAAAGTTACCGTTGAATTCGGCTCACCTGCTCCTATCGACGGCGTTCTGACCGTTTTATACGATGACGGAACGACCGCTCAGACCACGTACAAAATAGGTGATATGTCGGTAAGCAGTCAGATAAGCACCAAAAAAGTTAAATCCGTTGAGATTTCAGCGGTCGCTCTTCCTGAAATAAAAGGCGCGTATATCACAGCTGTTTTCTACATTCCGGGCGATGTCAATGGAAGCGGAGAAGTGACTCTTGATGATGCAATACAAGTTCTCAAAAAGGCAATGAATGTTGACATGGGAAGCGGTGAATTCAACGAAGCCGCCGCAGATGTCGTTCAGGATGGCAATATTACTTTGGATGACGCCATAACCATTCTTAAAATTGCCACGAACGTAGCCGTGTAAAATCTCAAAATGGTCGTCTCTAATAATAGTTTTTATTTCCGAACCGATGTAATATTGCATCGGTTCTTTTTTGTTCTTGCAGATAAGCTTTTAGGGATAAGCTGCCCATAACTATACGAAAAATTTATATTCCGAGCAGGTTGCAGGGGATATTTTCAGGCGTGATATGGATGTGCAAAATTTCATCAATAAAATATCATTTGAACCCAACGCAAAAATGTACCCAAGCCAATTTTGTGGTTTGGGTACTCATTATTAAGGGAAGAATCCAAAGAAACCTACGGTTTCGTGGCACACGACCTTGCAGGCAAGGTCTAGTGTGTTATACCTTTTGCTGTTGCCTGCCCCGAGAAAAGGTTTTTGTGTATATACAATGTTCAGAAAAGCATGGGCAGGCAAAAAGCAAAAGGTATATCAATCCTCATTATTTTTCTCATCCTCATTCGCAGAACTTTTCATCAATTCCGTTCCAACTGACTCAAAAATCTTCTGCGCGCCTTCATCATTCCCTGCCATAGATTTTACAACGTTTGCAACCATAACGCCTATCTGTTCGGGCGTTATCCCGCGCATTTTATCAGCGGGAATACTTTCGGAGAACATGGTGAAAACATCTTTAGTCAGCGACTTCTCGTGAACGACAGTAGGAAAATCTTTTTTGACCTCCCGCACTGCTGCCATAAACTCGCTCTCAATAGCAGAGGTCAAATCTGCTCCCAAGTTGGGGCGCACCATCTCGGCAGCCGCTTTCGCTTCCCATGCTTTGCGGTCGATGCCGTTAATGAGACCGATCACCCCTTTAGTAAAATTGCGCTGCTCGGTCACCGCATCTGAAAAATCGTCGCTTATATACACTGCCAGATAATGCAGTGTCTTGATAAAATGCGAATTTTCAAGCAGGCTGTTCAGCGCGACAGACACCTGCTGATTATAGAGAATATTTTTCGCCGCGTTCTCGGTCAATCCCAGCTCCTCCGCGTCAATTATTTGGTGCCGCGGTATGTTAGTTACTCCCAGAAGATAATCCGTCGAGCAACCGAAAATTTCGGCGAGCTTGACTATCTGCTCTATCCCGAGCGTATCCATCTTTCCACTCATAAAGCGGTTCAGCGTGGCTTCAGATATGCCAATCTCCTTTGCGAGCTTTGCCTGTGATGACTTATTATCTCGAATCCAGTCGGAAATCTGGTCGCGGATCGTAAATTTTAAATATTCTTTCGGCATAAAATCGCTCCTCCCAATAATTATTTCTGAAATAATTATACACCGCCCTTTCGGGAAAATCAATACTTTTTAGAACATTTGTTCTTAATTTTTCTTAAATTTTGCTCTCGTCTTGCAAATCTGCAAGATTTGAGGGCAAATTTTTTCGTTTTCCTGCGAAAATGACGGTTTTGGAGGGCTATAGACGGATCGGTGCTATCATTGATTATGGAGGTGATGTCCTTGAAATTCTTGTAGCAAAAATCAATCATATTGAAAACGGCGAAACTTTTGGCGGTAAAATGAACACATTTCGCCATTCAGCGGTACGTTGAGTAGCGAAAGCTATAGGCCGTAAAGCACGTGTTTACGCAGTTTGGCGCAAACTCACGTCAGACTGTGAAAACGACTACCACTGCCTATGGTCAACTGGGCATACCGTCAAAACGGGGCGGCTGAAAGGGAAAAGAAAAATGCGCTGCATAGCGTACACAAATCGCTGCACGGTGAAAATAATTCATTAACAAGAAAAAATAATTTTTGAGGAGGTTTTATGCAGAAAGCACAATACGGAATTTTGAGGTTTGCAAAGTACAAAGGTCCCGAGATTGGCAACATCGAAGCCCACAACGAGCGAACCAAAGAGAAATATGCGAGCAATCCCGACGTTGACCTGACGAGGGCAAAATACAATTTTCATTTGGTCGAACCGCAGAGCAAATACCGAACCGCCGCCGAGAAACAAATCGCAGCCGCAGGCTGCAAGACCCGAAAGGACAGCGTTCGACTGGTAGAAGCCTTGGTAACGGCAAGTCCTGAATTCTTCAAGGGCAAGAAGCGCACCGATGTCAAAGAGTATTTTGAATATGCACTTGCTTTTATTGAGGAGCACCAATCACCCGAAACAATAGTGTCTGCGGTCGTGCATATGGACGAGAAAACCCCGCATATGCACTTGACGTTCGTTCCATTGACGGCAGATAAAAGACTGTCCGCAAAGGAGATTATCGGCAACAAGAAGAAGCTGACATGGTGGCAGGACGAATTTTGGCGGCATATGGTCAAAAAATATCCAGACTTAGAGCGCGGAGAGAGTGCGAGCATTACAGGTAGAGAACATATCCCTCCGCGACTATTCAAGCAAGCCGTTCATCTGAATCGTCAGCGGGATATTATATTGCAAACTTTGAAAGACATAACGCCGTTCAATGCGGGCAAAAAGTCAGCCGAAGTCGCGGAGATGATTGAGAAATACATATCTGGGACCGAGGATATGCGTTCTGTGCTAAAAGGCTTTGAGGGCGAAATCAAGGCTTTGCAAGCAGAGAATGCCAAGCTCGAAAAAGACCTCGACGATAGCAAAGAGAGTATTCAGAAACGGCTGGAAATCAATCAAAAATTAAGCGAGTATGAGGACTTGAAGCGCACCGTTGAAGCGATTCCTGCGGAGATTTTGGCGGCATATTCGACGCTAAATGCGGCAGAAAAAGGGGTGGAAATATGATTATCCACATAGGGAAAAACCGCCGCCGGGTTTTCAGACAGTGGATAACCTGACTGTCCAGAGGGCGCCATTCCTTACCGTCATGAGGTAGACAGACTGTTCACGAAAATGTATGAAGATGTATGATATAAAGGGTGAGAATCACACCTAATACATCATAGCTGACGGCTCATTTGCGGAAATGACGTTCTATGAGGAAAGGAGCAGAAAAATGGCGAAAGGAGGAGCTATGGTTATAGGTTATACCGCTGTCGGCGATTATCTCCTGCCGAATATTGCATAT
>CANQLR010000061.1 GCA_947624745.1 uncultured Clostridia bacterium | reverse complement strand
AGATTTAAGCCGCTTCGGGCGTGAACACGTCATGATGGATTACTATTTGGAGTTTGTTTTCCCCGAAAAGCAGATTCGCTACATAGCCGTCACAGAAGGCGAGGATACCGAAAAGGGGTTGAGCGACTTTGTTCCGTTTCGTAACTTGTTTAATGAATGGCTTGCCAAGGATACCAGCCGCAAGGTGAAAATCGCGCTCCACGCCAAGTTTGCAGCAGGCGAGCGAACATTCACGACCGCACCTTTAGGCTATATGCGTCACCCAGAGAACAGGAACAAACTTGCGGTTGACCCTGACACGGCTTGGATAATTGAAAAAATCTTCGATCTCGCTGTTCATGGCGCTGGCGCAGGTAAAATCACGAAGATTTTGATTCAAGAAAAAATTCCAACTGCGGGTTACCTCAACTACAAAAAGTATGGTCAATTCGCGAAGTTTTACGAAAATGCTCCCGTGGAAAAGGCTTATGCTTGGAATATCCGAGCGGTCAGCGACATTCTGAAAGACGAAACATACATCGGGAATTCTGTCCACGGAAAGCAGTCAAATGTTTCTTATAAGAACAAAAAGAGCATTCGCCGTCCAGAAAGCGAATGGTTCCGTGTTGAGAATACGCACGAAGCCATCATCTCAAAAGATGTTTTCAATCAAGTCCAGAAACAGATTGCAAGTCGCCGTAGACCAATGAAATCCGGCAAAACACAGGTATTTGCAGGACTTGTGAAGTGCGGCGATTGTGGTTGGTCAATGAGCTATGCTGAAAGGCGGTACAAAACTTGCACGACAGGATTCTTTAACTGTACGCAGTTTCGTAAGCTCGGCAAAGTCGGCGGGCGTTGTTCAGCGCACTACATCAGGCATGATACGCTTTATGCTTATGTTTTGGCAAGGCTGCAAGACTGGATAAGTCAAGCACATACAGATGAGAAAGAGCTTCTGAACAGACTGCTTAAGACAAGTGACAAGGAATCTGCAAAAGCCTATAAAAAGCAGTCTGCCGAACTTGCCAAGTCGGAGAAACGCAAGGCAGAGGTAGACCGGCTTTTCGTCAAGCTCTATGAGGATTGGACATCTGAGCGTATTACTGAGTACAACTTCAAGATGCTATCACAGAAGTATCAGGCAGAACAGCAAGAATTAGTCGAAAAGATTGACAGACTCAAGACAGAGCTTGCTACTGAAAAGCAAACCACAGATGATGCTGAAAAGTGGATTGCCTTAATCAAGCAATACTCCGAGCCCACGGAACTGACTGCCGAAATGCTCAATACACTGATTGAAAAAATTGTTATTCATGAGGCAATCAAAGATTCCGATGGCACCAGAACCCAAGAAATAGAGATATTTTACCGATTTGTAGGTAAAATTGATTAAAACGCATACGCACGTCTTTAAGTTTGTTAAATGGGGGTAGCTCGTCGGACTTTGGGGGAATTGCAGAGGAAGCAGAGCTCGGGTCAACCGTAAAAGGTATTCGCTCGCAAGCGAGCTCATGCTATTTAAAGTGCCCACCCCCGGGAAACCTCGAACAGACTCGAAAATACGCAGCAGCCCCCTCCCTGCGGGAGGGGGCTTATTTCTGCGTGTAGCAGAGCTTCTCCGCAGATCTGATTTCTGACCTATGATGTCCGCGTGTCTGGTGGGGCGAATCCCCGTGTGAGCCTTCGGCTCACGTTCGGCCATATAGGGATCCTGCAAAGTCGCAAGACTTTGCAGGGAGAGGAGAAGCGACGGAGTGAATGAGCAGCGGCATATTTCAGCTTTTAAAATGCCGCTGCGAACGATACGCAGTCCGCGACGACGAGCGTGGCCGAACAGGCGCCCTTCGGGCGCCTCGGGGCCTCGCCCCCGTACCCCCCTTTTCCCCCGCTGAATCAAAGAATCCCGAACCTACCCCTCCCCCTCCAGCCGCTCCTTCACCTTCCTGAACCAATCCTTCTCCCTCCACCTATCGAACGAGCCGTCGTCGAGGCCGCGGCCGTCGATGGTGAGCAGAAGCGTCTCGCAGATGCTTTCGGTCGAGTTTCGGGTGATGTTTTTCTGCGTCCACTCGATGCCATCGCCGAAAAGCGTGCCCTTATAGGTGAATTTCTCGGGAAGATTATCATAGTCAATCGCGCACTTCGCCGCCGCCTCAAGGTGATATCTCGCCTTTTCTTCGTCGTTGTGAAGATTGGTATACAGCTTCGCCAGCCAGTAGTGCCGCGCATAGATCCGGCAGTTGTAGAACCCGTAGAACCCGTCGTCGAAGATGACGTCCGCAAGCTTTATCGCGACCTCGTGCAGCTTGATATAGTGCTCGTAGTCGCCCTTGTTGAACACGCAGAGGTTGTAGAGGTCAATTAGCGCCATGTCGAAGTAGTACATGATGTTGCCGCAGGCCGCCTCCCTGCCCTTTTCTTTGTCGCCGTTGTTGCGGTACAGATCGCAGAGGAGCCTGTCCGTCGTGATCCAAATGCTCGGCAGAGTGCGAATGAGCTTCTCGGCTTCGTCGTATCTCTCTTCGCACATGAGGTTGAGGGCCAAGATCTGCGTTGCCGAGTTGCGCTGGTGGTTGTCGGTCGATTCGCGGAGTATCCGCTCTGCAAGCTCGATCACCTCGTCCGACGAACCGCAGGCGTGCAGGCACTGCATAAGTCTCGTGAGGCATTCAAGGTCGTTCGGGAATTCCTCCACCGCCCTCCGCCAGACCTCGACCCGCTTTTCGGCCTCGCCGGTGCGGTCATACTTCGCGGTCTCGGCCTCGTATTCCTCGATTTTTTCCTTCCGCTTTATCTCCCCCACGCCCAAAAGGTCGTCGACCGTGACGCCGAAGTAGTTTGAGAGCTTAACTACATAGTCGAGCTCTGGCAGCGACTCGCCGCGCTCCCACTTCGATATCGCCTGCGGGCTGACCGAGAGGTATGCGGACAGCTCCTCCTGCGTGACGCCCCTGCCGCGCCGCAGCTCCTTTAAATTTTTTGATACGGTAATTTCCATTGTCATCACTCCTGAATTTTTTGTGAAGACCAAGCGCTTTGTCTGTATCCATAATACCACGCCCCGCAGCGTTTGGCAATGACCGGAATGTTGAATGTGGGTTGAAAAAATCAACGGTGGGTTTAGAAGCAAGCAATACATAGCGTGCCTTAAATGCTTTGCCCGCGTACTGCTTGTTATATCGGCGAAAAGTTGTTGAATAGGCAGATAGCTTCTCACAATCATTTAAAATAAATTCCTGATTTAGCACCTTTTTCCTTGAATTATCCGCCCGTTTGGGTCATAAAATAATCAAAAAGAAAGGGAGCGATATCATGACACTTACCGATGCCGAGAGCGCAAAAAATCGCGAAAACCTTTTAAAAGCGCTGCTTCTAACCGCGCTGCCGGTCGCCGTCGGGGGACTTTCTGCGGCCGTCGCGGGAGATATGTCCGCCAAAGACTACGTTTCACCGCCGCTTTCGCCGCCCGCGTGGGTCTTCCCGGTCGTGTGGACGGCGCTCTACCTGCTGATGGGCTTCAGCTCGTACCTCGTCTACCGCGACTGCGACTACCTCCTCAACGACGCTATGAAATGCTTTTTTATCCAGCTTTTCGTGAATTTTACATGGTCGATTGTTTTTTTCCGGTTCGAGTTCTATACCGCCGCCGTGGTGGTTTTGGTTGCGCTTTTGCTGCTGACAATCGGCACGACCGCGCAGTTTTTCGGGATAAATAAGACCGCAGGCAAGCTTCTTTTGCCATATATTGCCTGGCTCGCGTTCGCATTGTATCTCAATGTCGGCGTGGCGGTGCTGAATCGGTAGGGGCGAAGGCAAAATGTGAGGGGAGACGGGAAAATGGGGAAGTGAGACCCCGGTGAGAAAATGCCGAGGGATTCTCACACTTTATTACGATAACACAGTACAGACATAAACGAGCCTTGGCCGATTGGCGGGGCTCGTTTTGCTTTACTGCGATAAAGTACAGCCTTTATATTGCGCAGAGTGCAGATTCGCGCATATAAGCAGGGGAACAAAAGCGGGGCAAGGAAGCGAAAGGATGGGAAGGGACAGTGAGACGGGGCGAAGCCCCAACATTCGCGAAGCGAATGTTGTCCGCCGTCCGGTATTTTAAATCTAACTTTTTAAAAGGCAGAGAGTTTGAGATTTTACAAAGGTCTGTAAGCTCTACTACGGCGGGAATTGCGCCGAATGGCGCAATTAGGGCTTCGCCCCTTGCTTCCGGCGTTTTTCTCACTTTCGATATAACCCCGCATAAGCTGCCATAAGGTATTCGCTCGCAAGCTCGCTCATACTATTTTCAACCCCTCCCCTGCCCCTCCCGGTGGGAGGGGTTCATCGCCGCACTTTTCTGCTTCACCGCAGCAAAGTGCAAGACCCGCACCGGGCGAAGCCCCATGCGCGGAGCTTCGCTCCGCGCGGCCGGGAGGCTCCGCCTCCCGGCCCGCCGGACCCTCCGTGTCCGGCGGGGGCTCCGCCCTCCTGCCCCACCGCCCCAACAGCAGACCCCAACCTTCGCCCTCTCATAAACCAAAAACGAGAAACCATCTGCCAGAATTATGTCGCATCTGTTTCCATTTTGTAAACTTATTGTTAATATCCCCACCAATTTGCCACAAATCCCCTGCCGCACGGCTCCTATCCCCGCTTTCCATTTTCCCCTTCATCCTCACCCTACACCTTCTCAAATCCCGTAAACCCCGCCTTTTATGGAGCCTTCCCCACACCGCCCCCGCTGTATCTTTTCTTCCAAAAACAGCAAAATCCCCGCCCTTTACCAAAAAGCAGGGACTTGTTTCTAAACTGTTTCACAAATGTAACTTTTATATTACCAAACGGCACTCTTTTCGCCAAAATTAACATTTTATTCACATTCGCCTTTTCCGAGAGGACCACTATAATTATTTTGCTTAACTTATCAAAATTTGGCATTAAATAATCTTTCTAATTATATCTGTACTCTCAATTCGTCGAGATAGTTGATCTAGTTATACGTTTTCGGATGCATACTTGAGGGAGTCGAAGAAATTCGGCCCCCTTTTTTAATTCACTTGATTTATTAAGCGGGACTACAGCCCGGTTTTCCTCCCCTACCTCCTTATCTCCCCCGCCAGTTTATCTATCGCCCGTTTTTCGATCCTCGAGACGTAGCTTCTGGATATATTTTCAAGCCTTGAGACCTCGCGCTGGGTGAGAGGGGCGCCGCCGGCAAGACCGTAGCGGAGCGCGATGATACGCCGTTCGCGCGGGTCCAACACCTCAAAAATCTTGCGGCGAAGGACCTCGGAATTGATACGCAGGTCGACCTCCTCACAAAGATTCCCCTCAGCAGGCAAAATGTCGATGAGAGTGAGAGCGTTGCCGTCCTTGTCGACGTCGATCTGCTCACCGAGGTGCACGGCAAAGCTCGATTTGGCTCTCGATGCTCTCGCCCTTGCCGGTGAACTTCGACTTGCGGGAGTATATGACGTATTTTTTATCAGATGAGGAAGTCGGGGTCATGGAAATGTCTCCTTTACTTTATGACTTTAAAGCATTATATCATAGCGAAACAAGAAAAGGAAGATGGAATATTGAATAAATTTTGAGGGCATGAATTAGTATAAATTGACAAAAATATGGCATTGATATTTTAATGCTTAAAAATTAAATTATCGCGTCGAAATCTTTAGATTTAAATGATAAAGCGTAATCGCAAACCACATGAACAATCTCGGTGAAAAAGTTTGAATATCCGAGGGAATTATAATCAAAGCTATATCTACCATGCTCAAATAGATTTGCAATGCTATGAAGATTAAATTGCATGGTTTCGTCGTTTTGATGAAGCTCTTTAAATATCTCTTTCGTCAACACAATTTTATGCGGATTTGGCAAAGAATTATAAAGATTTTGAGTGTTATGCGTGCAATCAAATTCGCCGTTTTCTTTATAAATCAGATATTTAAGCGCAAGTTCCAACGCCAAGGCACCGTTGACAACAAGCGGTTGCATTAGGCTCGGAATGTCTTCTGAGTTCTTTTCATATTCTGTCATTTCTTTCCGATACTGCTCAATATCCCCGGTAAAAGCAGGAGCTTTGTGATAATTCTCAATCAGCTTAAACGCATAATAAAAGTTTTCGCAGTCATATAAGATAGAGGATTCAGTGCTGTTCTTTTTACAATCGCTGCATTTTTCGGAATTTTGAAATTTACAGTGCCTGCAAATCATCTCACAGTTTGCTTCGGTAAATTTTTTCATTACAATTCGTTATTTCTTTTAAGAATCTCCCTGACCTCCATCAGCGCAAAGCCTAAAATATTCGTCCCGCGCCAGTTGGAGATATCCTTTCGCGCATCATCGTAAAGCGACAGTCCGCACGCCCAAATTTTATCGCTTCTGGAACATTCGACAAGATAGGCGTTTTCGGTTTTCAACAGTGCTTCGCGCAGGCTCGGGTTCTGTTCAAATTTTGCGATGAGCGCGCGGGTCAGAACAACCTGCCTAAGTCCGTTCCATATCGTTTCATTATAGCCCTGAGCCTTGCCGGCAATGGCTTTTTGTATTTCGGGATCGCTTGTCGCCATAACCGCCTCGGCAGCCTTAAAATCACCGAAAACAGTGCATTTGCGATACATTATATACTGCTCAACATTGCAGAATTTCATGCCGTCGATTTCAAAATCCGAGGGATACCAGTTGCTCAAAAAGCCGTTTGATTCGTCGATTTTGTGGAAATATACGGCGGACTTCATCGTGCCGTTTACCAGAAGCTCGCTCAAAATCACGCTTAAGTCGCAAAGATTTTCCATAGCTCCTCCTAATTTGAAAGAATTTGTTTTAGGGCATTAGCAATTGCGGTTACGTCCTCCTCGGTATTGTCCGCGCCGAGTGAGATTCTAATCGTTCCCTGAGCATATTCCTCGGGAACACCTATCGCCCTGATGACGTGGGAAACCTGCGTATTAACGCTGTCACAGGCTGAACCGGTCGAAATGCAGATGCCCTTTAAATCCATGCGGTGCAAAATTGCCTCGCCGCTTGCACCTTTGAAAGAGAGGTTTATGACTCCGGGGAGATGGTTCTCGCCGCCGCTTCGTATGAAATCGAGCCCGGAAAGATTGTCGATCAGGAGCTTTTCATAGCCGTACAGCCGTTTTGCTGTTTCGGACATTCTTTCGCGATTTTCTTTCAGCGCCGTCGCCATGCCGACTATCCCCGCGACATTTTCGGTGCCCGCCCTCTTGCCGTCCTCCTGACTTCCTCCGTCATGTAAAGACAAAATATGCGTGCCGCTTTTTATGTATAAAAATCCGACACCTTTGGGGCCATTGAATTTATGCGCCGACGCGGACAACATATCCACACCGAGCGACTGCACATCAACAGGAATATGCCCGACCGCCTGCACCGCGTCAGTGTGGAAAAGCGCGCCGTGAGCATGGGCAATCTCGCAAAGCTCACGGATAGGCTGAATTGTTCCGATTTCGTTGTTTGCAAGCATAATCGACACAAGCGACGTGTAGGAGATGTTTTTTTCAAGATTATCAGGCAAAATAACTCCATCGCTCGTAGGTTTTAAATATTTAACATCAGCACTGCCCGCTGCCATAGCTTTACAGGAATTCAGAACAGCATGGTGCTCGATTTCGGAAGTGATGATGGTGCGCGAGACGGAACTTCCTTTGATTGCCCAGTTGTCGCTCTCAGTGCCGCCGGAGGTGAAGAAGATCTCATCGTTCGAAGCTCCTATGCAGTCGGCGATAACCTGCCGAGATTCTTTAATGGCAGTCTTTGCAGCGCGGGAAAACGAGTAGGGCTGCGACGGGTTGGCAAAATCGCTCTGAAGCCACGGAAGCATGGCGTCAAGCGCAGAAGAGGACAATTTTGTGGTAGCGGCGTTGTCGGCGTAAATGTAACGCTTCATATCATC
>CANQLR010000060.1 GCA_947624745.1 uncultured Clostridia bacterium | reverse complement strand
CACTTTGCGAGGCGCAAGGGGTTGTTACCCCCCCCCCGGTCTTTTTTCGCATTTTTCGACTTTTTGCTTTTCGCAAAGTTACATCATTTGCGAAAGAAATACGAAGCCGCCCGAAAAGGCACAAAAAAGCCACCTTTTTGATGAATCCTCATCTCAAAGACGGCGAGTGACACTTTCTCTGACTGCGATGTGAGCTGACTGTTTTTGCAGAAATGCCCAAAAATTAGTGTTCTGATTTAATATTTCCGACTGCGATTTGACTGCAGAAAGTCGCAAAATTGGGTCAAAACGAATGATTTTTGACATTTTGTTCGTATATTTTTGCTGAATTTTTAGAAATTTTCATAAAACTATTGCATTTCTTTTGTGGATGTGTTATAATGCAAACATGATTTGAGTCTTTCGCAAATGATGTAACTTTGCGAAAGATTTTTTATTTTTTAGCAAAATTTATATCTAAATAAACGATTTTGTCCCTTGTTTAAGGCTGACTTTTGGTTACTCTGACAACAGTTTGCTTTGCTATAAAGATGAAAATCCCCGACCGATACCCTACGATACCGGTCGGTGATAAAATGTGTTGTTTTTGACCTTTTTTCTTACATAAAGCTGCTTTTCAGCCTGACAATGAAATTACCCTGCCCCCACCTCCAGAACGCCTCACAGCGCAAATTTTTGCAGATTTTCGACACATATTGCGATAACAAGCGATTTTACCTATGCCTGAAATCGTACAAAACTTCGTAGGAACTTTTCAGATTTTCTCTAACTTTTTACAAATCAGCAAATATAAAATCACCCCCTTTCCTCTGCGGGATAGGAGCGATTATAAGGTGATGATGTTACGTTTGCAAGCATGGAAATAGATTGTGGATTTAAGTAAGGGACCCCCGTCGAGGGTCCCCTACGGCCAAACAGTCCACCGGACTGTTTGGCCTACCCTCCTGCGATAGTTTTGAAAAGGGGGATTTCGCCCGTTGCGACGGGCGACGAGGGGCGCCGCCCTATGCACGCGGGGTTTTGTCTGCAAGACAACCGAGGCAATCGTTTCCGCCGAGAGCAGTCGAGCAGGAACAAAACCAGCTTGCATTTGATCCTGCGGCCTTTTGAGAAAAGGCCGGCGAAACCTTTTTAGTATTTTGCCCATTAAGGAAAGCGGGGTAAATCCTTTTTAGTACTTTGAACTCTCCCCTCTTTTTACCCCACCCCCGGCATGATCACCGCCGAGATCACCATCGACACCGCGAAAAGCACCGCGAGGGATATCGCAAGGTACGCGACCGACGGGCCGCCCTTCTGCACATAAAGCGGCTCGCGGCGGGTCACGTCGGGCTCGTTCGCCTTGATATACTCAATGTCCGCCTTCGCCTTTCTATAGTAAAGATAGTTACCGAAAATCCCGCAGGCAAAGCTCATTATCCAGTTGACCAGCCCGCAGAGCATCGCTATCATCGCGAACCCCGCCGAGTTCAGAAACGCCATCCCCGTGCCGTAAAGGAAGTATTGCAGTATCGTCGGGATCCCGGTCACGATGCTGAGGACCAGGGTCAGGATCCCCCACTGCGGCATTTTCCGATAGAAGAACCAGAACGGCGAGAGGAAGAACGCCGGCAGGTTAAAGCTGAATTTTCCGCCGTTTTTCGAGGCGAACCGCAAAAATTTCGGGATATAGTAGTACGCCTTGTTTTTGCCGACATACGCCGAATACTCCCCGACCGTGTTCCCGTCGATGTCGGTGTCGTTCGACACGGTCCTGACATTGACATACGGCGGCATATAGCCGGGCATGCCCATGTTCGGCGCCTGCTGCTGATCGGGCTGCTGGATCGGTCTCACCGGGCGGTCGGCGGAAAGCGGCGTGCCGCAGTTGGTGCAAAAATAAGCCTCTAAATTATTGTGAGTGCCGCAGTTCGGACAGACCCTGTCCGTCGCGTTTGCGGGCGCGGGCATGACTACCGGCTCGGGGTGCCATTCGCTGCCGCTTTCATGAAGCAGCGTGTTGACGCACTTCCCCTCCAGCCTGTAGCATTCCTTATGATAAGGCGAGCCGCACTCGGGGCAGACGACTATCTCGTCACCCTCCTTGAAGACGTTGCGGCAGGAAGTGCAGGGCTGACCTATATATTTTGGCATATTATCGACCTCCGAAAAAATGATCGCTGAAATCGCTTATACAATACATTATATCATATATTCCGAAAAATGCAAATGTTTTTACGCTTTTTTCATTGACTTTTCATTCCCGCTTCATTATTGCCTCCTACGCATGATAAAATTTAGCCCTCCCGCCCCTTTACAATCGACATAAAATGTGTTATAATAGCTTTGAATGTAACGAAAATCGAGATACAGGTGAAGCTATGGGACAGGAAAATATAAGAAATTTCTGCATTATCGCTCATATAGACCACGGCAAGTCCACCCTTGCCGACCGCATTTTGGAGCTTACCGAGACCGTCGCCAAGCGCGACATGGAGGAGCAGCTCCTTGACAACATGGACATCGAGCGGGAGCGCGGCATAACGATAAAGGCCCGCGCCGTCCGCTTAAAATATCACGCCGACGACGGCCGCGACTATATCTTCAATCTCATCGATACCCCCGGCCACGTTGACTTCAACTACGAGGTCTCCCGCTCGCTTGCGGCCTGCGAGGGCGCGCTTTTGGTGGTCGACGCGTCGCAAGGGATAGAGGCGCAGACCCTTGCCAACACCTATCTTGCCATCGAGCACGACCTCGAGGTGCTCCCCGTGATAAATAAAATCGACCTTCCGAGCGCTGACCCCGAGGCGGTCATCTCCGAGATAGAAAACGTCATCGGCCTTCCCGCCGAGGACGCCCCGCGAATTTCCGCGAAGCAGGGAATAAATATCCGCGAGGTGCTCGAAAAAGTCGTGAGCGGCGTTCCCGCCCCCAAGGGCGACGAGACCGCCCCCCTAAAATGCCTGATATTCGACAGCGTTTACGACCCCTACAAGGGCGTTATAATCTACGTCCGGGTCAAGGAGGGCACCCTTAAGGTCGGCGAGCAGATACTTTTAATGGCCACCGGCGCGGTGTTTCAGACCGTCGAGGTCGGATACATGGGCGCGACCGAACTGATCCCCTCCGGGATACTAAAAGCCGGCGAGGTCGGCTACATCACCGCCTCGATAAAAAGCATCTCCGACACCAAGGTCGGCGACACCGTGACAAACGCGCTTTCCCCCTGCGCCGAGGCTCTGCCGGGATACCGAAACGTCCAGTCGATGGTGTTTTCTGGGATCTATCCCGCCGACGGCGCGAAATACGGCGACCTCAAGGACGCCCTTGAAAAGCTCCGCCTGAACGACGCCTCCCTCACCTTCGAGCCGGAAACGTCGGTCGCCCTCGGCTTTGGGTTCCGCTGCGGCTTCTTGGGACTCCTTCATATGGACATCATTCAGGAGCGCTTGGAGCGGGAGTACAATTTGGATCTCATCACCACCGCCCCGTCGGTAATATACAAGGTCACCCTTACAAACGGCGAGGTGCGCTTCATCGACAACCCGACCAACTACCCCGACCCGGGGCAGATACAGCTCGCCGAGGAGCCTATCATCAACGCCCACATCTTCACCCCGTCCGATTTCGTCGGAAACGTCATGGAGCTCTGCCAGGAGCGCCGCGGCACCTTCAAGGACATGAAATACATCGACGACAAGCGGGTCGATATCCACTACGAGCTCCCGCTGAACGAGGTCATCTACGACTTCTTCGACACCTTAAAGTCCCGCACAAAGGGCTATGCCTCCTACGACTACGAGATGCTCGGCTACGCGCCGTCGAAGCTCGTAAAGCTCGACCTTCTTCTGAACGGCGAGATAGTCGACGCGCTGAGCTTCATCGTCCACTCCGACCGCGCCTACAACCGCGCAAGGAGGCTCTGCGAAAAGCTGAAGGAGAATATCCCCCGCCAGATGTTCGAGGTGCCGATACAGGCCGCCATCGGCGGAAAGATAATCGCCCGCGAGACGGTAAAGGCATACCGCAAGGACGTTCTGGCGAAGTGCTACGGCGGCGACATCACAAGAAAGAAAAAGCTTCTTGAAAAGCAAAAAGAGGGCAAAAAGCGCATGCGCCAGTTAGGCACCGTCGAAGTGCCGCAGGAGGCGTTCATGAGCGTTCTGAAGCTCGATTCATAGGAGGTCAAAATGAAAACTGTACTTTCAAACAAGTGGCTGCAATTCGGGATATCGGTGCTCTGCCTCGCGTATCTTGCCTTCGTCGGGATACTTTCCTACTGGACGTTTCTTTACGAGATACACTTCAACAGCGAGCGCGCCTTCGAGATAATCTACATCGTGGTCTCCGTTCTGTTTCTGGTGCTTTTATTCTATTCAAGAAAGATGCTCCCGACGAGGATAATCTCGATGCTCCTGCCGCTTCCCGTATTTTTGCTTATAATATTCAACTTCTCCCGCCCGATGCTCTTTGTCCCGCCTCTTGCGGTCGCGCTGATACTCTTCTTCGCCTGCTCCGCCTCCGAATCCACAAAGGTCATCATGGGCACCATCTACATTCTTCTCTACGTCGTCGGGCTGGTCATTTTCATGATAGCCTCCACCCTCTTCGGCGGGTCGAGCGTCGAAACAAAGCTCACGGCCGACTCTCCCCCGGAAATTTTGGCCGAATACGACGCCGCGAAGATAGATAATTTAAACGCCATGAGCGTTTCGCCGGACGGCAAGTACCGCTTCTACATCGTCGACGTACAGGACAACTCCCGCGGCAAGGTCATGATAGTCGTCGAGCCGAACGATCTCGACAAAAAATACCGCTACTTCACCCTTGCCGAGGTCGGCTACTCCTCCCGCGTGGCGATACACTCCGTCCGCGGCGTGACCCCCGACATCAAGTGGATCGACGGCCAGACGATAAGCTACAGCTTCGGCGACGGCGAGTGGAAGACCTCGACGATAACCGAAATGCGCGAAAAGAACTACCTGCGCTTCATAAACATAAGAAACTGACAAAGCTAAACCCCGTCGGGAGCTTCCCGGCGGGGCTTTATCATGCCTATTTTATCCCTTTATGATCTTCTCGCGGAGAATCTCGGCGAACTCGGTCTTCTTTTCCGTCTCGGGCTTGGCTCCGTCGGCGGTGAAGCGCATCTCTACCGGCGTCTCGTCGCAGAACGGCTTCCAATCGGGAAGCGTGAACCCCGAAAGATCTACGCCGTTCGGGTCGCCCGTCTTGACGAAGTTGCAAAGATAGTCGGACATCTGCCTTGCGAGGTCATAGTGCCGCCCGACGAACGGTCTCCAGCACTTCGCGAGCGTCTCGAACCAGAACCACAGGTCTACCGAGTGGAAGGTGCCGGGGTCGTCCCAACCGGGGATATCCGGCTCGAAGCGATAGTAATAGCCGCGCCTGCCCTGCTTATTGATCTCGGCGAACAGCGCCTTGCAGGTGTGTTCGATACCGGCGGTCTTCGCGCAGAATCCGTCGAGGCGGTATTTCGCCTCGGGCTGCTCAAGTAACCTCTCTGCCTTGCCGCCGAAGATATTCTTGACCTTCTCCCTGTAATCCTCCTCCGAGTCGGCGCGGATAAAGCTCGGGAACTCGTCGCCGGTGTTTCCGGCCATAATTACCGCGTTCACACAATCGCCCTTGAGTATCTGCTGATACGGCTCGCCGGTCGAAAATACGTTGTCCTGGACGGTAAAGAACCTCGGGTGGTTCGACACGAACTCGTTATATTTCTGCAAAACGGTTTTCGCGTCGACCTTTCTTGCCTCGTCTATCGAGCTGCAGCCCATGGACTTAACGAACTCCTCGCCCAGCTTTTCGGCGTTCGCGAGGGTGTTCGGGGTGCCGATGCCGCCCGGCATATACGGGCTCTTGATCATTCCCGACATGATTATCGCGCGCTTGAAGAGCCCCTCGTTCGCCCTGCAGCAAAGCTGGCTCATGACGCTTCCGCCGCCCGCCGACTGTCCGCCGATGGTGACCTCCTCGGGGTCTCCGCCGAAGGCCGCGATGTTGCGTTTTACCCACCGAAGCCCCGCCTGCTGGTCGAGCGAGCCGAAGTTGGCAGGCCCGTCGGGCTGGTTTTTCGTGAGCTCCGGGTGAGCCATGAATCCGAAGACGTTAAGCCTGTAGTTTACCGAAACTACGACTATCCCGCGCCGCGCGAGCCTCTCGCCGTCGAACTCCATCTCGGCGGGATAGCCCCACTGAAGTCCCCCGCCGAAGAACCAGACGTACACCGGAAGCTTCTCGTCCGCCGATTTCGCGGGCGTCCAGACGTTCAGATAAAGGCAGTCCTCCCCCATCGCGATCTCGGGGTCGACGTGCCACTCGCGGCAGTAGATGTCGGTGCCTACGCCCGGGGTGTCCTGCATTGAGATGGGCGCGAAGCGGAAGCAGTCGCGGACTCCCTCCCAGTTTTTGGCGGGCTGCGGCGCTCTCCAGCGGTTTTCGCCCACCGGCGGCGCGGCAAAGGGTATCCCCTTAAACGCCGTAATCCTCGGGTCGGCGGCCTCTATGCCCCTGACCTTACCGTTTTCTGTCTGTGCGATCCTTAACATGATATAATGCTCCTTTCATTTGAAAAAATTAACAAAATCAGTTATAAAGAGTGAACGACTTTAGCTGCGGGTCGCCTCCGCCCTTATATTCAAGATAGATCGCATTCACGCCGTCGGGCAGCGCTATTTCCGAGGTAAACTCCTGCCAGATATTCGCGCTGATGACCCTCACCGTCGCGAGCACCTCGCCGTCCCACGCGGTTTTAACGTTAAACTCGCCGCCGCAGTAGCCCCTGACCGTCACGCCGATCCTTTTTACGCCCTTGCAGTCGAAGTATCTGAACCCCGCGCAAACGCCGTCGTGAATGCCGGCGATATAGCCCTCGTTCTCGTCGCCGTCTCCGCCGTCCTGAACGATCTTCGCGTTCCTGCGGTCGTCGCTTAAGTTGAAAATGTGGCAGGCAAGGTATGCGGGATACTCTCCCTCGCCCTTAAGCGGCCCGCCGTTCAGGCCGCAGGACGTGATCTCGACCTGCGGGATGCTCCCGTCCGGCATGACCTTTATCTTCTCGGCGCAGCCCTGCCGCGAGAACCATGTGCCGTTGGTTTGCCTGTGATAGAAAATGTACCACTCGCCGTTTATCTCGACGATCGAGCCGTGGTTGTTGCCGATGTTCGACATCACCTTCCCGGCGGGCTTATAGCTCGAAATGCCGATGTCTCCGTTCGAGACGATGACCCCGCCGTACTTGAAGCCATCGCGCGGCTTTTTCGACGTTGCGTAGCAGAGCTCGTGCATGACCTCGGAAGAATATACGAAGTAGTATGTATCCCCGATCTTTCTTATCGACGGAGCCTCAAAGAACGCGTGGCCCTCAAAGCCCGTTCCTGCGGAATACATGCACCCCGGCGCGATTATGACCGGCGCCTCTTTGACGGTGAGCATATCGCTCTCCAAAACCGTCGCCTGCGCGCCGCTCCTCGACCTGTCTCCCCTGCCGCAGAAGCCGGTGTAGAGATAGGTCACGTCCCCCTCGGTGATAACACCGGGGTCGAACTGGGGCTCGTCCCCCGCGCGCTCGCCGAGGCGGGTCCCGTCGGGATAGTGAACATACCCGTAAAACTCGTATTTCCCGGCAGGCGTGTCGCACACGGCGACCGAAACCACCGACACCTTGTCCAAAACATAGTAAAGATAATACCTGCCGTCGGGGCCTACGGTCACGTCCGGCGCGTAAAGGCACATTCTGCCGTCCTTGTTGAGCGGGTCTGACGTCTTGGGATAAATTACCCCCTCGTACCTCCAGTTTCCGAGATCATCGACCGGCGCCGACCAGCACACATAGTCGCCGAGGCAGAACACCCAGCCGTTCGAGAGGTCGTGCGAGCCGTAGACGTACACCCTGTCGCCGAAGACGTATGGCTCGCCGTCGGGAATATACTCCCACGACGGAAGATAGGGGTTAAAGGCCTGTTTTTTCATGGTTTGCTCCTTTGCTAATATAATAAATACGGACAAGATGCGGAGCTTTCCGTGTCTTGTTTGTCTTTATTGCCTAAGCTACA
>CANQLR010000059.1 GCA_947624745.1 uncultured Clostridia bacterium | reverse complement strand
GCGCGGGGGATGCGGGTTGGTGCGGTGGGGCAGGAAAGTGCAGGTCAGTACATACAGGTAGAGGCACAAGGGTCGGACGGTTTGCAAAGGAGACGGAGGGGCAGGGGGTGGGCGAAGCCCCGAGGCGCCCGGAGGGCGCCTCGCCGCCGCACGAAGTGCGGCGGATGAGCCTGCGGAGCAGGCTCACCGGGCTTCGCCCGTGCAGACCCGCACTTTGCTGCGATGAGGCAGGGGGTGGAGGCTTTAAATAGCATGAGCTCGCCCGCGAGCGAATACCTTATGCTGCTCGTGGGTTGTCTGCTCAATCCTTTGGACTGATGCGCTTCAGCTCTGTCTTCTGCTATCTGACAGGGCGAAGTCCGTGTGCGCCTGCTTCGCAGGCGCACCGCCGGCCCCTGCGGGGCCGGCATGGCAGCAGCTTCGCTGCCGCCCGGGCTTCGCCTCACCTCTCCCCATACCCCCAAAACTCAAAATTCTCAATTCCCGCCGCAAACCCCGCGGTTTTCCTCTCGGGCTCGAAGTCTGCGCTCGGAGCCTCGGTATAGTACGCGACCTCAAACCCCGTCGCGGGGTCGTAGCGCTCGGCCGAGGACCCCGGCCCGAAATTCACCGCGCCGAGGCGGTCGTAAAACTCCCCGCGAAGAAGCCCCATCTCAACGCCCTCGCCGCTGCGGCGATAGACGACGACCGACTGCCAGCCGTCGCCGGCCACACAGTTGCAGATGAGCTCCTCCACGCCGTCGCCGTCGAGGTCGCGGCAGTACGCCTCGGGAGCGTTCCCCTCGCCACGGTCGAACATCTCGGCGATGCACCTGAGCTCCCCGTCAATTTCGGCGTAAAACCTCCGGGTGAAGAAGTGCGGCGCGGTCTCCTCGGACTTAATTTTGCAATTTTTGAAGCCGAGGACGTCGCCGAAGTCGTCGTACTCCTCAAAATCGCTTGCAGCGAGGTTGGCGGTCAGCCCGTCCGTGCCGTTTTCTGCCGAGGTCTCGGTGAATTTCGTCCTTTTCTCGACGGTTATTTCGGCGGAGGAGACGGTGATCCCGTTCTCAGAACAGTTAATTATCTTGAATATATAGTCGCCGCCTTCCGAAATGTCGAAAATCTCGCTGCAGTCGCACTTTCTGCCGGTCCTGACGTCGACCGGGAAAGCGTCGTCGCCGAGTTTACTGGCGCAAAGCTGCCAGCGAATGTCCTCGGCGCCGTCGTCAAAGTCGACGTTCACCGTCACACGGTCGCCCGCTTCGAGGTTCGCAGTCAGCCCCTGCGAGAACTGCGCCTCCTCCGACATATCGAGCGTGAGAACCGCGGCCTCCTCGAGAGGAGTGTCGCAGATCCGGCTCTCGTCGCCGCCGATCACGGCGAAGGACGCGGTGTTAAGCCGCAGAGTCGCGTGCCTGACGTAGGCCGTTTCCTCCGATTCGAGGTAGGGCGAGAACTCCGCGTCGTCGTCGAATTCGTGGGAGATTCCCCACTCGGCGCAGGGGAAGGGCAGGCTCTCGGGGTCGTGCATGGCGCTCTTCACCTTCTCGCCGCCCGAAATAAAGCCCATTTCGCCGGTAAAATCGGTCGCCTCGCTGTTGTCGAGGATCAGCGAAATATTGTCGCTTTCGCCTATCACAGCACTGAACGGCTCGCCGTTTTCGTCGGTGAAGATCACCCGACCCTCGAAGGTAAATCCGTCGCACTCGTAGACGTGCCCCTCGGCGGACGGGCTCATTCTGACATAGCTGACCCCGTCGTCGTCCGGGAAGGTCATTTTATACTGCTCCGGGCGGGTGAGTGAGCCGTTCCGGCTCTCCGACGCCCTGCTAATGGCAAAGACCGTTGCGGACAGAACGCTCACCGCAAGAACGCCCGCCAGAGCTGCCGTAACAACACTTCTTTTTTTGAATTTCATGATAGCTTCGATCCTTTCCTGAACGGCGCTCTTACCGAAGCCCGAGCCTATGGCCGAAAAACCGCTTCTTTGTTCCTTAAGTCCGATGAGAGTCATCGCGTATATCTCACGGCTGTCCGGCCCGAGCTCCTTAAGAACGCTTTCGTCGCACCGCAGCTCGATATCCCTGTCCAGAAGCCGCCTCATCGCCCAGACGAGCGGGTTGAACCAGTGCACGCAGAGCACCGCGTTCGCCCAAAGCTTCAAAAGCCCGTCGAAGCGCTTTATGTGGCAAAGCTCGTGAAGAAGGATACAGTTAAGCTGCTTTTCGGTTTGAATGTTTAAGCTTTTCGGGAGAAGTATCACCGGGCGGATGATCCCGTATGTCAGCGGCGTCGAGACCTTTTCGGATACCCTTACCGAGACGGTCCTTTTGAGCGGGTGATCGCTTAAAAACCGGTCTATATGCGGGCTTTTTGCCTGCTCCGCCGGAGTGCAGCGCATTAGTCCCCAAGCGTATGCCGCCAAAAAGTAGCAGGCAAGCGCCGCCGCCCCAGCGAGCCATATCGCCCGAAGGACCGGGACTGCGGCCGCCGTTTCGCCCGGCAAATTTATCTGCGCAAGAGCAGCGGGATCCGCGCTCTCGCCCCAAAAAACGCCCGCAGTCGGCGCAGCAGCACGGCTTTTAGGCAGCGCGAACCGAAACGGCAGCGAGAGGTTGAGAAGCGATATCTCCCACAAAATTACAGCGACAGACCTCGGCAGCCGCGAGCGGAAGATCCCGCGGATAATCATCGCCAAAAGTATCACGGCGCCGCCGCGAAGGCTTAATTCAAATACGCTCATGGCCGCCTCACTTAAGCTCCGAGACGAGCTTTTTCAGGTTCTCGATCTCCTCGCGGGTGAGCTGCTTTTGGTCCAAAAGCGTCGCGAAAAGGCTGTCGACCGAGCCCCCGAACATCTTGTCGACGAGATCCATGGCGCGGCTGCCCTGGACCTCCCTTTTCGTCACAGTCGCCCGGCAGACAAACCCCGGCTCGGCGCGCTCGACGACCCCTTTTTTCACGCAGCGCTTGATGAGCGTGTAGGTCGTGTTGACGTTGTAGCCGTCGGTTTTCGCGAGCTCCTCGGCGATATGCTTTGCGGGGCAGGGGCCGTCGCGCCACAAAACGTTCATCACCTTAAGCTCCGCGTCGGGAATTTTTTCCTCCATGCCGATACCTCCTCGAAAATTTTTGTGATCACAAGTATATACTACACCTGTAGTGAGGATTTGTCAATACTACAAGTGTATTATTAACAGAAAGTTTACAATTGGGGAGGGGGTGGGGTGCAGACTGGGAGGGGAGGGGGCGAAGTGGGAGGGGAGAAAGGGGCGGCTGAAAATGGGGGAGGGGGCGAAGCCCCGCCGGCGCACGGAGTGCGCCGGCGCCGAACACGCTTGCGTGTTCGGCGTGGCGGCAGCGAAGCTGCCGCACGGGGCTTCGCCGCGCGGTGTCTGCAATTTGCTGCGGTGGGGCGAAGCCCGAGGTGCGCACGTCGTCGCAAGCTCCATATCCCTCGCCCCTCCGCGAGCGTCGGGGCTCGCTCATTCCGCTGCTCCTCCTCTCCCCACAAAGTCCACGGACTTTGTGGGACCCTATGCGCGCACCCGCCCGCCGCACTCCGTGCGGCGGGCATGGCGGCAGCTCCGCTGCCGTCCCGGGCTTCGCCCGTGCATTGCCATCGCTTCCCCCTCCTTAACGCAGTAAAGTGCAGACCCGCACAGACAGAGGCGCAAGCCATGTGACCCTCAGCAAATTACGGTAGAGGCACCGCCCGAGGGGCGAAGCCCCCGCCGGACACTTCGTGTCCGGCGTGTCGGGAAGCTAAGCTTCCCGGCCGCGCGGAGCGAAGCTCCGCGCATGGGGCTTCGCCCCACCAGACGCGCAGAAGGCAGAGGTCAGATGACAGAGCCGTGGGGAACAACTTTGGCGCAATGTCAAGCCCCCTCCCATTGGGAGGGGGGTAACATAGTCGTAATTTTTGCTGAAATCTTGGCTGGGGGAGGGCACTTTAAATAGCATGAGCGACGCGAATACCTTATGGCAGCTAATGCAGGGCAATATCAAAATAGGAAAAAGCGCAGAAAGCAGGAGGCGAAGCCCTAATTGCGCCATTCGGCGCAATTCCCGCCGTTGCAAAATTTTGAAAATTTGTTCAAAGTCGAGCTCACAGTCTTTCCAAAACCTGTCAGAAGGCTTTTTTACGGCGGACAACGCCCACTCCGTGGGCGTTGGGGCTTCGCCCTCGGTCGGTGCCTCTCCACCGCTCTTGCAAAATCCCCCGCTTTCCTGCCTCTACTTTTATGTGCAAGTCCGCACTTTACTGCGTCAGAGACACAAAGTGCAGACCCGCACCGGGCAAAGCCCCATGCGCGGAGCTTCGCTCCGCGCGGCCGGGAGCCTGCGGCTCCCGGCTCGCCGGCCACTCCGTGGCCGGCGGGGGCTTTGCCCCCGCACTCCATGCCTCCTCACATTAAAATGTGCAGACCTAGCGCGGCGAAGCCCAGTGAGTCTGCTTCGCAGTCTCACCCGCCGCACTTCATGTGCGGCGGCGAGGCGCCCTCCGGGCGCCTCGGGGCTTCGCCCCTCCAGATGCGCAGAGATCAGAGGTCAGAAATCAGATATGCGAAGAAGCTCTGCTACACGCAGAAATAATCCCCCTCCCATCGGGAGGGGGCTCACCTTGCCTGCCGGGCGTAGCCCCTACCCCCTCCCCCAAACACCATCACCGTCTCAAACCGTCTCTCCCCCTCGTCGTAATACGTCTCCGCCGATCCGCCGTACTTTTCAACTATCCTTCTTATGCTTTTCTGCCCGAGGCCGTGGTTCCCGCCGTCCTGCTTGCGGCTTAAAAACAGGCCGTTTTCGCTCTTTTTCGGGGGCTCGTCGCAGGAATTCCCGACCCTCACGACCGTCAGCTTTTGCTCCGGCCTGATCCTGATATCAAGCTCCACGAGCTTTTCTTTGGAGCCTTTCGCCGCCTCGCAGGCGTTCGAGAGAAGATTCCCGAACAGTGCGGAAATGTCGGTGTCGCTGATAAAATCAACGCTTTTATCCCGAATGTCGCAGTGAAACTCCACCCCGCTCCTCTCGCACTCCCTCGCCGTCTCGGAAACGATGATATTCAGGATCACGTTGCGGCAGTACCTCGTCTGTTTTTTGAGAGCCCCGTCCCCGCTCCACTCGGCGATATATCTTCGGATCTCCGCGCTGTTTCCCTCGGCGGCAAGCCCGTTTATCGCCTGCATGTGGTTTTTGACGTCGTGGATGAGTATTCTCTGCCGCTCATACTGCTCCTCCAGCATTCTGTAATATTCCGCGTCATACTCGTCCCGCTGCTTCGCGAGCTTTATCTCGAGGTTTTCCCTGTTCACCTTTTCCGAGCGCGCATAGGCCGAAACGGCGTAGATATTCGCCGCCAAAAGCGCAAGAAGGCAGACCGACGATGCCGCGTGCAAGGGCGCCGGTACCTCCGCGGTCATGAAGATATAATACACCAAAACCGCGACCGAGATCGAGGCCGCCGGCATTATGCAGAGCCGAAGGAGCCCCGCTCCTCCCCCGCTTTCCGACTTGTGAGGGCCGAACACCCTCGCGGCGGCGGTGCAAAAAACGGTGTAAAGAAGCTTGCTCAGAACAACGAGCGCGAGATACGGCGCCCTGCCCGACGTGTATGCGGAAAAGTTCCCGAGCGGAAGAGTCAGAACGGCGCAGCTCGCGACCTCGGAGAGCACCATCATCGCGGTCAGGACTGCCGAATTGAAGAGCGCTGCCGCAGGCCCGCAGGAATAGACCGCGAAAAGTATGAAAAAGAGCGCCGCCGGGTTTGCCGCGGTGGTCAGAAAAACGTTGTCGAATATTATGCAGACCAAAAAGACCGCAAAATGCCCGACGGCGTAGACCGCCGCCTTTTTCGCCCCGCCTACCCTGCCCGAAAACAGATATTCGGCGTAAATATAATGTATGACAACCTCGGCAAGCTGCACCAGCGCGACCGCCGCGCATTCAAAACCGCTCATTGCACCGACCTCATATACTGCATATACGCATCCCGAAAGGCCTTCTGCCGCCTGCGCGACAGATAGGCGGTCACTTCCTGCTCCCCGCCGATCAGCCTGATTATCTGATCGTTAAAGAACGAAACATATTTCATGTTGATAATAAACCCCCGTGCGGGCGTGAAAAAGCTCGGCACGTCGATATTTTCGAGCCAGTACTCTATGCCCGCGCGGCTGTAAAGCTTCCCGCCGACGGTGTGAACGACGGTCCGCCTTTTTTCCGATTCAAAGCAGATGATGTCCTCGGCGTCGACCGTCCTTACCCCCTCGGCGGTCTCGATTACGATGGGCCTCGAATATGTATTTATCTGGTAGAGCGCGTCCCCCAAATTGCGGAACAGCCGCTTTTTGTCGACCGGCTTCGAGAGGTAGCGGAAGACGTGGAATTTCATCGCCTCGTCAAGATAGTCGGGGTATGACGTCACGATGATTATTTTTATCCGCGGGTTGAGCTTTTTCAGCCGCTCCCCGGTGCGTATCCCGTCGAGCCCCGGCATTTCAACGTCCAAAAACGCGAGCTCGCCGACCTCCCCGCGCTCCAAAAGCTCGGTGCCGCTCCGGCATAAAACGCACTCCGGCTCGGCCTGCCCCGAGGCGCGAAAGTATTCAAGCACCGCGTCCCGCAGCCCCCTCATCGCCTCCCCGTCGTCGTCGCAAAAAAGTATCCGCATAACATCACCGCCTTGGGGATATTATAGCACATGAAGGAAAAAGAATCAAGGTAAAAAAGTCCCCCCGGCATGTGCCGGGGGGGAATAGTCTATCAGAATTTTTGGGGGTGGTAAGAGCAACATTTTTGCGGCTTTACTGCCCTCGGTAAACAAAGCGTTAAAACTATCTTTTCGCCTTTCCTCGGCGACAACGATTGCCTCGGTCGGCTCAAATAGTTTTAATCGCGTTGTTAAAAGATCGCTTCGGTTGTCTTGCGGAGAAATAATCGCTTCCGTGGGCAAAGCGCCCAGACTTTCTGCGATTTACAGGTTTTGACAAATGCTCAACAAACTGCGATTTACTGGGCTTTGAGGCGCTTTGCGCGTGACTTTTCGCCAATCAGTTCTACAAAAAATTTGGAAAAAATCCGCGAGGAATTTTTTTCAAATTTTGGTGGACCCGATGGGACTCGAAGCCCACTAACGGTAAGCGTTGCTTTTTGCCGCTCCCACTTCGCGGGCATAAACGACCGCCCGCTCGTGTTTGCGGAAAAGCAATCGCTTCCGTGGGCAAAGCGCACGGACTTTCTGCGGTTTATATAGATTGCAGCACCATACCTGCTGCCTTTTAGAAGGCTTTGAGGCGCTTTGCGCGTGATTTCTCGCCAATCAGTTCTACAAAAAATTTGGAAAAAATCCGCGAGGGATTTTCCCGGGGCCCCGCAAAATCCGTGGATTTTGTGGGGTAAAGGCGGAGCAGCGGCGTGAGCGGTGACGCCCGAAATCAAATTATAAAAAGGGCGTCACAAGCGATACAAAGCTTGCGACGCCGTGGTGGCTCAAATCGAACCCTATGCGAACATTTTCCTCGCCCTCGATACAATCATCAAAAGCGTCTAAATCCATGTCCGCGTAACTTTCTTCATCGCCGCTGAAAGCGGAAAGGTCAAGGAACAGTCTGACTTTATCATCGTAGATGTACGCTTTACGCAGAAACAGTTCAAAGATTTGCTGCTGATATTGCTTGTCATCAATCTCGCCTTTTTGCAGCACGCTGAACCATTCAGCAATCTGCTCGCGTGTGTAGTTCTTTGTGCTTAGAATTTTAAGGCTGACTATATACCTTTGTACCGCTCGTTGTGGAGCAGGCTGTTAAATCCGCTCTTTGTCCACGGCTTCCCTCTGGACGTGAGGATTCCTCGATTGTTGAGGTCGGTGTAGATGTCCACCATCGGCTCACTGTTGGAAACGCGAATAAAAATCTCGCGGACAATCTCATCTTTCGGAACGTCTAAAGCATAATGCAGCGAAGAATCAGCCTTGTACCCGAACGGGAGCTGCCCGTTTGTGACCATACAATTTTCGGCGTTATATTGCAATCCCCTTGTGATGTTTTCTGCCATGCTCTCCGAGTACTTCTGCAATACATCACGAAGGGAGAAATGCAGCAATGAACAAATGCATGAAAAAAAGGCAAGAGAAAGGCGCGA
>CANQLR010000058.1 GCA_947624745.1 uncultured Clostridia bacterium | reverse complement strand
ATCACCAATTCAAGACTTTGTGAGGGAAGCTTGATATGGTTATTTCTAACTTACATTTATTATTATACGAGGAGGCAGCGATATGACAGACGATGAAAAAATCATAGAGATGTTCTTTGAACGGTCAGAGCAGGGCATACGGGAGCTGGATATGAAATATGGAGCGATCTGCCGCAGCCTTTCATACAACATCGTGAACAACAGGCAGGACGCGGAGGAATGCGTCAACGACGCTTACTTAGGCGCATGGAACGCTATTCCTCCGGCGCGCCCTGACCCTCTTCTCAGTTACATTGTGAAAATCGTTCGGAACATTTCACTAAAAAACTATTGGAGAAAGGAAGCGGCCAAACGGGGCGGGCGCTATACGGTTGCCTTAGAGGAAATCGAGGGCTGTATCGCAGACCGAAAATCCGTTGAAGATGAAATCGAAGCAGGGGAGTTAGCCCGTATCATTGGGGATTTTTTGGATACGCTGACTCCCGAAAACCGCGTTATTTTCATGCGCCGTTATTGGTTTGCCGACAGCTGCAAGGACATAGCCGATCTTATGGGGCTTTCGGAGAAAAACATCTCCGTCCGGCTGACCCGTATCCGCGAGAAAATGAAACAATATCTGACAGAAAGAGAGGTATTCATATGAACGCGAAGAGGTTTTCCGACGCTATGAGCGAGCTTGACGGCAAGTACATTGACGAAGCCCTCAGCTATACGAAGAAATCCAAAAGACCCATTTGGGTGAAGTGGGGAGCTGTAGCGGCTTGCCTTTGCCTTATTATCGGAATCGCTGTAACAGGCATACTCCGCCGGACGCTTTTACCGGACAGCGATGTAGCCCATGAGCCTGAACAGTATACGTCGGTTGCTTGGGAGGATGTCCCGTATACGGAACCGTTCGGTGCGTTATTTCCCACACAAATCATAGAGGGATACGAACTTGAAGATGAAGTGGCTCTTTATGGGGAGGGAACAGACACGGTTATGGAGGCACGGTTCTACAATGAACAGCTTGGTGATGAGCTTGTAATCACTGTTTATGCGAAAGGACATTACGGAGACGAAACGCTGAACGAGATAATTCGGGGCGATGGTCACAGTTTTATCGGAAGCAGGCTAACGGTGGACGGCGGCGATTATGTGGTGCATTACGCCACCGGGCGAGATATTGCCGAGATTTCCGGCTTTGAGGACATGGTAAAATCGGCACAAGCATTTTCTTCATAGGACCTTGAGCCAAACTACAAAGATATTTTTGGATGACGGTTATGCAGAACATTTTACCTGACCCAAGATACAAAATCCGGTGAATGGACGGTTTTTGATAATACGTCTCCCAACATAACGATAGAATAGGATTATTGTTTGTATGGTGGATAGGCAATTATTGAACAACTAAACGTTTATCCAAGAGCAGCTATTTTCGCATAGATAACGGCTGCTCATTTCTTTTGCTCATGGGCAGAAAGGAACGACAAAATTATGAACTATACTAACAATCAAATCATCATCGGAATAGACCACGGGTACGGGAATATCAAGACCGCGCACTGCTGCTTTAAAACAGGCGTTGCCGCTTATGACAAGGAGCCGACTTTCAAAAGCAACATGCTTATCTATGAGGGCAGGTATTATATCGTCGGTGAGAATCACAAAGAATTTATCTCGGACAAAATGACCGACGGCGACTACTATATCCTTACCCTTGCGGCAATAGCAAGGGAGCTTAATATTCGCAAGCTGACCTCTGCCGACGTTTACATCGCGGCAGGACTTCCGCTGACTTGGGTCAGTGAGCAAAAGGACAACACTCAAATCAGAGATTATATCTTTATAAGCAGAAATTGCAGAACAGGAGCGGCAAGCTGAAAATCTTGAATTGTTCATTAAAAAGGCAAAAAAGTACTATGGATTGAAAGAATTGTCCCCTTATGCTTTGCGCGAGCTTGTTAAGGCGATTTACGTTGAGAAGCCCGACAAGTCGAGCGGCAAGAAGAAGCAGAAGATTAGGATTCAGTACGACCTTGTGGACTTCATACCCATAAACGAGCTTTTGCAAGCGGAAAAGCAAAGAGAAACGGCGTGACCGAAATCATGCCGTTTCAAGAAAATTAGTTTTGACTTCCTTATGACGCCCTACCTACCGGGAGGGGGCGCTTGCGTGCACGTGGCTTTTTACTTCTACCCCATCTCAAAGTACCCCCTCAGCTCCTCCTTAAAGCTCTCCGCCGGGACGAAGCGGCCGTTTTCGTCCCGGCCGCCGGAGGGCATGCGGTAGGTCGCGGGGCTGCGCGAGTTGCCGACAAGGTACTCATACGCCGCGCGGGCGTCCTTGAAGCTCTGCGAGGTTATGTCCGTCTCGGAGCCGTTGAAGATCACGTTGAAAATGCTCTGCATGTTCGAGATTATGCTCGAGGAATTCTGCGCGCAGGCCGAATTTATCAGCGCGACGCTGAGCTCGCCTGTGACCTGCAGCCTCGTCTCGTTGCCGCCCGCGTAAAGGGGGTATGTTATGATCCTGCGGATATCGTCGCCCCAAAGGGTTCGAGTGGTCTGGCCGGCGGAGAAGCTTGTGATCTCCCCGGTGGTCTCGTTTTTATAGTACATATCCTCCGGGAAGCTGTATGTCGACGTCCCGCCGAGATATTCGACAAGATTTGACCAGCCGTCGTCGGTTATCTTGATGTAGCGGTCGCATTCGACCCCGAAGGCAGTCTCTACCCCCGAGACGAGATAGTTCAGCCCGCCGAGGCTGTAGAGCTCCGAAAGAGTGCCCTCGGTGCCGTTGACCGACGTAAGGAGCTGCGGGGATATCGGCACCACCCTCACCGAAAGAAGGTCGGGTAGCACCCTTAAAAGCGCCATTCCGTTGATCTTGCCGCTGTCGCCGCCGACAAAGAGCACTGTCTCGCGGTTCAGCGAATAATCCGCCTCGGCTTGGGCTTCGCCCTCGTCGGAGGAGGAGCCGAGGGCCGACGCCTCGCGTTCGAGCTTGGGGCGGATCACGAAGCGCTCGCGCAAAAACAGCGCCGCGCTGCCGAAGATCACGAGCGAAACAAGCATCGTTATGACATAGACGATGAGCACAGGGGTCTGGCTCGGCCTTTTCTGAGACATAAAAACACTCCTTTGTATATTTCTCCCTGCCGAAAAAGGCTATTGCAATTTGGGGGGATTTGGTGTAAAATACTTGGTAGAAAAACTTTTTGGGGGTCAAAAAATGGATACAATGCCAAACGCCGCCTGCTTTACGGGTCACCGACCGGCCAAATTTCCCTTTGACACCAAGGACCCGCTGAAGCTGAAAATGTTTCTCTCGACGGTGTATATGCTCACCCTCGAGGCGTATCACGACCTCGGCATAACCACCTTCTACACCGGCATGCAGACCGGCATGGACATTTGGGCGGGCGAGCAGGTCGTCAGGCTTCGCGACAAATATCCCGAGGTTCGCCTCATCGGCGTTTCACCCTATGCGGGCGAGGCTAACCGCCGATCCTTTCGTGACGCTGAGGAGTATTTCCGCCTGAAAAGAAACTGCAACGAGTTTGTCACCCTAAGCAAGACCTACAACAAAAACGTATTTTTTGCGCGCAACCGCTTCATGGTCGACGCGTCGAAGTACGTCATCGCGGCGATGTCCCCCGCGCAGCCGAGCGGCACCCTCATGACCGTGAAATACGCGATAAGCCGCGGCCGCAGGGTCCACGTCATCGACCTTGACCGCTTTGCGGCGGAGCTCGGGTTCAACTCTCCCCGCCGAACGGGGGAGGCTCTCCCGCAGAACTACGCGCTTTTCGAGGCGGTCCTCGACGACAGCGGAGAGATCGTCCGCCGACCGATCAAGGTTTAGATAATGATAGTATAGCACATTTTTTCGAGGAAAGCAAGGGGGTGGGCGAAGCCCGTGTGCCCCTGCTCCGCTGCCGCCCGGGCTTCGCCCACGCGGGGTCTGCACCCTACCGCGATAAAGCAATAAAGTGCAAGCCAGCACACAGACAGAGCCGCAAAAAGTTGCGCTTTTGCAGGGGACTGCAAAGAGGCACAATGTTGGGCGAAGTCCCAACATTCGCGAAGCGAATGTTGTCCGCCACGCCATGAGTTTACGCAAGCCTTATAAACGGCTTAGATTTCTACATTTTACAAGTCCGCGAAAACCGCCCCGCGGCGGGAATCGCGCCGAAGGCGCGATTAGGGCTTCGCCCACGCGGGGTCTGCACCTTGCTGCGGCGAAGCAACAAAGCGTAGGTCAGCACACGGACAGAGCCGCAGGGTGCAGCGGTTTTGCAGGGGCTGCAAAGAGGCACAACACCGGGCGAAGCCCGTGTGAGCCTTCGGCTCACAATCGGCCACGCCTGCGTGGCCGATAAGGGCGCGCTCCGCGCGCCCCGGGGCTTCGCCCGCGCAAAGTCTGCACCCTGCCGCGATAAAGCAACAAAGTGCAGACCCGCACGCAGACAGAGCCGCAGGGTGCAGCGCTTTTTGCAAAGGCTGATAAGAGGCACAACGCCGGGCGAAGCCCCAACATTCGCGAAGCGAATGTTGTCCGCCGCGCTAAAAGCTCGCACAAGCTTTATAAATGGCTTAGATTTCTACATTTTACAAGCTCGCAAAACCCGCCCGCGGCGTGAATCACGCCGAAGGCGCGATTAGGGCTTCGCCCGCGCAAAGTCTGCACCTTGCTGCGATAAAGCAACAAAGTACGGGTCAGCACACGGGCAGAGCCGCAAAATGCTGCGCTTTTGCAGGGGCTGATAAGAGGCACAGCACCGGGCGAAGCCCGTGTGAGCCTGCGAAGCAGGCTCACCGTCGGCCCCGCTTGCGGGGCCGACATGGCGGCAGCTCCGCTGCCGCCCGGGCTTCGCCCACGCAAAGTCTGTACCCTGCCGCGATAAAGCAACAAAGCGCGGGTCAGCACACAGACAGAGCCGCAGGGTGCAGCGCTTTTGCAGGGAGCTGCAAAGAGGCACAACACCGGGCGAAGCCCCAACATTCGCAAAGTGAATGTTGTCCGCCGCGTCGTGAGCTTGCACAAGCCTTATAAATGGCTTAGATTTCTTCATTTTACAAGCTCGCAAAATCCGCGTCCCGCGGCGGGAATCGCGCCGAAAGGTGCGATTAGGGCTTCGCCCTCCGTCCTCCCGCACCGCCGGAAATTTTCTGCTGACAACCACCTGGCCAAGTTGCGGAAGCCCCCACTTTGTCACATTGCCGCAGTAAACTGCAAAATTCACGCAGGCGAAGCCCCATGTGAGCCTTCGGCTCACAATCGGCCACGCAAGCGGGGCCGATAAGGGCGCACTCCGCGCGCCCCCGGGCTTCGCCCCACCCCCAAGAAAGGACCCCACCATGCCAACTCCCACTCCCCTCCGCGTTTACACCTGCTCCGGCTTCACCGTCGAGATCCACAAGAGCCTCAGTTCGACGAACACCTACCTCAAGACCTGCGCCGCGCAAGGAGCAGACATGCTCGCCGCCATCGCCCTCACCCAGACCGAGGGCCGCGGCAGGCTCGGCAGAAGCTTCTACAGCCCCGGCACCGGCCTCTATATGTCTGCGCTGATCCGCGGCGTCAAAACAAGCCTTGCCCACCTCCTGACCCCCGCGGCGGCGGTCGCGGTCGCGCAGTCGCTCGAGAGCTGCGGCTCTCCCCCCGCCGGGATAAAGTGGGTCAACGACGTTTATATCGGCGAAAAAAAGGTCTGCGGGATCCTCACCGAGACCTCCGCTTCGGGCGATTTTCTTGATCACGCGGTCATCGGCATCGGGGTGAATATAACGCCTCCACCGGGCGGTTTTCCCGCTGATATTCGTGACCGCGCGGGCGCCGTTTTTGAGAGCGCTCCCGACGAAATGCGGTTCTGCCTCGCAGAAGAAATACTTAAACGCCTTAGCAATATTTCCGGGCGCGTTTCTTCCCGCGATTTTTTGGGGGAGTACCGCGCGCGCTCGGTCGTTTTGGGGAGAAACGTCACGGTCTACCCCTCTCCCGACACGCCGCCGATCGAGGCAAAGGCAGTCGGAATCGACGACGATTGCCGCCTTCTCTGCGAGACCCCCGACGGCCGCTCCGCCGTCTTCACCGGCGAGGTGAGCGTGAGAGGGAGCGAGTAGCGGACGAGCAAGTAGAGGCACGAAGGTGGTGCGAGACCGTAAAGAGGGGGGAGAGGCACTGACCGGGGCGAAGCTCCAACATTTGCGAAGCGAATGTTGTCCGCCGTGCCTGCGGGTCTGCGCAAACCTTTTAGCAAGCAGAAAGTTCGTTATTTTCGAGGCTTTCAAAGACAATAACGCGGCGGGAATTGCGCCGAATGGCGCAATTAGGGCTTCGCCCCTGCCCCCTGCGCCTTGCAGAGTTTCGCGATAAACCCGCATGGGTTGCCATAAGGTATTCGCTCGCACACTCGCTCATGCTATCTTAAGCCCCACCCCCTTCACCCCCTTGAGCAGACTTGTAGCTATAAAGCAGCCCCCTTCCGATGGGAGGGGCTCATTGTATGCGCGTGCGGGCGAAGCCCCGGGCAGCTACCCCACCCCCACGATCTCCCCGGCCCTGACCTCGACCGCCTCTCCCCTTTTATCGAGCCAGACGTCCTTGGCAGTCGGGTTATAAACGCTTCTGCCGTCGGCGGAATACTCGAGCGCGCGGGCGGCGAGCTCGTACTCGCAGATCTCGATATTCGTGGCGTACCAAACGTCCCCGTGCCCCGAGAGCTTTTTCAGGTACTCCTCCATCATTTCCCAATTTTTGTTAAGGTTGAACTCCGGCGTGTGGCCCCAGATGTAGAGCATTCTCGGCGCTTTCGGGGTCTCGGTCAGGAACTTTTCGACGATTTCGGGGAGCGCCGGGTCGTTGTGATGAGCGGTCGGCCGAAGCCTCAGCCAGTCGCCCGGCATATCCATCGACGGGTCGCTCCAGACGGTGCGGCAGTATTTTATCCCCGAGCGCCTGAGCATTTCCACGCTTCGGTCGTCGAAGCTGCCGTAGGGGTACGCCGCGCCGCGAACTACCCCGCCGAACTCGCGCTCCAAGGCGGCCTTGTCGGCGCTGATCTCAAACATAAGCTCCGGTTCGGTGATTTTTGTGAAGTCTCGGTGAGTCTCGCCGTGAACAGCGACCTCCAAAAAATCGGCCTTGTAAGCCTGTCTTTCCGAGAGCGTCATTCTCTCCCAATGGCCCGTCGGAGGCTGTCCCTCGGGTCTGAAAATGCCCGAACTGACGTTGAAGGTGCCCTTGATCCCGTATTTTTTCATCATCTCGATGAGCCGCAGATCATCGACGCAGCCGTCGTCATAGCTTAGGGTGAAGGCTTTTTTCAGCCCGTTCGGAAAAAGATGAGGTAACATAATTGCTCCTTTCTGTTGCAAAACGCGGAAATTTGTGCTAATATATACATATATTTTACCACATTATTTTGACAAAATCAAGGGAGGCGCCATGGAACTCACAAACATTTTTGACACCCACTGCCACTACGACGATCCGGCTTTTTCGGGGGAGGACTTCCCCGCAAAGCTTTTTGAGCAGGGGCTTTACGCCGCAGTCCACGCCTCGGTGGACATTAAGTCGGCGGAATACGGCATCGAAACCGCCGGGCGGTTCGAGAGGTTTTACACCTCGGTGGGGCTTCACCCCGAATATGCCGACAGGTTTTCGGAGAGGGACGTTTACGCGCTTGAGAGCCTCGCGAAAAGCTCAAAAAAGGTCGTCGCGGTGGGGGAGATCGGCCTCGACTATCACTACGACGGCTACGACCGCGAGCGGCAGATTAGCCTTTTTCGCGCGCAGGTTGAGCTCGCTAACAGTCTCGATCTGCCGGTTATAATCCACTGCCGCGACGCCATGGGCGACTGCCTCGAAATACTTAAAGAGCTTAAACCAAAGGGCGTTATGCACTGCTTTTCCGGCTCGTGGGAGAGCGCGCGGGAGGTCCTTTCGCTGGGGCTTTATCTCGGCTTCACCGGCGTTCTGACCTTCAAGAACGCGAAAAAGCCCCGCGCGGTGGTCGAAAATATGCCGCTTGACAGGCTTCTTCTGGAGACCGACTGCCCCTACATGGCGCCCGAGCCGCACCGTGGCGAGCGCTGCGACAGCTCGATGATTCCGCTCATCGCCGAGCGCGCCGCCGAGATCCGCGGGATGGCACCTGAGGAGATCGCAAAGACGACCCTTGAGAATGCGAGGAGGGTGTTCGGGGGGTAGGGCGAAGCCCCGAGGCGCGCGGAGCGCGCCCGATCGGCCACGCTTGCGTGGCCGATGGTGAGCCGAAGGCTCACAGGGGCTTCGCCGCACAGGGTCTGCGCTTTGTGATTTTAACGCAGTAAAGTGCAGGTCTGCACGGGCAAGTGGGGGCAGGAATGATGCGTTTATCTGCAAAGGTTGCGTAGAGGCGCGGAACGTGGCGAAGCCCCAAAGCCCACGAAGTGGGCGTTGTCAGCCACGCGTAAAGATTTGTGGCATCCTTTTAAAAGGGA
>CANQLR010000057.1 GCA_947624745.1 uncultured Clostridia bacterium | reverse complement strand
CTGACTGAAGCAAACGGTTAAACTGTAACTATGATTGCATACATATCTAGGTGATGTTTTAGGCATCGCCTGCTTTGCTATGCTTTTTTTCTTCTTCATATATTTTTTCATTTTTCCTATTGACTTTTATTTGCAGGTTTCACAGTTTCTTCGTGCAGAACAGTATAGATGTGTTCTCCGAAGACAGCATCATATGCTTGCAGTTCCAGCAGTCGACCGATCCGCCCCGAAGCTCTGCTTCATATCCCGGGCAGTTCGCGCCGTCGTTCCCGGTGTGCTTGGTGTATCCTATAAGCTCGAGCGCCTCAACGGGGTAATCCACATAGGAATACCCTCCCGAAGCCTTCTCCAAGTCCTTGTCGTTTATCTCTTTCATGATAATTTACCTCCTAATTATTTTTCTTTACCCCGAGGGTGCAGTAGACCTTTTGTCCCCATACGCCTACCGCTGCCCCGGCCAGGGCGTGCGCACAGTATACGCACTTTTTGACCATCCCCGCTAAAGGGTTATCGGGGTACGGCTCATACTGCCCGCACACATCCCCCGATTCATGAAGCAATTCCCGGTCAATGTCGCCGACCCCTCCGCCTACATTTTCCAGATCCTTGTCGTTGATCTCGCTCATGATCATCCTCCTCATCACATACCGAGGCCGCAGGCATATTCATATTTCGACGCCGAGCGCCTCTCGCCGTGCACGCAGTTTTCGCAGCAGTTAAACGGTAAAACCGAGTTCCCCTTTTTCTCGTACTTTTCGCAGGTGTGGTTTCCCATGTGAATCGTCCGACCGTCGATCTGGTGGTATCCGTCGCCCGCAAATCCTCCGCCTACGTTTTCCAAGTCCTTTTCGTTGATCTCTTTCATGATAATTCCTCCTCAGATAAGAACATAAGTTCTGCTTGCTACGTCATACTTGAACCTGCTGCAAAAGCTCTTTCCGGCTACGGTCACCATGTATTGGCAGTTTTCGCAGCTCTTCAAGGCAGCCCCGGGTTTCGAGCTGAACTCCCCGCAGCTGCCGTTCGGCTCGGTCGGCTTATACGGCGACGTAAACTCACCGCCCGCCGACATAAACCCGCCCTTGGAGAACTCCATTCCGCCGACGGCCTTTTCCAAATTCTTTTCGTTAATCTCCTTCATAGTCACAGCTCCTCTTCAAGCTCCTCCACCGGGGTCACGCAGACAAATTTCCTTCCGCATTCCTCCCCGGCCTTATCGAACGCCTTTCTCGCCTTCTGATAATAGCCCTTTTTGTAAAATACGCACTTGGAAAGGTCGGGACCCATATATTTCCCGAGCAGCTCCGCGATTGCTCTGCACCCGCCGAGGCAGTATCTGCTGTACTTGCATACCGAGCACACCGGGTTTTCGAGCACCTTCGACACCGGCATGAGTATGCTGTCGAGGTACGGGCCCTCCTGCAAGAGGGGCTGAACGCCGTTTTTGATGTTCCCGAGGTCTACCCCGTACTTTGCGAAATACCCGGACATCTGGTTGCAGGGCGCGACCTGTCCCTCGGACGAAATCGCCATCGAGCCGCGCGCTCCCACGCAGGTAGGCCTGCGGAGGTCTCTTTCGTGATCGTTCGAGTGATCCACCGGCGCAAGTCGGTACGCCCGGCTGTCCGCGTAATAGTCCGCGAACTGCCAGACAATGATCTCGGCATCAAGCCCTGTCTTTGCGAATTTCGTAAGAAGGTCCAGCCCGACGTCGTAATATTCCTCTATCCCGAGGCACGCGCCAGGGGCGTTTTCCTCCCACCTCGGCGCCTCCGAGGTCCTTATGACCCTTATCCACTTCACGCCCTTTTCGGCCATCAGCTTCACCGTGTCGAATAGCGTGTCAAGGTTGTTTTTATGTATGCAGATCTGTACGCCGACCCTTACCCCCTCGGCCACGCAGAGATCGATCGCCTCAAGCGTCCTTTGCTCCGCGCCCTCGACCCCTCTCATCCAGTCGTGGTGCGTCAGCCCGTCGAAGGATATCTTTATCAGCGGATTAAACCCGAGGGACTTTATTTCCCTCAGGATCTCCGGGGTCAGGAAAGCTCCGTTTGTGAGCAGCACGTCGATATCCATTCCCCTGCGGCTTATCTCTCTCACAAGATCCATAAAATGCGGGTGGAGCATAGGCTCGCCGCCGGTGAGTTCAATTGTCTGTATTCCGCACTTGTCGAACTCGTCGAGCGCCGCGAGCATCTCCTCCCACGTAAATTCCTTCATCAGTCTCTCGTTGTCCTTCGCCATGAAGCAGTGCTTGCAGTTATAGTTGCACTTTCCGGTGATGGACCAGTTCACTCCCGGCATATAGCGGTTGTCGCAGAAGCGTGCCTTCTGCCAATCGCTGAGGGTATCCCCCGCCTTGGCGGGACGGATAAGGCCGTGCTCGCACATATGCCTTATTCCGTCGTCGTCGGGGTCCTGCTCGGTTATCCCGTCGCAGGAAAGAAGAAGCAAAAAGTCCTCTGCCGAGAGCTTCTGGGCGCGTCTTACGCCCTTGATGTAATACGCGAACGGCACCAGCCGCCAGCTTCTTAAAGCTATGTTATCGTTAAGAATATATTTCATACTGTCTCTCCTTAAAAGAGTTGACCTTTCATATCGGTCTTGATTATTTAATACTCGTAATAAACTATTTCTTTCGTATAGTGGCAATTGTCGCACTCAAGCGTAGTCGTCCTCGTCCCGTTGAACGAATCCCGGACCATAAAGCTGCTCTGCGACATCGTTCCCACGCCGCACTGCGGGCAGGTGTTGTCATAGCTCGCGGTCCCGCAGCCTCCCGCCGAAACGTCGAGCTCCTCGTCCGAAAGCTCGCCCGAATAGCAGTATCTGCGGTATACCTTTTCGGCCTCCTCGCGTGTAAAGTCCTTGATCCCGTTTTTCTCGGCGGCCTTAAGGATATCCTCCGGCGACTTTGCGCCCTTTACCGTCGACATAAGTTCTTCTGCTGTCATCTTTTTCGTTTCCTCCTGTTTATTTTATTTCCGGATAGGGAACGACCATGGTGTTTTTGCACTTAAGGCACTGTATCGTGCTTGTCTTGCCGTCGGGAGACTGCAGCTCTATGGTCCTGAAGTGCCCCACGCTCTGGCAGGCGGTGCAGACGGTCTTGTCAAAGAAGGCGCAGCCGCCCAGAGCCGAATCAAGCTCTTCGTCCGCAGCTCCTCCCGAAGCGTTAAGCTCGTCGTCCGAAAGCTCGTGGGATACATATTTCCTGTAGAGCTTTCCGGCGGCCTCCTCGGTCATCTCCCCGACCCCGGACGCCTTGAGTATTTCGGCAAGCTCCTTCGGGTCCTTCGCTGCCTTTGCCTTTCTGATGATCTCTTCGTTTGTCATGCTGAATTCCTCCTGTGAAATTCGTCGGGTAAGTCCTGCCGGTTACTGTAATATCATTATATCACATAATAGCCCCCGGTGCCGTGTAGTCTGCGCTGAAAAAATGTAGTTTGCGACAAATATATATACCCTTCCGCGGGCGGTTTTTCTCCACTCTGCCCAAAAAAGCAACGCAAACGACATAAATACGGCGCAGATTACAACGCGCAGGGGGTTAAAAAATGGTATAATTGAAACATGGAAAAATGCGCGCTCCCGCAAGTAATTTCAAGGAGGAAAAACAATGAACAACGAACTTTTGAAAAAAGCCCGCGAGGCAAAGTCCCCCGAGGAGCTTTTGAAGCTCGCTCACGAAAACGGCATGAAGGATCTCACCGAGGAGGACGCAAAGCTTTACTTCGATAGGCTCAACACCTCGGGCGAGCTTTCGGACGAGGAGCTTGACGTCTCCGCAGGCGGGTGCTTCGACGACCCCCACACCAAGGGGCTGAAAAAGGTCTCGAAGACCGACCGCTGCCGCCACGGGTGGAGGTGCAAAAAATGCGGCAATCACATGGAGGGCTGCCGCTGCATAACCGACTCCACCGGAAGCGTCCCCGTCATGGCCAACGACTTTTGGTTCATCTGCGAAAACTGCATGTACGCGACCTGTATCGAATCCCGCTGGTACTGCACGAACAAGGATCAGACAAAATAATTAAGGAGAGAAAATTATGAACAACGAACTGCTGAAAAAAGCAAGAGAAGCGAAATCCCCCGAGGAGCTTCTGGAATTGGCAAAGGGTCTCGGCGCCGATGGCTTCCCGGAGGAAAAGGCCGAGGAGCTATTCAACGCGCTTCACCGCTCGGGCGAGCTTTCGGACGAGGAGCTTGACGTCTCCGCGGGAGGCTGCTCCGCTTCGGACGGCGCGCTTTTGGTCGTCCGCGGGAACCTTTGCAGCACGAGACATTCCGCAAACCCCCAGTGGCGGTGCAAAAGGTGCCATCAGCCCGCTTCGCTCTGCCGCTGCCTCCCCGACCCCTCCGGCTTCGAGGACGACCTCGGCTTTGCCTTCAAAACGAACGTCAAGCACGCCTGCGATACCTGCGATTATCTGAAAGAACGTATATCCGCCGGAAATTACAAATGCGGCAACCCCGCCATGAAAAAATAAACCTTAAGGAGGAAAACATCATGTCAAACGAACTTTTAGCAAAGGCAAGGGCGGCGAAGTCCCCCGAGGAGCTTTTAAAGCTCGCACACGAAAACGGAATGCCCGAATTTACCATGGAAAGCGCAGAGTCGTACTATGAGCTCATGCACCGCTCGGGCGAGCTTTCCGACGAGGAGCTTGACGTCTCCGCCGGCGGCTGCAGCAAGGGCGGAAGAAAGGTCGTCACCCTCGGAAACGTCTGCTCCGACTACGACAACTGGCGCTGCAAGCACTGCCTCGCCCCCTATTCGGGCTGCCGCTGCGGTATCTGGTCCCGTCCGACCGATCTGGACGACAAGCTCGGCGTTACATGGACCGCAAAGGTCATAGGCACCTGCGCCACATGCGGCTACTGCTCATACGAAAAGGGCACATGGTACTGCAACAGCCCCGTTGTCAACGGTAAATAATACTTAACTTAACTTAAAAAAGGAGATAAATACTATGTTAAACGAAGAGATCATGAAAAAGGCCCGTTCGGCTAATTCGCCCGAGGAGCTCATAAAGCTTGCCGAGGAAAACGGCATGACCCTTACAAAAGAATCCGCCGACGAATATTTCAACTCGCTCCACCAAAGCGGCGAGGTCTCGGACGAGGAGCTCTCCGCGGCCACCGGCGGCTGCGGCGGATATGACGCGACCGTATACAAAAAATGTCCGCGCTGCGGCGGCAGAGTCCCCATGCACGACTACTTCAACATCAAGGTCATCGGCCCGGGGAGATACTACAGCGGCGACCTCCACGAGACCTGGCGCAGCTGCCCGAGCGGCGTCTGCGAAAACTGCCACAACCGCTTCGCCTACGTCTACAGCTTAGACAGCTGCATCGTCATAACCCAGAAGGGCGACACCTGGTATATGTACCCCGAATACGAGCTTCCGAACTTCTGAGGAGGAATTATCATGAACCAAGAACTTCTTAACAAGGCACGCGCCGCCAAGTCCCCCGAAGAGCTTTTACAGCTCGCACACGAAAACGGCTTGACCGACTTTACCGAAGAAAACGCCAAGGCTTATTTTGAGGCCATGCACAGCTCGGGAGAGCTTGCCGACGAGGAAATGGACGTTTCGGCGGGCGGCTGCGCCGTTCGCGCACATGGGCAGAAGATGGTCTCCATCGTTAACTCATGCAGCCACTGGACCTGCGACATATGCAACTCCCAAAACAGTCACCTGACCCGTAAGGAGAACTATCTCCCCGAAGAACAGCTCTTTAAGTCCTGTTCCAATAATGAAATTCCGTCCCCTTACTCCAGCGCAGTGAGACGCTGCGACAAATGTCAAGGAGGACGAGGCTGTGACGGCTGCTATTATTGCAGCTATGAGCGCGGCGCGTGGTGGTGCAACAACAAGCCGCATTATAACGAATAAATTATTTAGGAGGAAAACGTCATGAACAAAGAAATTTTAGCAAAAGCACGAGCCGCGAAATCCCCCGAGGAGCTTTTGAAAATAGCTCACGAGAACGGCATGCAGGATTTTACCGAGGAAAACGCAAAAGCCTATTTTGAGGCTATGCACCGTTCCGGCGAGCTTGCGGACGAGGAGATGGACGTTTCTGCCGGCGGCTGCCGAAAGGGCGGGTATCGGGTCGTTTCGCGCGGAAATATATGCAGCGCGGGTCTGTCGTCCAGATTTAACGACTATTATGCGTTCACGAAATGGAAATGCAAGACCTGTAAAGAAGAACCGGGAGACGGCTATAACCTTACCTCAAACTACAGGTCAAAAGTTCGTAAGACATGCAGCTGCAACCGCCGTACATTAGACGATTTTTCATATGCGTTCGGAGTAACCGCCGACTTTGAAGCCGTCGGCGCCTGCGGCTCGTGCGATTGGTGCAAATATGTAGGCGGCGTGTGGATTTGCACCGAGCCGTATGATGTCTGCTAAATGATATAAGGGAGAAAACTATGAATCAAGAATTACTTAACAAGGCGCGCAAGACGAAGTCGCCGGAAGAGCTTTTGAAATTGGCAAACGAGATCGGCGCCGAGGGCTTCTCGGAAGAAAAAGCCGAGGAGATTTTCAACGCGCTTCACCGCTCTGGCGAGCTTTCTGACGACGAGCTCGATCAGGCTGTGGGCGGCTGCAAGACCGGCGACAACAGAAGGGTGGTCTCACGGGGTATGGAATGTACCGTGAAACCCCCTGTGGGCTGGAAATGCAAGGTATGCAAACAGGTCGAGGGCGAATGTACCTGCGGCCGCCCTCTGCTCACAAGCATAGAGAAGGAATGGAACATCACCGCAAACTTCAACAAACAGGACATCTGCGGCACCTGCGACTTCTGCACATATGAAGGCGGCAAGTGGATCTGCAACAACGACGTAGCAAACGGTTGGTAAAGGAGAAAACGAAATGAATCAAGAATTACTTAACAAGGCACGGGCGGCTAAGTCCCCCGAGGAGCTTTTACAGCTCGCACACGAAAACGGCATGAGCGAATTTACCGAGGAAAACGCAAAGATCTATTTCAACGCGATAAATCATCACGGAGAGCTCGCCGACGAAGAATTAGACGTATCGGCAGGCGGCTGCGCCGTAAGAGCACACGGGCAGAAGATGGTCTCCATCGTTAACTCATGCAGCCACTGGACCTGCGACATATGCAACTCCCAAAACAGTCACCTGACCCGTAAGGAGAACTATCTCCCCGAAGAACAGCTCTTTAAGTCCTGTTCCAATAATGAAATTCCGTCCCCTTACTCCAGCGCAGTGAGACGCTGCGACAAATGTCAAGGAGGACGAGGCTGTGACGGCTGCTATTATTGCAGCTATGAGCGCGGCGCGTGGTGGTGCAACAACGCAGTCCATTATTACGAATAAATTTTAGGAGAATTATTATGAATCAAGAATTATTTAAAAAAGCAAGAGAAGCGCAGTCACCGGAGGAACTCATAGAGCTTGCAAAAGAGGCCGGCCTGCCCGAGATTACCGAAGAAAACGCGAGAGAATATTACGACCTTTTACATCAAACCGGCGAAATGACCGATTCCGAGCTTGAAAACGCAACGGGAGGGTGTACTCAATACTATGAGAACACCGGCAAGCGCCTCGTAACCCCGGGAAACCTTTGCGCAAAAAGGATGGACAACGACCGCCTCTGGGTATGCCGCAGCTGCGGTATGATAGCGGCGCTCTGTAGCTGCTATCCCGAGCCGAGCTACATCGAAGATACGTTCGGCGTCGTCACAAGGCACACAAAGTTTAACTGCGCCGTCTGTAAATTCTACGACAGCAGCTGTGAAATCTGTTTGCGCGAAGAGATGATGGAGCATAGATAATAAATTGTTTTAGGAGTAAAACATCATGAACGAAGAACTTTTAGCAAAAGCCCGCGCGGCCAAGTCCCCCGAGGAGCTCCTCAGCATCGCGCACGACTACGGCATAACCGGCTTCACCATCGAGGCCGCCAAGAAATACTTCGACGCCTTCCAAAGCCGCCACGGCGAGCTTGCCGACGAGGAGCTGAACGTCTCCGCGGGGGGCTGCGGCGCCCTCCGCGCCCACGGCCGGAAAATGGTGAGCGTATTCAACCGCTGCAACCATTACCGCTGCGGAGCCTGCAACGGAAAAACGTCCTTTAAGCCTCTGCCGGTATATCTCGACGAGGAGGAGCTTCACGCGTGCGACAAAGATTTTTACGATCCATTTGAACAATCCGGCCACACCGTGGCCTGCGGCGACTGCTACTACTGCAGCTACGAGCGCGGCGCGTGGTGGTGCAACAACAAACCACATTACAACGAATAAGGAGGATAATTATGACAGAGATCAACGAAAAAGATTTGGAAATGGCTACCGGAGGATACAATTTCTCCGATGTGCCGTATGATGAGCTTGCCGCACAGGAGGGCTACAGCCGCCACGAAGCTTTCGACGGCAAAACCTGCCCGGAATTTAAAAGCAACGGCTCGTCGAATTATCACACAGGCTGCCTTTATTGCGAGCATATGACCGTCGCAAGAGATCGCGCCGCGGTTCTGTTCTGCAAGATAGGCCTTTAAAGAAGAAGCGCCGTAAGAAAAAGGAGGATAATTATGACAGAGATCAACGAAAAGGATTTAGAAAGAGCGACCGGAGGCACGGACCCCTCCTCCGCGGGATATGCCCGCCACGAAAAGACCTACAGCTGTCCGTTCTTTGAAAACCCCACCCTCTCCGAGCTCAAGGCCGCGCACAACATAACCGACCTCGCGCTCAACTGCTATGTCTGCAGCCACGCGAAGTCGGTCGGCGACGGCACCGAGGACGTCTACTGCCTCTTGGGGCAGCACTGAACGGGCCGCTGACTAACAACTAACAACTAACTACTAATCTGGAAGGAGCAAAATAATTATGGAGATCAACGACAAGGATTTAGAACAGGCAACCGGCGGTATTCAATTTATCGGGCCCGGAGGGACCGAAGCTCCGGATTACTCATCAAGCAAAATGAAGGTAGACCTTAACCACTGCTGCGAGCATTTCGACCGCGCCATGTATTCCACGGGGGCGCAGTCCGGCTGCGTCAACTGCGAATACCTTTTAAAAGACAGGGACAACAACTATTTCTGCCGGGGATATCACTTTGACCACGACCTCGGCGCGTTTACATGGGAATATTGAGCATGAAAGAGATCAACGACAAGGATTTAGAAAAGTCTACCGGCGGCGTCCGTTTTTCCCAGCCTTGGGGAAACGATGATACGGAATACGGGGGGATCAAGATGCCGGTAGACCTGAACCACTGCTGCGAGCATTTCGAGCGCGCCATGTATTCCATCGGCTCCCAGAGCGGCTGCGTCAACTGCTGGTATCTTCTTAGAGATATGAACGGCAGATATTACTGCCGGGGATTCGTCTGCGACCGTCATACCGGCCAATATGTCTGGGAGGGTTTAGCATGAAGGAGATCAGCGAAAACGATCTTAAAAACGTCTCCGGCGGCGTTTACGAAAGCGATTCCTGCGCCAAATTTCAGCAGTCATGTTATGCCTCGCTCGTAAACGCGGGCGAAACGGTCTGCAAAAACTGCAAATATTTTGTGATCACAGGCGACGGCCAAGGCGCGCATGCCGGCGGTATCTGCACCAAGAAATAATGACCCCAAGGAGGTAATCATCATGAAAGAGATAGACGAAAAAGAGCTTGAAAAGGCCGCGGGAGGGTGGACTGCCCCCTACGACCCCGAAAAAATGAAGGGCTACACCCCTCATGATGTCGGCGGAGATAACAACGGTCAATTCTGCCCCAAAAACGGCGGTGCGGCGAGCTGTCTTTCCTGCGACCACGGCTACCTGAGCATTAGAGAGTTCAAGGTATATTGCGAGCTCGGCCTTTAATAATAAG
>CANQLR010000056.1 GCA_947624745.1 uncultured Clostridia bacterium | reverse complement strand
GATCACCCAAAACGGCGAGGGGAGCGGGGCAGAGAGCAGGCGGTTTATGCGTTTGGAGGTGCGTTAAGATTAAGAAGATTAAGATTTTTACGCTCATCGGTTTGACTGCTGCGACGGTGGCGGCGGTGTGGCTGGCGGCGGCTTTTGGTAAAGATAGGCAGTTACCCCCCCGCAAAATTTGGCGCCGAGTTTTACTGACGTTGCCGACAGCGGCGACGGCGGCGCGGGAGGTACATTCGTAAACGGGATTAACGGCTTTCCGGAGGGCGGCGGGGACGGGATCGCCCAAAACGGCGAGGGGAGCAGGGCGGGGAGCAGGCGGTTTATGCGTTTGGAGGTGCGTTAAGATTAAGAAGGCTAATGTTTTTACGCTCGTCGGGTTGACTGTGGCGACGGTGGCTGCGGTGTGGCTGGCGGCGGGTTTTGGTAAAGATAGGCAGTTACCCCCCCCCGCGAAATTTGGCGCCGAGTTTTACTGACATTGCCGACGGCGACGGCGGGGGCGCGGGAGGTACATTCGCAAACGGGATTAACGGTTTTTCGGAGGGCGGCGAGGACGGGATCACCCAAAACGGCGAGGGGAGCGGGGTCGTGATCGTCGAAAACATCGCCGAAATTTCGCAGCACCCCGACTTCCCGACCGGCTGCGAGAGCGTGGCGCTCTGTATCCTTTTAAAGCATTATGGTGTTGAAGTGAGCGTCCGGGACATCGTTGACGCGCTGCCGAAGGGCCCCGCACCGCACCGCGTCGGCAGCGAGGATTTCGGCGCGAATCCCGAGAAGGAGTTCGTCGGCAGCCCCGACGACCCGCGCTCCTACGGCGTTTTTGAGGGGCCGATCGCCGAGGTCGCCGAGACCTTTCGGGAGGGTGCAAAGGCGGAAAAGGGCGCGGATCTCGAAAAAATCAAGCGGCTTTTGGAGGCCGGCAGCCCCGTGATGGCGTGGTGCGCGATGGACGGGCAGCGCATCGAGTTTCGGTCCGGTTGGCGGGACTACGAGACCGGCGAGGAGGTCGTTTGGGGCAGCAACGAGCACGCCGTCGTCGTCTACGGGGCGCGCGGCGGGCGGCTTCTGATCTCGGACCCGAACACCGGGACCAAACGGGAGGTCGACGAGGCCGATTTCGCACGCGGGTTCGACGCGCTGGGAGGGAGGGTGGTGTATTGGGAGGGGTGAGGAAAGATCTGTTAGCACAGAGTAGTAGAAGTGAAGCCCCACCTATCCGCTGAACGTTGTTCAGCACGGGCGCGTGCTCTACATGCATCCTGTTCCACTAAAAGTATCCAATTCACCCCCATTTAAGCCAAAGTAGATATCGGATAGCGATTAGTAACGGTAAATCATCAGGCAAAGGTTTATTAGAATGTTGTCGGAATGGACACCCCCTCCCCCTTGACACCGCCCCTTCCCCATGCTATAATAATACCATCTCCGTTTACTCACCCATGTCCAAAGCTGCCGAAAGGCGGCAAGAAAGAAGGTATTATCATGATCTGTCCCAACTGCGGCACGCCCTGCGAAGACGGCGCGAAGTTCTGCCCTGCCTGCGGGCGCAGGCTCGGGGAGGAATCCCCCGCCGGCGGACCCGCCGTTTCATACTGCCCGAGCTGCGGCCGGCCCCACGAAGGCAACCCGCCGTTCTGCCCGTCCTGCGGAGCGTCGCTCCTCGCCCAAAACGCGGGAAAACAGGCCCAAAACCCCGGCCAAGGCCCCGAAAACGGCCAAAACCCCGGCTACGGCGACTCGCTGAACCAGTACTTCCCCCAGTCCGCCCCCGGCAACGTTGCCACGAGAAGCATCCCCCTTTACATCGTCCTGACCATCGTGACCTGCGGGCTTTTCGGCCTCTACTGGTTTGTTTGCATCGTTAACGATCTCAACACCGCCGCCGGCACTCCCGAGGATACAAACGGCGTCGTCGTGCTGCTTCTGAACATCGTAACATGCGGAATTTACGGGCTTTACTGGATGTATAAGGCCGGCGAAAAGGTAAGCATATTAAAGAGTCGCCGCGGCGTCCCCGTGAGCGGAAACGATGGCATTTTATACCTCGTTCTCCAATTATTTGAACTCGGCATCATCAACTACTGCCTCATTCAGAACGAGATCAACCAGTACGCGATGCACTCCTGATGTCACGCGAGCGCGTCGGCAGGCTCAAAAAGCTTGTATTTACGGCATTTGCGGCGCTTGGGCTCGGCCTTTTGTACGCTTTTTTCGTGAGCGTGACCGGGCTCGGCGTGCCATGCCTTTTTCGGCTGGCGACCGGGCTTCTCTGCCCCGGCTGCGGGGTCTCGCGAATGTGCATGGCGCTGCTGCGGCTTGATTTTGGGGCAGCTTTCGAGGCTAACCCCGCGGTTTTCTGCCTCCTGCCGGCCGGCGCGGCGGTCGCCGTGAAAATTTGCATAAATTATGTAAAAACCGGCTCCCTCGACCCCGGTAAATTTTGTAATGCAGTCCTGACCGTGATGATCGTCGCGCTCATCGCGTTCGGTATCGTCCGAAATCTGCCAATTTGAGGGAGAAAAATGGGAATTTTAGCCACCCCCGTTCCAAACTCCGACCGCATAAATGTGAACAAGCCGTGAATTTCGCCGATTTTAACGCCGCCTCGAAACATTATAAATACACTTTTAAAACATTTCGGAAACAACCCCCGCCGAAGATAACTCGGCAGGGGATTTTGCTATATTTTAGGGGAATGAAACAAAGAAAACCGCAAACAAAAATCACCTCAAAACGCCTGACACAGCGGTTTTGACAGGGTGAATCAAGGTGCAGTGAAAAGGAAGCATAAATGAATAACTCGGGTAAGTTGGAAGGAAGCAACTGCAAATATTAACATAAAATTTACAATTCGGAAACATGTTAGAAATAATTTCGTGTAGCGTTGAAAAGGCAAGGCAGCAGAACAGGGGCGAGGCTTATGTACTCTCCTCGCCCCTGCCAAAACAAAGCCTTGTGGGTCGCAATCATCTTCCAAACGACTAAAGGCAATTTTTCACCCCACCAAAACCTCCTCCACCGTCATCCCTTCCAGCCTCAGTGTCAGCGGCTTGGTGCCGGCCTTGGGCTTTATCTTCAGCGCGGCATACCTAAACTCCGCTTCGCCGGCGGTGGCGGGCAGCGTCGCCTCGCAGACCGTTTCGTCGCCGAAGCGCACCGTCAGCCGGCCGTTTCGCCCGGTCGTCGCGTATTTCAGCTGGATATTTTTGGCACTGGAGATCCTCGCCCGGTTGAAAACGAGCTCGCCGCCGGACATATACCAAAAACCGCCGTATTTGGAAAATTTCATCACCGAGCCGCGGCTTTCGTCATAATTTATCGCCTTGGTGGCCTTGCCGAGGTCGCGCGGAAGAATGACCTCGCCCGGAATATCCGCCGAAACGCTCAGCGGGAAGCCCTCGCTCGACGGGCCGACCATGAAGAGGTATTTCCCCTTTTCGACGGCGAATTTCTCCCGCGAAACGTCATAGAACCGAAGCCTGCGGTAGTCGACTTTGATCGTGAACCGCGCCGTTTCCCCGGCCTTTATGAGCCGCCTTTCAAAGCCGCAAAGCTGCTTTTCGGGACGCTTCACGCTCGGCTCAAGCGCTTTAAAGTAGACCTGCGCGGTCTCCTCGCCGTCGCGCTGCGAAATGTTTTTAACGTTAAACGAAATCTCGACCCCGTCCGCGCGCTTTTTCAGCGAAATATCCGAATATTCAAACGCCGAATAGCTCAGCCCGAAGCCGAACGGATAGAGCTTTTCACCCTTGAAATAGAGGTATGTCGAGCCGTTCGAGATGATGTCGTAATCGGTGATCGGCGGCAGGTCGTCCTCCGAAAGATACCAAGTCTGGGGGAGCCTTCCGGCGGGATTGTACGCCCCCAAAACGACCTCCGCAAACGCGCTGCCGAGCTCGGGCCCTGCGTGGGACGACCAAAGCACCGCCGAGGCAAGCTTCTCCTCGTCCTGTACCGCGAAGGGATAGCCCGAGACCATCGCGAGGACGGTATTTTTGTTGGCGCTTGCCGCGGCGCCGAAAATTTTTGTCTGATGAGGCGCGAGCCTAAGGGTGCTGCGGTCATAGCACTCCCGCGCGATTATCATCGGGTTGTTTCCGAGGACCGCGATGACAACGTCCGCCTTTTTCGCAAGCTCGCTGACCCTTTTCGCGCCGTCCGAGATAATGGCCTCCTCAAAGAGCGTTTCGGGCTTTGGGTTTTTGATCGGCATTTGGACCAGCCTGCCCTCGCCGTCGACCCCCAAAACGGATCGCTTGAAGTAGGTAAGATAGGTGATCCCGCCGCCCTGCTCCTGAGGCCGCAAAATTTCCTGATTGAACCAGCGGTAGGTCGTGTCGCTGTCCGCCTTCATGGTCTCGGTCGTGAAGAATTTCCCGGTCGACTCAACCTTATATGTGACCTCGCCGCCCCAGTCGGCCTTGATGAACACCGAGCCGTCGCCCGGCTTTTCGCATGCCGCAAAAACGCTGCCGTCATCACCCGCAGCGAGGTATTTCCCGGTGAGCTTCGAGCGCACCGCGACCCTGTCGTGCCCGTCGTCGTAAAGGACGTTTTCCTCGCCGAAAAGCTTTTTCAGCCCGTCCAAAACGGTGATATTATAGCTCGACCAGCCGGTGTACCAGTCCATGTAATTGTGCGCCGCGATGTCGCCTATCACCGCGATCTTCACGCCCTTTTTGAGCGGCAGCAGACCGTTATTTTTTAACAGTACAAACTGTTCAAGCGCCGCCCGATGATTTATTTTTCTGTGAGCCTCACAGTCCATCTCCTTAGGGTCCGGCGAGGAATAGGGGCACGCCCTGGGCGGGTCGAACTCGCCCAATTTGAACCTTGCGCGGAGGCTGTTTTTTAGGGAGCGGTCGATGTCCTCCTCGGTCATCAGCCCCTTTTCGAGCGCTTCATACGCCGCCGCGGAGACTATCTCCGCCCCGTCGGTCATGATGTCCGTCCCCGCCTTGAGCGCGAGGGCTATCGTTTCGGCGTGGCTCGCCGAGTATTTGTGCGAGGTGACGTTCTGGGAGAAATCCCCGCCGTCGGTCACGATGAAATCAAGCCCCCACTGCCCCTTTATTATCGGCCTCAGGTCGGGGTTGAGTATCGCCGGAACTCCCGAAATTTCGTTGTATGAGGCCATCATCGAGCGCGCGCCGCCCTCCTCGACCGACGGCCGGAAGAACTCGTAGTAATATTCAAACTTGCAGCGCGGGGTGATGTTTGCGTTGCAGCGGTCGCGCCGGAACTCGTTGTTGTTCGCGAAAAAGTGCTTAAGCGTCGGCACGGTGCGCATATATTTCGGATCCCTGCCCGCCATTCCGAGGGTGTAGGCCTTGCTCATCTCCCCGGTCAGGAACGGGTCCTCGCCGTAGCCCTCCTCGTTTCGTCCCCAGCGCGGGTCGCGGCAGGCGTCCACCGTAGGCCCCCAGAGCATGAGGTTGGTCTTCGGGTTCTCGGCGTGAAGTATCCGCGCCTCCTTGCCGGCGATCTCCCCCAATTTTTCCATTAGCTCGGGATCGAAAGTCGCGGCAAGGCCGATGGGCTCGGGGAAGACGGTGGTCGGCTTCTCGGGGTTGCGCGAGACGTAGCCCCTCGCGACCTCCGCGCCGATGTGCCAGTCGTTTATCCCGAGGCGCGGCACGGCTTTCTGCCAGGTCGTCAGCATGGAAATTTTTTCATCGAGCGTGAGCCTCGAAACAAGTTCCGTAACGCGCTCGTCAAACGCGATCGACGGGTCCCTGAACGGATATTTCATAAGATCACTCCTTTCGGATCAAATCACCGGCCTGCGTGTGTCAAGGATATTATAAGGGATTTCGGGAGGGGTGTCAAGGGGAGGGGGAAATAAAAGATCCCCCGGCGCTCGCTTGGGGGATCTCTTTCATCACACTGATTTTTTACGCCGCGAAGTCTCCTGCGTCGCCGGTCTCGATATACGTTTGGAGCGTATTATTGAGGTCTTCGAGGTAATAGTCTATCTGGTCGGAATATTTTTCCTTTATCTGCGCCCATGTGTTCGCGCCGCCGGTGCGCTGGATATCCCAGTTCAGGTGGTCGTAGGCGTCCTGCAAGTTCTGCGGCAGGTTGCCCGTATAGAACATTCTGACGTTCTCTGCCGCGAGCCGCTCGCAGGTGTCCCACATCGCCAGCATCTCGTCGGTCCAGAGGTAGACCTCCTTAAGAAGCCTTCGGTCGATGTCGATGACCGTCGGGTCGAGCACCTTGAACCTCATGCAGGAGGCTAAAAGCGCAGCCCCCTCGGGGTTTGGCGCGCCCGAGCAGAGCATATAGCCGGTCGGCTGCGAGTTGATGTAGTAGTTTCCGTCGCCGTCCTCATATCTCGGGAAGGGCACGAACATGCACTCCTCGGCGGTCATATCGCCCCAAAGCGCCTTGATGCTGTCGACGGGCTGCATATACGCCGCCTCGATGTTTATCGGGCAGAACAGGCAGAGCCCGTCGGTTACGCCGGTGCCGGAGGTGTCGCCGCGCCTCGCCCACCAGTCGGTGCCCTCGTGGTAGAAGCAGTCGTTCAGCGACAGGTCGTAGATGTACTGCATCGCGACCTCGACATACGGGTCGTCAAGGTTCGAGAAATAGTTGCCGTTTTCGTCTTTTTGGATGAGGTAGCGCCCGCTCGATTCCTCCGCAAGACCGTAAACCACATACCAGCCGTCAAGGGCATAGCGGTTCGCGTCGCCGTCCGAAAAATCAAGGCACATTTCGTAGAATTTCTCCCACGTCCACTCGTTGTCATAGAAAAGCTCGGCGGGGTCGTCGAAGCCCCATTCATTGATAACTCTGCGGTTATAGGGGATAACGTCCTTGAAAACGATGTCGTAGACCATCGCAAAATGCTTGTCGCCGAGCGCGAAATACTCCGCCGCGTCGGCCATGCCCGACCAGAGCGGGTCGGTGTAGTCGATGTATTCGTCGATCGGCTGATACATTCCCTTCAGGCAGTTCGAGGGGAAGGTCGCGGTGTTCGACGTCCCCGCGAGGGTCATGTCGGGCGCGGTCCCGGCCAGAACGAGGTTCGCGAGCTCGTCGTTCATGTTCTCGTACAGCACCTCGTGCCAGTCGAGCTTTCCGCCGTAGCGCTCGGTGAAGGTGTAGTAGCCGGTGTTGACTATCTCGCCCTCGTCATAGTTCTGAAACGGGTCCATCCAACTCAGCCAGGAGACGGTGCCGGCCTCGCCGACCTCCGCGGGGTCGGGAAGCCTTATCCCGGCGGCGTTGAGTATCGCCTCCGAGTCCTCGGTCGACAGCGTCAGCTCAATCGGCGTGCGCTTTTTCCCGCCGCACCCAACGAGCGTAAAGATCATGAGCAGTGCCAGCAGGATCGAAAGATATTTTTTCATAGTATACCTTCTTTGCAAATTAAAAGGTTGTAACGGTTGACGTTTTGTGAGGATATTATAACATATTGTGAGGAGAAATGCAAGGGGGGAGCGTGAAAGTAAAAGAGATATTTTCCTCCGAGTTGCGTTTTCCTTGAAATTTCCAAAATGTCGGTATGCAGGTTCATTTACGCTATTATAATAAAGTTCCCTATCTCTTCGGGTTTGTAATTTTTTCTGCATATTCTCTCAAATTCGGCAAATAATACAAGCGTGAATAAAACGGGGGCGCGGGGGACTGCGCTCCGGAAAAATACAGGAGGCAATCATGAAAGCAACAGGAATAGTTAGACGAATTGACGATCTTGGCAGGGTCGTGATCCCCAAAGAAATACGCCGAACCATGCGCATTCGCGAGGGCGATCCGCTGGAAATATATACTAACAGCGAGGGCGAGGTCATCTTCAAAAAATACTCGCCGATCTCGGAAATGTCCGAAAATGCGGGCTCTGCGGCCGAGGTCATCCACAAACTCGGCTCGGCGCCGGTGGTGATTTTTGACCGCGATCACGTCGTCGCCGTGTCGGGCGTCCAGAAAAAAGAGTACTCCGAGCGGCGGCTTTCGCAGGGGCTCGAGGAGCTGCTGGAGTCCCGCAAAGGCTGGCTTTACGAGGGCGACGGCAAGCCCATTTTACCCGTTGAGGGGGTACAGAAGCATGCTGTGGCGATATCGCCGATAATAGCGGCCGGGGATATTGCCGGGGCGGTGTGCTTTTTGGCGCCGGACGCCGGTGCGAAGGGCACGCAGCTGCAGCTGACGCTCTCGCAGACCGCCGCGATGTTTTTGGGAAGGCAGCTCGAGGAGTAGTTTTTGCTCCGAGAAGATAAGCAAGTTAATGAAAATTCACCTCGCCGGGGCAGGCAAACGATAAGTTTGGTTAAATAAGTTTTGTAAGCGCTCCGGCGAGGGAAATATGAACGAACTGTGAATTTTAACGGAATGGTAACGGTTTTGAAACATTAAATTTACGTTTTTGAAACAGTTGTGAAACAATTCCCGTCCTTGGAAAAAAGGGCGGGAGTTTTTGCTATATTTTAGGGAGATTAGGTGAGGCGGAACGGGAGGGCTGTGGGGAGCAAAGTGCGGTGGGAAGGGGGTTGCGGGGGGTGAGTGAGGGCGTGAGGGGTGAGAGAGGGGATGGAAATTTGGGGGTGGATTTTTGGGGATGGGGGTGAGTGTTAAAGGAAAGTTTACAAATTGGTAATAGAATGGAAACATGTTGGGAGGGGGATAAGGGGGAAATGGGGCGTGGGGAATGGAGCGATTTAATGCAGTGAAGCGGGAGGGGCGGAATGTGAAGGGTGGAGATTTAAAGTGATGAAGTGGGGATGTTGAGAAGCGGGGTTTAAAGCGATAAAGTGGAAGATATAGGCAAGGGGGTGGGGCGGGTGTGTAAAATTGGAGGGGATGAGGCGAAGGGTGGGAGACGGGGGCCGCGGGGTGAGGCGGTGGGGCAGGAAAGCACTGGTCGAAGCCCCGAGGCGCCCACGGAGTGGGCGCCGACTGCGCACGAAGTGCGCAGGGCGGCAGCGGGAGCTGGCGACAGGGGCTTCGCCGCGCGGGGTCTGCACTTTGTCACTCTAAAAGGGCGAAGTGCGAGTAAGCATATGCAAGTAGAGGCGGGAAAGTGGTTGCTTCTGCGAAACTTTGGGAGAGGCGCTGAACGGGGCGAAGCCCCAACATTCGCGAAGCGAATGTTGTCCGCCACTTGAAAAAGGGGCCCCCACAAAGTCCGTGGACTTTGTGGGGAAGAGGAGGAGCAGCGGAATGAGTGAGCCCCGACGCTCGCGGAGGGGCGAAGGATATGGAGCTTGCGACGACGAAGCGGCGGGAATTGCGCCGAAGGGCGCAATTAGGGCTTCGCCATGGTGGTCAGCACTTTGTACGGGAGGCAGGGAGTGCGGGGCAAAGCTCCCGCCGGCCACGGAGTGGCCGGCGAGCCGGGAGGCGGAGCCTCTCGGCCGCGCGGAGCAAAGCTCCGCGCACGGGGCTTTGCCCGGTGCAGATTTTGCACTTTGCTGCGATGAGGCAGGAGAGGGGGCGAAGCCACCGCTACGGCGGGTTCGCTGCGCAACGGGCACTGAGGTACGAGTCAGAAGTCGAGTGGGCGTTGCGCCCCCTCCCATCGGGAGGGGCAGGGGTCGGGGCTTGAGATAGCATGAGCGAGCTCGCGAGCGAATACCTTATGCGCAAGGTTGGGCTATATCAAGATTGGGTAAGGCGCAGGGAGCTGGGGCGAAGCCCGTAGTGCGTTTTCAACGCGCTACCAGCCGCAATATGAATCTTTTATACTTTGCAAAATGTCGAAATCAGTGCCTTTTAAAAGGTTATCACAAAACGTGACGCGCGGCGGACAACATTCGCTCCGCGAATGTTGGGGCTTCGCCCGTGATGCTTTTACACTCTGCCGTGGTGAATCACAAAGTTCACGAAAAAACCTCCCCCAAAAATTCGGAGGAGGCAAGTTTAAGCAGCTTTTATATTTTACGGCGCGTGGAGGAAAAATACACATAAAAATCTCCCCCGAGCTATTGCCCGAGAGAGGTGGAGCGGATTACGAGGCTCGAACTCGCTACCTCCACCTTGGCAAGGTGGCGCTCTACCGGATGAGCTAAATCCGCA
>CANQLR010000055.1 GCA_947624745.1 uncultured Clostridia bacterium | reverse complement strand
TAATGCGTAGCCATCACATACGTTATATCCCGAACATCTATGCCATGCTTTTTAATCTCTTTGTAAAATGCCGGCAGTGTTCCGGCGTAATCTGTATCAATCAGTAAATTGGCAGCATTCCCACACAGTAAAAATGTATTTGTCTTCCCGTATCGAAGTTTTATCATGCGTGGTGTTCTCCTAAATCCCGATTTATCGCACATGCTGTCTATCGTCACCCCCTCTTTTTTTATCTTCCCAAATATCCCCTCAGCTTTTCGAGGCTTCGGTTCATCTTATCGACCCGCACGGTGCCGTTGTCTTCGAGGCTCGTGGCCTCGACAGTGAAATCGCCCTCATACCCGACCCGCGCGAGGTTTTCAAAGAACGCCTCAAAGTCGACCTGCCCCTCGCCGAGGTGCAGCGCCCTGATGCTCGACCAGTCGCGGTATCCCCCGGCGCGGTCGTTCAGGTGGATATGCCGCACCCTGCTCCAGACGGGGAGGAACCCCGGCTCGAACGCGCGGCCGTTTTCGTTGTCAAAATCCGCCATTTTCGTGTCGTAAGTAAACTCCGCGAAGGGGTAGCGGTCGTAAATAAGCTTGATCAGCTCGAGCGGCGTGCGCCGATGGGCGAGCACGTTTTCGCAGGTCAGCTTCACCCCGCACTCCTCCGCGATACCGTTTAATTCGGGCAGCGCCGAAAAATTCGCCTCTATGTTCGAGTCGGAGATTATCCCGTTCCAGAGGTGGAGTACCAGTATCCCCGCGCCGACGTCCCTTGCGACCTCGCAGTTTATCCTAAAGAGCCTCTCCGCCTCCGAAAAGTCCTCCTTCGCCAGAAGCTCGCCGATGTGCTTGTCGCAGTGAAGCACCGGGAAGCTCCTCCTGAGCGAGCCCACCTCCCGCACCAGCTCTGCCTCGCGCCCGTACCAGCCGCTGTAAAACATCAGCTCGAAACCGTCGCAGTCTATCTCGGGGACAATGTCCCGCAAAAGTGTGAAATCCCTGCCGTTCGCGCGGCCGATTATCGCCCCCGTCGAGCAAAACACCCGCTTCATGCCTCTACCTCGCTTTCTACCGTCGCAAAAACTATCTCGGGGCGGTTGTTTACCCTCACCGGAATAATGCTGTTTCCGAGCCCGCGCGAGATGACGGTGAAGCGCTCGCCGAAGCGGTGCACTCCCTCGTATAATTCGGGGAAGAAGAACTGATCCGGCGCAATTATCCCCCCGACGAAGGGGAGCCGCGCCTGCCCGCCGTGGGCGTGGCCGCAGAAGGCGATGTCCGCGCCCGCCTCGGCGTAACCCTCGGCAAACTGCGGGCGATGCGAAAGAAGCAGATTCAGCGCGCCGTCCTCGCAGAGGGCGTTTATAAGGCCGTAATCCGGGCTCTCGCGGTCGTAAACGCCAATGATGTTCACCGGCCTTTCGTTATAGTAAAATTTTTCGGCTTTATCTCCCAAGACCTTCACCCCCGCCGCAGTAAGGCTCGAAATGGCTCTCTCGTATAGGTCGGCGGGGAGCTTTTCCTCGTGGTTCCCGGTCACGAAATAGACCGGCGCGATGTCGCAAAGCGTCTCGCAGAGGGTTGCGGCGGCGGTAAAGTCGCTCGCGCGGGAGTCAAAAAGGTCTCCCGTGATGAAGATTAGGTCGGGCTCGCCCTCGGCGCAAAGGCGAATCAGGCGCGAATAGTCCCTAGGGTTTGTCTTGACGTGAATGTCCGAAAGGTGGCAGATCTTAAGCCCCTCATACCCGCTCGCCGAAAGCGGCAGAGAGTACTCGCTCACCCCGATAAACAGGTTTTCATAGGCGATATATCCCGCCGAGGCCGCCATGACCAGCGCTGCCGCGGCGGCAATTTTCAATTTTTTGTTATTCATGATATCTCCTCCGAGACCAGTATATCATGATATCCCGATAAAATCAAGAAAAATGCGCGAATAATTTCGCCCTGCGCGGTCAATACTATCTTTGCCCGAAAAGCAAGGGCCCGTTTCAAGCGAAGCTTTGTATGAAAGGATGAACATTATGAAAATACTGGATAGGATCGCGCTGTTTCTTCTCATAGTGGGCGGCGTGAACTGGGGACTCGTGGGCATTTTCGGTTTTGACCTTGTCGCCTACCTGTTCGGCGGCTCCGCGGGGCTGATATCAAGGATAATCTACACCCTTGTCGCTCTTTGCGCGGTCTGGTGCGTCTCTCTTTACTTCAGAAATTCACAGATGATCGAGGAGTAGAGTTAAATATTTCCGCCCGGGGGCAAAAGCTTCCGGGCGATTTTTTAAATATTGCACAAGTCATAGTTAGCTTTGGCTAACCGAATTTGTAATACCCGACAAAATTTGATTTTCACACCGAAAAAGGGTTGACAAAAAGGCCTTCGCGGAATAAAATATAATTAGTTAGCAAGCGCTAACCCGGCGAGCGCTGCCGGAAATTTACGGAAGGGCATGATTATATGATACCGTTATCTTTTGCGGACGTAGGCGCGGGGCAGATCATAAAAAAGGTCGGCGGCAGCCCCGAGGTGAAGAAGCACCTTGAAGACCTCGGCTTCGTTGTCGGCGGCGGAGCGACCGTCGTTTCCGAGATCGGGGGAAATCTGATCATAAAGGTAAAGGATTCGCGCATAGCATTATCGAAGGAGCTTGCCTCCAAAATAATGATATGAGCTTCCCGAGATAAAGGTCCCGCGAGGCGGGACTTAAAACACCCGGCACGTTAGCATATGCTAACCGACAAGATAAGGAGGAAAAACATGAGATCGCTTTCAGAAGTTAAGGTCGGCGAGACGGCCACGGTCGTCCGGCTTCACGGCGAAGGCGCCGTAAAGCGGCGGATAATGGACATGGGGATAACCAAGGGCGTGAGCATCTACGTCCGCAAGGTGGCCCCGCTCGGGGACCCGTTCGAGGTAACGGTCCGCGGGTATGAGCTTAGCCTTCGCAAAGCCGACGCGGAAATGATAGAGATAGAGTAAAGGAGAAATGACTATGGACATCAGGATCGCCCTTGCGGGCAACCCGAACTGCGGAAAGACAACGCTTTTCAACGCGCTGACCGGCTCGAACCAGTTTGTAGGAAACTGGCCGGGGGTCACCGTCGAAAAGAAGGAGGGCAAGCTTAAAAAGCACGACGGAGTAACCGTCACCGACCTGCCCGGCATATACTCGCTCTCGCCCTATACTCTTGAGGAGGTCGTCGCGAGAAACTACCTGATAGGCGAGCGCCCCGACGCTATTCTGAATATCATCGACGGCACCAACCTTGAAAGAAACCTTTATCTTACAACGCAGCTTACAGAGCTTGGTATCCCGGTCGTAGCCGCCGTCAACATGATGGACGTTCTGGAAAAGAACGGCGACAGGCTCGACGCGAAGGCCCTTTCCGAAAGGCTGGGCTGCAAGATCGTCGAGATATCCGCGCTTAAGGGCACGGGGGTCATGGAGGCGGCGGAGGCTGCGATCGAGGCTGCAAAGGGCGGAAAGACGGTCCCTCTGCACACGTTTTCGGGAGTAGTCGAGCACGCCCTCGCGCACATCGAGGAGGCCGCGGTACACGATCTTCCGCAGGAGCAGCAGAGGTGGTACGCCATCAAGATCTTCGAGCGGGACGAAAAGGCGATAGAGAGCTTAAATATCCCGAAGGACGTGCTTTTGCACATCGAGGAGGACATAAAGGCCGCCGAGGAGGAGCTCGAGGACGACGCCGAGTCGATAATCACGAACGAGAGATACGTCTACATAGCCGAGCTCATAAAGGGCTGCGTAAAAAAGCGGAGCGCCGCCGGGCTGACGGTATCGGACAAGATCGACCGGGTGGTGACGAACCGCTGGCTCGCGCTTCCGATATTTGCGCTTGTGATGATACTTGTCTACTACATCTCGGTGACGACTGTCGGCACCGTCGCGACCGATTGGGCGAACGACGGGGTCTTCGGCGACGGCTGGCACTTTTTGGGCATAGGCTCCTCGGCGTATGAGGAGGCTGCGGGGGAATATTCCGACGCGGCGGGCGCCTTGGAGGCGTTTTCGGCGGCATACCCGGACGTAGAAGCCCCCGACATAGAGAACACTACGCGGGCGGAGATAGAGAGCTACGCCAACCGGTTCTCGCTGAACGACAAGGCGGTCCTGGTGAGCGAGGACGAGGAGACCTTGGAGGAGGTCGAGACGGTTTATACCGGCGAGCAGCTGGCTCTCGCGGGGGTCACGCTTGAAAAATACGGCTTTTCCGAGCCCGACCCCGCCGACTACGGCGCGTGGATACCCGGCGTGCCGGTGCTCTTGGAGAGTTTACTTGATAAAATAAACTGCGCCGAGTGGCTCAAGGGGCTTATCCTTGACGGCATCGTCGCGGGCGTGGGCGCGGTGCTGGGCTTTGTCCCGCAGATGCTGATCCTCTTTATCTTCCTTGCGTTTTTGGAGGCCTGCGGCTACATGGCGAGGGTCGCGTTCATCATGGACAGGATATTCCGCAAATTCGGGCTTTCGGGCAAGTCGTTCATACCGATGCTCATAGGCTCGGGCTGCGGCGTGCCGGGGATAATGGCCTCGCGCACCATCGAAAACGAGCGCGACAGAAGAATGACCATCATGACCACGACGTTTATCCCCTGTGGGGCGAAGCTGCCGTTCATCGCGATGATTGCGGGCGCGATCTTCGGGGGAGCGTGGTGGGTAGCGCCGTTCGCGTACCTCTTGGGCGTCTGCGCGATAGTCGTCTCGGGGATAATCCTCAAGAAAACAAAGATGTTCGCCGGAGACCCCGCGCCGTTTGTAATGGAGCTTCCGGCCTATCACTGGCCGACCTTCACGAACGTCATGCGCTCGATGTGGGAGCGCGGCTGGAGCTTCATCAAAAAGGCCGGGACGATAATCCTGCTCTCGACGATACTCGTCTGGTTCACGACCTACTTCGGCTTTGTCGACGGAAAGTTCATGATGCTCTCCGACGAGCAGATCGGAAACTCGATCCTGGCGGCGATAGGCTCCGCGATCGCGTGGATATTCCGGCCTCTCGGCTGGGGCAACTGGCAGGCGGCGGTGGCGTCGATCACCGGGCTTGTCGCGAAGGAAAACATCGTCGGCACGATGGGTATACTCTACGGCGGCGGTGAGGCTTCGGTCTACGCGGCGATGAGCGCTGCGTTCACAAGGCCCGCGGGTCTGGCTTTCCTGATCTTCAATCTGCTCTGCGCGCCCTGCTTTGCGGCGATCGGCGCCATCAAGAGGGAGATGAACAGCGCGAAGTGGACATGGTTCGCGATCGCGTACCAGTGCGGCTTTGCGTATGCCGCGGCGCTGGTGGTTTATCAGTTCGGAATGCTCTTTGCGGGCAGCGCGAACGTCGTCGGGCTGATAGCTGCGGCGGTCGTTCTGGCGGCGGCGCTGGTCATGCTCTTCAGGCCGTATAAAGAGGCGGTCAGGCTCGAGAAAAAGGTCAAAATTACTGCGAAATAGGGTGATCTTACGGACTTCATCATTTCAAACATAGGAACTGTGGCGGTGCTCATCGCGCTTGTTCTGATCGTCGTCGGCGTGATCGTGAGCATTCGGCGGGACAAAAAGGCGGGCAGGTCGTCCTGCGGCGGAAACTGCGCCCACTGTGCGATGCACGGAAGGTGCGGGGGAAAGTAGGTGGGCCGGGTTATATAGCGAATGATATGTGGCGGAGAGGGGAGAGCGCTGCTGGTGGGGGCGAAGCCCCAAAGCCCATGAAACGGGCTTTGTCCGCCGTCTGGAAAGGCTTGTGCTATCCTTTTAAATAGCAGAAAATTCGGCAATATGAAAAGTCCTGTAAATGTAGCAACGGCGGGAATTGCGCCGAAAGGCGCAATTAGGGCTTCGCCCCCTGCCCCCTGCGCCTTGCTGAATTTCGCTTTTGCCCCACCTTGCCGAAAAAAGGTATTCGCTTCGCTCATGCTATCTTTAGCCCCCACCCCTGCCCCTCCCCAGTGGGGAGGGGGAGCTCGACGGACTTTGAGGTAAAGCTGAAAGGGTAAGCAGAACCCGGGCGGGTTGCCATAAGGTATTCGCTCGCGCACTCGCTCATGCTATTTTAAGCCCCACCCCCTCCAAACTCTGTGCAGACCTATAGCTATGTATCAGCCCCCTCCCGATGGGAGGGGGCGCTTTGTATGCGCATGCGGGCGAAGCCCCGGGGTGTGCACTCCGTGCACACCCGCCCGCAGAGCAAGCTCTGCGGGCTCGGCGGCAGCTCCGCTGCCGCCTCGGGGCTTCGCCCCTCCCCACCCCCTCTTTCCCTTCCTCCCCCCTCCCTCGAAAAAATTAATAATTTCCCGACAAATTTTTGCTCAAAACGTCTTGTAATCTGCGAAACTTTAGTGTATAATATATCGTATGTAATTATGCGCGTTTTTGCGCGCTGACAAAAAGTGGTTTTGCAAATTTTTTATTATCGGGTGCAACAAAATCGCTGATTTTTGACACTATCTATACAGAAGCCGAGATGAGGCCGACGTATAGGCCGAATCGAGGTGAACAGTTTGAGAGACGGCTTTTCGGAGCTCGTGAAAAAAGCCTCCAAGGGCGACAGCGGCGCGTTTGCCCAGCTTTATTCGCTCGTTTATAAGGAGCTTTACTACTACGCGCTCACTAACCTTAATTCCCCCGACGACGCGGCGGACGCCGTGCAGGACGCGGTGCTGGACGCTTTCGTGGGGATAAAGAGCCTGAAAAACGAAGAAGCCTTCAAGGGCTGGATGCTTAAAATACTTACCGCCAAGATAAAGAGAAAACAGGCGGAATACATTTCGGCGAGGGATAACCTCACCTACATCGACTCCGGGTTCGGCTCGGACGACGAGGATAATCCCTCGTACGAGATACCCTACCGAGAGTCGAAATACGAGGGGATCGAGCTTTTGGAGCACATCGAGAGCCTTAGCGAAAACGAAAAGCTGTGCTTCTCCCTCAATGCGATATACGGCTATACAAGCGATGAGATATCAAAGATAACGGGGATAAACTCCGCAACGGTGAGGACCCACCTCGCCAGAGGAAAAACCAAGCTGCGAAAGCTTCTGGAGGATACTTAGGAAAGGAGGACTGCAAGGTGGCATCAAGAAACGATAACGTCTATGTCGAGCTTTTTGATCAGCTCCATATTCCCGAGCGGCTCGAGCCCGAAAACATAAAGCTCCTGCTCGATAATTACGCCGCCTCGAAGGTCTCCGCTCCCGAGGCGAGGATGGTCGCGTCCGAGCCCGAAAAGCCCGCCGAGAAGCCCGCTGTCCGCAAGCACGACTTCTCCGACCCCGAAGCGTTCGGCGGCAGACAGATAAGCCTTAGCTCCGGCGAGCGCGAAACCGAACCCGCGGCCGAGACCGAGCAGATCACTCCGAAAATTACAAAAACCTCCAATATACGCAAAACCTCTACCGCTTTCCGCTCGATAGCAAGCATAGCCGCCTGCGCGGCGCTTGCTTTCGGGGTGGCGGGCTACATGGGCGCCTTCGACGAGGAGCTTCCCGCCGAGCAGCCCCAGTACGGCGGCTCCTTTGCCTCCGATTACGACGACCTCCACAAGACCTTTGAAAAATACTATGTCGACAACGGCGAGAACAAGACCCTTGATTCCGCGCTTGCCGATATAGAGCACTCATATAACGGCGGCGAGAACGACCCGAACAGCTCGGTGGTCACCCAGCCCGCCGAGACCGAAGCCCCCGCCCCCGAGATACCTCCCGAGACGACGGCTCCGGCGCAGGTGCCGGACAACGTCGAGCCTCCCGCTTCGGAGCCTGCCCCCCAGCAGCCTGCCGAGCAGCCCGGCGAGGTCGAGGAGCTTCCCAAGCCGCCCGTTTCGGCCCCGAACGAGCTTCCTCTGCCCTCGCAAAAAGCGGAGACCGAGGATAATATCCGCTTCGGCGACGGCTTTATGGCCGAGATCGAAAACGGCTCGATCAAAATCTACGACATTTCCGGCCGCGGAATAACCCTCACCGACACCGTTACGGCGACGATGATGCCCGGCGAAAACAAAGAGCTCTGCGACGTGTTTACCGACGGCACACGGCTTGTCGCGGTGTATACAGTCACCGGCAGCTATCCGCAGGACGCGGGCGTGAACGGCGTTTTGGACGGCCTTTACGGCACGGCGGGCTCGCAAAGCTCGGTAGAGGTCGCGGCCTACAGGATCATGGGCGGCGTGGCCGTCCCCGAGACGACGATGGTTCAGGACGGCGGTCTTGTCGACATGAACTTCATAAACGGCTCGCTCTACGTCGTTTCGGCCTATAACAACTACCGCAACGCGCCTATCATCGGCGTTGAGGACCTCGGCAGCTATGTACCGAGCTACACCCTGAACGGCGTTAAGCTCTACATCGAGCCGCAGAGCATCATGATCCCCGATTATATCTCCACCACCGATTACACCGTCATCTCCGGCCTTTCCCCCGACGGCAGGGTGTCCGTTCAGGCGGCGCTCGGCTATGAGGGCAGGGTGATACTCAAGAACGGAGCGGTTTACCTCTTCGGATACGACAGCTATTCGGACAGCGACCTGACCTCGGTCAAGGTGTTCAGCCTCGCGAACGGCGAGGTAGTGTACGCCGGATATAAGGACATTCGCGGCGTCGCTCTCGGCGGAGACGGCATTACGCTGTTCGGTAATTCCATCGCAATCACAAGCGTCGAGGCGGACGCCTCGGGAGAATACATCACCAACGTCGCGGTCTACGACGGGACTATGAACCTTGTCTCGCTCGTGACTCTGCCGGGCGCTCTTACATCGGTAAGCCGCACGGGAAGCCTTTTGGCGCTCGTCGGCGCGAAGGAGAGCTATGTGGTTGATCTCAGCGACCCGAGCAGCCCCGCAGTCGTCACCGGTAGCGTGCCCGCAAAGGACACCGCCGAGGGACTTATGGAGATCGACGGCGGGTACGTTACCCTCACCCAAACGCCGAGCGGCGAGATAGTCCTCGCGAAGCTTTCAAAGGACGCGGCAGGCGCGCTGAAGCTCGACTACAGGACGACCGTATCGCCGGAGGGTAAGTCGAAGGCGGTCGAAAACAACGGCCTGCTGTTCGTGAGCGGCTCCACCGTGGGCGTGCCCTACGGGCTGTTCGACGGGCTCGACTACTGCTACCGCTACGCGCTTTATAACGCGGGCGCGGCGGGGTTTGAAAAGGTCGGGGAGATCGAATATCACGAGATCGACGACGTTTTCGAGCCGGGCAAGGCGGTTCTCAATAACGGAAGCCTGTATATCTTCTCCGAGGGGAGAGTCGTCAGGACTTCGACCCAGGGCGGGCTCGCGGTAAGCGGCACGGCGAACCTCATCGAATCCGCATACAGCGGTCACTGAAAAATTAACATGATAAACAGAGCAGGCCCGACGGGGTCTGCTTTTTTGCCCTTTTTTCAGGGCTTTTTCCTGCGGATATAGCGCTCCTCCTCAGAAAAAACGCAACCGCAGTACTTTTGCATGTAGAGCCCGAGGGCTCTCGCCTCCGCCTGGCCGTCGCGGAAGCCGGGGCGGAAGTCGCGATAGAGGAATTTTACGCCGAACTCGTCGGCGGCCTTTTCGGCGATCTCACGAAGAAGCTCGTGGTTCTGGTATGGGCTCACGAAAAGCGTGGAGGTGAAGCTGTCGAAGCCGTTTTCGCGGGCGAAACGCGCAGTTTCGCGCATTCGCAGGCTGTAGCAGACGCCGCAGCGGTCCTCGAGGTCGGGGTAGACGGCGCGGACAAAGTCGCGCAGACCGTAGCGGTCGTTCTGAATGAGCTCGAGGCCGATGGATTTGGCGTAGGCGGCGAGCGTGTCGCGCCTCGCGCGGTATTCGGTCACGGGGTGGATGTTCGGGTTGAACCAGTAGCCGACCGGCTCTAACCCTTCGGCGCGCAGGGTCTTGACGCAGTGGATCGAGCATGGCGCGCAGCAGATGTGTAAAAGTAGGGACATGGGGCCTCCTTGGGGGATTGTTGGGGTGGGGTGGTCAACGGGGACAGGTGATGGGAGGGGTGAGGGTTGAGGGGGCAAAGCGGAATGGGAGGGGGGTGGGGCGCTCATAGGAATTGGGAAAAAAGGGGGGTGAATAAGGCAGGAATTGAAGCGCTCGTTGGAATGGGGGTTGGGGGTGAGAGCGGGGG
>CANQLR010000054.1 GCA_947624745.1 uncultured Clostridia bacterium | reverse complement strand
GCGCGTATCCAGTTTACGCCCGACCTCATGCCCGCCGACGTCACGGGTACCAACATCATCGTGAAGGACGAGAAGGGCAATTCGACGTTCTCCTTCCAGCCCGGTCCCATCTTCTCGAACATCATTCTCGCCGACGAGATCAACCGTGCGACCCCCAAGACGCAGTCTGCTCTCCTCGAAGCGATGCAGGAGCACACCGTCACGGTCATGGGCGTTTCGAGAAAGCTCAACGAGCCCTTCTTCGTCCTCGCGACGCAGAACCCCATCGAGCAGGACGGTACCTATCCGCTTCCCGAAGCGCAGATGGACCGCTTCATGTTCAAATTGCTCGTTCCCAATCCCAGTCTCGACGAACTCATGGATATCGTCAATCTCACGCAAAAGACGATGGCGGAGGTCGCGGAGGCCGTTTGCAGCGGGTCGCAGCTTTTGAAGATGCGCGAGATCGCCTCCCAGATCCCCGTCGCCGAGGAGGTCTTGAAATATGCGATGATCCTCTGTTCCGCTACCCATCCCGACAGTGAATGTGCGACCGAGGCCTCGAAGAAATACGTCCGCCTCGGCGCTTCCCCCCGTGCGGGGCAGGCGCTCATCTCCGCCGCCAAAGTCATGGCGCTCATCAAGGGCAGGTTCAACGTTGCCTATTCGGATATCAACGAGCTCGCCTATCCCGTCCTTCGCCATAGGATCAAGCTCAACTTCGAGGCGATCGCCGAGCGCATTTCGGCGGATCGGGTCGTGGGCATGATCCTCTCGGAAGTCGCAAAAAAGAATAAAGTTCCGCTTTCTTCCGTTTCCGTGAAAGCGGTGGAAGAGCCCGCCAAGCCCGAGGAAGGGGAGGCGGAGCCGGAGACCTCCGAAAACAGCGGGGAAAATACAGAGGAAAACACAGGCAAGAAAAAACGCGGGCTTTTCGGTAGAAAATAATGAAGGTCTCTTACTTGAACGATGCGTTCTTCAGCCGTCTCGAGACGCTTGCGCTCAATTTGAGGGCAAACCTTGCGGGCTTCTTCGGGGGCAAGCATCTCGTAAAAACTTACGGGCAGACGGTGGAATTTGCCGACTACCGCGAGTATATGCCGGGGGACGACATCAGAAGGATCGACTGGAATTTGTTCAGCCGGTTCGAAAAATACTTTTTGAAATTGTTCACGGATGAGAGGCAGATGCACGTCCGCATCTTTTTGGATTGCTCTGCGTCCATGGGAAAAGAGGCGCCGCAGAAAGGGGCGTATGCCGTCGCTTTCGGCGCGGCGCTCGGGTTCCTCGCCGTCCACAATATGGATAAAGTCTCGTTCAGGCTCATGCGGGGGGATAGGTGCGACGATCCCTTCGGCGTTATCGTGGGCAAAAATTCCTTTTTCAAAGCAGTGGGCGAACTCGAAAACATCGCGTTCGAAGACGAAACCGACTTGGGCGAGGCCGTCGTGTCTTGCCCGGACGGGGGCGTGAACGACGGACTTTCGGTGATCATCTCCGACTTTATGACGGAGAGCGACTGGAAAAAAGCGGTAAATTATCTCACATATAAGAAGCGGCAGGTCCTTCTTATACAGATCCTCACGCCCGATGAAGCCGATCCCGCCCTCGATGGGAGGGTCCATCTCGTCGACGCGGAGGCTTTCGGCATGGACGACCCCAAAAACATGAAGATCAAAGTCACGCGCAGTATGATAGCGTCTTACCGCGAGGCGCTCAAAGATCTTCAAGCGGAACTCAAAGATTTCTGCAATTCCCGTGAGGCGGCGTTTTTGCCCGTGATCTGCAATAGATCTATCGAAAAGACGCTCTTCGGAGAGCTCTTGAAGGTAGGTGTCATGTCATGAGTTTGGGTTTACTTCTCCCGCTCGGGCTCCTTGCACTTTTCACGATCCCGGCGCTCATCATCATCTATATCATCAAGCCGAACTACCAGCTCAAACATGTTTCGAGCACCTATATCTGGAAGCTCAGCTTGAAGTACAAGAAGAGAAAGATCCCGGTCAATAAGATCCGGAACATCCTACTCTTTCTTTGCCAACTGCTCATTCTGACCGCGATCGCGCTCATCATCGCGCGTCCCGCGGTCTTCTACGACCGCAACACCGACCGCTCCGACGTCATTGCGATCATCGATTCTTCCGCGAGCATGTACACGAAGTCGGAGGGGGAGACGCGCTTCCACCGCGCCGTGCAGGACGTTGTCACGCTCTCCGACAGCACCTTCGAACAGGACGGGGCGATGTCCGTCATCCTCGCCGACGAAAACCCCGAATATCTCGCGACGCGGGTAGACCGCCGCAACCGCTCCTCGCTTATGAAGACGTTGCAGGAATTTCTCGACGGCACCGTGGCCTGTTCTTACGGCACGGCGGATATCGAGGGGGCGATCAAACTCTGCGAGGAGATCCTCGCGGATAATCCCGCCGCCAAGATCTATCTCTATACGGATACATCTTACGCGTATGTGCCGGATATGATCGAAGTCGTACCCGTGACGGGGACGGAGGAGTGGAACGCGGCCATCCTCAATGCGGAGGTGGAACTTCAAGACGGGTATTATATGCTCACCGTCGAGGTCGCCTGCTACGGGAAAGAGGGGCTTGCGATGCCCCTTGAAGTCAACGTGCAGGTGAATGGGGCGAATGCCAATCTTTCCGATCCGACGGGCAAGACCTATAAATTCAGCTTGTCGGTAGACTGTTTCAACGGAGAAAAGCAGACTTTGATCTTCTGCAAGGGCGGCGGAGAACCCATGGACGGCTTCACCTATTTGGATCTCGAAGAGTCGCTCTCGACATTCACTTCCTATAATTCGATCAGCATTACGATCGACGAACAGGATTCCTTTATCGACGATAATTCCTTCCAGATCTACGGCGGAAGGAAGGAAGTCGTAAACGTCCTCTATTCGAGCACCGTGCTCAATCCCTTCTTTTCGAGTGCGCTCGACGTGCTCGGGAACAGGCTTTCCGATGTATGGGATCTACGCATCCGCACCGTGGAGAGGCGGAACGAAAGAGAGGCTTTCGTGACGAACGGGTACGATTTCTACATCTATGAACATGAAGTGCCCGACCAGCTTCCGACGGACGGCGTCGTATTCCTCGCCGATCCCGATAAATCGCCGGCGGAGGCGGGCTATACCTATGTGGGGACGAGGCAATATAACAACCGGATGTATTTTTCCTCGGGCGAAGATCATCCCCTCGTGAAGAACATGGATATCGCGAGCATCTTCGTGACAAAGCTCACCATGCTCACCTACGATCCCGCATACCGCATCCTCATGTCGTGCGAGACCAACCCGATGTTCCTTGTGCGCGACGAAGGCAGGACGAAGATCGTCGTCATGCCGTTCAGCGTGCACTACTCCAACATTGCGGAGCTCCCCGAGTTCTACATCATGCTCTACAATGCGTTCAACTATTTCATCCCGGGTCTCGTCGACGGCAATTCCTTCGAGGTCGGCGAAGAGATCGTAGCGACCCCCCGCGGATCGGAGCTTACCGTTTACGACACGAAGGGCGAACAAATCGACCGCTACCAAAAAGAGGAGGGCGTGCTCTCCTTCGAAGTCCCCATGACCTTTTATACGCCCGGCGTATATACTTTGACGCAGAATTCTTACTTTAACGCCGACACTTCGGATACGTGGATCTTCGTGAAGGCGCCCGAATTCGAGAGCGACATCTGGCGGCAGGAGGACGTTCTCGCCGAACCCGTCATCGAACAAAAACCCGATAATACCGTGCAGGAGATCGCATTCTGGGTGGCAGTCGCGCTTATCGTATTGCTGTTCGCGGAATGGTTGCTCCAATGGCGCGGGAACCAATAAGGAGGAAAAGCGATGAAAGATCTTACCGTTTCTTTTGAAAGACCGCTCCTGATGCTCCTCCTGATCCCTGCGTTGGCGCTCACGCTTCTTACGTATTTTCTCATCAATAAAAAGTACCGCAGAACGCGCAACCGCATCGTCTCCATGGTGCTCCACATGATCGTCATGACGCTGTGCATCTGCGTCGTCTCGGGGCTCAAATTCGAATATGTGATTCCCAACGAAGAGAACGAGATCGTGCTCCTCGTCGACGTCTCGGATACGACGGAAGAGTCCGTCGACGCGCGGGACGAGTTTTTGCAGACGGTGATAAGCGAGAGCAAATACGACGGTTATAAGGTGGGTGTCGTCACGTTCGGCTTCACGCAGGAATATGCGGTGCCGCTTACATACGACACCGATAGCATCTTCGAACGCTATCACGAGGCGCCCCTTCCCGATACGAGCGCGACGGATATCGCCGCCGCACTCAAATTTACGCGTTCGCTCTTTACCCATCCCGAGAGTTCGAAAATCGTTCTCATTTCCGATGGAAAGGAGACGGACGAAGAGGCAATGACGGTCATCCGCTCCATTTCCGCGCAGGGCACGCGGGTGGACACTGTGAACATCAATTCGGATTATGGTCGGGATAATGTACAGGTCGTGGGCGTCCAATACCCCGATTATCACCTCACCATCAACAAGGAATTCGATCTCGGCGTCGAGATCAGTTCCCGCAGGGGCGCGCGTTCGGCCGTCATCAATATTTACGACAACGGCCGGTTCGACAGTGAAAACGGCGTCCGGACGATGGATATCACCGGGGGATCGCAGATCGTCAACTTCCGCTTGAAGTTCGCCGAAGAGGGGCTTCACGAGATCAAGGTGGAACTCTCCGATAGTGACGACGGGCTCAACGAGAACAACAACTACTGTTCCTATTACTATCTCGAAGTCTACGATCAGGTCCTCGTCATAGACCAGGGCAAGACGGACAACGAATCGTCGCAGATCAAGTCTCTTCTCGAAAAGGGTGAGGCCGACGGTGTGCAATACGACGTCGAAGAGCTGCACCTTGCTTCGGCCGAAAACGTGCCCGACCGCATAGACGATCTTCTTGTTTACGATCAGATCATTCTCAACAATATCGCGAGCTCCGATCTTACGCCTTACGGGCTCGACGAGCTGCTCTATTCCTACGTCTATGAATATGGCGGAGGGCTCTTTACCACGGGCGGCTATGAGATAGACAGCACGGGCCAGCCGAAACGCGACGAAAATAATAACTATGTCGCGCACGCATATAACCGTTTCGATCTTCGGAATACGCTTTTGCAGCAGATGCTTCCCGTGCAGGCGATCAACTACACCCCCCCCGTGGGCGTTGTCGTCGTCGTCGACGTCTCGGGCAGTATGGGTAGTGAAGATAATCACGGCAGAACGCGCCTGGATTGGGCAAAGGGCGGCGCCACCACCTGTTTGCAGGCGCTCACCGAACGCGACTACATGAGCGTCATCGCCCTCAACGATTCTTACAGCACCGCGATCCAGCTCACCGCGTGCACCGAGCAGTCGCTCATTCAGGAGTCGATCCGCGGTCTTACGATCGCGGGCGGGACGCTGTATCACCCCGCCATCACGCGCGCGGGGCAGGCGCTCATCGCCGAAAAGCGGGTGGACAGACGGCACGTCGTGATCATCTCCGACGGCTATCCCGGAGAGAAAGATGAGGAATATCTTCCCGAAGTAAGGCGCTTGTTCGAAACCAATAACATCACCTTCTCCGTCATCGGCATCGATATGGACGAAGCCGACTTGGAACAGGAGTCAAGCGCAGCTTCCACGCTGTACAAGATCGCCCACGAAGGGGGCGGGAACTTCTTCGTCGCCAACGACGAGTTTGGCCTCTATACGAAACTCCTTGACGACCTCAACGCGCCCGAGATCAAGGAATTGAAAGAAGAGGATTTCCATCCCGTTGTCGCGAGCAAGCTCTCGCCCATCGTCGCAGACGTCGAGTTCGGCAGAGTAGAGGATAAGGACGCGGAGGGGAACGTCGTCAAGACGACGTCGGACGCACTCTCGACGACCCTCAAAGGCTTCTATGGCGTAAAGGCGCGCGAGCGCGCAGAGACCATTCTCGTCGGGGAATATGAGGTCCCCATCTATGCGCAGTGGAAGTTCGGCCAAGGCATGGTGGGCAGTTTCATGTCCGATTTGAGCGGACACTGGTCCTCCGATCTCCTCGCCGACGAGAACGGACAAAAACTCCTTCTGAACATTGTCGCCACCCTCATGCCGACCTCGAATATCCGTCCCAATGCCATCCGCATATCGCTCGAAGAGGAGAACTATATCAACGAGCTCAACATCCTTACGACCCTCGAAGAGGGAGAAATCCTCGAAGGAACGATCACAAAGTTTACGGAGGACGGCGAGGTGGAAAGCGTCACATCGCTCAATGAAAAGACGGAAAACGCGGACGGGGATCTCTATGTCACCGTCAATATGAATGCGGAAAACCGCTACACGCGCAGCGTCTTTATTCTCAAAGTGAGCGGCGTCTTTAAGATAACGGTCACAAAGAAAGACAAGGACGGCAATATTTGCGGCACGGCAGAGATCTATAAATCCTTCTCCTATTCCAAGGAGTACGATGCGTTTACCGAGTCCGAAATACTGGATACGGGAAAGCTCATGGAAGAACTTGCCGCCAAGGGAAACGGCGCATTCATCGACCCGCAGGACCCGTGGAGCATCTTCCGCGATTTCGTCACGGGGATCGAGAAGACGGTGGATCCTACGCTCGCATTCATGATCGTCGCGGCGATCCTCTTCCTATTGGATATCGCCGTGAGGAAGTTCAAATTCAAGTGGCCGCACGAGCTCGTCAGAAGTTATAAAGAAAGGAAGGCGACGAAGAAATGAAAAGAATTTTAAGGATTATCCTCGGCGTCCTTTTGTCTCTCGCCATCCTCATTCCCGTGGCGGCGTGCGGCAGCGCCACTTTGGAAACGCCCATGAATATTGCGATCGACAGCGATACCCTACTCCTTACATGGGAGGCTGTTCCCAATGCCCGCAGCTATCGCCTTGAAATCACGAACGCCGCAGGCGGCGAGCCCTCCGAAAACATCGTGCAGAGGACTTCGTATAATCTCGCCCAGCTCAAAGAGGGGGATTACGATCTACGGGTGCGCGCCGTCGGCGGAAGCAAGAACGACGTCTTTTCCGACTGGTCGGAAAAGATCCCCTTTAAGCGCGAGAAAGAATCGGGCCTTCTTTATACCCTGGTCGACGGCAATAGGGCATATGAAGTGAGGAGCGTCGGCACGGCGACGGGAGAGCTTACGATCGAGGACGTCTATCGCGGGAAGCCCGTCGTCGGGATCGGAGAGGCGGCCTTTCGCGGCAGCACGAAGATCGAAACCGTTGTCATTCCCGATGGGGTGACCTATCTCGGCGCGAGCGCCTTTTATAACTGCGCCGCTTTGAGATCGGTCAAACTCCCTAAAAGCGTTGTCTCCATAGGGAATGCGGCCTTCCAGCAGTGCAGTTCTCTCACAGAAATCGATCTCCCGGAAGGGCTCACGGCCATCGCGCCCTACACCTTTGCCTATTGCAGGAAGCTCGTCTCGCTCACACTTCCCGAAACTATCACCGAGATCGGCGTGAGCGCCTTCACCAACTCAGGGTTAGAAGAGATCGCGATCCCGGATTCGGTTACGGACATTGCAAGCAGCGCTTTCCGTCAGGCGGATGGGCTGAAAAGCGTCACCTTCGGTAGCGGATTGAAATTAGTCGACTATGCGGCGTTCTATTCCTGTACCGCCCTGAAAGAGCTCTCGTTTGCTCCCTCTTACGAAGATCTCGTCTTTGGGACGCACGTCTTTGCGCTCGATGGCGCCCTCACAAAGGTCGAACTTCCCGAAGGTACGACGAGTATAGACGAGTATTGTTTTGCGAGCGCAACCGAGCTTGCCGAAGTCACCATCCCCGAAAGCGTGACGTCCGTCGCGCAATATGCGTTTACCAACACCAAACTCTACAACGATCAACTCCAAGACAGTGACGACGGGCTCATCTACATCGACCATTGGCTTGTCGACGCGAAGGAAGACTGGAAAAAGACGGTCAAGGAAATAACGGAGACCACGTTCCGCGCGGGAACGGTCGGTATTGCAGAAGCGGCTTTCCGCTATGTGCGGCAGGTCGAGGCGAAGGACGAGGAGGGGAATACCATGGTCGACGGCGAGGGGAACCCGAAGCTCGTTCCCGAAGCCGTCAGTTGCGAATGCTTGGAGGGTATCAGATTCCCGGCTTCTTTCAAATATATCGGGGATTACGCCTTCTACCATTCGCCCGCGCTCGCAAGGGTCATTGCGACGTACGATCCCGACCTCGTAAGCGTCGGGGCGTATGCCTTTGCGGATTGCGAAACTCTCTATAACGTGCAATTTGCGAACGGGCTCAAAGAGATCGGCACGCGCGCCTTTTTCCGCTGTGGGCAACTCGATAATAACCCGTTGAACCCCCAGCTGCTCATTCCCGAAACGGTGACGCGCGTGGGCGAAAACGCATATTACGGCACAATGCTTTGGAAAGATAAAGATATTACCGACGGCATTGTCTATGCGGCGAATTGGGTGGTCGGCTACCATATCGATCCGGCTTTCGAGGGCGAAAACTCGCCGCCCAGCACCATCGAGCTCCGGCAGGGGACGGTCGGAATCTGCGATTATGCCTTTTACGGCGATTCCATACTCCAAAATGTTGTCGGACTTCAAAACGTGACGAAGATCGGAAAGGGGGCGTTCGCCTATTGCAGCTCCCTCTCCGCCGCCAACCTCAGTATCAATCTTACGAAGATCGAGGATTACACGTTCTATAAGTGCAGTCAGCTCTACGCCGTCTCCTTCCCGATGGCGTTGCGCTCCATCGGCGAAGCGGCGTTCTTCCAGTGTAGCAGGCTCCACGAGGTCGATCTCTCGGGAACATTTATTACGAGCATCGGGGCGCACGCCTTCCGCGAGTGTTTGCAGATGACGAAACTCTCCCTCGGGGAAAGGCTGACAAGCATAGGCAAATATGCCTTCTATACCTGCATGACCATTCCGGAAGCGGAGATCCCCGACAGCGTGACCGAGATGGGCGAGCGCGCCTTTTCGGACTGCCTCTCGCTCCATACCCTGAAACTTGGAGAGGGCCTCGAAAAGATCAGCGATCATGCTTTTTCGGGTTGTATGTGGCTGCGGGAACTTACCATTCCCGAGACGGTGAAGGAGATCGGTTCGCGCGCCTTCGACGGTTGCATCCGTTTAAGATCCGTCAAATTCGGCAACGGACTCGAAACGATCGGCGACTACGCCTTCTGCGGTGACGAAACCCTCGTCCATGTAGAGCTCCCCGCAACGGTGGATTATATCGGGAAAGGCGCATTCAAGGACTGTGACGCGCTTTTGAGTGTTCTCATTGAGGGGACGCCTTCCGTCATCGAAGAAAACGCCTTTTACGGCTGTTCCCGCCTCACCGTTTACGGTACGGGAGAGGGCGTTGGAACAAATTGGGATGAAAGGTGGGATCCCTCGCAGCGTCCCGCCGTCTGGGGCGTGGAACTTGCGGAGGATGCCGAAAGCGGCGCTGTGTACGTCGCTTCGGTCACGACGGGAAATGTGACCTATCCTCATGCGCGCTACGGCTATTCCGGACCCGCGCGCACGGGCTATACCTTTGTCGGATGGTCGAGGACGGAGGGGGCCTCTACGGCAGATTACACCGCCGCGCAGCTCGAAGTTCTTCCCGCAGGGACGAAAGTCTATGCTGTTTTCGAGGAGGCGCCCGAAGAGGACGATGAGAGATGGCGAGAGGAATACAACGATTGGCTCTTGGATTACCTTTTCAGATTGCTTCAAGAGATGATCAGTGTGTGGGGCACATAGTAAAACTATTCAGGTAAAAACCGAAAGGAGACAGATATGTTTAAGAAAAAGAAAGGCTTATGGGCATCTGTTTTGTTGCTCGCGGCGGCGGTCTGTATGATCTTCGCTTCCTGCGGCAAGACGGGCAAAGTCAAATTGAGCTTCGATACGGGCGACGGGCCCGCCGTCGAGAGCGTCGAAGTCAAGGCCGGCGAAGAATACACTCTGCCCGTTCCCGAGTGGGAGGGGCACAGCTTCGAGGGCTGGTATGAAAATGCCGAGCTCAGCGGCAGCCCCGTTACGACGGTCATTCCCGAGAAGAAAACGACGTTCTACGCCAAGTGGGAACAGCTTTATGCGATCACCTTGCAGCTCGGCGGCGGCTCGCTCGCGGACGGCAAGACCGTCCTCTACGCCAAGGCGGGGACGAACGTTGCCGATTTCATGCAGGACTATGTTCCCTCCTATGCGG
>CANQLR010000053.1 GCA_947624745.1 uncultured Clostridia bacterium | reverse complement strand
GCTGTTTTTCCCGACAGAAAAACCCGACGTCACAAAGCGCGGAGTTGAATCCGTCTGGAATATTGAAAACGACCGCATGATGATTGCTCTTGCTATGGCAATGAGTGGCAAGCCGACCGCTATGAATATGTCGTTTCAGCGAGGATATGCCGAACGCTTCGACTGGCTGAAGCAGCAGTTTACCGATTGGATATTCATTTTCTCGACAAGCCTGCTATATTATGAGGGAAATGACGATGAGGACACAAAGGAGCTTTTCAGGCAGGCTATGTCCGCGTTCGACGGCAATGCTCCAACATACCACATTGAGTTGCGCGACAAGCCGACAATTGTCTGGGATTTCCACTCGCTGCTTTTGATGATCCAAATGATGTTCAGCACTATGCTGGCCGACAGCAAAAACCCGCTGCGGCTTTGCAAGCACTGCAACAAGGTCTTTGAGGCTAAGCGCCCTGATAACCTCTTTTGCAGCGCGGAGTGCAAGAATAGGTTTAACGTTTACAAGTCGAGGAATAAGGATAGGTAATAAAGTGTCGCAATGAACATGACATATCTTTTTAGAAAATGTTGACTTTTGTGCTAATATCAATTATAATATTAGTATTAAAATTGAAAGGAGTCATTATGCGCGAATTTGAAAAACTTGACCTCCTTACGAAAAAAGGGAACGGCTTTTTAACAACATCATCGGTTATTGCCGAAAGCATTTCAAAAACTACACTTGCAAAATATATTCGTGAAAAGAATTTTGAGAGAGTACCTGTTCAAAGCAATCTATGGCTTTTTCGACATCTTTCACGTCAGAATATTTCTTGCCTTGTTCCATAAGCTCCAATGCTTTATGATAAATTTCTTTCTTTCGGGCAGTTTCAGACTCGGCAAGGCATTTTTCATAAAGCACCGCAGAATCCTTATAATCCAAAATTTCCTTGAACATTTCAGCGGCTGCAAGGAAGTCAGGTTTTTTATAGGCTTTTTTCATCGCAGCAACAGCGTCGGAATAGTTTTCCTCCAGCTCCTCGGCTTCAAGTCTTTCGATAATGGCTCGGTTATAACCCGCTATCCGTTCTTTAAACTCCGGGCTGCCAAACCGCATGATTTTTTCATAATAGGAGCTATCGTCGAACGTCTCGTCCAATTCTTCAAGCTCCTCGATCCTTAGTACCTGATACTCCGCCATCAGCTTCCCAAGATAAGCCTCGGCATTCTCCGGCTCAATATCCAGAACCTTCTCGCAGTAATTGTTCGCGCTTTCCCAATCCTCGTCCTCCAAGAACATGAAAACGCGGCGAAGCAAAGGGGCGACGGCGGCGCTTCCCGCAGAAGCGGCAGTCTCCCTGACAACGGCGGCTTTGGGCTCGCCCGCCTGGATAATTTTCTTTATGCCCCTGATCAAATCCTGCATGAAGCCCAGCTTTGACATATCCTGCGCCTGTAAATGCGAAAACTCGTCCGGCAGGTCATACGGATCCATGTCGCGATATGCTGGTATAAGCGTTTTCTTCGCGCCGTTTTTGATCAGAGCAAGGTACCGCGACCACTCGTTTTTCACCCACACGGCGTTGAAATACTCCGCCTTTGTCCCCAAAACAACCATGACCTTCGCAGAGTTGAGCGCGGCGAATATGTACGGCTCGTACGCCGTACCGAGCTTGTCTTCAAGGGTTATGCGCGAGAAGAACACCTTGAAGCCCTCCTGGGTCAGCTGGTGATAAAGGTCGTTCGCCAGAACGCTGTCCTGCGTGCGCCTGCCGTTTGCGTCGGTCTCCTTGTAGCAGATAAACACGTCGAAAGGCTCCTCTTTCTGGGAAATGAGGAGTATTTCTTTCTGTATGCCGTCGATGGTTTTTGCTTCCTGCTCGTAGATCTCTTTTTGGTATCCGTCGGCATATTTTATTGCGGACTTGTAGTCCTCGTCTGCAAAAATCGACGTGAACTGAGCGCGATTGACCGTCGGTATTCTCTTGTGAGACGCCGGGTCCTCGACATATTCTATGCCGTAGCGGCATAGAACAAGCGACCAATACGCCTCGGCGTCCTCGGTATCCGCGTCGAGTATCTGTTCGTATATGGCGGCGGCCTTGTCGAAGTCGTTCCCGCGCCTGAAATGGTTCGCGCGGTCATAAAGATTTGCTTTCTTCTCGTCGTCAAGTTTCGGCAGGGTCTGCTTTGTCCCGCAGTATTCGCATACCGCGACTGTCTCGCCGTTTGAGACTTCAAGCGAGCCTCCGCACATTTTGCATTTAAACAGTGCCATAGTTTTCTCTCCTTATTTCAAGATTTTACATTTGATATTTCTGTCGTTTATAAGCCTTAAAAGCTCTTGTGCCGACGCCTTTTCCTCATAGGCATTATTTTCGGCTACTGCTTGTCTGAAAGCTTCAAATTCTGCCGATATTTTGTTTTCAATATCGCTAAGACCGCCCGAGGACATCGGGTCGGAATATCTTATCGCCTCGAAAACCTTTTTGCAAAGCGCTTTTCCTTCCTCGTCCGAAGCCCTTGCCATAAGGCTTTGGGCGTCGGAGGCGAGGCTTTTTATAAATGTTGTCCGCTCCTTTATCTCGTCGTCTTTTTCGGAAACTATATCAGCCGCCGCGACTGCTTTGATAACGGATATTGCCGAAAAAGCAAGAATCAAAGCGCACAGAACGATGCCGACCCACACGGGCAGGTTAGGTATGACCATAGTCAAAGCGCCGATTATCAGTGCGACAATCAATGATGAATAGCTGATTATAATCAAAGGCAAACTGTAAAACAGCTTTTGACTGCTTTCGGGTTTCAGCGCAAAGTAGGCGCAGACAAGCTGACCTATAAAGCAAAGCGTTATGAAGACATATCCCACCCAGAAAACGCCGGTTATCTTTGTCATTCCGAACATTTCATTGGGTGTTGCAAATACGATGACATTGAACAGCGCGAGCGCTATCAGCCAGACAACTATGTAGAATTTAAAAGTCTTTTTCATTTTCATTATCCTCTCTTAGCTCCGCATTTGGGGCAGAATTTTCCGGGGCGTTCAAATTTATATCCGCAGTTTTTGCATGTTCCTGCTTCTGCAACGGGAGCGCCGCACTCCTCGCAAAAAGCGCTTCCCGGTTGAAGTTTAGCGCCGCAGTTTTCGCAGAAAGACAAGTTGTCGATCTGCGAGTTTATATCCGAAAATGCGCCGGTGACGGCGCTGCCGACAACTCCTCCTACGGCTCCGCCGACCCCTGCCATTGTCCCGAGTCCGACGCCCATATTTGTAAACTGACCGACCGCTTCGTTTTCGGCAACTCTTTCTGCAACGTCAAAGCCGCGTTCCTGCTGATATGTATAGCCCTCCTGACGGCGCTTTGTGGCAATAGCCTCGGAAGCGATGACAGTCTTTTGAGCCTCTGTCTGCGCACGGATAACATCGACCTGCTGGTTTAACTTTGCCTCCGCGATGTCCGCATAGCTCCTGAAATGAAGCTCCTTGAAACGTTCATACTGCCGCTCCCCGTCGGGCTTGACAATATTCGTCACAAAGAATCGCTCGAGTGCTATTCCGTAGTCTTCAAAATCTGGGATAAGAAGTTGACGGATATTTTCGGAAAATTCGGTCAGGCGTTCGTCAATCTCGAAAATATTTATCTTTTCAGACTTCATCACCTGCGCGATATAAGTCTTGACTCTCGACATCAAAAACGCCTTGAAAAACGATACGAGCTTTTGCTGGCCGAGAATGTTTTCGGTGCCGACGAGTTTTAAAAGCAGTTTTCTCGAATCATCTGCACGAAGGCTCATCTCTCCCGAGGCGCCGATGGAGATGGGGAATCCGTAGGTCGGTTCTATGTATTGCACCTTGCTGTCCGTTCCCCATTTTACAGACATCTGCTCGGTTTTATTGAAAAAATAAACCTCGCAGTGAAAGGGTGTTCTGTCGTTCGTAAGACGGTTAAGCGCTTTACCTATTTTGGGGATATTCTGGGCTTCAAGGGTGTATCTTCCCGCGCCGAACAGGTCAAGAGCCTGACCGTTCATAAAGAAAATTGCCTCCTGGCTTTCGTGGACAATGAGCTGAGTCAGACTGTTGAAGTCCTCGCACGGATGCTTCCATATAAACGTGGCGTTGTCGCCCTCATACTTGATGATGTCTGCTATCTCCATTTTGAATCCTCCCTGTGATGATTTATAAGATACGGATTTGCCAAATAGTGTAGGTTTTTGTAGGTAAAAACAGGCGCTTCATATTACGCGTTTTAACGAAATATTTCATAAATCGGTGTTGCATTTTGTGAAAAAATATGATATAATGACAATATTCTCAAAGGATCGCGAATTTGCGAAAAGGTACACATTGTTGTAAAAACGGTCTGCTACAAAATAGCAGATTTTTTGTAAATTTCTGCCCTGTATCGAAACGTCGAAAGCGGCATATTACAGGCTTTTGCGGCTGCTGTGCCGGTTATTTTGCCCGACGACGTATGTTGTTTGTACCTGCGCGAACGTGCATAACTGTCAGGCGAAATTTTCTGATTCTAATTATCTTTTCAGTTTTTATAGGTGCGTATACTTGTTCAAACTTGACATGGCCGATTTTGCTGTTTTGCGCGGCTTTTCGCTAAATCGAAAATATTCACACTTCATAGCAAACTTCATTCGCTATACAACGTTACGCGATTCAATATTGTTATCCATACTGGTCAGATAACAAATTCGCTGTTTCACGATTGCCATGTTTTTGCCGCTTCCCTGAAAGCTGTTCCTGTCATGTTTTTGCTGCTATGACGTTCTCGCCCGCCTTGGTTCGCTCATCGTCGTCGCAAGCTTCATATCCCTCGCCGCTCCTGTTCGTCGCAGTTCGCTCATTCCGCTGCTCCTCCTCTCCCCACAAAGTCTTGCGACTTTGCGGGGACCCCTGAATTTATTTTACAACATTTCCGTGCTCACGTTGAGTGGCGATGTTATTATGTATGCAAAATTGACTATTCCAGAAAGATTGAAAGATTTAAGGGTAATGCAAAAGCACATGACTTTGGAAGAATTGGCAGAACAAACTGGATTATCCAAATCTGCCCTCGGCAAATATGAAACCGATGATTACAAGGACATCAGCCCGTTTGCAATCGTAACCCTCGCGAATTTTTATGAAGTATCTACTGACCATTTGCTCGGTTTGACAGAAACAAAAAATCACCCAAACACAACTCTTGACGAGTTGCATTTGAGTGACGGTGCGATTGATATTTTGAAGAGCGGAAAACTGAATAATCGGCTAATTTGTGAAATCCTTTGCCACGAGAATTTTAGACGGCTGCTCGTTGATTCCGAAGTGTTTGTTGACAGAATCGCAGAAATGCACACCGATGAATTCACCTCAATCATGCATGTCGGCAGGCTTAAAGTCTTGGAAAAGTCGGGTGACGAGAACGCCTTGGACGCACGGACTTTGGAGATTGCAGAAGAGGTAGACAAGCATTATATTGAGGGCGTTTTGGTACAGGATTTGCTGTCGATTCTTAACGATATTAGAGAAAAGCATTTTACAGACAACACGACTGCTGATGCTCCGTACACGGCTGATGAGGCGCAGAAAAAGATCGACGAGGTTATGAATTTCAAGGGGAGCGAGCGAGAGAAGCAGTTGTTTTTGGTTTGCAATCAGTTGCAAATTCCGTATAATATACTCTCCCTCCAGAGGAGAAGGCTGCGCTTTTGAGCGCAATATCAAAGTCAAAGATTTTGGGGAAATTAGGAAAGCACGGTAGAGGTAAAAGAAAACATAAAAAATAGGACAATGATAATCCTTGCCCTATTTTCGCCCTAAATTCCGCTTGACGGGTGTCGTAAATTGAATTTTTTGATTGAAAATTTCTTTATGGACACCTATCATGGACAGGCTTTCCCCTTCCCCTCCCCTCTCCTACATCCGTCATCATCTGCATGATAAGCCGGCTGCCGTTAATGAGGTCGAGCTTCATGATCGAATGCTCATAGAAATACTGCGGGACGCCGTCTTTGGCCTCCTCCGCCTCGAGGGCGGCGGGCGATTCGTCAAGAACGGTCGTGCAGAGGCGGTACTCGACGTGGGTCTCGGTGCTACTCATCACCCCGACGAGCTCGGTGCTGATTATATGCCTGTCGAGGCCGCCATGAAGCGGGATATAAGTCATCCCGCCCTCGACGGTCATCTACTGTTCGAGCGCTTCCGTGACCGGTCTCGAGGAATAGTCGTCGCCGGCGGAGGGCCACAAAAGCTCCTCGGGCGCTCGACCGAAATATACCCCTTCCACTCGCCAGCGACGGGCGCAAACGTCTCGCCGCAAAGCGCCATTATGCTGTCGTGTCCGCCGATGACTATCGGATAGTCGCTCGCCCTGCCGTCGAGCTCGTGCCCCGAAAAATCGGCGTTTATCCGGGACTAATAGTCGTCGTCAACGGCAGCGCTCTCAGATATATCGGAGCTCCCCGAAACGTCTCCGCCCGTGCAGGAGGCAAGAAGCAGCGCGGCGGCAAGCGGCAAAATTGCAAGTTTTGATAATTTCATTAAGTGCCGTTCCTTAAGCGGGTTATATAAAAAGCATAGCACGGGCGTGGAAATTGTCAACGGGGTTGACTTTCCGCACCCTGCCCCCCGTCATCAAATCCATCGCCTAAGTCGGTACCTTGAAATTCTGCCATTTGCCCTCCGACTTCTGTCCTCTTGATGCGGCTGCATCATCATATTTGCTCCCCATCATGCGCCTTATAGCCCTCTCCGAACACCTCGACGGCGGTGGAGACGATCGAGAACGACTGCGGGTCGACCGACTTGACGACCCGCAGCGCGCGGCCGAGGAGCCACTTTTTCACGACGCAGAGTATCACCTGCTTATCGCTGCCGGAATAGGCCCCGCTGCCGTTCAGGATAGTCGCGCCGACGTCGAGCTCGCTCATCAGCCGCCGGGAGATCTCGGCCTGCTTATCGCTTATAATAATTAACATTTTTGCCTGGTCGCGGCCGTAGAGCATATAGTCCATCAGGGTCGAGCTGACGACGATGCAAACGCCCGCGTAGAGCCCCGCGTCGATGTTTTTGAAGACTATCATCGAGCAAAGAACGATCAGCCCGTCGGTCAGGAGGAAGAACTTCCCCGCCGAAATCGACCTGAAATATTTCCTTAGAAGCTTAACTATTATGTCGGTGCCGCCGGTGGTCGCGCCCTGCAAAAGAACTATCTCGAGGCCGATCGCCATCAGCGCGCCGCCCGCCAAAGATGAGAGCAGAACGTCGTCGGTCAGCGGCCCCAGCGGGACCAAAAGGTTCATGAAAAGCGAGCTCAGAGCCACCGCCCACGCGGTCGTCGCGATGAATCCGAAGCCGAAAACGCAGAGCCCCGCGGCCAAAAGCGGGATGTTTAAAATAAGCGACACCGTGCCGGTCGAAAGCGGCAAAGCGCGGGATATCATCATCGCGATACCCGTGAAGCCGCCCGGAACTATCCCGTTCGGGTCCAGAAACAGGCTGACCGCCGCCGCGTAGATAAACGCCCCGAGCGCGCAGAGAATGAGCCGCTTTAAGGTCTCGAATTTTTTCATAATTTTCCTCCCGATGAGCCCCGCGCGGGCAAACTGCTCAAAAATCCACATACGCGCGGGGGTATTTTGAAAAGTTTTTGCGATAATTTATTAAAATTTTAAAAACCCTTGAATTTCCCGCCGATTAGGTGTATAATTATCCTGTTTTGCGGATATTGCCCCCTTTTCGGCGGTATCCCTATGTACTATTATAACCCGTGCTCAATAAAAAATCAAGCGGGTGAATGCTCGGTAAAAACTAAAGAAGGGTGACAATGGTAAAATTCAGGTCTCGGCGAACGGTAATTCTGAGCCTTATTTTAGCTGCGGCGGTGGCGCTTTTGGGCATATACAATTTCGGCGGATTTTTCGCGGAGGGCGAGTTCGATCTCAACGCCTTCCTGCGCTTTTTGGCCGCCTTTGCGGGAATGACCGCCGCGCTTATATGCGAGGTAGACCTCGGCGAATACGGAAACAAGGCCGCGGCGATAATATGCTTTGCCGCCGGGCCGTTTTTGAGCTTCGAGACGGTAAAGGTCATCATCGGGGTCGAGCGCTACGCCGACAGCATCTACCTTTATAATATGCTCCTCTACCTTGCGATACAGCTTCTGTTCTTTCTTATTACGCAGTCCTGCCGCGCGTCGGTATGCCTCGGGATAGCGGTCTCGGGGATATTTAACCTTATAAACGAGCTGGTGCTTTTGATACGCGGCACTCCCCTGACCCCGACCGACCTCTTTGCGATCACCACCGCGATGAAGGTGACGACCACATCGGACTGGCACTTTACTTCGGATATGATGAGCGGGCTCTGCATGGGGATAATGCTGATGGCGACGGTCGCTAACTTCAAGATAGGCTATCCGAAAAAGTGGCTTCGGCCCTGCGTTGCCGTTGCTGCAGCCGCCGCGTTCGCCGTTAGCTGCGTTGCGGTCGCGGATATAGACTACGAGAGCTTTTCGACCTCGACATTCGACACCGAATCCACCAACAACGTGAACGGCACGGCCCTGAGCTTTTACATAAACTGGCGGAAGATGGACTTCGACCCGCCGGAGAATTACTCCTCGGCCGCGCTTAAGGAATACCTCTCGACCTTTGACGGGATAGAGGGGGAAACGCATATCGGCGGGACGGTCGCCGAACCGGGCGAGGACATCGACAGCGCCGCCAAGGATCAGGAATACCCGAACATCATCGTCATAATGAACGAGAGCTTTTCGGACCTTAGCTATCTCGGCTCGCTTCGCACCGACGTGAAGTATATGCCCTTTTTCGACAGCCTTTTAAGCGACTACCCGAACGGCAGGATCTTAGTATCCGTCCTCGGGGGAGGCACCTGCAACACCGAATTTGAGTTTCTCACCGGGCTTTCGATGCTCAACATGCCGTCGGGGTGCTACGCCTATATGCAGCACATCACCCAAAACGTCGACAGCATGGCGACTTATCTTGAAAACTTCGGCTACGACACCGTCGCGATGCACCCGTTCTACGAGGTCTGCTGGAAGAGAAACACGGTCTATCGGCAGATGGGCTTCAACGACTTCATCAGCGGCGAGGACATGACCACAAACGCCGGAAAGTACGTCTCGGCAGACCGCTGGGAAAAGGGCTTCGGCGACGACATCGAATATATCCGCACGCTCATCTCGGACAGCTTCTTCTATAAGCAGATTGAAAAGCGCTTCGAGGCCAAAAAGGACGGCCCGCTGTTCATCTTCGGGGTGACGGTGCAGAACCACTCGACATATGAATACGACGGCGATGACTTCGAGACCGACGTGCACATAAAGCGCCCCGAAGGGGATTTCCCCCGCGCCGAGCAGTATCTCTCGCTGATAAAGGACTCGGACGAGGCTCTGGAGGAGCTCATCAGCTACTTCGAGAATGTCGACGAAAAGACGATAATCGTTTTCTTCGGCGACCATCAGCCGAACGTCGAGGCCGAGCTGATAGACGCGCTTTCGCCCTATCGCGAGATGTTCGTAAACGCCTATCTGACGCGGTTCGAGACGCCTTTCGTGATCTGGTCGAACTATGACCTCGGGCTCGATAGGAAGGATCTCGGGATCACGAGCGCGAATTTCTTGGGGCTTAAGACCCTCGAGGCCGCGGGGATACCACTCAACGCCGAGTATCAGATGCTTCGCGCCGCCGAGGAGATCGCCCCGGCGATGGCGACCTGGGGCTACTTCGACCCCTACGGCGTCTGGCACGAGCGGGAGGAGGATTACGCGGACGATGTGCTTGATTATTACAATTTCTACACATATTGGAAGCTGAACGGGAAGAAGTAGCGAAGCAGACCTCCCCCAAAATGCGCCACCGAGCGCGGTTCGGGTTGACAACGCGAAGAAAATGTGTTAAAATAGCGCCATGCGGGTATGGCGGAATTGGCAGACGCGCCAGATTTAGGTTCTGGTGGATCTCCGTGCAGGTTCAAGTCCTGTTACCCGCACCAAATAAGTACGCTAATTTGATACAATCGGTATCGAATCAGCGTACTTTTTTTGTCCTCGAAAAGTATCTGTATACCTCAAAACACCGTGTTTACAGCTTTTTTATGGGGAGGGGGATACATTTTCGGAGCGTGATTATTTAATTTGGAAATATATGGGGTAAGCAAGGCGAAGCTAATCGTTATTTTATGTAAACGTTAAATCGAAATACTCATGCATTTCAACAAGGATAATTTTGATTTATCGCTCTGGCGGGCGAAGTCTGCAAATTGCCTCTGTCGGGTCAAAGGTGGCAATGGCCAGGCGAATCCATTTATTTGCTCACGATTAACTTTGGGCATATTGGAGCGCCCGCTAAGCGGAATTACATATGCGAGAAACCATTGCGACCTTAACACATA
>CANQLR010000052.1 GCA_947624745.1 uncultured Clostridia bacterium | reverse complement strand
ACCGAAACGCACACACATACCGACCTCGACCTCGGCACAAAGACGAGCTTCGATTTCAGCGAATGCGCCATGAAGGAGGGGAAGATCGTTTTCACCGTCAAGGCGACGGCAAAGGGGTATGTTCCCTCCACGTCCCGGTCCTACGAGTGCACGCGGACCTTGGATGCGGTCACGGGCCTTTCCTTCGATGCCGAAAAGGACGTCGTCTCTTGGGCCGCGGTGAAGAACGCCGCTTCGTACCTCGTCACGGTGACGACGGGTTCCCAAGTGGACAGCAAGGAAGTTCTCGGCACGGAGTTCGACCTGCAATATTACAATAGCGGAGCCCTCTCCGTCATGGTCACGCCGAAGGCGATCGGTTGGAATTCGCCCGTTGCGGCTTCGGGCAACTATGCGAAGGCGCACCTTGCTACGCCTGCGAATATCCGCCTTGTGGCTTCCACCCTTCAATGGGAGGAGGTCGACGGGGCTCAAAGCTATACGGTAAGCATCAACGGGCAAGTCCGCTCCGGCCTTACCGACCACACGTTGGATCTTACCGAGTACTACGATCCTGCAAAGACTTCCTATGAGATCAAGGTATGCGCCATTGCGACGGATACGGCAAATTCCTCCCTTTGGGCGGAATATACGATCCGCAACGGCGAGATGGGCGCCGTCGAGTACGAGCGCGGCACTGTAAAGTGGGACGCCGTGTTCGGCGCGCAGAGCTACCGCGTCAAGCTCAACGACAGCAAAGAGACTACGCCCGTTGAAGACGGGGCGACCAGTTACGAGATCACCTTCACGCAGGAGGGCGACAACACGATCTCCGTCTGCGCAGTCAATGCAGACGGGACCACGTCCGATTGGAAGAACGTCACCGTTACCGTCTATTCGATAAAATTCGATGCGCAAAGCGGCGAGAACAGGCCCACGCTCTATAAGGCGAAAGGCGATCCGCTCACGCTTTCCGAGACGACGCGCTACGGCTATACGTTCTCGGGTTGGTACACCGAGCCCAACGGCGAAGGCGATCCCTTCACGGCCGAAACTTTCGACTTCGAATACAACCGCACCGTCTACGCGAAGTGGACGCCCAACAAATATTGGGTCTCCTTCGAGGTGGGCGCCTATGGTGAGGCCGTCGATCGCCAAGAGGTCACATTCGGCGAGCTCTTGCATCTTCCCACGCCTAAGGCGAACAAGGATAACGTGACCTATGCTTTCAGCGGTTGGTACGATAATTCCAACACGCAATACACCGACTTTACCGGCACGGGCACCGGCACCTACGGTACCTATCTTGTCGCCAGCGACATGACGCTCCGGGCGCAATGGGTCGCGATCTTTGAGTTCGAAAGGAACGAAAAGACCCAAACCTATACCGTCTCCAAGGGCGAAGGTATCCGCTATGTGGAAGAGGTCACGATCCCCGCTACCTATACCGACGGAGAGAATACGGGCAAAGTCACGATCGTTGCCGATTTCACCAATACGCCCACGCTCAAAAAGATCAACATCCCGAATTCCATCGAGACTTTGACGTTGGGATCAGATAGCATCGTATTCTTGCAATGCGATAATCTCAGCGAGATCAACATCTATGAATCCGACTTGGAATGCGACCAGGTCTACTATTCCGACGAGGGCGTCCTTTTCCGCTGGAACGCCACGACGAAGAATATGGAACTCGTGTACTATCCCTATGGCCGCACGGAGGAAACGTACGCCATCCCCGGCACGATCAAGACGCAGGAAGGCACGATGAGCGTCAACATCATCAAGCAGGGCGCCTTCCATGCTCCGAGTTCGATCAAAAGCTCGCTCAAAACGCTCCAAGTCCCCGCGACGGTTTCCCTCTTCGAAGCGGGCGCATTCTACAATTTCGGCGACCTCAATTCGATTGACTTCCTTCCTCTCAAAGAGGGCGAGACGCAGGCGAACGACCTCGTCTTTATGGAAAATGTGTTCGGCGATCCCGAAGGCGAGGGATCCTCGTCGCTGAAACCTCCGATCAGATACATCAAGCTGCCCAACTATATCAAGACGGATCCGAGCAAGGCCTTGAAGGATCTCAGCCTCCTCGGCTATATCGACGTCGAGCCGGGCGGAATTTATACCTCCGTCGACGGGCTTCTCTGCACGGAGGATGAGGCCTACGGCGGTTACCGGCTCGTTCTCTATCCGAGATATCGCTCGGTGGACGATGAGGGGACTGTTTTGAAGGGCACTTCGGGCTCTGTCGCAAGGACGTTCAGAGTGCCCGATGAGATCCATTCCATCGGCAAAGGGGCGGTCAAAAACGCCGTTTACCTCTATGAGGTCATCATTCCGCGCGGCGTGCGGTATATCGGCGAGAACGCATTCGAGGGGGCGTATAATATCGAAACGATTACCTTCGAAGGCACTGCCGACGATCTTCCTCTCGAAATCGCCACGAAGGCCTTCCTCGGCGAGTACACGAATCCGGAGAAGGTCGACCCCGATCACGAGTACGAGAAGCTTCCCGACTACTACAATACCAAGATGAAGGAGCTCCACCTTCCCGCCAACCTCACCAAGCTCGGCGCGAGCGCGTTCGGCGAGATCACAAATCTCAAAACCGTCTATGTGGATCTCGACGGAAATAAATTCTCCGAGATAAATTATACGGCTGGTGCATTCAAGGGGGTCAGGCAGGGCAACGTCAATTCCAACGCGAAAGTTACGACCCTGTACTTCACCGAAAACGTTCCGTATATGGAGGTCCGTAATATTTTCGGCGCCGCGCTCGAAACGCTCAATATCCCCGAAAGCAATCCCAACTATTATAGGGATGATAAGGGTATCGTTTACAATGCCGACGTCACAGATCTCGTATTCTTCCCCGACAACTTCGAGGGCGAATATGAGCTTCCCGAAAAGCTCACCAAGATCCAAAGTGGTATGTTCCAGGATGTCTTGGGTCTTTCTGCGATCACCATTCCCGCGAAAGTCACCGAGATCGCTGACAAAGCGTTCATGGGGTGCAAGAACCTTGCAAAGGTCATCTTTGAACCCGCCGCCGACGGCGCAACGAGGGATAATCTTATAATCGGCGAAAGCGCGTTTGCGGGCTGCGTCAAGCTCAACGGCGTGGAGCTGCCCGAAGGGCTTACCTCCCTCGGTCACCGCGCGTTCGGAGAATGTGAATCTCTCACCTCGATCACCCTTCCCGCATCGCTCGTAACGCTCCAAACGAGCAGCGTCTTGGGAGATATGGAGGTCTTCGCCGACTGCGATAATTTGAAAGAGATCAACATCGCAGAGGGGAACACACACTTCGAGTTCGATGGCGGCGTGCTCTACACGCTCCGCGAGGCAAAACTTGACCCGGAGGATCCCGAGGCTACTAACGTTCCCGATCAGGTGATCTATGTGACGACCGCCGTCCAAGAAGAAATCGAGGTCTCCGAATATATCAGCGGCGTCGGTTGCCTTGCATTTACCCGGTCCAGCCAGACCGAAAGCAAGAAGCTTGGCATCAAAACGATCACCTTCAAGGATCACGTGGATACCTACGATCCCGAGACGGGCGCTGTGCAGTTCACTTCCATCAACTTCAACCCTCATCTTGGGAACACCGCTCTGTCGCCCTTCTACTACCTCACCAGCTTGCAAGAGATCCGGTTCCCGGTAGGCATGGAGACGATGCCGAAGGGCATCCTCACGGGGTGCAGCAACCTCACCAAGGTCAATGTTCCCTATACCGTGGAATCCATTGAGGTGCAGGCATTCTCGTCCTGCTCCAAGCTCACGACGCTCACCTTCGACGAAACGCCCGAGGGCGTTGAGGCGAAAGGGCTGCGCATCGAAGACGGTGTACAAAGCGGCGTCGGCGGTAGCGGGGGTGCGCCCTCATATAGCAGCGTGTTCGGCTCGACGTCGATCACGTCGCTCGAATTCCCCGCAAGGGATATCTATATCGGCGACCACGCCTTCACCTACGAATCGGGCGGTACAAGTCCTACTACGACGTCTACGATCCAAACCGTCAAATTCAAAGCAGGGAAGTCGCAGACCAAGGTCACGCTTGCTGCGAAGGCATTTTACTCCACGAAAAACTTGATCTCCGTTGAGTTTGAGGATGGGGTAGCCGTCGAATTCGGCGAAAGTTGCTTCGCTTCAAGCGGGCTGTCCTCGATCAACATTCCCGAGGGAACGACCAAGATCGGCAACAGCGCATTCTCCTCTTGTACCAAGCTCACCTCGATCGAGTTCCCCAAGACTCTTGAAGAAATCGGCAACAGCGCGTTCTCCTCGACCAAACTCGAATCGCTCACCCTTGCCGAGGGGCTCAAAACCATCGGCAACAGCGCATTCAACGGCTTGAAGACTCTCACGGGCACGCTCAGTATCCCTTCGACGGTCACCTCGATCGGTAGCAGCGCCTTCACGGGCACGGGCTACTCGAAGGTAACGACGGCGCAGGATAACAAGCTTGCGACGATCGGCGACAATGCGTTTTCTTCCATGACGGCGCTTGAAGGCGTTGAGTTCGGCAAGACGGCGACGCCGCTCACCTTCGGGCAGAGCGTGTTCGCGGGCTGCACCGCTCTTGCGTCCTTTGAGTTCCCTCAAAACGTCAAGGCGATCGGCGCATCCATCTTCGCAAATCTTGCGGGCCTCACCGAGGTCACCTTTGCGGTAGACGAACAAAATAAGAACATACTCGAGAGCATCGGCGCGACCGCCTTCTCCAAGACGGGCATCTCCGAGATCTCCATCCCCGACTCCTCGGCGCAAAACGGTATTGCGCTCGGCGTGAACCTGTTTAAGTCGTGCACCGCGCTCGAAACGGTGAAGCTCTCCGCTTCCGTATTCTCGATCGACGGTGTGTTCAGCGGATGCGCGTCCATTAAGCAGATCACAATCGCGGCGGAAAATACGCACCTGAAATCGCATGCTACGCTTCCGCTCATCTATTCGTTGGATTCCAACGGCAAAGAATCCGCGATCATGCTCGTCTATGGCGAACTGAGCGGCAATAACACGCGCTTCGAGATCGCGAGCGGCACGGAGATCGGTCAGGCTGCCTTTGCCAACCAGACGCAGCTCGAATACGTCTTTATTCCCGCGAGCGTTGTAAAGATCGGCGCAAATGCTTTCCAGAACTGCATCAATCTGAAGACCGTCGAGATCGCGTCGGGCAGCGCCCTTACCGAGATCGGCGTGGGCGCCTTCCAGAACTGCGTCAAGCTCGAATCCATCAACCTCGAAGTGGCGACGCAGTTGAAGACGCTTGCCGACGGGGCGAAAACCACCGCGTATTATTCGATCGATGGTACCACTTATCCTCTCTATTCCACGACGGGTATCTTTGCCAATGCGGGCACGCAGAGCGAAAATCCTCTCAAGATCACCTTCCCCACGACGGCGACTCTCGAAAAGCTCGGCAAATACATGTTCGCGCAGAGCGGCGCGGTAGAGATCGATCTCTCGGGGCTTTCCAAGCTCACCCAGCTTCCGACAGGCGATATATACACTTCCTACGGCGGCAAATATATGGGTCTGTTCTCGGATTGCACGAAGCTGACGACCATCAAGCTCCCGACCTCGGTCACCTTCCTCGGGACGTACACCTTCGCAAACTGCACGGCGCTTACGAGGATCTATACGGGGCAAGCGGAGGATGCGGTCGCAGAGGGGACGTTCGATTTCACGGGCCTTACCAATCTAAAATATATCGATTCTTCCAATAAGACCTCGAAGCCTTCAAGCGGTTCCACCTCGCAGATCTATCTCTTCACCTACTGCACGCTGGTTGAGACGATCAAGTTCCCGACGAGCCTCGTCTCGTTCGGTGCGGGCATGTTCAAGATCTACGGCACCTCCCTTGAACAGATCCAAACGATCACCTGTCCCAAGCTCACTTCGATCACGGGTCTCGAAAATTTGGAAGTGATCGGCCAGTACGCCTTCAACGGATCGAAAATCACCACGGTCGACTTCACAACGCAACTTTCGAAGCTCGATACCATCGCGTCCAAGGCATTTGCAGGCCTCGATATCACGACGGCGGATCTGAGCAAACTCGAAAATCTCACGAAGATCCCGGACAATTTGTTCCAGTATTGCGACAAGCTTACGAGCGTCACCTTCCCTTCGTCGATCGCATCGACCGGAATCGGGACGAAGCCGTTCGACGGCTGCACCAATCTTCAAACCGTCGATATGAGTGCGGCGACGAGCCTTGTTTCGCTTGCAAACAATCTGTTCCTGAACTGCACGAATCTTGAGACGGTCAAACTTCCGACCTCGCTCAACTATCTCGGGACGAATACATTCCAAGGCTGCACGGCGCTCACGAGGATTTACACGGGGCAAACAGAGGTGGCAGAGGGGACGTTCGATCTCTCCGGTCTTACAAGCCTCACCTGCATCGGTACGAGCAAGACAGCGGCAGGTGCATCTGCAAACTCCTACTTGTTCGACGGCTGCACGGCGGTCACGAAGGTCATCCTGCCCGCAAGCTGCACGAAACTCGCCGGATATGTCTTCTCCAACTGCACGAGCCTCGAGGCGAACAACGTCAACCTCGAGAAAGTTACCCAGATCGGGAAGTACTGTTTCATGAACACAGGGACGACGACATTCGCGTTCCCGGCGAGCGTTACAGAGTATGGTGACTACGTCTTCCAGGGCTGCGAGAAGCTCACGACGATTGACACTTCTGCGCTTATGGTAGCAGGGGCGACCACGCTGGGCAAAGGCGGCTCATATATGTTCCAGAACTGCACCGGGCTCAAAGTGGTCGATCTCAGCGGGCTCACCGCATTGACCTTGCTCCCGAACTATATGTTCGACGGCTGCACGGAGCTCACTTGGGTCAAATTGCCCGCAAGCGAGAAACTCACGCATCTCGGGACATACACCTTCCGCGGTTGCACAAATCTTTCCAAGATCACGACGGGGCAAGCCGGGGAGGAAGGCACGTTCAATTTCAGCGGTCTCACCAAGCTCACGCAGTTCAGTTCGAGCGCGACGACGAGCGTCAATAGCTATTCCGGCGACACCCACCTCTTCGAGGGGTGCGCGGCTCTGAAAAAGCTTATCCTTCCCGAGGACTTCGCACAGATCGGCGGCTTTACCTTCAAGGATTCGGGTCTCGAAGAGATCGACCTTGCGGGTATCACGACCATCGGCCAAAGTGCGTTCAACGGCAGCAAGCTGAAATCCGTGACCATCCCCGCGACGGTGCAATATATCTATACGGGCGCATTTGCGAACTGCGAAGATCTCGCAACGGTCACCTTCGAGAATAATTCGAGCGACAGCAAGGCCCTTACGCTCTCGGCAGGCAGTACGAGCTTCACCTCGTCCAGCCGTGCGCTCGGCTTATTCGAGAACTCGGGCATTGTAACTCTCACCCTTGGCGACAGGATCACATCGCTTCCCAATTGCACCTTCCGCGGATGCGCCGACCTTACCACCATGACGCTTCCCGAAAATCTCACGACGGTAGGGAGTTACGTCTTTGACGGCTGCGAAAACCTTGCGAACGTTGATTTCACGCATGTGACAAATCTCGGCGACGCCGCGTTCGCAAACACGGGTCTTACGGGCACGGTCACACTTCCCGCCACCCTCGCAACGATCGGCGCAGATCCCTTCGCGGGCTGCGAAAGCGTCACGGCGTTCGACGTCGATGGGGATAGCGAGGCGCTCGTTGCGATCGAAGGCATCCTCGCCCGCACGGACGGCACCATCGTCTCCGTTCCCGGCGGCTATACCTTCGTAAACGGCGAATTCGACTTCAATCAGCTTCCCGACGGCGTCACGGTCCAGTTCGTAGCGAATATGTTCTCGGAGATCAAGGGCCTTACGAAGGTCATTCTGCCCGAGAATATGGATACGCTGCCCGCCAGCCTGTTCGCCGGCAGCGCGGTCACGGAGGTCGTCCTTCCTCTCAATCTCACGGCGATCCCCGACCACATGTTCGACGGCAGCGCGATCACGAATATCACGATCCCCGCGACCGTCACGAGCATCGGGCAGTATGCGTTTGCAAACACCGAGGCGCTTACGGCGATCACGATCCCCGCATCCGTTACGAGCATCGGGCAGTATGCGTTTGCAAATACCGCGGCGCTTGCGACGATCACGATCCCCGAAGACGCAAATCTCGAAAGCATCGGGAATTATGCATTCAATAGCAGCGCCATCACGGCGATCACGATCCCCGCGAAAGTTACAAGCATCGGCACGAATGCCTTTGCCAACACTGCCGCTCTTACCACGGCGACCTTCTTAAATGCTGCCGAAGGGACGGATGAGCAACCTCTCACCATTTCGGCGGGCGGCACTACGGCGACGGGTACGACGGGCTTGTTCTTTGGTAGCGCGGTCGAGACGGTCGTGCTTCCCAAGCGGCTCGAAGTCCTTCCTTCCGCGATCTTCATGAACACTGCAAACCTCGCGTCGGTCACCCTTCCTCAAAACATCACGGCGATCTCCGTGTGCGCCTTCTGCAACAGCGGCATTGAAAGCGTCGTGATCCCCGAAGGGGTCACCGAGATCGGGAACTATGCCTTCTACAACACCAAGGTCACGGGCCTGCTCCTTCCCGAAAGCGCCACCAAGATCGGCAACTATGCCTATGCGTACACGCCGATCACAGAGCTTGCGGAAGAGGATTTCAAGAACGTCACGGATATCGGCACAAATGCGTTCATCTACTCCAAAGTCGTCCATGTCGTCATCCCCGGGACGGTGGCAACGCTCGGTAGCTATGCATTCGAATACTGCGATGAACTTTTGACTTTCGAGCTCAAAGACGCGGCCGAGGGCGTGACGAGGGCGATCACGATTACGCAACATTTCAGATATTGCACCAAGATCCAGTCGATCATCCTCGGAGAAGGGGTCACTACGATTTCGAGCTTCTTCTATGATGACGGATCGACGACCTTGACGGAAGTCGTGTTGCCCGATAGTCTGACTACGCTCCAATCGAGCGCATTTGCAAACTGCACGGCGCTCAAAAAGATCGTATTCGGCAAGGATTCGCAGCTCTCGTCGATCGCAGCCTCGACGTTCGCAACGTGGAATGAGGATCAGATGATCTGCTTCGAGAACAGCGCGTTCTATGTCGGCGGCCTCGTCGGGCTCGACTGGATGTTTGCTACCAAGGCGAACGTCGTGTTCAACTACACGCCGTCCGCAGCCGAGGCGCAAGCATAACTTCAAAGCGAAAAATTCGCTCAAAACTGCAAAACCTCCGTACATTTCCCCCGTGGAAGTGTGCGGAGGCATACGCATATCAAACCGAAAAATTTTCGGCAAAAACAGAAAGAAAGCCATAACTGTAAGGAGGTATAACTATGGCGGAAAATGTATTCAAAGATTACCGAACCAAGATCGTGCGCGAGGGGATCGTAAAGTCCATCCTCCTCGGCGGGAGCATCGGCCTTTTCGCTTTGGCGCTCACCGTGCTTTTCAGCTGGTTCTTCGGCTTTAAGGAAGGGCTCTATGTTGGCCTCGGGCTGCTTGCAGCCTGCACGGCCGCCTTCTCGCCCGTTTTCTATTACAAACGCTATCGTCCCACGGCGAAGGCGGTCGCAAAGCGTGTGGACGAACTCGGCCTTGAAGAGCGCGCGCTCACGATGGTCGAGCTGGAAAACGACGATTCGTACATCGCCGCGCGCCAGAGGGAAGATACCCATTCCGCACTCCGCGCGTTGCGTTCGTTTGCGGCGCCCGCGATGGTCTTTTCCGTTGCGCTCATCGTGACTGCGGCCATCGCGCTCCTTCTCGGCGCTTCGACCCTCACCGTCGGCGCCCTCTATGCGGCAGACGTCATTCCCGACGGAATGTCGCTCGTCACCGAGGAGAAACTTCCCGATACCTATGTCATCACCTATGCCGTCGGTGCGGGCGGCGGCGGTTCCATCGTCATGTATACAGACGATTGGGAAAACGAGCAGTCCGTCCTTGAAGAGATCATCGTCACGGAAGGGGAGGACGCTCCCGCTGTGCTCGCCGTCGAGGACGAGAACTACCTGTTCGTCGGTTGGTCGGACGGCGTCACCGAGGCCTATCGTCAGGACCGCAACCTCTCGGCCACGAAAAAGGTCGAGGCCATTTTCATGAAACTCGAAGATGAGGCAGACGGGCCCGAAAAGGCGCCCTTCGATGTCCCCCAAATTTATCGCGAACCGAGTGAGAACGATGACAACAAGGAACCGGATCCCAACGCGCCGCCGTGGTTGGGGGAGAGCGAAGGACAACGCCAGCCGGGCGATACGAACGGAGCGGGCCCCGGCGAACAGATGCAGAGCGCGGCCGGCAACCAGGTCTACGACGGACAGACGTTCTACGGCGATCCCTACGAGGATGAACACAACAGCGCGATGGACCGCCTCGGCTCGGATGATTCCATGTCGGGCGATCTCAAAGACGGCATCTCGGATTATTACGATTCCATCGAGCAGAACTCCTCTCAAACGGGAGAGGGCGAAGGCGGCGAGGACCTGTCCGGCGAAGGCGGCAACTAAATTACGAAAAAGAAAGAGAAATCAATAGTGAGGAAACCATGGTAACGGAAAACGACATCAAGCAATTCAGCGAATTGAGCGGCAAGATCTTCGAAGAGATCGCGCGCGACGTCATCGGACAGAA
>CANQLR010000051.1 GCA_947624745.1 uncultured Clostridia bacterium | reverse complement strand
CATTGTAAAAGCAAGTTATTTTGTGTTATTTTTAGAAAAAATTTTTAACTAAACATTACATTCCAATTTTTGGCAAATAGAACATAAGAAGATTCCGTCAGAACCTTCTCCGTTCTATTGGGATCGCGAGCGATGAAACACTGAGCATAAATCGAACGTTTGCAAGTAGCAATATTCTTCCTTGCGATAAGGCAGACGCACATCCATTACAACGCCTTGAAAAAAAGAATTACATCGTCCCCTTTCTGATTTTTGTATATATAATTATCCGTTTCAAACCCAACTTTATGATGAAGTTTTATGCTTGCGATATTATCGGCGCGTACTTGTTGATAGACAATTTTATAGCCCTTTTCTCTGCAAATTTCAAGCGCCTTATTCATGGCGATCGTACCGTATCCTTTTCTGCAACAGCCCAAAAACAACTCTATCCCGACGGAAACTACGCTCTTTGAATGTTCATACAATGAAAGCATACCGACAACTTTTTCATCCTGAACGATTGCAAACATTTCAAAGTATTTTCCTTGATAGTCAAGAGAGTTCCAATCGCCTATCATTTTTTCAATTGCTCGTATGGACATATTCGGACAATAGAATTTTTGTAATGTTCCGATGTCCTCTGAATTGGGAATGAAGTTTCGCAGTAAACATTTTTCCATATATTCGCTTATCAATAACTCTTCGGCTTCCTTAATTTTTGCACCAAAGGCTATGAGATTTTGCTCTGCCTTTTGATAATACCGTGTTTCATCGAGTCTCTCCCCGGATAACAGCTCATTTACGCTGATACCGAGCAGATTACAAAGCGGCAACATCAAACCGACTTCGGGCAAGCCGCTACCCGTCTCCCACTTGGAAACTGTCTTTTCGGAGATCCCCAAACTTTCTGCAACCCGCCGTTGTGTGAGCTTTTTCTCTATTCGGATAGCTTTCAAAAATTGTCCGATTTTGATTTGTTCCATAATGCAATGCTCCTTATGCTTCCATAGTAGCACATTAGTTTTTCTAAAACAACCTACGCTCCGTAGAGTTACGAAAAACATTTAAATCCGCTTAAATAATCATATCATACGCAAAAAACAAAATCAAGTCAGAACAGGGCGAATAAACCAATGGCACTTGGGCGGATGCCTGACTAAAGCGAGCACCCCAAAAGCACAAAAAAAGACCCCAACAGAACCGTTTTAAGGGTTCTATTGGGATCGCAAGTGGTGAGCGGACGGATTAGAAAGTGTAATCGCGTAAATCTTATAATTGTATTGATTTGGTTTTTGAATTATGTAAATACATCGCTGACACTAATATCAGTTGTGAAAGTGGGAGCATAGAAAACCCTTAAAGTGACTGTAATAGAATTTTTATACCATGTATCATTATCGTTGCCGGAGGCATCATAGCGAATATACATATTCTCATGGATATTATTGCCCGATATTACCCAATTAAAGTTATAGTTTTGGGGCGTCGAATTCGCTTTCCCCATATCATGCTCTAACAAAGTTCCATAAATTAAACCGTGTTCCATTGCATATGAAATATCTTTGTTTGTACTAGATGTGGTAACATCATATTTGTTGTAAAGGTAAATTTCTTGATAGCCATCATTTTTTTCGTGCATGTTTATTGTGACATCAAACAAAAAGAAATAATCCGCTGTCATGTATTCGGCATACGATGATAACAGCATTTGGTCAAAGCTTCTTGCTGCTAAGCCAAATACTCCGTCATCGATTACAGTAATTTGATTTGAATTATCCAATATGGTTTGTTCTAAGGGTAAGTTTTTACTTTCTGAAACGATAGTCAAACCAACTAAAATACTGTTTTTATACCAATCATCATTGTTATTTCCTTGAGCATCATAGCGGATATACATGGTATCCTTGAGTTCATCGCCCCTTACATTCCAAGAGATATAATGATCATACGCTCCCGAACCATGTGTTATTATAGACCCACGCACAAGTCCATACGAGGACACAGCAGTTGATATTCCCATCTCTTTGCTTGTAGTTTTATAATCATTATAAAGATAGATTTCCTGATAACCGCTGTCAACCCTACTTATATTCAGCGTAACCGCAAAACAAAATAGATAGTTTTCGCTAAAATAATCACTGTACTTTGACAAATCGATTGTTTCATGCTTCCTATCCGCTAATCCATAATATCCCGTATCAGTAACTAAGAAGGTATCGGTACTCTCATAAAATCTAGAATTTTCGGCTACAACATAATCCCTATCATTTTCCTTATCTGATACAAGTTCTAATTTATGAGTTTCTGCATACTCTATTGCTTTATTCACATCAAATTCAATTTCCTTTTCTTGTTCATAATCGAATACTCCATTCGATGACTCTTCCCAAATTCGCATTGTAGAATTATCTTTGAGGAAGAAATCACTTATCGCAGAATATGTATTTGTGGCTACCTCATATGCTAAAACGCCATACACCCTTAATGTCTCGTAAAAAGACATTCTATAATAATTCCCCTTTGTAAATCCTGCTTCATCAGAAAAAGATACTTTCTCTGAATAGCCCTTGCTGTATTGAGAGAGATATGACGAGGTTGCTGTTTCAGATTCAGTTACTGTCGAGCCCCAGTTATTTGTCCAATGGTGATCCGTTTCCTGTGTGGTAGTGAAAGATGCTTTAGCTTTGGCAAACACCGCCCCGGCCTCGGCAGAAAATTCCTACTTAAATCCTATTTTGAATCCCCCTGTATAGGAGTGGGTGTCTACAGTTGCCGTTGACTTTGAGATACTATTAGTGAGTGATTCGCTCGTTAATTCATTAAAATTAAATGTTACTTCAGAATTGTATTGGTATTGCAATGCGACAGAAGTATAGAGAGGGACTTTAGATACAGTTCCTAAATAAAAATAATAGAAATAATATTGATTATCTATATTGATAGCATTCGCAAATGTTAAACCATTGTCCTGTTGTGCTCCTTGATATGCAACTATTTTTCCGTTCTTATTTGCAGCATTAAATTTTGAATAATCCGTTTTTTGTGTTTCTGAATACTTTGCAAAAACCACAAGATTTGAATATATTGCGGAAATATCTTTATCCCAACCAATAAAAGAATAAGTATATTCATTTGAATCTGGTCTAGCAGGAGTATCGCCGTCATAAATGGCAGGCTCGCCTTCTTTAATCCCAGTTGCACGATATAATAAAGTATTATCGTAGTTTAAAAAAGTGACCGTATACGATGTTTCTTTATCGGAAGCGCCTGTGGATGAATTAAAATTGTCACATGCAGAAAACAGCATCGCTACGCATAACATTGAAATAATTACACTCAAAATTCTTTTTTTCATTTGATTCTCCTCGTTAGTTGTCGAATTGTAAATTAACTGTTATCGTACAGAGCCAAATACGAACGCCCTGCGGGCTTATTTTTTGCCGTTGGCACAATAGCTTACCATACGCCATTCTCATGTCAAGTGTCTTTTGCGGCATAAAACGTCGTTTTTAATTTCGAGTAAAAGAAAATTATACTTATGGGATGTACAACTTAGGTTAAAGATAATAAATGAGTTGGTTTAAAGATAATAAATGAATAGATTTATTCCGATTCCAAATCGCTCTTAATAGTTCTTGGTCTGCCTCGGCAGGCGTTCGTCTCTCCATCGCCACCTGCTAAAGCTTATAAAATTCCCTTGAAATTATCATCATCGTACAAGCATATGCATTTCTGTTTCAAAGACTCACATATTTTCTTGTCCACGCAATTTAGCTTAACACCTTTTTACTTATTTGTCAAGAGAAAATACCGTTTTAAAATAAAAAATTTAGTCCAAGCCGAAGCAAACATGTTAGAAAATAACCCTATTCAGTTTACTTCGAACTCAAAAGCAAGCTTTTATGCTAACTCATAATTCCCAAAAAGCTTGCTTGATTTATAATTTATTTTCGCGCTTTCTATGTTTATATATAATAAGCAACCTTTTAATTGCAAATGTATAAACAGCTTCCGATACTTCAACATATTTAGCTGAAAAGTAGTCTTTTCAGAAACATCGTCGATTACTAAAATGGCAGTAAAAAAATGCCCATAAAAACAACGGTAACATTACAGAATTTCACTCGTTGGGTGAATAAATGTCTTTTTAGAGGCGTAAGTTATAATTTTGTGAACTCGGTTTAAGGGATGCCATTGTCATTTTGTTGCATTTATACCGAAAATAACTATGAGAACCCCTTCAAGAATTGGTGCTATTCTACCCCATGATAACTAAATCCATAAGATTCTTCGTTAAAGTATCATCATATCGCAACGGTACAAAAAAGAAGTGACCTAGATCTCCTTATTTTTTTGCCGTTTTGTCTTGGGCTATTGTAGTTACAATCTTGAAAGGAAGTCAACGGGGCAAAATTCTTGCGTTCACAACCCATCTCCCAATACCGGGCTTACGCCTGGCTTTTTTTGCGCAACAATTTTGTTTCTCCCTCTTTCGTTGACATCCCTCGACGCCTTCCTTTCATTGCTATTTCCTCTCAATCAAGCTCGCACTACTGCTGCCCAACCGAAAGGCGAAAAAATAAAAAAGAAAGTGAAAAGCCCTATATCAAGGTGATCGTGGGCGCAAAGAAATACTGCGCACCAAACGAAAAAGACAAAGAATTCAGCGACATCGTAACAGACGCTCATATGTACCTCGAGATCGAATCCCTTATTTGGTTCAATTACGCAAATTAAGCGAGGAAACACGCCATGTAAAACAAGGATTTTATGAAAGAATATCATCACTTCGACGGGGACCACACCGTCATTTTCAATATCGTAGAAGTCAACAAAGCACGGCGGAAATCACGCTTTGTATGAGCGAGCAAGGAAGATTGACACAAATGACTTATGACTTGAAGGGCAATATTTGAGTATGGAACTTGCGGGGAATCAAGATCCCCGTGAACGAATTTGTAAGCATGGAGGAATGAACAATGACAATCGAAAACATAAACCTGCGAAATCACAAATTTCACAATGAACCGTAGCAATACGCGTGACAAAGGCACGCCCGACATTGGGATAATAGATATTTTACGGCTTAAATCGTTTGACAAATCCTGACAATAAAAGTATAATTGTGTTCATATTATAATATTTTTAATGGAGTCAGATTTATGAATTATGATTTTAGCCGCCTTGGACCTCTTGAATTCGAAGATATGGTGCAATCACTTTGGGCGGGATATTTTGGAATAACTTCTTCAATTTATGGCTCTGGGCCTGACGGTCAGCGGGAAGCAACTTTTCAAGGTAAAGCCATGGTACCCATTCAGGGCGGAAAAGAATTGGACGGTTTTTGGGTTCTTCAAGCAAAATTTAAGGAAAAAAATGATTCTAAGGATTTAACTTGGCTGAAAACAAAATTAAGCGAGGAAATGCAAGGTTTTCAAAAGAAAAAGGAAGAGAACAAAAAAGCAGGCAAAGAAATTTATAAAATTCCAGAAATTTACCTTTTTGTTACTAATATTGTTTTAACACCTGTTGGGCAAATCGGTCTAAAAGACAAGATTAAACAATATATTATCAATAAAAATTATCAATCAATCATTCCAAATATTTATGTTTTGGGCTATGACGAAATCGCTCGCATGTTGGATAACAACCGTAATGTTGCCACATCTTATGCCAGCTATATTATGTCTGGCGATATTCTAACATGGTTGTATGATAAAGGTGCCGAGAAAGAAAAATTACGGCGTGATTCTTTGTTGCGCTACATAAAAAATTCTTTTATTAATAATCGTCGATCTCGCATGGATCAACAAGAGGAAGTTGAAGAAGCTGAAGGCAGAAAGGTATACCTGGAAAAAGTCTATACGGATTTGGATTACAGCGGAGAAAATCTTTCTGGAAAATTTGTGAAAGATGCCTTAATAATAGGCGATAGAATGTTTCGTCCTCATAATATTCAAAAACATCATGTATTAAAAGAAGTGATGGAGACGGAAAATTTTAGTGAACTCATAGAGCATTTAAAAGGTTATGATGGAATCGGCGGAGGATTTAAACAAGAAAAACACTCTTTTAACTCAAATAAATATGTGGTAAAGGGCAGTGCCGGGCAAGGAAAATCAACGGTTTGTCAATTTTTAGCACAAATCTACCGTGCAATGTTTTTAAAAGAGTTTTGGATAACAATCGATGAACCTGATAGCGAAGACGGCTATGGGGCGTTTTTGGATACAATCGAAAGGGAAAATTATACTCTACCTTCATGCCGTAGAATACCCGTCTTTATTGATTTAAAAAGTTACTCTTCCTGGATATTTCAAAGGAGAAACGGGTCAGATAATAACTATGATTTAGTAAGCTATATCGTTTCTCAAATAAAAGAGGGCGCAAATGATAATAACTTTGACGCAGATACATTGCGTTTATATCTAAATAAATTTTCTTGGGTATTTTTCTTTGATGGATTGGATGAGGTCCCCGAAAGTTCAAATCGGGAACAGGTTTTACACGAAATTAATTATTTTATTAACATAGAGTTAGAGCAAGCGAATACGGATGCGGTCTTCTTCGCCACTACTCGCCCCGAGGGTTTTGTGGGCAATGAATTTGAGACTGTGCATTTTCAACAAGTTCAATTGCTTCTACTGAAAGATAAAGACTGTTATGCTTTTTTAGAGAAATTACTTACTCTTTTGCGGGGAGAAGAACGAGCAAAAGAACCGCTTAAAATTTTAAAAGGATATCTTAACCCTGGAAAGCACAGTAATGATATACAAATAAAAAAAATGTTGGGAACACCATTGCAGGCAAGAATTATTGCACTTTTGGTGATGAACGATGGTGAACTGCCTCAGGACAAATATACTCTCTTTCAAGAATATTTTAATATAATTATCAAAAGAGAAAAAAGCAAGAGAGTCGAGAATATGGTACATATTTTTAGTAAGTATGAAAAGCAGATACGACCTCTTTTTTATACTTTGGGATATACCTTACAAAATAAATCTGCACAATTGGGGGAAGACGCTTTTATTGTAAAAGATGAGCTAATGGGTCTTATACGCAAAAGATTGCAAGAGAAGGGTTTTAGCAACAATGAAATTGAAAACGATGCTCCCTTGATTTGCAAATTGATTTCTGAACGGTTGAATCTTGCCGAAGAAATTCGCGCTGGATATATTGGGTTTCCCATCCGTTCACTTCAAGAATTTCTAACTGCCAAATTTTTAATTGTTACCGCAAACGGTGAAAACCGCAAGTGGTCCGAATCATTAAAAAAGATGGTTGTAAGTTCATATTGGCAGAATACTTTATTTCTCTTTTTGGAGGGGTTGCAACAGGAAACCGATGACTATTTAGCCGCACAACTTAATGATTTATTAACCGGTTTAAATGAAGGTTATTTTAATAAGAATGGATTTGATATAATTTCTTACGGATCGCAAGTTGCGCTGATTCTTTTGTGCAATCATATTTTAAACGGATCACCAGACTATGAGTTAAGACTATTTAATGTATTGAACAATGGACTGCAAAATTTAATGCCGTGGGAAGAGTTGGGATTCATTTCTTCCATTTCGTTGAGAATTAAAATCAAGTGGGTGAATGAAATAGTCCAGAAAAGGGAATCGCATCTAACCGAAATGGATTATGCGGCAATGGGCATACTACTAAAAGACGTCGACAGATTTCCTCAGGATCTGAAAGTTCTAACGCAAGAATTTGTTGATAAATATGCTCGTGAAATTGTATTTAACATAATAGATACATTTTCTATTCTTCCGCCCTGGGCGATCCCTTATACTATAGATTTGATAAATCAAGGAAATATTTTGTCCATAGATGAATTTAGTTTGGATAGCATTTCATTTTATATAAAAAATAAAACGGAAGGCTGTTCGTTAACAGATCGAGGAAAAGAGGCTCTGTTTAAAACCATCGTTAAGTCTTGTATAGATGACGAAAGTTGGTTTTATACGGACGAACTTTATGAAGAAAATTTCAATTGGAATTTTAGTCCTCTATTAAAAATAAAGACAAATAGATTTGAAAGGCGCGAAATCGGGTTTGGCGTTAAGTGGTTCTATTCGTTTCCTGCGAATATATCTGAAAATGATTTGGAACCATTAGCTGAATCTGCCCATCAATACGGGCTGGATGGATTGGCTCTTATTTTGCGCACTGTTTGTAGTTGCCATCTGACCGACTATAAAATTTTCGCCATGAAAATCATGGACTATAAAAATGAAATTTCGGAATATGGAGAGGAAGTGCTGATAAAACAAAACAAACTCTTGCGTTGTATATGGGGTATTTTGCGATATGGTTGGAAATTTGATTTTTCTTTAGAAGAATTAATAAATGAAGAGTGCCCTTTGGGGAAAGGCGTTGCAGAAACATTGAAAACTCGTCCCCCTATCTCCACATGGAAAGAATATGTACTTGAAAGCCAAAATAGATTTGTGTTGTCTTCATTTAGTTGTTCTGCAGATATTTCTTTCCCAGAGGTTTACGCTGAAATTCTTAAGTACATATCTCAAGAATCTATGGTTGTTTATCCGTCGTTGTGTTCTTATGTTTCATTCTTTTATGCTGCAAGTCTTCAATCTTCATATATGAGATATAAAAAAGCAAGTGGGACAAACGACTGTATCGTATGGACTGGCGATTTAATGCAATTCTTTATACCTGTACTAAGAGTTTCTACAATTGGCGCAACAATGTATGAACCATGGACTGATGTCTTGTGGGAATTTGCTTTTTTACTTATAAAAACACCTAAAACATGGTCGGAATTTTACGATTTTCCTTTTTATGAAAAGCGGCCATTTGGTGCGGCCAAAGGATATAAAACCGAATTTTCAAGCAAAGATTGCATAGCCATAATTAATGGAGCTATAGACTATATTCGGCATACCGAGAACACCTCTGCATTTGCCTTTCTTCACAATTTTGTCTTACAAGAGAATGTTGATTTTCTCTGCATAGAAAGTGTGGATTGGTCGAAGCTTGACGCTATGTGGAAAATAGAAACCTATGAAGAAAAAAAGTTGCAATGCCTTGCCAAAATTGTTCAAGCAAAGGATCGAACCAAAATAGAGGAAATGCTTAAGCCTACAGGAGCGATTCATATGTTCCTACAAGATAATGAAACTTTTGCATTCATTTTGCAGGTGCTTTTGGAGAAAAAGATTCCTTATAAAACGGTGCCCCTTCTTATCTTTTATTTGGTTTCATACCGTCAAAAGTTTTTTGAAGCAAAAGATGAGGATAAGCAGAATATAAAAAATAAAATTCGTCTGTTAGAAAAGAAAATCAAAGATATTTTGATTGCACAGCCTATTAATCTATAATAAAATATCTTCTGTGCAGTCATTGCTGAACTTTTTGGAATTTTCTACAAGAATAAGTCCTGATGACAGTTCAGGGCTATTTTTAAACAAATATTTAATTGATCCATGGAGAAAAGCACATTGATAATCTTTGACCGACATGAAATTTTGAAGTACAAATTCGGTGGGAGAAGTTTGTGGCGCAAAGGAGGGAAGAACGAGCGCATGGTAAGTCGGAAGAAGATAACAGGCACGCAGATCAGCTTAAAGGGGCATGGACCTGTTCACGGGTAGTCCCAAACAATTCAGCCGAATCATTATCCGTTCTATTGGGACTCGCTTGTGATCATTGTGACCTCAATAAACTACGTTTACTTGATCTTAAAAATCTTAAAGTGCCTCTGATCTCTGCTCGTCGGTTTATCGGGGCAGATCATATAGATCAGACCTACCTCTAATGCGCAAAGAAAATAATTGCGACGAAATCCGTTCCTCGACTTCTAACCAAGCCTTTCCATCATCTCCTTCGCGGACATGGGGTAGGGCTCGTGACGGACATGAGCGCAGAGATCTGATCATTGATATGTTTGATATGGTTCCTCGCATCCGACAATCCCATAGATCAACGCTTTGATCATGCCGAACATATAAGATGCCGTTTCCGTCGAGGGAGAAATAGAACTCAAATTCATAATGAAAGATGCACGATTTGATGAGGTTATGCGTCTTACTTGTATTCAGCCATTCAAAGAGTTGCGTGAGAAGCTCCCCCACCATTGCATGATGCGGTGCGACATGGATGAAAACGCCCTTTTCATTGATGCCGCCGACGGGGGGGACTGCGGAGAGCCCCCGCTCCCTCTACCAGACCGTCCATCATCGTCCTATGGGCTTTCAGCAGATTTTGCATGGAATAAGAGCTCGGGAAAAAGTGCATATGCACGATGGGCATTTTGAACAGCCAAAATATCATCTTGGGCGCAAGAACTCATTTACTGTCGAGAACGTCCGTCACCTGCTGATCTTGCCCGTTTATCAAAGCAGCATGCTATAATCATCCTACTGAATTTCAAAGGAGATTTTATGGGAAAGGCATTTGCTCAAAAGGTAAAAAGAGGCTGTCATGCAGTACTTGAATGGGGAGAAGGTCCCTCATAGCACAAGAAATACGGGTTTCCAAAAGTTCTATATATCAATGGGTCAAGGAGCGCCGTTCCGAAAAAAATATCCCATCCGAAAAATACTTTTATTTATTCGAAAAGAAATATGAATGATTGGAGCATTACCATAAGGTCGTGAGATCTACGGCCCATATAAAATAACCGCGGTCATGAAAGACAGGGGATACAAGAGGTCTCGACAAATAGTCGCAAAGATCCGCATAACGGATTCTTCAGCGTGAGATCGAGTGCAAAGACGCTATACGAAAAGTACAACAGGCGGCGCGAAAATCTTTTGAATCAGGACTTTACGGCAAGTTGTCCGAATAAGGGTTGGGGGAGAATACCATTTCAAAGACATCGTGATCGAGGGCGGCGTTCCCGCCATTATCGACAAGGGACTTTTCGAGAAGGCACAGAAGCGGATCGAGAAGAATACCCATGCGCCCGCCGTCCATAAGGCAGAGGACGAATACCTCTTGACGACGCACCTCTTCTGCGGGAAGTGCAAGGCGATGAT
>CANQLR010000050.1 GCA_947624745.1 uncultured Clostridia bacterium | reverse complement strand
TTATCAATGATCCCGAAGAAAACTGGAACAAAACATACTCAAAAATAATTCAGGAACTAAACACAGTAACGTAAATTTCCGTTTATCTGCCGGAAAAATGCGCACTTATATACACAAAAAGCAGGCGGGAGTCCGTCTGCTTTTTTTGCGCGGTTAATCTCTGCCGATCTCGTCGAGGGCGCGGAGGAGCCAGCCCGCGGCGCCGGTGTAGATCGACCAGCCGCCTCGGCCGGAGCAGTTTCGCCCGGCGTAGACGTCTCCGCAGAGGTAGTAGGGCTCGGTCTTGTAGACCCTGTGGCCGCCGTTTTCGGAGTGCTTTATCGGGCTGATGGCGGCGTAGAGCTCGCGGGCCTTGTCCTTAAATCCCGCGCGGGCGAGGGCCATCGCCAGCCAGACCGCCGCGTGGGTGTACTGCCCGCCGTTTTCGCGAAGCCCCGCCGGGTAGTTTCGGATATAGCCGGGGTCGGGCTCGGAGGTCGGGGCAAATGGCGGGGTAAAGAGCTTTATTATGCCGCGCTTACGGTCGAAAAGCTCGCTGTAGGCCTTTATGAGGGCGGAGCGGGTGAACTCCGCGTCCAGCCCCGCGAACTCGGCGAAGGACTGGGAGAGGGAGTCGAGACTGCAGCACTCCGACTCGCGGGAGCCGAGCTTTTGCGAGCTGTCGAAATATCCGCGGAGGTAGCGGTCGCGCTCGCGGCCGTTTTTTTCGACAGCTGATCTCATCGCAGAGGCGCTTTGGAGCAGCTCCTGCGCGAAATCGGGTTCATTCATGTGCCGGGCTGTTTTAGAAAAGCGCTCGAGGCAGAGGATATAAAACTCGCTCAGCCAGACCGACTCGCCCCGGCCCTTTATGCCGACCCTGTTGAAGCCGTCGTTCCAGTCGCCGCTGCCGATGAGCATTAAGCCGTGCGGGCCGAGCCTGTCCCGAACGTGAGAAATCGCGCGCTTGCAGTGCTGATATACCGTTTCGCGGAGGGCGGTGCGGCAGACCTCGCCGTAACGCTCGCGCTCGCCGGAAAGCGTAAGCCCAAAGCAGTAGGAGACGGGGATATCCAAGATGTCCGGGCCGACGGCGTCGAAATACACGCAGACCGCGTAGACGAGCCAGAGCGGGTCGTCCGAGATCAGGGTGCGTATGCCGCGGGGCTTTTTCAGGGGGAGGGTGTGCCGCCAGTGGAGGACGTCGCCCTCCTCGAACTGCGAGGCGCAGGAGCGAAGTATCATGGTTTTTAAGATCCCCGGGGTGAATTTCGCGAGGCAGACGGCGTCCTGGAGCTGGTCGCGGAAGCCGTAGGCGCCGGAGCACTGATAGAACCCGGTGCGGGCGTAGATCCGGCAGTGTAGCGCCTGGTACCAGAGCCACGGGACGAGGGGGTCGAGGGATTCTCCCAAGCCGGCGGGGAGTGAGGGCGGGGGAGAATTTTTATGCTCCTCATAGAGCGACGGCATTTGAAGCGCGGCGGATTCGGAAAGCGCGTAGGAGAGGTAAAAATCGACGTCGGCGGCGTCGCAGACAAGCGCGGCGGAGAGATCAAAAGAGGAAAAGACGTTTTCCTTAAGATCCCCCCGGAAAAAGGCATAGCGGTCGCAGGTGGCGGAGCAGGGGCGGCTCGATGAGAGGAACATATAGCCCGAGAGCTCGGAGCAGGGGGAGTGGATCAGAAGTCCGCCGCCGACCCGCTTCGGGGACAAAAGCCCGGCGCGGGAGCGGTCGACACCCATGCAGGGCTCGGCGTAATAGGCGATCTTTGCACCGGGAGGGGCGGTGAGCCTCACCGAGATTTTTTTGCACATTCCCTTTTCGGAGACTCCGACCCGAACTATGGCGGAGTAGCCCTCGCCCTCGGAGCGATACTCTGAAAAACCGAAGCCGAATGTCGCGGCGGAGCCGTTTATCAGATCATACGCGCGGCCGCCCGAGAAGAGTATAAGCCGCTCGCCTGAATTGTCCCGCGAGGGGTCGTTGTCCCACGGGGTAAGGCGGTTCTCGCGGGAGTTGAAGGCGTAGGTGAAGCCGAGGGAGCAGCTCGAAAGAAGCGTGCCGAAAACCTTGGAGGAGAGGACGTGGCACCACGGAAGCGGCGGGGTCTCGGTCACGGTATAATTTTGACCCGAGAAGCCTCCGCAGGCGACGGGGCGGGAGGGGGTCAGCTTTTGGGGCTTAGAGGGCAGGATCTCGATAAAATCGGCGGGAGAGGGGCGGGGAGTATCCTCAAAAAGTGAATTTTCACAGACCGTAACGCAAAACGCGCGGGAAAGATCAATAAGGCGGGGCGAGGCGGCCGCAAGGTCGAGCGGGATAATGCCGCCGGGGGTGTAGACGTCGCCCTCGCAGCCCTCGGCGCTCGCGACGGAGCTTAAAAGCGTGAAGCCGGTGCGGTCGTAACGGCCGCCGTCATCGAAGGCGGCTATTATCTGAAACGGCAGGCCGCAGCGGCGGAGGAGGCGGTATGCGCCGAGCCAAGTCTTGAGCTTTATCTCGTCGCGGTTGCCGTTTAAAACGATCAGGACGGTGGGGAGGTCTATCGAGGCGGAGAGCTCCCACAGGGAGGTGAGCGGCGGAAGATCGGGGGCGGGGGAGGGCTTTTTTTCGCCTGTGCCGTAGCAAATTTTCGGGAGGACGGCCTCGGCGAGCCTGCCGGAAGCGGTGTCGGAGCGGGGCAGGGAGGAGAATTTCAGCGGCCTGCGGCGGATATCGCTGATGAGATTCAGAAGCTCCTCGCGGCTTTGGGCGCAGACGGTGAAAAGGTTGAGTTCAAATGACGACGAGGCGGGAAGCTCCACCGAAGCGCGGATAAAAACGCAGGGGTCGGGCTCGGAGATGAGGGAGGGGGTGACGCTTAAAATGCGGGAGGAGAGGGTCTTTATCCCCGAGGGGTAGGGCAGCACCTCGCCGCGGTCAAAGCTTACGGCGGGAGAGATGTCCTCCAAGAAGCCGATGCCGACGTAAATTTTTTGCTCGGAACCTACGCGGGTAATAGTGACTGCTTTGAAGTCGGGCTCGCTGTCGAGGCGCAGAAACATCTTCTGATAGGCGGGGTGGGAGCGCTCGTCGGCGGTGGACTGCAAAGACGGCTCGAAGAGGCAGGCAAGCGACACCGTGCGCTTTTTTCGGGTGAGGTTTCTGACAGCAAACGTCCGAATAGAGCAGGGGATATCCTCGCAGAGGCGGAGCTTCATTCCGGTGCGGAGGTAGGGGGTGTTTTTGTAGTACGCCGCCGCGCCCTCGGAAAATTCGCAGGAGAGGGTCTCGCGGCTGTCCCAGAGCTCGCGGAGTGAGACCGGCTTTTCGCCGTCCGAGACGAAGCAGAACGCTCCCTGCGGGCGGGTCAGCGGGTCGAAGGTGGTGCGCCACAGGTTGAGGCTTTGGTACATCTCCCGTATATCGCCGCTGTCCGAGAGCGCGGCGCTCATGCCTCCGCCGCTTAAAAGCTTCATGCGGGGGCGCTCGGGGAGAATGTCGTCGAAGCACTCGACTGCGCCCTTCGGCTTTTCGGGAGGGCGGAATTCGGGCCTTCTGATAACGTTTTCATAGACCGCTTCGTCGAGGCGGAAGCGCTCCTCCAAAAGCTCGTAAGCGCCGCGGACGCTGAGGTCGCGCATGAAGCGCTTCTGCATTATGCCGCCGTTTAAAACGTTCACGCAGCCGAGAAGCGACATTCCGACGTGGTGGGCCATATAGCTGCGGACAGGCTCGGGCGAGTCGGAGGAGGTCAGATCCAGCGCCTCGTAGAGGCCGTATGCCCCGCGCATGCCCATCTCGGCGAGCTTTCTGAGGTTTTCAGCCCCCGACGAGGGCGAGCAGCCGAGGGAGATATAGGTCGAATATGGCGAGACGACGTAGCTGTCGCCGAGGCCGCGCTTTATGCCGGTCGCGGGCACGCCGTGGGCCTCGTAGCGGTAGTTTAGCGCGGGATCGAAGCTGTAAAAGCCGCTCTCGGAAACGCCGTAGGGGCGGCCGAGGCGCTTGGCGTAGCGCTTTTGCACGCCGAGGGCGTAGCGAAGGCTCTCATAGGAAAGGGAACCCTCGGGGCTCTTTAAAAAGAGCTCCGGCATGAAATACTCGAACATGGTGCCGGAATAGGAGGCCGCGCCGCCGAAGAAGCCGCTCGTCAGCATCGCGCGGGAGAGCCTTTTCCAGTGCTCCTTCGGGACCTGCCGGGAGGCTATCGCCCAGAACGAGCAGAGCCGCGCCTCGCTCATCAAAATGTCGTAGTGGGAGGGGGTGCGCTTTTGGGTCGCGGGATCAAGACCTATCGCCATGAGGCCGCGAACGCCGTCGTAAAAGACCGAGAGGTCGGTGTCGCGTATGAGCTTTTCCACACGAAGCTTTAAAGCCTCGCCGCGGTCGCCGAACTCGCGCAGGGCTTCTTTTAAGGTCACGAGGCAGACGGCAAAGTTTCCGCTGTCTACGCTCGAAACAAAGGCGGGGGAGATGATTTTCAGGGTCTCGGTGTCGTACCAGTTGTAGAGGTTGCCGCGGTATTTTTCGAGCCGCTCGACGGTCGAAACTGTTCTTTCGAGGCGCTCGAGGCAGATCTTTCGGGAGATGAGCTTCCGGTCGCAGGCGGCCACGACAGAGAGCAGATAGAGCCCGATGTTCGTCGGCGAGGTGCGGTGGGCGACGCGGTAGACGGGGGAGAACTGCACGTTGTCGGGCGGAAGGAAGTTGTCCTTTTCGCCGACGTAGTTTTCAAAAAAGCCCCACATGTCGGCGGTCTGCTTCGAGAGCTCGCGCATATCGCGGTATTTAAGCGCGGGGGAGGCTTTGCGCTCGGCTTTTCCGAGGGAGAGGAGAGCGGGCATGGTCAGAAAAATGACCGCGAAGAGCCTTATAAGATGATCCTTCGGCCAGAGGAGCGCGAGGGACACTGCCTCGGGCAGGAGGAAAAACCGAAACGGCAGGCTCGACAGGCGGTCCTGCGCCTCGGAGGTCGTCCATTCTAGGAGGTTTTTTCGGGTGATGAGGCGAATGCAGCCGGTCATGGCGGCGCGGAGCGATTTCAGCGCGAGGGTGGGAAGGAGTATCGCGCTGAAAAGGATATAGCGTAGGCTTTGGGAGCTTTGGCTGATGATCCCGGAATAGAAGGAGCGGGAGGCGAGACCTCCCCGAAAAAGCGAGCTTATGAAGCCGAAAAGCGCGGGGCAGAGCCATAGGAGCATTGAGCACGCGGCGAAGATACCTCCCGCCGGGGGATACAAAAACGCGCCCGCAAGGAAGCAAAGAAGCACCGAGACCGGGGTGACAGCTCGGCGGAGATTGTCAAGGAGCTTAAGCTTTGAAAGAGGGGAGTAGCGGTTATCAATTATGTCGGGGAGGTTTTGGAAGTCGCCGCGTATCCAGCGCATCAGGCGGAGATAGTAGCTCTCGGGGGATTTCGGGAAGCCCTCGGTGAAAACGACGTCGCCGGCGTATGCGGTGTGCAGCAGCTCGCCCTCCAAGATGTCGTGGGAAAGGATCCTCTCGCCGCCGATGTCCTCGGCGCACTCTAAAAGCGCGGAAACGTCGATGAGCCCCTTGCCGCAGAATGTGCCGCGGGCAAAGACGTCCTGATAGAGGCTGTGGGCCTCCTCGTCATAGCTCGAGCGGGAGCCCACGCCGCCGAGACTCTTTGAAAATTCGCTCTTTATGCTGTCGCCGAGGCGGGTGATGACCCGGGGCGCGACGATCCCGTATCCCGAAATTACCCTGCCGTTTTCGGTCTTTACGCGATTAAGAGGGTGCAGGGCGACCGAGGCAAGATCGACTATACTGTCCATCAGGGGGATGGTGTCGCTGTCGGCGGCAAGGATAAACCGCGCGCCGACAAGGGGCTTCGGGTCGCCTATGACGGCGTAGAAATCGCCCTCGCCGGTCTTTAAAAATTTCGCGAGATCAATTATCGCGCCGCGCTTGCGGTATGCGCCCATGTATTCCTGCTGGGTCTTTGAAAAGCTCCTTTTTCTTACAAAGCAGAAAAATTTCCCCGGGGCGAGCTTTTCAAGGCGGGAGACCGCCTCCTGCAGGCTCTCAATGACCGCCCTGTCCTCGCTGACGTAGGGGACCTGCTCGGGCGGGAGGTCCAGAAGCGCCGCAAAGTATATATTTTCCTGCGGGTTGGGGCAGTAGAGGCCGAGGAGCTTGTCATAGAGCTTTGCGGCGTCCTCGGCGCCCGAGACCGCGGAGGAGAGAACGGCGACCGTCTTTTCCTGCTTTAAAAGCTCCGAATCGGGCTTAAGGCGCAGGAGGCGGTCATGCCCTCGGAAGCGGGAGAGAATATGATCGCTTACGGGGCGCAGGGCCTCGACCGCGGGGAGCCAAAGAAGCGGGGAGAGTAGCGGGCAGCCGATAATGGTCGACAGAAAGAGGGCGAGCGCCGCTCCGGAGATGGAGAGGAGCGCGGCGGCAAGCACGGCGTATTTTTCGGGAAGCGGCGAGCGGAACGCGGGGAGGGTCTTAAGGTCGGCGGGGGAGCCGGAGGATAGAAGCTTTTCCGTGACCTTGTTTTCGTCGGTCTTTAAGAGGCGGGCGGATTCGTAGACCGTCTCGCGATATATCAGGCGGGTCTTTCGGTCGCTCTCGCGGTAGCCTATATCATCATTAAGGCGTATCGCGACGGGGTTTAGGGTATCGTTTATCCTCTCCCAGTCGGGGGTGTGAAGATCGCGGAGAAGGGAGATATAGCGGCGGGAGCCCTCGCCCGAGCTTTGGGTGGCGCGGCAGATCTCGGACAGAAGGACGCAGCTTAAGCAGAACGGCAGGTACTCGGTCTCGCAGCCGAAAATTCGCCTCAAGGAGGCCTCGGAGCGTATGAACATGATTATTTCGTCGTCGGACGGAAATACCTCGCCGCAGGACTGAATGAGCTTTTTTGCGAGCGAAAAGCCGCTTGTTTCAGTCTTTTTCGACCTCGGTATGCCTGCAGGCTTTTGCGCCGAGGCGAGGATCACCGGGTAGAAGCTGTCGGCAAAATACGCCGCCTGCTCGGTCTTTGCGCCGTCGCGGCAGAGGGACAGATAGATACGCCTGAGCTTTCGCAGGTCTTTCTGAGCCCGCTTTGCCGCCGCCCTTAAGGAAACCGCCATGATATACCTCCGAAAATGCAGTAATTCAGGCTTATTATTGCCGAAATTTTGAAGTATTATTCCTTTCCGCTTCCTTTTTTCGGGAGGAGCGGTTTCCGGGTATCCCCCAAAAGCGGCGATATTTGGGACGCGGCGGAAAAAGCGCGTAAAAAATTTTGCAGGAACGCGTCTTTGGACTTGCATTTTTCGATATTATGTGATATATTTATAGCATAGTTTTTTTCAACGGCATAGACTGTAAAAAATCTTACAAAAGGAGCTTAAATATGAAATATCTTGTACTTCTTTGCGACGGCATGGCTGACCGCCCGGTGCCGGAGCTCGGCGGAATGACCCCCATGCAAAAGGCGAATAAGCCGAACATGGACGCTTTGGCGAAATGCTCGGAGGTGGGGCTCGTAAAGACCGTCGCCGACGGGCTCAAGCCGGGAAGCGACGTCGCGAACCTCTCGGTCTTAGGCTACGACCCGGCGCTCTACTATTCGGGCCGCTCGCCGCTGGAGGCAGGCTCTATCGGCATCGACATGAAGCCGACCGACGTGTCGCTTCGCTGCAACTTAGTGACCCTTTCGGACGAGCCGGAGTATGACGACAAGACTATCATAGATTACTGCGCGGGGGATATTTCGACCGCGGACGCGAAAATTTTGGTGGACGCTCTCAAAAAGGAATTCGACAACGACGAGTTCACCCTTTACGCCGGGGTGAGCTATCGGCACTGCCTAATCTGGGCAAACGGCACCTTAGACCTCGGCACCCTCACGCCGCCGCACGACATCACCGGAAAGCCGATAAGAGGGCACCTGCCGGATCACCCGAACGCAAGAAAGCTCTATGAGATGATGAGAAGGAGCTATGACGTTTTGAAGGATCACCCGCTCAATAAGGAGAGGGTCGAGAGAGGGGAGCGCCCCGCCAACTCGATGTGGTTCTGGGGCGAGGGCGTGAGAAAGCCGCTCGCTGACTTCCGCAAAAAATACGGTGTTAAGGCCTCGATGATCTCGGCAGTCGACCTGCTGAAGGGGATCGGGAAGTTCTCGGGAATGAAGGTCATAAACGTCGACGGCGCGACGGGGTATCTCGACACGAATTTCGAGGGCAAGGCCGAGGCGGCGATCAAGGAATTCAAGAGGGGACAGGACTTTGTCTACATTCACGTCGAGGCTCCCGACGAGTGCGGACACAGGTATGAGATCGAAAATAAAGTTAAGTCGATCGAGCTTATCGACGAGAAAATTCTCGGGCCGGTCAAGGCGGCGCTCGACGAAATGGGCGACTACAAGATCATGATACTGCCCGACCACCCGACGCCGCTGTCGCTTCGGACCCACACCAACGACCCGGTGCCGTACATGATCTACCATAAGGCCGAGGCCAAAAAGGGCGTGCAGAATTTCTGCGAGACCCAGGCGACCGAGACGGGGAAATATGAGCCTACCGGGCACGATCTGATGGGGAAGTTCGTGGGGAGGTAGGGGGAGCGGATTGGAGTTTACTTTCAAAAAAGAAACTAAAATCTGCACCCATGTTAATTGCAGAAACAAGCCTTTCGGAAAACGCTGAAAGGCTTATTTTATGGGCTTTTATGCATTATACATACTTAACTTTTCCGCTCATTGCAGTATGCAAAACGTGAGCGGTGTTTTTGTTTAGGAGGCTAATTATGTCAATATTCAGAGTAGAACACACCGCGGGTTTCACCGTCATGAGCAACTATCATCTTCGCGACAAAAATCTGTGGAACAAAGCAAACTCAGGTCGTTCAGACTGACCGAGCCGTACAGCGACGAGCGCAGGCAAAGAGCGAGCGAATATGCGAAGAAAAACGGGCTGAAAGGCATAATCAGTTATAACTCCCGGTTCTAACTGCTGAACCAATCAAGACTTCCGTTGCGCGCGGCGAGGGGCTATAATAGAAAACAGAGGTCAGAGGTCAGAAATCGGAAAGGCCAAATCCGCAAAAGCCTGTTCGAGATTTCTATCCTCTAATCATCTAACTCTCTATCCTCTAACAAGGAGGCACTATGAAAAAATTGCGATTTTAGCCGCTTTTGCGGTTGTTTTGAGTTCGTGCGGGGCAGAACCTGCCATGGAAATCTCGCGGGTCGAGCCTGCCGAGACGGAAATTGTCGCGGAAGATTCCACCGCCGAAACCGAAAATATTGCCGAGGAGGGACCCGAAATGAACATTCCGCAGACCGGCTGGACGGAGGCTGTTCCCGCCGAATACACCTCTCCCGCCGACGAGCAAGGAAGCGTCGAGCGGCTCGACTACGCCTCGAAAGACTATGTTCGGGACGGCGGCGACATCACCAAAACTGCTTATGTATATACCCCCTACGGGTATAGCGAATCGGGCGATGAGCAGTACAATATTTTGTACTTGATGCACGGCTGGGGCGGGCGCGCGGGCGAATATTTCGACTTCACCGCGACGAAAAATATGTTTGATAACTTAATCGAAAAGGGCGATATTCCCCCGATAATCATCGTTTCCGCGACGTTTTACAACGAGAACAGCCGCACCGATTTTTCAAGCTCGATCGCCGAATTCAGGGAGTTTCACCGCGATTTTGAGGAGAATCTGATGCCTGCGGTCGAGGGGAAATACCGCACCTACGCCGCCTCGACCTCTGACGAGGATTTAAAAGCCTCCCGCGACCACCGCGCCTTCGGCGGCTTCTCGCTCGGCTCGGTCACGACGTGGCTCCAGTTCTGCTACGACTATGATTATATCCGCTGGTTCCTGCCGATGAGCGGCTCCTGCTGGTACTACGGCACCTACGGCGACTTCCGCTTCGAGGACAACGTGGACTTCATCGAGCAGCTCGTGCGGGACGAAAACCTCGATGAGCGCGGGTATTTTATCTACCACGCCGTCGGCACCGAGGACGCGGTCAAGAGTCAGTCGATCAATATGGCCGAGGAAATGCTTTCGCGCAAGATTTTCACGTCCGAACACTATGTTTTCTATCAGAAAGACGGCGGGTATCACGACTTCAACGCCGTTCAGGAGTATCTTTATAACGCCCTGCCGCTGTTTTTTAAGGGTGATGATTCCGCGCAAGAAAATTCCTCGTCATACACCGTTGACACCGCAATTTCGGACGTCATAAACGACCCCGCTTTCGGCGATTGGGGCAGGCTGATTTTTCCCGTCGACGAGGGGTACATGAGCGGCAAAACCTTGGGCGACCTTCGCCTGACTTGGTATTCAAACATCGACCCGGACAAGACCGTCGAGATCTGCAACTACCTCAAAAACCACGCAGATACGGCGTTTTACGACATCTACACCGACGAGAAAAAGGCTGCCGACCCCGCGAAGGCAGACACCGGGCTGTTCTTTTTCAAGGGCGATGAGGGCGCGAAATTCGCAGTTTGCAATGCTGGCGGCGGGTTCGCATACGTCGGCGCGATGCACGACAGCTTCCCCCACGCGCTGGAGCTTTCTAAAATGGGTTACAACGCCTTTGCGCTGATTTACCGCCCCGGTTGGGATACGGCAAATGAGGACCTTGCGCGGGCGATAAGTTTTATTTTTGAGCATGCCGAGGAGTTCGGGGTCGACACCTCCGGCTACTCGCTCTGGGGAGGCTCGGCGGGCGCGAGAATGGCGGCTGACGTCGGCTCATACGGCACTGCCTGCTTCGGCGGAGACGACCTGCCGAAGCCCGCTGCGGTGATTATGCAATACACCGGGCATAGCGACTTTTCCGCCTCAGACCCGCCTACCTACGCTTGCGTAGGCACGCGCGACGGCATTGCAAACTGGCGGACGATGAAATCGCGGCTCGACAGCAATCCCGACCGAATTTCACGCCTACGAGGGGCTTTCCCACGGCTTCGGCCTCGGCACGGGAACGGTCGCCGAGGGGTGGATAAACGAGGCGGTGCGGTTCTGGATGGATAGATGTTAGATGATAGAGGATAGAACTGCTCGCCCGAGTTTTGTGGATTATCGACATTTTCGACACTTTCGGGTCGATTGTGCGGAAAATGCTGAAAATCCATGAAAGTATAAATACTAAAATGCACTTTAATACATTATATTGTGAAAGTATATCTTATATTTTCAATCGTCCGTTTGCGTGGATTTTGCGCATTTTGAACATTTTGCAGCTCAACGTGCACAAAATGTGCAAAGTTCATTTAGAGGTTAGATGAATAGAAGATAGAGGATAGAAAAGCTTTTCCCCGAGTTTTGTGGATTATAACCGCTTTGTGCG
>CANQLR010000049.1 GCA_947624745.1 uncultured Clostridia bacterium | reverse complement strand
ATCGCCTGCTTTGCTATGCCTTTTTCTTCTTCATATATTTTTTCATTTTTCCTATTGACTTTTATTTGCAGGTTTCAAATATAATTAAATGGTTTCCCATAACAGAAAGTGTTATTTATGCGCCGATACGCTTTTTCTGACAATTCTGAAACTAACATACCCTTTCTTTTTATTAAGTTTTCCGATTTTTGATCTCGCAACTTCCAAAAACAGCATTGGAGATTCGTTTTGTTCGGAATCATCAACTATCAAAGAACCAATGTGTTCGCCTCTCCTTAGCAAAAATGTAATAATTGAACCGGCTGCTTCGCCGATAAGAAAAGTGATTACTAATGCCATGGTTATTTCTCCTTTCGACTTCAAAAATCCCACCCGGGGAATTTTTTCAATATCAATTTACTACTTTTTTTCGTCACCTGCATACGGAAATATAAAAAAGAAAAGCCGTTGCTCACGGCTCATCTTTAAAAATCTTATTTTTTCCGCATGGATCAAGTCCCATATGTTCCATTGCATCAAAGCACTCCATTGTATGATGTTTCATAACATTTTCTGCTTTATCATCATTCAATATACCCAATTGATTAAGTACATTACAAACGTCAAGCATATTTGCATGAAACATAAGTCTCATTTTTGCCACCTTTTTAACAATGTCCATATTAGATCGTCCAATAATCATAAATATCAACTCCTTTCATAAAGGAACTTGCAGAAGAAGCGTATAAAAAAGAAGAGGCTCTGTTAAGAGCCCCAACTTTTTACTTGATGTTATGCTCGTTTATTATTGGATTAGTAGTCGATCCGCAAATAAGACCAAGAGCATCTAAGGCATTAAATTCAGCCTCATCGTGAGCATATGCACCTTTTCGGAATGCCATAAGCGACGAAATCGTTATTCCGATCGCTGATATTCCGATTCCGAGCATAATACTTGGAAGGGCATTCTTATATCCCACCTTAATATCAACCCATTCGTTTGTTTGCGGATTTTTGATGTTCCCAACTTTAAAATTAAACATAATATCAACTCCTTTCATCATATGAAATGTTTTAAAAGCGTAAAAGAAAGAGCCCTTGTTCAGGACTCATTCTCCTTTTCGATTTTGCTTTTATGATATTTATCTCTCACTGTTCCGATAAATGCCCATCCTGCTATACCGATAGTTGCAGCAACCATGCCCTTTACATATCTGTTACTAAGCAAAGCCGCAGCAACGCCTATACAAGCAAAAGGTTCAATTATACGGATAGTTTCTTTTGATATTATCATAAATATCAACTCCTTTCATAGGAGCATTTGGGATTTTAGCGCGAATCGGAATCGTCATATACTGTTTTCTTTCTTAAATCGCGCCAGCTTATGTATCTGTCCTCATTACATTCCGGGCACCAAAACTTGCTTACTTTGTTTCCAATATCGATAAGCTCTGATGGAAAAGCTTCGAGTTTTGAGCCGCAAACAGGGCAACTGAATAAATATAATTTTTGGACAGCTTTATGAAGAATTCTCATACTATCCTCTTTCCTCGCTCAGCAGCCAGAAAAATCTTCTATACAAGTCATAGTACATATCCTTTCCGCAAGGAATATTGTATCTAAGTCTTAAAATATCATAGGAGATTCCTTCGGTGACACCTTTCAAAATATAATAGGAGAGACCCGAATCTGTTTGCTTAGACACTCTTTCGACCATCTCGATACGATTTGAATAATACGCCCGCGCCTCCGCACAATCCGCTGTAGGATTACTCATTCTTCTGGCTTTCTCGTAAACTTCCAAGTTTATCGATTTATGCCCATACCCATCGAGGACGCCGTAAGCCTTTTTCCAAATTGGATATTGCAGACAAAAGTGCTTTAGTTCATAATACCTGTGCTTTTCTATCCAGTATCTATTGCTGCCGGATATTTCTGCTCTGATATTTGTACCCATTAGTTTCTTTCTCCTTTCCACAAATATCCCGTTTGCTCGTATAAAAGCTTTGGGGATATGTGATAGTTAATACGTCCTCGTCTTGAATCGATTTCGGAAACACTTGTTATAAGCTTTCCTTTTCTTGTTGCTGTTCCAATAGGAAGCCAACCTGCAATTATTCCGGCTCGAATCCAACTTGACTCTTTACCATACACTCTGGCTGCCACGCGTACTGGGACTGAACCCTGAGGAAATATAATATCCATCTGCGTTCACCTCCTTTCTACGGCTATTCTAAATTAAAAAGGAGGTTTAAGTAAAAACATATCAAGTGGGTAAAAAAAAGAAAGAGCCTGTGCGGCTCAGTCTTTCAAATCCTTTGTAAGATAAACTTTTCCATCACGGGTACAAACACGAATTGCGTATCCCGATTTCTTAATTGCAACGCCAAAACATGAACGGCATACTCCGATGGATTTGTATTCGCCATCTTTAAGAACGATAAGTACGTTTCTTTGATCGCTTTCCGCAAATTCCTTGATAATGCCCTGCAAATCATGGCGCAGTCCTTTCTTCGGCAGATTTTCAACCGGTGTAAGTTTCATGATATTTTACATCCTTTCATCTTATTTTGGATTTCTCCATAATAGAAGTTGTTCTTTTTGCGAAAGCCAACGTTCCATCGTTTTCTCACAAGGATAATCTTCAAAACCAATGACAAACGGTGTAATGAAGCCATCTAATACTCCATATATCATCTCTGCTTCATATCTTTTGTATGGTATCATATCTTCCGTGTATTCCGTATGTATCTTGTTGCAGCCTTTGCATCTTCGCCTCAGCAATAGGATTCTATACTTCTTTCTGTTCTTTGTGATCAATGTCCTGTAGACTGTATCATATCCTACTAATTTGCCACCGCAATTAGGGCATTTTGATTCATTTACTGCTATCATATACGTCTTATTCCTCCTAAATAAGTTTAAGAAAAAATTTTGGTGTAGGGATTGACAATTCATACATAATGATATATGATAGTAGTAGATAAATCAAGAGGAGGCGATAAAATGCTAATAAAATGCCCGGAATGTGAGCTGCAAGTAAGCGATAAAGCTGTTTCTTGTCCCCATTGTGGATTTCCATTTAAAGAAGATGCCGCGATTAAGACCTCGCGTAAAAGAGCAAAAGGCAGAATGAGATTGCCGAATGGTTTTGGACAAATCACAAAAATAAATAATGCCAAACTTAATAACCCGTATAGAGTTAGATTAACTGTTGGAAAAGATTCGTCTGGAAAACCGATTGTTAAATCCTTAAAACCGCGATCTTATTTTAAAACATATAATGAAGCATACGAAGCGCTTTTGGAATATAATAAAAACCCATATGACTTAGACGATGACATTACCGTTCTTGAACTTTACAACCGTTGGGCTCCGGAATACTTTAAAACCCTGAAATCCAAATCAAGCGAAAGAACAATAACATCAGCATGGAAGTATTGTTCCTCGGTATACGATATGCGAGCAAAGGACTTACGGGCTCGTCATATAAAAGGTTGCATGGAGGAAGGGAGAGCTCTGATAAAAGGAGACGAACATACTCCTTCAGCCGGCGTAAAATCCAGAATCAAATCGCTGTTTAATTTGATGCTCGATTATGCGCTTGAATATGAGATTGTAGATAAAAACTATGCTCGGACTTTTGACGTGTCCGATGATATTCTTGAAGAAAAAGAAAAAGCCAGAAGAGGACATCTCCCATTTTCGGATGCTGAAATGGAACTCTTATGGCAAAATATAAATAATATTAAATATATCGACGTGGTACTTATTCAATGCTATTCCGGGTGGAGACCTCAAGAACTCGGTCTTATTCTTTTGGAAGATGTGGATCTCGAAAATTGGACATTTAAAGGAGGAATGAAAACCGACGCTGGCAGAGATAGAATAGTCCCGATACACAGCAGGATAAGAGAACTCGTAAAAGAAAAATATAACGAGGCAGTATCGCTCGGCAGCAAATATCTGATAAACAGTTATGACGGAAAAACTCATAGAGACAGTAAAATGTTTACATATGATAAATATCAGCAGCGATTCAAAGCAATAAAGGAACGGTTGGGACTCAATCCCGAGCATCGTCCTCACGACGGGCGAATGCATTTCATAACCATGGCTAAGAAATATAACGTTGATGAATATGCTATAAAATATATGGTCGGACATACCATTAACGATTTAACAGAACGAGTATATACAAAGCGGGAAATAAGTTGGTTAAAAGACGAAATTGAAAAAATAAAATAATTTGTTTTTAATAGCATTGGTTGAACGTAATAAAAACCTAAAAATTTTGGTTTATTCATACATTATTCCTACATTTCAAGCCGTAAAAGCTCTATTTTAAAGGATTGCCTGCTTCGGTTGAGGAAGCGATGAAGTGATCGCATAACACAAGGCTCTCGGTGAAAAAGCCGGGAGCCTTTTATTTAAGGAGCTATATGATCAGAATTTTATTCGTCTGCCATGGGAACATCTGCCGCTCGCCGATGGCCGAGTGCATTATGAACAGGCTTTGCCGAGAGCGCGGCGCGGACATTTCCTGCGATTCCGCCGCCACCAGCCGCGAGGAGATCGGAAACGACATCTACCCCGCCGCAAAGCGCACCCTTTCCGCCCACGGCGTGCCCTATTTCCCTCGCCGGGCAAGGCAGGTCAGCCGCGGCGACTACGAAAAATACGACCTTATCCTTTGTATGGAGAGGTTCAACCTTCGCAACCTCTCGCGCATCATCCCGAGCGATCCCGAGCACAAGATTCGCCTTTTAAGCGATTTTACCTCTGCCCCAGGGCGGGACATCTCAGACCCGTGGTACAGCGGCGAGTTTGAAAAGGCCTACGCCGAGATACTTGAAGGCTGCGAGGGGCTTTACCGCCTCCTCACAAAATAAAAACCGCCCAAGGGAGACCCCCTCGGGCGAATTTTTTTACTCTATCGGCGCTTCGTAAACGCTCTCGCAGCTTCGCATCGCAAGTATCGTCTTTTCGATGAGTTTATCGAGCTCCCAGCCAAGAAGCTCCGCGCCGCGCTCGATGACCTCGCGAGAGCAGCCCGCAGCGAAATTCGGGGTCTTAAACTTCTTTCTGACCGATTTGACCTCCATATCTTGGACGCTTTTTGAGGGCCTCATCAGCGAGCAGGCATAGATGAGCCCGGTCAGCTCGTCGACGGCGTAGAGCACCTTTTCCATGTCGCTCTCGGGCTTTATGTCGACGGTTATCCCCCACCCGTGCGAGGCGACGGCGCGGTTTATCACGTCGTCCACGCCCCGCTCCTTAAGTATCTCCTGAGATTTTATGCAGTGCTGGTCGGGGTATTTTTCAAAATCTATGTCGTGAAGCAGCCCCACGACCTCCCAAAGATCCGCCTCGTCTCCGTGGCCGAGATCCCCGGCGAACCATTTCATCGTCCCGCCGACGGTAAGCGCGTGCTTCAGGTGGAACCTGTCCTCGTTATATTCGCGCAAGAGCGCCCATGCTTCCTGCCTTGTCATTTCGTCCTCCTTAAATGCCGTCTATCTCGCGGCGTATGTCCTCGAGAGAGGCTCCGCTGCTCCTTGCAAGGCTCGCGAGGTCGTCGTATTCCGGCTTTTTCCTGACTACTCCCCAGCCCTCCGAGACCTTAACCCGAACGCTGCCGTACTTAGTCTCGACCGTCTCGCTCCTCCTTTTTAAAGAGTAGCGCCGGACCTCCTTCTCGCGTATGCCGATGGTGGTGGTGTGCTTGAAGATCAGCTTGACTATCTTCTCACGGTCGGCGTCGCGGCAAAGCGCCGTCAGAAGCACCCCGGGGCGGGATTTTTTCATGCCCGCCGAGGTCGTGAATGCCTCTAAAGCGCCCGCCGAAAGAAGCTCCTCGAGGGCAAAGCCGAGCTGCTCGGGGGTCATGTCGTCGACGTTGCAGCTGAGTTCATATACCGTCTCTGCGGCGCTCTCCGACTCGCCAAAAACTGCCCGCAGACAGTTCGCCTGCTCGAAATCCTTCCTTCCCATTCCGTAGCCGCAGGCCGACACAGTCATCTCGGGCATATGCCCGAAGCCGCCGGCAAAGTGCCGAAGCAGCGCCGCCCCGGTGGGGGTGCAGAGCTCCGACTCGACGTTTCCGCCGTAGATGGGCATACCCTGCAAAATAAGCGCCGTTGCGGGCGCGGGCACCGGCAGCGTTCCGTGGGCGCATTCCACCGTTCCCCCGCCGACGTTTATCGGCGAGACGACGACCCGCTCGGGCGAAAGCTCCTCCATGAGCATGCAGACCGCGGTGATGTCGGCGATTGCGTCCTTTGTGCCGACCTCGTGGAAGTGGACCTCGCTCACGGGCCGCCCGTGGACGGTGCTCTCCGCCCCGGCGATCAGATCATACACCGCCTTGACGTCGCTTTTTACCCTGTCCGAAACGTTGAGACCGTCGACTATTGAGTAAATTTCCTCGAGCGAGGCGTGGTGGTGATGATGGTGATGGTGCTCCTCGCGGTGCTCGTGATGGTCGTGCCCGCCTAAAAGCGAGTGATGGTGACGGTGGTGGTGCTCCTCATCGTGATGGTGGTGGTGCTCCTCGTCGTGGTGGTGTATATGCTCCTCCTCGCCGTCGACCAGAACCGACGAATGAGTGCCGGTTATCCCGCATTTCACCGAGGGCTCGAAGTGAAAGCTCACCGAGGGAATGTTAAGCGAGTTGAGCTTTTTCTCAAAGCCCTCCCTGTCGGGCAGAAGCTCCCACAGAGCGGCCGTCAGCATATCCCCCGACGCGCCCATCGAGCAGTCAAGATAAAGTGTTTTCATTGCTCCTCCTTTTCAAGCCTGCCCCGGATAAATTCCGCGAGCTTTTCAGCGGCCTTGCCGTGGGTAACCTCGGACGGGTGCCAATCCGCCGCGATGCCGTCGGCCTGGTTCTGGTTGTCAAACATCATGCTGTATACCTTTTCGTCCCCCGTCTCGGCGCAAAAATCGTTCACCGCCGCCTCGACCGACGGATAGAGGTTCTGCCCCATTATCCCAAGTGCGCATACGATGACGGCGTCGGGGTTGTCCTTTCTAACGGTCTTAAGGAATTTGACGTATTCGGTTCTGAATTCGTCGCACCTCTCGGGGATATTCTTGCAGTAGCTGTCGTCGTTGGTGCCGAGGTTTATGACGACGACGTCGGGTTTTCTCCCGAAGCCCCAGTTTACATCGGCCGGAACGAAGCCGTTCGGCGCAGACCAGCTGTAGCCGTACTTTTCGTAATACTGCGGCACCGTCTGCGCGCTTATTTTGGTCTGGCCGTCCGAGTAGCCGGAGATTATCCCGTATCCCGAGAAGGACACAAGGCTGTAGTCGGCGTCCAAAAGCTCGGCGGTCTTAATCGCATACGCCTTGGTGCAGTCCTCCGTCCTCGTGGCGAAGTGGTGGTTAGGGTCCAAATCGTCAACGCCGTAGCCGCAGGTGATCGAATCTCCCACAAATTCGACCAAAAGATCCTTATTTTCGGTAGGCTCGGGGCCGCCGCCATTTATCGTGATATCCGTTATCGCGAAGGTGGACATCGCCGACTCGGACAGCTTAACTATCTTAACTGTCGCGTCGGTCTCGACGTCGGAATTGAGGACGGTGTAGGTCTCGCTCGCACGGTCGATCATGTCGTCGACGACCCGCTCGCCGTTAAGATAGATCCCGATCCTCGCGAAGTTGTCGGCCTGTGAGAAATTCGCGGCGTTGCCGTCGCCCTCAACGGTGACGGTGCACTCGCTCCCATGGAATTTAAACTCCACGCCCGTCCCGGAAAGCGCGCAGTAGATTTTTCCGTCCGCGAAATAGGTCCTGCCGAGCGCCTTAAAATCGCTGCTTTGATACTTGTCGAACACTTTAACCTCCCCGCTCCCGCACCCCGCGAGCCCGAGACCCAGCGCGGCGGTAAGCATAAAAGTCAATAATTTTTTCATCAGTTTCGGCCTCCTTTGATTTAAGTATACAACGTTTTCGGGAAAAATGCAAGGGGTGGGTGAGAATTTGGGGGGCGAAGCCCCAACGTCCACGGAGTGGGCGTTGTCCGACGCGGGGAAAGATTTGTGGTTTCTTTATAAAAGGCACTAAATTCGGGGTTTTGCAAAGTTATAAAATTCGTCGCGCGGCGGGAAGTGCCCGCTCTGCGGGCACTTAGGGCTTCGCCTCTCCCCTGCCCGGTTTCGATTTTTGCAAGATCGGCACAATGCACAAGCGAGGGCTTTGGGATATGTTCATTTCGCTGAAATTGCTTCAGAAGTGCAAACTTTTGGGGGCGGAATACGTTTTTTATAGTAAAAGTATTTTTCGGGAGGTAGGTTATGAAAAAATTGGTTGCATTTTTGATGGCGATTGTGTTGGCGGCGGGGCTTGCGGTGCCTGCGGCGGCGTTTGGGGCGGATCACGGCTTCAATTTCACGTACATCGACGGGTTGGAGGCGATAAGGTATCCCTCGCTTTACGAGATGTACCGGCACATGGAGGAGCTGAGGTACGGCGCTGTCGATGAGGGCGGGGCCGAGGTGGGCGAAGATGTCCTTGAGTTTCTTCTGACGGCGGACAAGATTTACTTCCCGAAAGGAAGCGTTGCGGACTATCAAAAAATTTCCGCGATAACCGTTGCGCCGACATATGTCGAGATGACTATCGAGACGGGAGGGAGGGTGGTCTCGCTGCGGCAATATATTTCCGATGAGGCAGGAAAGACCGAGTATGACGCTTTGAAAGAGAAGATCGAAAACGGAGACGAGGGCAGCGGGGAGATAACGGTGCAAGGTGACGAGGTCAACGAGATATTGACCCGCACAGCGCCAGCTTCCGACGGCTTCGAGACCTGCTACTACCTGCACCAAAGCGACGGCGGGTATATGGTGATGGGAGCGCCGGGCGAGGTCGACAAAAATTATGCGAAATACGTCGGGGCGGAGGTCTGCAATATCTTTCCGAAAAACAGCGAGGGAGAGGCCGCTTTCGGGGGATATTACGCCATCGGGCCTTATGACGGATACGAGGGTTTGAACGGCTGGCTGTATCTGCCGGACAGCATGATGTATATTAACGAAAAGGGACTGCCGGCGAGCGGGGCGATTATTGTAGGCGGGGATTCGGCTTATAAATTCGACGAGGACGGAAAGCTTTCGGGCAGGCATACCGGCTGGGTGAAGGACGGGGACGACTACCGATACGCCGTGGACGGAAGCCTCGTAACCCGGACATGGATTCGCATAAACGGAATGAGAAAATACTATATAAACGGCGACGGGGTGATGACAAAGGGCAGAGCGGTCATCGACGGGAATGAATATGAGTTCGGGGAGAACGGCGCCGTTATCGACCCTTGGGGGATAGGAATGGGGATCAAAAACGTCACCGAAACGGGCTGTACGCTTGTGTTTTCGCAGGCGGGCGGAGAGGAGACGGAATTTATCACCGGGGTGGGCTGCACCGTTCAGAGATTTGAAAACGGAAAGTGGCAGAATGTGGAATATATAAGCGACGATATCGCGATAAACGCAGAGGCTCTGATCATCCGCTGCGGCCGCGAGACGAAGCTTGACATAAATTGGGAATATTGGTACGGGCCGCTTGAGCCGGGAGATTACAGGGCGAAAAAGACGGTCGACCGAATGAGGGGGCCGGGCGATTTCGATTCGAGAGAGTATTTTGCATATTTTACCGTCAAGAAGTGATAACATAAAATCGGGAGGCTGTGGAGCCTCCCGAGGTTTTTATGCGGAGAAAAGTTTAAGCTTTGTTTCTCGCGATTCTTTTTGCGAGGTCTTTCGCCTTGATCGAATACGACTTAAACCGTTCCGGATCTGTGTCATTGTATTTATTTCCGAGCATGACCCATTCGCAATACTCATAAAGCAAAAAGTAGTCCATGGTTTTAAGATAATCGTCGTAATTTATGCCCTTATCCTTTAACAAATGCTCGTAATAGTATTCGATCGCATAATCTTTATCCGCTTGTTTCATGTGGAAAAATGCTTTCTCGTCATTTGGGCAAGTATTTCTTCCGTATTCAACTTCTTGTTCTTTCCTTTTTCATGTGCTCGCCGCCTTTTTTATCTGACGTCCCACGGGGTCAGCATTCCGCGGAGCTGGGAGTTGGGCTTTCCAGTCGCGGTCAGAAAAACCATTACAACGCGGTTGCCGCGCCTGCTCTCATGCTCGATCTGCTCGCTTATATCCTCGACGTAGGCGGAGGGCTTCGCAAATAAAAACCGCTCGGTCTTTCTGCCCTCCAAGGCGAGGTATTTCGAGATGTCGCCGAGCTTAAGGCCCTTGGAAAGATCCACCCCGCCGTTGTCGTAGATATAGCCGAAGAGGGAGTTTTCGTCGAACACGCCGACGACCATGCCGTTTTTTAAGACCGGGACGTGGGAAAAGCCGCGGGAGCGCATCGTGGCGACGGTGTCCTTAAGGCTGGATCCCATCGTGCGGGAAAAGATCCTGTCGGCGCGGATCGCGATGTCGGAGCAGCGCTTCGGGCTGCGTATGCGGTCGGTAAGGTCGTCGATGAATTTTATCATCTCGGGGCTCGGCATTATCGCAAATTCGTCCGAGACCTTCGGCTCGTGCTGAAGCCAGTTCCGGACCTCCTGGCAGTATCGTATCTCCTCGGAGAGCTCGCGGAATTTTTCCTGTGAGCAGAGAAATCTCGATATGGAGTCGCCGTTTTTGAGATCATAACGCTCCCTCACGGCGCGCTCCAGAAGCTTGTACTTTTCTATGTATTCATCAGCTGAGTTCATATTGCCTCCTTGGGTCAGTCGGCGTCGACGTCAAAATGCTCGAGGACGGATTTTTTCTCGACGGGCTTCGAGTCGCCATGCTTCACAAGGAGCATCGTGACGAAGGACAGAGCCGAGAAGACGACGGCGTAGGGGAAAAGGATATTGTAGCCGAGCTTTGTTATCAGAAGTCCCGAAAGAAGCGGGGTGAATATCTGCGCGGCCATGGAAAACGCGTAGTAGTAGCCTGTGTAGCGGCCGACGTCGGAGGAGCGGCACATCTCGACAACCATCGGGAAGGAGTTTACGTTTATGCCCGCCCAGCCTATGCCGACGACCGCAAAGACGATATACATTATCACGCCGGTGGAGCGAAGGAAGAATATCGCGCCATAGCAAAGGGTCATCACCGCGACGCCGATGAGGATAGTTTTTTTGCGGCCGAGCTTTGAGGAGATAATCCCGAGGGGGACGAAGGAAGCGATCGCGGCTATGGTCGCGACGGTGAGATAGAGGCTCGAACCGCCCGCGTCGACGCCGAAGCGGTTTTCAAAGTAGCGGGAGAAGGAGGTCGTCACGCCGTTGTAGGCGGTAAACCACAGAAATACCGAGAGGAGAATGAAGATGAGGCTTCTAAGGACCGCCTTGTCGAGCTTCGGGCCGCCCTCCCCTTTTTCCTCGGGAGGGTCGTCGCGGTCGACCCCGGCGCTGCGGACTATCTTGTTCTCGTTGAGGGTGAACACCATTATGAGAACGGTTACGAGCATGAACACGGCGACGGTCATGAATATCGGGATAAAGCTGTTATAGACTATCGTTCCGTCTTCGGACTTTTCGGAGGTCACGAGGAAGGTCATGACGATGGTGGTGAAAATACCTCCGACATAGCCGACAAGGTTTATGACGGCGTTGCCCTTGGAGCGCAGGGGCTTCGGGGTTACGTCAGGCATATAGGCGACCGCGGGAGAGCGGTAGACGCTCATCGTCACCAAAAGAAGAAGCAGGCAGACAAAGAACGCGGGGAAGCTTTTCTGCTCGGTCAGAAGCGCCATGACTATCATCAGGGCGACGGCGGCAAAGGTGCCGAAGAGTATGTAGGGCGTTCTTTTGCCGAGGCGGGTGCTCGTGCGGTCGGAGATCGAGCCGAAAAGCGGCAGCATGAATACCGCGAGCACGTTGTCTATCGCCATTACGGCGTTCGTCAAAAGAGTAGAGCAGCCGAAATGGTTCTCTAAAATTACGGGGATCATCTGGTCGTAAAACTGCCAGAATGCAAGGATAGAGGCGAATGACAGCCCTATGAGGACCGTCTGCTTGGTGTTTAGCTTCATATTAAACCTCCCGGCCGTAAGACGTTGGCGTATGGGTTTATTTTACCATAGAATGAGTTTATTGTCAATAAAAAAATGGCAGGGGGAGGGTGGTTTGGGGCGAAGGCACGGGGTGCGAGATTTGGGGGCGAAGCACCGAGGCGCCCGAAGGGCGCCTCGCCGCCGCACACGAAGTGCGGCGGGTGAGACTGCGGAGCAGGCTCACTGGGCTTCGCCTCGTAGAGTCTGCACTTTGGTTCAAGGTGCGAAAAGAGGCCCCACAAAGTCCGTGGACTTTGTGGGGAGAGGAGGTAACAGTAAGCGTTGCTTTTTGCCGCTCGACTGCCCTCGGCAAAAATGACAGCCTCGGTTGTCTTGCGGAAAAGCAATCGCTTCTGTGCGCGGAATGAGCGAGCCCCGACGCTCGCGGAGGGGCGAGAGATATGGAGCTTGCGACGACGAGGGCGAAGCCACCGGCGGACACGAAGTGTCCGCCTGCGCACGAAGTGCGCAGGGTCGGCAGCGAAGCTGACGACAGGGGCTTCGCCGCATGCGGGAGTGCAGGTTGGGGAGGGCGAAGCCCGGGGTGCGCGCGGAGCGCGCACCCGCCCGTCGCGCTTGCGCGACGGGCATGGCGGCAGCGAAGCTGCCGCCCGGGCTTCGCCCGGTGCGGGTTTTGTGCTATGCTGAGGAGGAGCAGCGGAATGAGCGAGCCCCTCCGCTTCTGCGGAGGGGCGAGTGATATGGAGCTTGCGACGACGGGCTCCCCCGCTATTCGGCGAGGCCCTCGGCGATACCGAGGAGGATTATGCCGACG
>CANQLR010000048.1 GCA_947624745.1 uncultured Clostridia bacterium | reverse complement strand
CAGGCGGAGGCGTTCGTCTGAACGGTGAATATGTTCCTGTGCAGGCTGTGAAAATAAGCGAGGCATTGAAAGCTATCTCGGTCGCAAAGCAGGAAGAATCATGATGTTATGAGCGGAATTTTTATGGCTGTGCCATGGAGATTATGAAAATGTATAAAGAAATGACGGGGGAGAAATAAATGGGCTTATATAATGAGATTAAAGAAATTGCAAAAGTATTTCAAGGAGCTGATAATATTGAGCTTTATAAAGAACTTCTGGATTTAGCGTCAAAAGCGTTAGAACTCCAAAATGAGAATACAAAGCTCCACGAAGAAAACGAAGAACTAAAGAAAATTCTTGATTTTAAAGGCAAAATAGTAAAACATGATGAGCCGTATATAACCATACAAGGTGAAAACGAGGGTATTGCATATTGTGCAAATTGTTGGGAGAGAAATGCTAAACTGATTCAAATCAACACTGTCGCAAACGGTAAATTTGCTTGTCCAGACTGCAATACTAAAGGCGTAATTGATCGCGAAAAATATAATCGCAGCAAACAAACGTACATTTATTGATTTTCCCCCAAAATGTAGAGGTTATTTAATAACCAAAGAAAAATATACAAGGTTTTGTTTGAAAGGTACGCCGCGCGGTTTGAACTTTGGCAGATAAATTCCGATGAAAAAAACAGTCGGTAATTGTGAGAGAATCAAATCAAAAAATTTAGGAGTATGCCCTGTTTTGTCCTTTATTTGTCCTTTAATCCCGCGAAAAGTTGGGAAAAATCAGACGGAATGCGTAAGTGCGGGTTGTTGCAAAATGCCGTAATATAGCGGGTTTGGGCAAGGTGGAGAAAGTTGGGAAAAGCCTTGCAGGGTTTTCAAATCCTTCTGCCCCTGCCAAAATTTTGCTCATCGCTTTTGCGATGGGCAGAATTTTTATAGAGTATAACGGGTGAAGCCGAGGCACGCGGCGCGTGTCGAGGGGCGCGGGTCGCCGGTGGCGACCTTTGCGCTTGCGCAAAAGCGCCGACCGAGGCGACAGCCGAGACCCAATCCTTCTGCCCCTGCCACGGCGTCGCAAGCTTCATATCGCTCGCGGCGCTTTTTATAACATGAATGAAAGCGCCGCTTCACTCATTCCGCTGCTCCGCCTTTTCCCCACAAATGCGGGCATTTGCGGGGGCTCCAATATTCGCGGACTACGTATCGTTCGCGACGGCATTTTTATACCCGGATATATGCCGTCTCTCGCTCACTCCGTCGCTCCGGCTTCCTCCCCAAAACGCAGGCGTTTCGGGGACCCCGTCACAAGCTTTGTATCGCTTGCGGCGATTTTTTATAACATAAATCCGCCTCTTTTGCTTCGCCGCTCTGCCTCTTAGCGAGCCCCCTCACCTATACCCGAAAAACGCGCAAAAGTTGCACGCAAACGTCTAACATTTTGAAAAATTTTTTAAAAAATCCCCCCGGAGTCCAAATGTACGGACAGTTGGGGAGGACGCGTGTAGAAATTTCGGGGCGATTTTTGTGCAAGGTGACGGGGGAAATCGGGAGATAGCCTCGCGAGCGGTTAAGGACCCCCCATCGCGAATTTGCCGCCACATACGGCGGAAGTATTGACTTGGTGGCCGGAAAAAATGAAGCGTTCAGAGTCCCTTTGCGGGTTCTTAAGCTGTTTTACTACCGTGGTATAGTTCGTTGTATCCTGACGAGCCCCTTGACAATTAATTTAGTTTAATGTATAATGGCACACAGGCGAGTCTCGCCATTAAATAACAGGCTTATACAATTTGAGAAGGGGAGCGGGAAAATGTACCATTTAAGGCTAAAGGGCAATCACTATCAAATGGGAGTGAAGCGCGGGGTTATCTTTCAAAAGGCAAGGATAACTTTTCCGCTTCACATGGACGATTTTCAGATGAAACACGGAAAAGAGAGCGAGATCATTTTACATGATTATTTCCCGGAGGTGTGTCGGGAGATAAAAGGCGTCAGCGATACGATCGGTGCCGATTATACTGCGTTTGCTTCTTGGCTGCTGGCTATGGCGTGTTGTATGTATAACCTGGAGGATAATATACCGCTGATTGAAACGCGAGGGTGCACGGCTTTTGCCTATGCCAAAAACGGACGTGTAATATACGGAAGAAATAACGATTTGCCGCCTTATTTAAGAGACGGCTGCAAAAGCGAGCTGTATGCTCCCGAAAACGGAAACCGCTTTATTATTACTACATCTTCCTTTATCAACGGCGAAGAGGGGATAAATGAGCACGGGCTGGCCGTCGCAATGACTTTTGTGATGACTGATCTTGAAAAAATCAAGCCGGGGTTTAATTCCTGCTTCATTGTCAGGTATTTGCTTGAAAAGGCGCACAGCACTGCGGAAGCCGTTTCGCTCCTGATGCCGCTTCCCGCGGCCTCTAACTGTAATATCCTATTGGCGGACAAAAGCGGCAGAATGGTTGTGGTTGAATGCACTCCGCTGTTCAAAAGAATACGGGAAGCCGAATTGATCGATAACGCTCAGATCGTATGCACGGTCAACAGCTTTACTTCCAAGGAGATGGACGGTTTTAACGACGCTCATGGAGACGATTACCGTTCTGCCGAAAGATACGGCGTTGTAATAAACGGGTTCCGCGATCGCATAGACGAGGACATGGTCGAAAATACGAAGCGCCTTTTACGGGGCGATTACGGTTTTATGTGCCAGTATGATAATGAGCCGGACTTTGAAACGGTGTGGAGTTCGGTATTCGATTTAGAAAGCTTGCAAATATACCGTGCAGAGGGCGACCCGAGAAAGAAGAAATTCATAACGGACGCCCGGCTGCATGATCTTATCGGCCGGGAAAAATGAAACGGTCAGAGTCCCTTTGCGGGTTCTTAAGCTGTTTTACTGCCGAGGTATAGTTCGTTGCGCCCTGCCGAGCCCCTTGACAATTAACTTAGCTTAATGTATAATGGTATACAGGCATGTCTCGCCATTAAATAACAAGCTTATACAATTTGAGAATGGAAACGGGAAAATGTACCAATTATATTCAATAATTTTTGACGTCATTTCGGCGGAGATCGTGATGATACCCGTGCTGCTTTTGCTGCACATATTCTGCCTGAAAAATATCCGGAAAACCGCGCTGTATTTTGTGTTCGCGACCTATCTTGCGGGCATGTTTTCGGTCGTCGGCATGCCCGACATCAAGAATCTGACCGTCGACTTCGGGGTCAATTTCATCCCGCTTCTCGACATGGTATCCGACCTGAAAAACGCCGTTCTGAACGTGGTTTTGTTCATCCCGCTCGGGTTTTTGCTCCCGCTTTTTTCGGAAAAATTCAGGAGCCTCCGGGCAGCGCTGCTCACGGGCTTCGGAATGACCGCGGCGATAGAAATTTTACAGATATTTACTTACCGGCTAACCGACGTCAACGACCTGATCACGAACACGCTCGGGACGCTTTTGGGATATTTTGTCATGAAAAAGATACTCGAAAGGAAGAATTTTCAGCCGATCGGCGAGGCGCGGGACATGTTTATCCTGTGCGCGGCGGTTCTGGCGGAGAGCTTTGCCGTCAGCCCGTTCGTCTCGGGGGGGTTCTGGGATATGGCGCTGTAGGGCGGTGAAGGGAGCTGCGGGGAGAAGGCTCTCTTTGTCTATGGGCGAAGCCCCAACATTCGCGGAGCGAATGTTGTCCGCCGTCGTAGAGGTCAGCGAAAAGTCTTTAAATAGCAGTATATCCGAATTTAGGCATAACTATGTAAATAGTGCAACGGCGGGAATTGCGCCGAATGGCGCAATTAGGGCTTCGCCCTCTATGCTGCCTGCCTCTTTCCCAACTTTGTTATAATCCCAGCCTTGTCGCATAAGGTATTCGCTCGCTTGCGAGCGAATACCTTATTGTCCCTCATGCGTGGCTATATCGAAATCAGAAAAAGCGCTGAAAGCGAGAGGCACCCCCATCTGTCCTCTGTCCTCTCCCATCTGTCCTCTACCAACTACCTCCCCTCCACCGCCTCGACCAGCCTCTCGATATCCACAGGCTTGGCGAGGAACCCGTTCATGCCGCAGGCGTCGGCCTTGGCGCGGTCGTCGGGGGTGGAGTTCGCCGTGCAGGCGATTATGCGCACCGTCCTTGCGTCGTCGCGGTCGAGCTTTCTTATCGCGGCGGCGGCCTCGAAGCCGTCAAGCTTCGGCATCAGAAGATCCATGAGGATCACTCCGAACTCGCCGTTTTCGGAGCTTTTGAAGAGTTCGAGAGCCTGCTCGCCGTCCTGCGCGCGGACCGAGGAGTAACCCCTCTCGGACAAAAATTCGGTGATTATCTCGGCGTTGAGCTCGTTGTCCTCGGCGACGAGAATTTTTTTGCCCTTGGCGCTTTCCGAGCCCTGCTCAAGCGCCTCGGCCGGCATGTCGGCGGGGTCGGAAACAAAGGTGAAGGTAAACTCGCTGCCCTCGTCCTTGCGGCTTTTCACGGTCAGGTCTCCGCCCATCATGATCGCCAGCCTGCGCGAGATGGACAGCCCGAGCCCTGCGCCCTGACTGCCGTCGGTGATCTCAGTCTCGCGGGCGAAGGTGTCGAAAATGCGGCGCTGGAACTCCTCGCTCATGCCCTTGCCGGTGTCGCTTACGACCGCTTGGGTGATTATCTTCCCGTTCTCCTCGGTCTGGGTGATCCTAAGCCCGACCCTTCCGCCGCGCCGGGTGAATTTTCTCGCGTTGTCAAGAAGGTGGAACAGCACCTGCTGGATCCTCACGTCGTCGCCCATGATATAGGGAGCGGTCAGGTCTATCTCGGGCTCGTATTTTATGCTTTTGGACTGCATCGCGTTTTCGGCGATGGAATTGACCGTGTCAAGAAGCAGGTTCAGCCCGATCGGCTTGTTCGCGAGCTCTACGCTGCCGGTCTGGAGCCCCGACATGTCGAGCATATCGTTCACGAGGGACAAAAGGTAATTCGCCGTCACGTCAGACTGCTTTATGTAGCGGAGCATGGCGTCCCGGTCGTCAAGCTTCTGGCTCATGAGGTGGTTCAGCCCGATTATGCCGTTCAGAGGCGTTTTTATCTCGTGGCTCATCGCCGAGAGGAACCTGCTGCGTATCTTCTCGTCGGCCTTGTTTTCGGCGTATCTCAGGCGGAGCCTCCACAGAAGCACCGAGAGAATGATTATCACCCCGAGCGAAATGGCGAGCGCCTGCACGGCGTGCCTGTAGCGGTAGATGAAGTCGCCGAAGGTGTCGCGGTATCGGTTGTCCATAATGCCCTTTATCGTGAAGCTGCCGATCTCGTCCTCGCTGAGCTGAGCTATCGCTGCGTCTATTCTGTCGATTATCTCGCGGCCGTCCTCCTCGGAAAGCCCGCCGCTGCCGTTTATCGAGACCACCGCCGAGAAGCAGAGCTGATCGTCCAGCCCCAGCACCGGTATGACGTTCAGCTTCTCGTAAATGGGCTTCGAGAGCCAGTATTCGACGACGTACTGGTTGAGCATCAGAAGGTCGGCGTCGCCGCTGCTCACGGCGTCAAAGCTCGCCTGAATGGAGGGGTAGTCGACGATGCTGAAATTCGGGTATGACGCCCCGAGGACCTTTCTTAAGGTCTGCGAGCCGGTCGACACCGCGATGGACAGGTCGGCGTCGAAGCGAAAATCGAGCCCGTCCCTCGCGACGACCACCTTTCGCGAGGTCAGGTACGGGTCGGACATGAGTATCCCCCGAGCCTGCTGGTTCTCGCGGTTATATTCGACGCTCGAAACAAGGTCGAACCCGCCCTCTATGAGCCTGTCGTAGGTAACGTCCCCCGCGGGCAGAGCCTCGTAGACAAATTTATAGCCCGAAAGCTCGGCGACGCGGTCGAAGATATACCGGGAAATTCCGGCAAAATCGCCGTTTTTATCCTGAAACGAAACAGGAATCCTGTCCGCGACATAGCCGATCTTAAGGAGCCGCTCCTGTCCCGCGCCGGCGTCCGCGAACGCAAAAACGCTCAGCGCCGAAAAAGCGAAAACCGCGGCCAAAACCGCCGCCAAAACCCTCACGACAGCCCCTTTCATCGTCCTCACTCCCAAAAAAGTCAATATATAAATATTATACCGCTTTTTTCGAGGGTTGTCAAGGGGAGAAAGGGTGGAGATGTGGCCTAAGCAGCCGCATTAGAAGACAGAAGCAAGAATTCAGATGTCAGAACTTAGAGGTGTCGCCTTCGGCGACGCTTTTAAATACTGCAAATAATGCATGCGGAATGGACACTTCTAAGGGTGTGGACAAAGGGGTTGCGGCAGAAAGGCAGTTGGACAGGGGGCAGTGGGGGCGAAGCCCCGAGGCGCCCGAAGGGCGCCTGAGCCTGACCCGCTTGCGGGTCAGGCGGTGCGGCAGCGGAGCTGCCGCACCGGGGCTTCGCCGCGCGGGGTCTGCGGGTGGGTGCGAGGGCGAAGCCCGAATGCGCGCGGAGCGCGCATTCGCCCGCCGCGCTTGCGCGGCGGGCATGGCGGCAGCTTCGCTGCCGCCCGGGCTTCGCCCCATGCCTTCGCAAACCGCCCCCGCCCATGCGAAGCCCCGATACTCCTGCTCCGCAGGAGTATCGCCGAACACGCAAGCGTGTTCGGCGCGGCGCGCTCCGCGCGCCCCGTGGCTTCGCCCCGCACCATTCCGCTTCGCAGCAACAAAGTGCAGACTCACGCACCGGGCAAAGCCCCTGCGCGGAGCTTCGCTCCGCGCGGCCGGGAGCCGAAGGCTCCCGGCCCACAGTCCGCTTCGCGGCCTGTGGGGGCTTCGCCCATCACTCACTCCCCCGCAAAACCCCGCCCCGGTCTTTCAACCGAGGCGGTTTATTATATACCATCAAAACTCCTTAATAACCTCCGCGCCCTCCCTGACGAACGCGATGAACTCCCCGATCTCCGCCCTGCAAGCGACCGTCCTGCCGCCTTCCACGGCGCTCTTATCGGTCGTGCGGATCCACCTGCCCGCGGGCAGATATACCTTCCGCTCGGTCTGGCCCTGCTCGCATATCGGCGCGAAGAGAATGTCGGGGCCGAACATGTACTGATCGCCCAACGCGTAGCACTTTTCGTCCTCCGGGAAGTCGAAGAACATCGGCCTCATGATCGGCTCGCCGGTTTGCGAGGTCCTCTCGGCGCACTCTAAAATATAGGGCTTCAGGCGGTATCTCAGGTCGATAATGTCCTTAATGATCTCATAGTCGCGCTCGCCGAAGTGCCATATCTCGTTGTAGCCTCCGCCGTCGCAGATTATCCCGGGGCAGCTGTCCTTATAGTAGGACTGCTTCAGCCGCGTTCCGTGCAGCCTCATGACCGGGCAGAACAGTCCGAACTGGAACCACCGCACGATCAGCTCTCTGAAATATTCGCTCTCGGTGTCGCCGTTGAAGAAGCCGCCGATGTCCGAGTTCCACCACGGGATCCCGCACATCGCCATCGAAAGCCCCGAAACAACGCTGTTTTTGAGCTGTCCGAAGTCCGAGCCGATGTCGCCGTTCCAGACCAAAGCCCCGAATCTTTGCGAGCCGGGGTAGGCCGCTCTTGTGAGGAGAACTACCTCCTCCTCGCCCTCGGATTTCAGCCCGTCGTGGAAGCATTTTGAATAATAGTAGGGATATGTCAGCCCGGTCTCGGCCATGTTCCCGAGGTGAGTTTTCAGGTTCTCCCACTGTTGCGGGTGCACCTCGGGCTCGGCCTCGTCGAGCCAGAATGTCCGTATCCCGGCCTTTATGTAGGTCTTTCTGATCTGCTCCCAGACGAATTTTCGCGCCTCGGGGTTAGTCATGTCGACATAGCTGTTCGCGCCCCAGAAGTCGAAGATGGGGTGCTGGCCGTTCTCGGTGCGAATAAGAAGATTGCGCTCGTTCATTTCCCGCCAGCTGCGGCTTCCGGGGTTGACTGTCGGCCAGTAGGAGACGATGGGGCGTATCCCCATTTCCTTAAGCTCCTTTACCATTCCCTCCGGGTCGGGCCAGTATTTCGGGTCGAAGTCGCAGTTTCCCTGCTCGGTCCAGTGGAAGTAGTCGATGACGATGGCGTCGAGGGGTATGCCGCGCTTTTTGTACTCGCGGGCGACCTCCAAAAGCTCCTCCTGCGACTCATATCGGCACTTCGACTGCCAGAACCCCGCCGCCCACTGCGGCATTTTCGGGGCGAACCCGGTCAGTCGGCAGTAGCGGTTCATGACCTCGGCGGGAGTGTCGCCGACGAACACGAGATAGTCGGCCTGCTTCGCGTTTTCCGCCGTCCAGACGGTGTGGTTCAGCCCGAACTCCACCCGCCCGGGCGAGGGATTGTTCCACAAAAACCCGTAGCCGAGCGAGGAATAGATCACCGGCAGGGTCGATTTTGTGTTCCAGTTCGCGATGTCGTAGGTGCAGCCCTTGCGGTCGAAAAAGCCCTGCTGCTCCTGCCCGAGGCCGTAGATGTGCTCGCCGCGCGCGTCAAAATTCACCCGAATGCGGTAGTTTTCCCCCGCGATGTGGCGGTAGCGGGTGACAAGGTCGGCCTCCTCGTGGGTCGCAAGGACGGTCTCGCCGTTTCTCTGAAATTCTATCCGGCAGCCCGCCCACGACTTCGTGAGCCTCACCGTGAGCTTCCCGTTTTTGATGATCCCGGCATCGCCGTCGAGGCTGACCTCTGCTTGGCAGGGCTCCGCCTCCAAAAGCGTCCACCTTTCGTCCGAAATTTTGGTGTTTCGCGAGGCGCGGACCCTCGCGCAGCCCTCGCCGTAGGGCTCGACAAAAATATTTTCGTCGCGGGTCGTGAAGAACAGCCCGCCGTTTTTTATCTCTATCATGCTCATGAAAAAACCTCCTTTTGGTCGATGATATATTTTAGCATATAAGCGCGCGAAAAACTTTCACTATATTGACATGAATTATCATTATATTGACTTTTTTAAGGTAACTGCAGCGGATTTCTTATTTTTTATTGACTTTTTGGCCCGCCCGCGCTAAAATTAAACCAAGGAGGGACAGCTATGGATGAAAATTATGAAAATCTGCCGCACGGCTCGCGGTTTTTCCCGCTCGGGCTCCACAAAACGGTCGTGCCGCCGAATTATTCCCTTAGAGAAAATGCAAAATTTAACATTTTATACTCCCACTGGCACCCAGAATTCGAGCTTTTCTATCTCTCGCGGGGCGACTGCGTTTTCGTCATCGGCGGCGAGGAATTTCCGCTGTCGGCGGGCGAGGCGGTCTTTGTGCCCTCGGGGACTCTGCACTCTGCATATCGCGCAAAAAACGCCGACGAGACGGTGTTTTACGCGGCCGTTTTTTCAAAGCTCATGCTCGGCGACCCGGGCGATCCGATCAGCGAAAAATACGTCTCCCCGGCGCTTTCGGGCGAGCTCAAGCCGGCGACCGTCCTGAGCCGAAGCGAGCCGTGGCAGGGCGAGATAATTGATAAACTTATTGAAATAATGTCGCTCTACGACTACACCCCCTACGACCGCGACCGCCACCCCGAGCTTAAGCTCAAAGCGGACGCCTTCGGCGCCGAGCTGACCGTAAAGGCCGATATTCTGGGCATTTGGCGGCTGCTGATCACCCACGCCGAAAGGGCGAGGCAGATAAGCTCGGCCGACCGCCTCAACCGCGAGAGGGTGCGCCGCGCGATCGATTTTATCCACAGCCACTACGCCGAGCCGCTCACCCTCGGGCAGATCGCCGCCGAGACCTTCATGAGCCGCGAGTATTTTTCGCGAATTTTCAAGGCGGAGACGCTTAAAACGCCGTTCGAGTACCTCACCCACTACCGCGTTTCCCGCGCGATGGAGCTTTTGGAGCAGACCCGCCTCAGCGTGACCGAGATCGCAGGGCGCTGCGGCTTTTCGAGCCCGGGGTACTTTAATGTCAGATTTTCGGAAATTGCCGGCTGCTCGCCGAGGGAGTATCGACGGGGGAGGGGGTAGGGGCTTCACCCATGCATGTCTACCGCTTTACTTACTTAACGCAGGAAAGTGCAGACCTGCATAAGTGGGGGCACAAGCCTTGTGCTCCTATGAAAACTATGGTGGGGGCACCGACCGGGGCGAAGCCCCGAGGCGCCCGAAGGGCGCCTAAGCCAAATCCGCTTGCGGATTTGGTGTGGCGGCAGCGAAGCTGCCGCCCGGGGCTTCGCCGCGCGGAGTCTGCACTTTGTCGCGATGAGGCAGGGAGTGGGGCGAAGCCCCAACATTCGCGGAGCGAATGTTGTCCGCCGCGCGAAAAAAGGGGTTCCACAAAGTCCGTGGACTTTGTGGGGAAGAGGAGGAGCAGCGGAATGAGCGAGCCCCGACGCTCACGGAGGGGCGAGGGATATGGAGCTTGCGACGACGAGGCGGCGGGAATCGCGCCGAGGGCGCGATTAGGGCTTCGCCTTCCGTGCTCTCTGCGCATTACTCGTTTTTAGTATAGCCATGCATGAGCTGCCAAAAGGTATTCGCTGCGCGAATGCTATTTTTAGCCCCACCCCCTCTGTCCCTTGTGCAGACCTATAGATTCGCAGCAGCCCCCTCCCGATGGGAGGGGGCTTAACATTGCACCAAAGTTGTTCCCCGCGGCTCTGTCATCTGACCTCTGCCTTCTGCGCGTCTGGTGGGGCGAAGCCCCTGCGGCAGCTTCGCTGCCGCTTGCCCGCCGTGCTCCGCACGGAGGGCGGGTGCGCGCTCCGCGCGCACCCGGGCTTCGCCCCTCTCCCACCCCATTCCCCCGTTTAACAAACTTAAAGACGTGCGTATGGATTTTAATCAATTTTACCTACAAATCGGTAAAATATTTCAATTTCTTGCGTTCTGGTGCCATCGGAATCTTTGACTGCCTCATGAACAACAATCTTTTCAATAAGCGTATTGAGCATTTCAGCAGTCAGTTCCGTGGGTTCGGAGTATTGCTTGATTAGGGCAATCCACTTTTCAGCATCGGCTGTAGTCTGCTTTTCGGTCGCAAGTTCTGAATTGAGCTTATCAATCTTTTCAACTAACTCTTGTTGCTCTGCTTGATACTTCTGCGACAACATCTTAAAGTTGTACTCCGTAATGCGCCCGTTCGACCAGTCCTCATAGAGCTTGACGAACAGTCTGTCTACCTCTGCCTTGCGTTTCTCCGACTTGGCAAGCTCGGCAGACTGTTTCTTATGTGCTTTCACTGCTTCTTTATCACTCAATTTAAGCAATTTTGATAGTAGCTGTTTCTCATCAGTATGAGCCTGATAAATCCAATCCTGCAATCTCGCAAGAACATATGCATAAAGCGTATCATACCTGACGTAATGCGCTGTGCATTGCCCTCCCACTTTCCCGAGTTTCCGAAACTGTGAGCAATTAAAGAATCCTGTCGAGCAAGTTTTGTACTGCCTTTCAGCGTAGCTCATTGACCAACCGCAGTCCGCGCACTTTATGAGTCCTGCAAAAATCTGCATTTTATCTGACTTCATAGATCTCCTGCGGCTTGCAATCTGCTTTTGAACTTGATTGAAAATGTCTTTGGAAATAATAGGCTCATGGGTATTCTCAACGCGGAACCACTCACTTTCGGTACGGCGAATGCTCTTTTTGTTTTTGTAAGATACGTTTGTCTGCTTTCCGTGGACAGAATTCCCAATGTATGTTTCATCTTTCAGAATGTCACTCACGGCGCGAATATTCCACGCATAAGCCTTTTCCACAGGTGCATTTTCGTAGAACTTTGCGAATTGACCATACTTTTTATAGTCGATGTAGCCAGCGGTTGGAATCTTTTCTGCACTAAAATCTTAGTGATTTTTCCTGCACCAGCGCCATGAACTGTAAGATCAAAAATCTTCTCAATTATTCAAGACGTGTCGGGGTCAACTGCAAGTTTGTTTTGATTTTCGGGATGGCGCATATAGCCCAAAGGTGCGGTCGTGAATGTTCGCTCGCCTGCTGCAAACTTGGCATGGAGAGCAATTTTGACCTTACGGCTGGTATCCTTGGCTAGCCATTCGTTAAACAAGTTACGAAACGGAACGAAGTCGCTCAAACCTTTTTCTGTATCCTCGCCTTCTGTGACGGCTATGTAGCGAATCTGCTTTTCAGGAAAGACGAACTCCAAATAGTAGTCCATCATGACGTGCTCACGCCCGAAGCGGGAAAGGTCTGCTTGTGTCAAGTAAAATCTAAAAAAATATTTATTTTTTGGACCGATTTATCCCGCAACTTAATGCGGGATAATCGGATCTTTGAATTTCCATGCTATTTCTACATCTCCGGCTTGAAAAACATAAATCGCCTTAATAAACGCGTGAGCAAGGTCGTAGGTAAGCCTATCAACGCTTTTGGAGCTGTTGCAGACTTCAATCAAGCGCGTATCAGCGTCAGTTTTCGGGGAATCAGGCATTGCTTCTTTCACCTCTCTTTCGTTCTCTGCCAACTTGCAGTCAAGCTCTGCCTTGGCTTTCAGATACGCTTCCCGCGAAATCTCGTCGGCGGCATATTTCTCATAAAGCCTTAACTTGGCGGCTTTAAGCTGTTCCGCTTGAGATTGCAGTCGCTTAGCTTTATCCTCATTACGAGTGTTGGTTTCATACGAGGTTTTCCTCCCTAATCAACTTCTAATTTTAGTACGCAATAACTGTGCCCCTTCGCCATGTGAGGGTCATTACCCCTCTCGGACTACTACGAGCACTCCGTACCCATGCAGGATTTTCAGACTCAAAAGCCATAGCCGCTTTTTCATTCCCCCTTTCGCGCGGTGCTCCTGGTTAGGGTATCCCCGGTTAGCAATGAGACTTGGTAAATTCGGATTCTCGGTATCGCTTTCGCTTCGTTACCATAGGTTCCCCTACAGGTTGTACGGAATGATTGATAACCGGCAAGCCCACAACCATAGCTTGCCTTTTCCGTACCAGAGGTTTCAGGCAATTTTCCTCCATCGGCACATAACAGAAACTGGAAGCTTACGTTCAGTAAATCCAACTTATACCTTATATCCGATTAACATTGCGGCTCAGTCGCACCCGATTGCCTTTAGGTGACTTACCGCTTTCCAGTCGTACTGTGTTCCCGTGTCAGCTTTCGCCTTTCGGTTAGACTGGTTGTTTCCTGCGTTATCTTACAGGGCAGTACCTTATACTGCTTTTCTCATTGCCCTATCCGGGCGTACGTTGTGTACATGATGCCGGTCAATATGTGTGCAGACAATGAAAGCATTGTTGCCCTTCAAAAACCGCTGGGCAAACTCATAGCCTATTCTGTTTGCTTCTTCGGGAGTGATTTCTCCGGGCTTGAAAGACTGCCGTACTTGGTATGCAATAACATCGTTAGCCTGCGTTCTTCCTGTTATATCTTTGTATTGACGCTTGGATAAAAGAAACTCCGTATCGGCAGTTCTTGAATCGCACATATAGCTTGAAATGTACTCGCCGTTTCCGGTCTTTTCTGGATTCTTAACGTAGTCAATAACGTTGCTTATAGCGGTTCCTGCCGTTCTGCCCTTTCCTGTGTGGATGGGGATAATCTTTGTTGTTGCTATAGGGTATTCCTCCTTAGAAAAGACTGGCGGTCTGAATTTAGTCAGACCGCCGGATAATTCATCTTAAATTGGTAATGTACTTTAGTATATGGTTTAATGCTTCATAAATTTCCTCCTGCCCATCCCGAATCTCCGCCAAGTCCTCAGAATAAGCCCGCCCTGTGCTGTTAATTCTTTTCGCTATCTGGTTAACCGAAGCACTCACCCTGCGCAAAAG
>CANQLR010000047.1 GCA_947624745.1 uncultured Clostridia bacterium | reverse complement strand
AAGCGGCTCGCCGCCGAGGGGCAGCTCAAAAGCTACTATCACGACGGCTTCTGGCAGTGCATGGACACCAAGCGCGAGAAGGACAAGCTCGAGGAACTTTGGGCGTCCGGGCGCGCGCCGTGGAAGATTTGGGAGGATTAAATGGATTTATCACTTTACCGCGGCAAACGCGTCCTCGTGACCGGTCACACCGGCTTTAAGGGCACATGGCTCTGCAAAATGCTCGTGAATGCGGGCGCGATCGTCACCGGCTACAGCCTCGACCCGCCGACCGAGCCGAATTTGTTCGGCATGTCAGGTCTTGAAAAAAGTATGAAAAGTATTATCGCGGATATCCGGAATTTTGACAGGCTTAAAGCCGTTTTTGATGATGTCCAGCCCGAGATCGTCTTGCATCTTGCGGCTCAGCCAATCGTCCGCGAGAGCTACAAGGACCCGCGCTATACATATGAAACCAACGTCATGGGAACGGTTAATCTGCTTGAATGTGTGAGGCTGAGTCAGTGCGTTAAAAGCGTCCTCAACGTCACGACAGATAAAGTTTACAAGAATAACGAATGGTGTTGGGGATATCGCGAGGACGAGCCTTTGGACGGCTTCGACCCGTATTCCAACTCAAAATCATGCTCCGAGCTCGTAACGCATAGCTACATTAACAGTTTCTTTGCGGACAGGGACATCGCGGTATCGACCGCCCGTGCAGGAAACGTCATAGGCGGCGGAGATTTTGCGAGCGACAGGATAATTCCCGACTGCGTCCGTGCGATGAAAGCGGGGGAGAAAATCGGCGTGCGGAATCCGTACTCGACCCGACCCTATCAGCATGTTTTGGAGCCGCTGGCGGTATACCTGACTATCGCGGCAAAGCAGTTTGAGGACAAGCGTTACGCCGGCTTTTACAACGTCGGCCCGGACGACTGCGACTGCGTGACGACGGGCGATTTGGTCGACCTTTTCTGCAAACACTGGGGAGAAGGTGCCGAATGGGTCAATCAGGCGGAAGCAAACGCCCCTCACGAGGCGAATTTCCTAAAGCTCGACTGCTCGAAGATCAAGAGCACGTTCGGCTGGAGGCCGAGGTGGAATATTGATGAGTGCATGAGATACACCACGAGGTTCTATAAAGCTTGGCTCGCGGGGGAGGATGTGCCCGCGGAGATGGATAGGGAGATTAAGGAATTTTTGGAGGGATAATATGGTGAATTGGAAGACCGAAGCGGAGGCAAGGGAGCAGATAAAAGCCCTTGTCGCTGAATATTACCACGATTTTAAGGAGAAAAAGGATCCGTTCAAGCCGGGTGACAGAATCAGCTACGCCTCCCGAGTTTTTGACGAAAAAGAGATGCAGAGCCTGACCGATGCGATGCTCGATTTCTGGCTCACGACCGGCAGATTTTCCGACGAGTTTGAAAAGAAATTTGCCGAGTGGATAGGCGTGAAGTACGCGCATTTGGTGAACAGCGGCTCGTCTGCAAACCTAATAGCTTTTTCTGTACTGACTGCTCCCGAGCTTGGCGACAGGCAGATAAAGCGCGGCGACGAGGTCATCACTGTCGCCTGCGGATTCCCGACAACGGTCACACCTATCCTGCAATATGGTGCTGTGCCGGTTTTTGTTGATGTCACGGTGCCGCAGTACAATATTGACGTGACGAAACTTGAGGAGGCTTTATCCCCGAAAACAAAAGCAGTGATGATCGCCCACACATTAGGCAACCCGTTCGACCTTAAAGCGGTCAAAGCATTTTGCGACAAGCATAATCTCTGGCTCGTCGAGGACAACTGCGACGCGCTCGGCTCGCAGTACACGATTGACGGAGTGACGAAATTCACCGGCACTTGGGGCGACATCGGCACGAGCAGCTTCTACCCGCCGCACCACATGACGACGGGCGAGGGCGGCTGCGTATATACAAATAACCCGCTGCTTCATCGCTTGATTTTGTCCTATCGCGATTGGGGTAGGGACTGCATTTGCCCGTCCGGCCGCGACAACTTCTGCGGGCACCGCTTTGACGGACAGTTCGGCGAACTGCCAAAGGGGTATGATCACAAATACGTTTACAGTCACTTCGGATATAACCTGAAAGTTACGGATATGCAGGCTGCGATCGGCGTCGAGCAGCTCAAGAAATTCCCGAGCTTCATCGAGCGCCGCCGCCACAACTGGGACAGGTTGAAAGCGGCTCTCAAGCCGATTGAGGATAAGATAATCCTCCCAGAGCCAGCCGAAAACAGCCGCCCGTCGTGGTTTGGATTTATGATTTCCGTCAGACCCGAGACCAGGCTCGATCGGAACAAAATAACGAGACACATTGAGGAACACAACGTCCAGACTCGCCTTTTATTCAGCGGAAATCTCATCAAGCACCCGTGCTTCGATCAGATCAGAGGCACCGACGCCTACCGCGTTGTCGGCAGCCTCGACGGAACCGAGTTTATTATGAATAACTCGTTCTGGGTCGGGGTGTATCCGGGAATGACCGATGAGATGATCGACTATATGGCGGAGATTGTCAAAAATTCCCTCGGGGGGGGGTAAAACCTTAATTGTCTGGTTTTCTGTTTCTTTCTTTATGAAAGGAGGAAACAGAAAATGATAAATCGGTTTGAATTTTGCAAACTTCCATTAGACGGGGCGTATTTGATCAAACCTTTTGTTGCCACAGATGAAAGGGGAGCGCTCATTAAAGATTATAATGTCGAGCTCTTTCAAGCTAATGGGATTGATCACGATCTCAAAGAGGTATTTTACACCGTTTCCAAAAAAGGTGTTATACGCGCTATTCATTTCCAAATTGATAAGCAACAGGCAAAGCTTGTGCGCTGTATAAAAGGAAAAGTGTATGACGTTATAGTCGATCTTCGCGCAGATTCCGAAACTTACGGTAAGTATCTTGCTTTTGAACTGTCCGATCAGAATAATCTGTCCTTGCTTATACCCGAATATTTCGGACATGGGTATCTTGTGCTGGAGGATTCCGTGGTGAGCTACAAATGTGCTGAGGTATTTTACGGACCGGGAGACAGCGGGATTATGTATAACGATCCCGAGATAGGTATAGACTGGCATTTTGAGAACATCGGCGGGATCAAAAATATAATAATATCCGAAAAGGATAAGAATCTGATGAGTTTTAAACAGTATACCGAACTAATTAAAAAGGGGGATTTTTGACGATATGAAAGCAATTGTGACGGGCGCAAACGGGTTTGTCGGAAAGTGGCTTGTAAAGAAGCTTGCGGCTTCCTGTGAGAAGATTTATGCGATTATTAAAGACGAAAATGAAGATATATCTTGTCTTGATGGATTTGAAAATGTCGCAGTGGTTTATTGCGATCTTAAGGATATAAAGAGTCTGCCGCAAAAGATCGAGGATAGGGATATTGAATGTTTCTATCATCTTGCTTGGGTGGGAAGCGCAGGAATGCTTCGAGCAGACTATTCCGTTCAGCTTAAAAATGCGGAATTCAGCTGCGATTCAGCGCTTGCCGCAAAGGGAATAGGCTGTAAAAAGTTTTTATGTGCGGGAACAATCACCGAAAACATCGCAGATGAAATACTCACCCTGCAAAATGTATCACAAAATATGATGTACGGAATTTGCAAGAAAACCACCCATCTCTTGCTTGAAGTTTTGTGCAAGAAGATAGACTTGCAGTTGATTTGGATGCAGTTTTCAAATATCTACGGACCCGGAGACAGCTCTGGCAATCTTATAAGCTATGCGCTCGGAAATCTTATAAAAGGCGAAATTCCCGCATTTTCAAAGGGAAGTCAGCCCTATGATTTCATCTTTATAGATGACTTAGTCGGCGCAGCAGCGCTTTTGGGCGAAAAGAATGTAGAATCTGGGAATTACTTTTTGGGCAGCGGAGATTGCAGGCTTCTCAGAGAACATTTAATGAGAATTCCCGCTGCAGTCGGAAAGGATTGCCGGCTCGGAATAGGTGAAAGACCGGAGGACGGGCTTACTTATTGTAAAGAGTGGTTCGACATCTCAAAGCTAAGGGAACAGACGGGATTTGCTCCGTCATATACCTTTGAAGAGGGGATAAAGATTACTTACGATGCTATGAGGCGAATTTAGGGAGAGACAAATCAATGAATGTAATAATCGGCGCGGGAATGGCAGGAATGGGCGCGTTTTATAGGGATAATACGTTTGAGATATTTGAAAAGGAGGATCGAGCCGGGGGATTATGCGGAAGATTTTCCGTAAAGTCCGACGACGGCAGAACATTTTACTTTGATAAAGCAGTTCACTTGTCTTTTACCGAAAATCCCGTTGTAAAAGAGGCATTTTCTAAAGCGCAGCAGAACATATACAATCCCGTTCCGCATAGCTGGTTTAAGAACATGTGGCTTCAGCACCCTGCGCAGAATAATCTTTTCCCGATGACGGCGGAATTTAAAGTAAAGGCATTAAAGGATTTTATCAATCGAAATCAGGACGACGATCCAAAAAATTTCAAGCAGTGGCTGCTTTTCCAGTACGGTCAGTATTTATACGATGAGCTGTTTGAGCCATATAACAAAAAATACTGGCGCACCGATTTGGAACAGATGGACACCTGCTGGGTAGGAAACCGGTTCTACCGACCGAGCATTGAAGAGGTTCTGTACGGAAGTTATACGGATAAAACTCCTAATACCTACTATGCAAAAGAGATGAGATACCCCGAAAAAGGTGGGTATGTAGGTTACATTGACAGCATCATAAAGAAAGCCGAAAAGGCCGGAAAGATGCATTACGGCTATGAAGCGGAATGCATTGATTTATCCGAAAAAACGATCACCTTCACAAACGGTAAGCGGATAAAGTATGACAGACTTCTTTCTTCGGTGCCCCTGCCGGACATAGTCAAATGCATTAAAAATATTCCCGATGAGATAAAAAATGATGCGGAAAGCCTTGAATATACGAGTATGGCGTTGGTTTCGTTTGGGTTCAATAAAATTATAAATTGCAAAGATATTTGGTTCTATATTTATGACGCGGATATTTTTGCCGCTCGGGCATATCTTCCGTCGCTTAAATCCAAAGCGAATGTTCCCGATGGCTGTTCGTCGATACAGTTTGAGATTTACAGAAGCAATAGGGATAATCTACATGATCCGGAAAAATGTATGCAGAATTGCATCTATGCTCTTAAGAAGATGAATCTTGCCGACGAAAGCGACATAATAGCAAGGGATTTTAGGACTGTAGAGTATGGAAATATAATCTTCCGAAAAGATACCCGCAAAAAAGCCGACAGAATTATAACCAAACTTGAATCCGACGGCATCTACCCAATCGGTCGCTTCGGCAGGTGGGATTATTTGTGGAGCGATCAGGCATTTTTGTCGGGGTATGAAATAATTAAAAAACCCTATCCTAAGAAGAGACTTTCAAAATGACTGGGAACAAGTATGTTTATATTGCATGATTTCATATAATATATAACGACAAGCCCAACAAATATTGTTATGGTATGGCAGGAACTGTTTTAATCATATTGTAAAAAGGATTGTAAAGAGATAGCATGCTGCAAAAGAATTATACACCATTTTTCATCAATTTCAAATCTCAAGTTTCCTCTACATATTTACTTTGATCGCTTTGATCTATTTGAGTTGCTTTTTATACGTTCAACATACAGCTTATCCTGTTCATCAGTCAGCTTGCCTTTTTCCGTTTGCAACTCCTTCAAGCTATCCCATTTCCGTTCGCCGTAATGTTCCCTCAACGTTTTCCTCGCCGCCTCAAAAATCATAAGCTCTGCCTGATGCTTCTCGCGGAAGGCGGGCTTATTTTTTATGCGCGAATACTCCTCCCAGATAGGCTTTAACTTGCGATAGTTATCAAGATTTTTTATCAGCGGCTGAATCTCCCTCAGCCTGCCCTCTACTGCTTTCAAACTTTCGGTATTAGCCGAAAATGCTGACCGCAGTTCTGCAACTTTGCCCTCCAAATCAGAATACTTCAACAGATTATTCTCGGTGAGATAGTTCAGCGTTTTTGCAGCTTGCTTAAGATTATTGACTTTCGCCCAATGTTCAAAGCCTTTGCTCTGCTGCGCCTTTATGCTATTCTGAATGTCGATTATCAGCGAAATACCCTTGCGCTCGGTAGGCAGGATTCTGCCACGCTTTCCGACAATGCGCTCTTTGATTCTCTCCTCAGTATAATTGTCGCCAATCGTCTTTGCCCTCGTAAATCTCTCCTGCCCATCGGCTCGGAATGAGATATATTTTCCCGACTTTACTTCGTATCCGCTCTCCTGCATAAGCCGCAGGAAATCTTCAAAATCTTTTGCGATAACAACGTTTTTATCAATCGCAAACCGTAACTTCTGTTTCCAACTTGTGCCTTGCTTTGCTTCGGAATACTCCTTATAATCCATACCTCTTCCTTGCGTTGGAGGTATAACCGACAGACCGTTTTCGGAGAAAATCAGTGTCCATTTGCCAAAAATTTGTCCGTTGTAAAGTGAAAGGAATAAAAATTTTGGTGTGGGTTAATATTTGCCAAAAAAGCAATTTGTATTCTGAAGGGGGTAAAAAATCACACGTTATTTTTTTCATAAGTATATTCACAGAAAATTTAAATCTAACGTGCCACCATTTGTCAAAAAATTAATTTGAACGGATACCTGCTTTTGGAAAAAATGTACGTTGTCTTGTGGGAGGGGCGCATGACACTGTTAATAAAAAATTTACAATCGAATAGGTGTCAATTCATATTTATGGCACTCTTTTTAGCGTCAGGTTTAGCAAAATGGGAACGATTGTTTATGCAATCATATAAAATGATATTGGAAACATATAATCCGGAGATCTATAGCCCCCCGCACAAACCTTTCCGATGGCGGACAACATTAGCTTCGAAAATATTATGGCTTCCCCCACAAAAAAAGCAGACCCCCGTCTGCTTTTCGTCATATTACAGCTTTAAATCTCCCGTTCCCGTCCTATTTCCCCGCCTTTCCCGCGATCCTTATCCTCAGCTCGGCGCGCTGGAGCTTTATCTCCGCGAGCTCCTTTGCCGCGGGGGTCTTGGGGTCTTTTATGCGCGAGAGCGCCTTTTCCTTCGCGGCTTCGGCGCGGGTCCTGTCGATGTCCTCCGCCCACTCAAAGGTCGTCGGGGCGAGGAATACCCCCTCGCGGGTGACGTTTAAGAGCCCGCCGCAGCAGGCAGCGAGTCTCGGCTCGCCGTCGCCCTCATATACCCTGCACTCGCCGATGCCGACCGCCGTCAGATAGGGGATATGCCCCGCCAGGATCGCGACGTCGCCGTCGATCGAGCGGAGCGAAATTTGCCTTGCTTTTCCGTCGTAAAAAACGCCGTCGGGGGAGATAATTTTCAGATCAAAATCAGCCATTCGGACACCTCCGGCTATTTCGAGGCGTTGGCGCGCTCGACAGCCTCATCGATGGTCCCGACGAAGAGGAACGCCGATTCGGGCAGGTCGTCGTGCTTGCCCTCGATGATCTCCTTAAAGCCCCTGATGGTCTCGGAGATGGGGACGTATTTGCCAATGTAGCCTGTGAACTGTTCGGCAACGGTGAACGGCTGGGAGAGGAAGCGCTGCACCTTTCTCGCCCTTGCGACGGTCAGCTTATCCTCGTCCGAAAGCTCATCCATACCCATTATCGCGATGATGTCCTGGAGCTCCTTGTACCTCTGGAGTATCCTCTGCACGTCGCGCGCGACCTTGTAGTGCTCCTCTCCGACGACGTCGGGGGAGAGTATGCGTGAGGTCGAATCGAGCGGGTCTACTGCGGGATATATTCCGAGCGATGCTATGCTTCTTGAGAGGACGGTGGTCGCGTCAAGGTGCGCGAACGTTGTCGCAGGCGCGGGGTCGGTGAGGTCGTCCGCCGGGACGTATACCGCCTGAACCGAGGTGATCGAGCCGTTTCTCGTCGAGGTTATCCTCTCCTGCAAAGCGCCCATCTCTGTCGCGAGCGTAGGCTGATAACCTACCTCCGACGGCATTCTTCCGAGGAGCGCCGAGACCTCCGAGCCCGCCTGCGTGAAGCGGAAAATGTTATCTATAAATAGCAAAACGTCCTGATTTTCGCGGTCTCTGAAATATTCCGCCATTGTAAGACCCGTGAGGGCGACCCTCATTCTCGCTCCCGGCGGCTCGTTCATCTGCCCGTAGACCAGCGCGGTCTTTGAAAGCACTCCCGACTCCTTCATCTCGTTGTAGAGGTCGTTGCCCTCGCGGGTGCGCTCGCCGACTCCCGAAAATACCGAAAGTCCGCCGTGCTGCTTCGCGACGTTGTTGATAAGCTCCTGAATCAGAACCGTCTTTCCGACTCCCGCGCCGCCGAACAGCCCGATCTTACCGCCCTTTGCGTAGGGGCAGATGAGGTCCACCACCTTGATGCCCGTTTCGAGGATCTCGGTAGTCGATTGCTGCTCGTCGAACTTCGGGGCGGGGCGGTGTATCGGCCAGCGTTCCTTCGTCTCGGGCGTGGGCATATTGTCCACGCATTCGCCCAAAAGGTTGAATATCCTTCCGAGCGTTTCCCGCCCGACCGGCACCGATATGGGCGCGCCGGTGTCTATGGCGTCAATTCCGCGGGGCAGACCCTCCGTCCCGGTCATCGCGATGCACCGTGCTACGCTGTCGCCGATGTGCTGCGCGACCTCGAGGGTGATCTTTCTGCCCTCATAGTTTATGACTATCGCGTTGTTGAGGTCGGGCAGGCACCCGTCCTCGAAGCGGATGTCCAAAACCGGCCCGATTATCTGCACAACTTTTCCTACGTTTTCTTTGCTCATTTTTTATCCTCCCCAAAAGAAGATGATATTCACTGTTCGGCCTGAGCGCCGGACACGATCTCGGTGATCTGCTGCGTGATGGAGCTCTTTCTCGCCTTGTTGTATTTCAGCTTAAGATCGGCTATGATGTCGTCGGCGTTCGAGGTCGCGCTCTCCATGGCGGTGCGGCGCGATGCAAGCTCACTCGCGAAGCTCTCGCAAACCGCCCCCCATATAAGCCCCGCGACCGCGTCCGGGATAATCGAGTTGAACACCGCCCCCGCGCCGGGCTCCACAAGGGTGAAGCGGGGCGCTGAGCCGTCGGACAAAAGCTCCTTGTCGAGCGGCAGGAGTTTAAGCTTCGCAGGCTCCTGACCGAGCATCGAGACGAAGTTGGTGTAAATTACGGTCAGCTCGTCGAAATCGCCGCTTAAAAACATCCTGCACAGAAGCCGCGAGATCTCGTAGCAGTCCCCGACGTCGATGTCCTCGACCGAGGCGAATTCGTCGGTTATGATCTCATATCCGCGCCGCTCGAAATGCTCCAGCGAGCGCTTTCCGACCGGCAGTATCACGGCGTTTTTGCCCTCGAGCTCTGACGCCACATATTTAAACAGGTTATTGTTATATCCCCCCGCGAGGCCCCTATCTCCCGCGATGGCCACAACGCAGGTCTTTTTTACCTCGCCGGTGCGGCAAAAGCCGGTGTCAAGGGGAGATACCGCCGCCGAAACGTCGGACAGCGCCGAGTAAAGCTCGGTGTAAAACGGCCTTGTGCGGTCGATCCGCTCGCGGGCCTTGGTGAGCTTGCTTATCGCGACCAGCTCCATCGCCTTTGTTATCTGGCGCGTGCCCGATATGGATCTGATCCGCAGGTTTATTTCCTTCATTGAGGCCATTTCGGGTCACTCCCTTCAGCTTAGTCTTTGTTTCCGACGTATTTTTCGGTGAAGCTTCCGACCGCCTCCGAAAGCGCAGCCTTGTGCTCGTCGTCAAGCGACCCGCCCCCCGCGATGTAGTCCAAAAGCTCCTTGTGATAGCTTCTCATCTCGAAGTAAAGCGCCTTTTCATAGTCCTTTACCTTCTCGACCGGTACGTCCTTCAAAAAGTTGTTGACCACCGCGAATATTATGCAGACCTGGAGCTCTACCGGAACGGGGGAGTTGCGGTCCTGCTTTAGGACCTCGACTATCCTCTCGCCCTGCGCGAGCCTTTCCTTGGTGTCCTTATCAAGGTCCGAGCCGAACTGCGCAAAGCTCTGGAGCTCTCTGTACTGCGAGTAGAGAAGCTTCAAAGTGCCCGAAACCTGCTTCATCGCCTTAAGCTGCGCCGCGCCGCCGACGCGCGATACCGAAATACCGGGGTTTACGGCGGGCATGATGCCCGAGTTGAACATCTCGGTCTCTAAAAAGATCTGGCCGTCGGTGATCGAGATGACGTTCGTCGGGATATACGCCGAAACGTCGCCCGCCTGCGTCTCTATTATGGGAAGCGCGGTCAAAGAGCCTCCTCCCGCCTCGGGCGAGAGCCGGGCAGCCCTCTCCAAAAGCCTCGAATGGAGGTAGAACACGTCGCCGGGGTATGCCTCGCGTCCCGGCGGACGGCGGATAAGAAGGGACATCGTCCTGTAGGCGACGGCGTGCTTCGACAGGTCGTCATAGATGATGAGCGCGTCGAGCCCCTGCTTCATGAAGTATTCGCCCATGGTGCAGCCCGCGTACGGCGCGATGTATTGGAGGGCCGCAAGCTCCGAGGCGGTCGAGCTGACGACTATCGTATAGTCCATGGCCCCCGCGCGGGTGAGCGTTTCGACGAGCTGCGCCACCGTCGAGTTTTTCTGCCCGATGGCGACGTATATGCAGATGCAGTTTTTGCCCTTTTGGTTGATTATTGTGTCGGTCGCGATGACGGTCTTACCGGTCTGGCGGTCGCCTATAATAAGCTCGCGCTGGCCTCTGCCGATAGGTATCATCGAGTCTATCGCCTTGATACCCGTTTGCAGCGGCACCGAGACCGATTTTCTCTCGATTATCCCGGTCGCCTTCTGCTCGATGGGAAGGACCGCTTCGCTCTCGATGGGGCCTTTTCCGTCGATAGGCTGGCCAAGGGCGTTCACGACCCTGCCGATGAGCCCCTTTCCGACCGGGACGGATACGACCGAGCCGGTGCGCTTTACGACGTCGCCCTCTTTAATGCCGACGTCGGAGCCGAGCATGACGACCGAAACGCTGTCCTCCTCCAAGTTGAGGCACATTCCGTAGGTGCCGTTGGAGAACTGAACAAGCTCGTTCGAGAGGCAGTTGTCGAGCCCGTAGACCGACGCTATGCCGTCTCCCACGGTGATGACAGAGCCGGTCTCGCAAAGGTCGGCCTTTTTGCTGTAATTTTTTATCTGCGCCTTTATGACGCTCGATATATCTTCAATGTTCATAGCTTACCACCGTTTCATAGTTCGGAATTTCTGACGGCCGAGAGTATCCCCGCGAGCTTTCCTCTCACGCTCGCGTCGTACCGCTTGCCGTCGTATTCGAGGCGTATGCCGCCGATGCAGCTTTTGTCGACCCTGCAATCAAGAAGTATCTTCCTGCCGGTCTTTTTCTCAAGAGCCGAGATGAGCTCCTTCTTCTGCTCCTCGGAAAGCGGTACCGCCGAGGCCGCCCTGACCGCGGTGATGCCGTTGTCGGCGCAGTAGAGCCGCTCATAGACCTTCAGGCAGTCGAACACGATCTGAAACCGCCGCTTTTCGGCGAGTATCTTAAAAAAGTTTAGAAGATTTTCGTCTATCTTCCCCGCAAACGCCGTATCGACGGCCTCTGCGCGCTGCTGCGGGGTCTCGGCGGGGCTCAGGAGCATTCTCACAAACTCGGGGTTTTTGGAAAACACCTCGCACGCGCCGCGAAGGTCGGAAAGTACCCCCTCGGAGGTGCCGGTCTCGACAGCGAGCCGATAGAGCGCGGTGCCGTATTCAAGCGAATGGTTTGAGTTCATCTGCTATTCCCCCAGATTTTTTATGGCGTCGTCGATCATGGCGGCGTGAGCCTTGGGGTCGATCTCCTTTTCGACGACCTTTTCGGCGAGGTCTATGACCATCTCCGAGATCTCGTCGCGCATTTCCTCGGCGGCCTTTTTGCGGGCAAGCTCTATATCCTCGTCCGCCGATCTGCGGCGCCTTTCGGCCTCTATCCTCGCGTTTTCAAGGATCTCCGCCGACTCCTGCTTGGCGCGCTTTGAAGCGCCCGCGATAAGGCTGTCGGCCTCGGATTTCGCGGAGTCGAGCTTGGTCTTATAAAGCTCCCTCTCCGTTTTCGCCTCGGAAAGAGCCTTGTCGGCGTCCTCATAGGCCTTGCCGATCTCGTCCTCGCGCTGCTTCAGTATCTTCTGCACAGGCTTGAAGAGAAACTTTTTCAGTATCAGTACCAGTATCAGAAGGTTGCCGATCGCCATGAGGATATGCCATATGTTTACCGAGAGAAAGTCAAGCGTCGCGGAAGCGGCCGCTATCGGAACTAACATAATCTATCACCCTTTGATCAGTAATCGGAAGCGCCTAATCAGAGTCTTCTTAAGAACATACCGGGCGCAAGGAAGATGAGGAGCAGGCCGATGATGAAGCCGTAAAGACCGGTGGTCTCGGCGACGGCGCAGCCCATCAGCATGGTGGTGGTGACGCTGCCCTTCTGCTCGGGCTGTCTTGCTATCGCCTCACAGGCCTTACCGACGGCAAAGCCTTCGCCTATACCGGGGCCGATACCCGCTATCAGGGCAAGTCCCGCGCCGATGGCGCAGCCCATAAGAACGAGTGCTCTCGCCATTACGTTGGGATCCGCTGTCGTAGTGGCGGCAAGCATTACAGTTAAAAATTCCATAGTAGATTCTCCTTTATAAATTAAATATTGACTTGCTTATATTTTCACGGAGCCGTTTTATTCGGTCTCCGCAGCCGACTTGATGTAGAGCATGGTGAGCATGCAGAAGATGAACGCCTGCAAAACGCCGCTGAACACGTCGAAGTAAAGGGACAGCAGCGCGGGAAGTCCGAGCTGAAGGATCGGAAGCTTTTCGGCGGCCTCTCCGAGGATCCCCGGCAGCCAGCCGAATATGGCGTTGTTAAGAACTGCCAGAGCCGCGTAAATGAGCGCCGACACTACGGTGCCCGAGGCGACGTTTCCGAACATACGGAACGCCATCGAGATAGGGGTCGCGAACTCGCCCAAAATGTTCATCGGCGTCATGATGAATATCGGCTCGGTGAGGCTCTTGGCATATCCGAGCGGGCCGTTGGTCTTTATCTTATAGAACGTGATGAGAATAAACGTCATTATCGCCCAGCCGGCGGTGGTGTTAAGATCCGACGTCGGGGGATACATGCCAAGAAGCGATATAAGGCTCGAAAAGAGCGCCAGCGAGAAAAGCGCCGCGATGTAGGGGACGAACCATCTCCACTTTTCGCCCATGTTCGAGGTCACGAAATTCTCGACCGTTTTGACGAGGTACTCCGCGACTATCTGCCGCTTCGAGGTCGGCTTCACCTTCATGTCATGGGTGAGCCAGGCGCAGAAAAGGGCGATCCCGAGCATCACGAGCCACATATTCACCTGCGTTTCGGTGATCTTTATGCCGAACGGAAGCTCGAAAAGTATCTTCGCGCCGGTAATGTTAATTTCCAACGTCGTCGCCGTCCTTTCCCTGTTTTTTCCTTTGGATCATATGATATACCGCGATCGAAAGCCTCGGCACCAGCATCGACAGAATAAGCGGCAGCCAGTGCATCACCCCGAGCGACGCGGAGAGATATACCCCCGCGCCCATGAGTATCACGAGCAGGAACATTCTTAATGTATACGCCGCCTGAATGCGCTTTTTCACGGCGTCGGGCTCGCCTCCCGCGGCTTTCAGGATAGCGCGGGCGAAGAGGTAGTAGTAGAGGATCATCACCGCGGACCCGTAAAGCGCGCCGAAGAGCACGCCGAGGGTGAACCGCCGCGCGATCAAAAACCCGAGGCAGCAAAGGGGTATAAATACAACAAAGCCGGCGGCGATGTAAAGCATAAATTCCCGAACCGCCTTTTTGCCGTCGTCCATTCGATCACTCCTAAAATGGGATGATACCATTATAATACAAACCGCGGAAAAAGTAAAGTGTTTTTTCAAGGCGCGCAAAAGTTTTTTAGCAATATGCACCCCGAAATCGCAAAATGTAGGCAATTTTTGGGCAGAATAGGGAGAGGCGCCTCAGCCGTTAATTTATTTTATCATGCGGCAAAGGGGGCAGTCAATAGACAATTAAGGCGAAATGTCTGGATGAGGAATACTAAAAAGGTTTCGCCGGCCTTTCCTCAAAAGGCCGCAGGATTCCAAAGGGCAGAGCCCTTTGGTCGCGACCGCAGTCGCGAAACTCCCTTGGCGTAAGCCAGCGCAGGACGGGGAGAAAAAATCTGTCCGGTGGACAGTTTTTTCGTGGGGAGACCCTCGCCGGG
>CANQLR010000046.1 GCA_947624745.1 uncultured Clostridia bacterium | reverse complement strand
TTTCCCTCGTTGCTCCGCTTGTAGATGCACAAGTCCCACCCGAAAAGGGCGCGTTCTTCCGCGATCTCCGCGCGTTCCGCCTCCGCTTTACGGATCGCCGCGCCCGCCATCTGTTCAACGTTCATTCCGTCGAAGATTTTTTCAAGCTCCATTTTTTTTGCCTCCCGTTCACGCTATGCGGGAAAGATCGAGACAGCGGGAGAGGATCGCCCGCCCCGCTTCCGTCAAGTTTTCCGCGCGTTTGTAGCCCTTGACAATCAGCCCCGCCAAGTGCTCCGGACCGCCGTACCACGTCGACCGCCCGCCGCTATTCGGGAGGGCGATAGCCCAAAGCGTCCAACGCCCGCCGCGCTCCTCCCCGAAAATGTCCCAGCCGTCCCCGTCCGAGTAGACGCGCGTCAACGTCCTTTCCGCCTCCGCGTAGTCCTCCGCGATCTCCTCCGCCGTCATCTTTTCGCAAATGTCGCGATGTTTGAAAATCATTCTTTTTGCCTCCTTTTCGTTTTCGGTGACGCTCACCCGAGCGGGGGGAGCGTTTCGGCGGGGAACGACCCGCGCCATCATCAGACCGAGAGAGCACGCGCCACGCGAGCCGCCCAACGGAGGCGGGCGGATGCTTGACGGAGGGCGCGGGCTTGCACGTCCAGCCACTCCTCCCGAGCGTTCGGGCGGCGGTTGCCGCCGTCCGTCTTTTTCAGCTCCGACGGGGTACAGAGCCGCGCGGCTATGTCCGCATCATAGACCAGAGCCGAGCCGCCCCAGCTATACGCGCCCCAATCCTCCGCGCCGTTTAATAGTGTTTTTTCATCGAGCGCGGGGGCGTCCTCCCCGTTCTCCGCCGCGTATTCCGTCCACTCCTCAAAGTCATCCAAAAGGGAAAGCGCGTACACCGTTACCCCGCGATCCCATGCGCTCCGATCCTTGCGCCCTTCCAAAGTTTCCCGAATTTTGTTGAAATTTGTCATCTTGCTTTTTCTCCTTGCGTAAGCGCGCCCGCATTTTATGGGGCGGGACTAACGCGCCCGCTATACGATAACCCCGAACCCCTTCCCCCGTGTTTTTATTCGGCATCCACGGCTTGCCGCCATCCTAACGCAACTTGCGCACAACTCACTTGCATTTCATCTTGCACACTATCGGCTTTTACTTGAAAACGCCTTTGAAAATCCACGGGATGCAATCCCCGCGCGTGTTTTGTGATCCTACGAGAAGGGGGGGGGGAGAATATAAGACCGACACACGCGCCCCCCGTCAGAAGCGAGGCGCGGCGGCTTGTAGTCCTTTGTCTCCTTCGACGGGGAAAGCCGTAAAACCCGCCGACCATACCCGCGCGCCATATCTTAACCCCCGCGCGGTGGGGGGGAATATCCTTAAACCGTCGCGCCCTTCCCATCGGCGCGGGGCTTTGTAGTTGTCAATCTGCACCCCCGAGGGGGGAACCCGCAAGCAGCGGGCGGGGAGCGCGGCGCCCTCAACCTGTTTACATTAGATATTTTACCATATTAAGAAAGAAAAAGCAAGCAATTTTAGCCCATATTAAGAAAAATTTTTAGAAAATATTAAGAAAATTTTTTCGGGCATATTAAGAAAAAAGTTATCAACAATCGCTTGACAAGCCGCCGCCCGCCGTGATAAAATCAAAAACAAGTTATAAACGCCCGCAAAGGGGCGCAGGAGGCGCGGGAATGCCGTTGACGGAGAAGCAGAAGAAAGACAAGCGGGAACGCTACAAAAACGCCACAAAGGCGCAGAAGAGCAATTATGCAAAGTATCAAAAAGAAAATTATAAAAACATCGCCGCAAGTTTTAAGCGGAGCGAAGCAGAATACATCGCCGCCATCTTCGAACAAAACGGCATAACCCCCGCGCAAGTGATACGGGGAGCCGCCGCCGCTCTTTTGGACGGTGAGAGCATACGGACGGAAGCCGCGCCCCTAACCGCGCCCCAAGCGGCAGGAGAGGCGGAGCCCGCCCCCGCGCCCGTAGGGGACGACGGGACGGACGGCGGCGAGGAATAAGCCGAGACGGCGGGAGAAGCCGCAGGGAGCCGCAGGGACGGCGGCAACGGTGAAGCCCGAGGGACGCGCCGAACGTCTCCGAGCGCGACGCGGCGCACCCGCCCGACGGCATAGCGGCAGGGGGTAGGGGTAAGCCCAAGGAGCGAAACGCCCCGCCCGAGCAACGCGGCAAAAACGAACGCCCAGCCGCCCGCGCCCAGCTCATCGAGACGGACGAAGGCGGCGCAGAGGAGACGGGACAGCGGGACACCGCGCCCGCCGTGGATCCATGCGCCCAAGGGAGAAGCCGCCCCGCGCAGATCGTGACGACGGAAGCCCCGCCGCCATCGTGGAGCGGCAAGCCCTCCGACCGAGCCAAAGCGAGAGAGCCCGCCGGGGACAAGCGGAACCCGTCGCCTTCCGACGGTGAGACGAACTGCAGACCGCCCCGCCAAAGCGACGAACCCAAGCGGGAGCCGAACGGCAGCACGGCGCACCCGAGGCGAAGCCCTACCCCAAGCGCACCGCCCGCCCGAGGAGCCCAGCCCGAAGCCACGCGCACCAACCCCCGGACGGACAGCCGCACGGCACCACCGCCGCAGGACGACCGCACCGAGAGCCGAGAGCGGCAATGCAAGACAAGACCAAGACAAGCGAGGAGACAGAGAGACGCGAGCCAAGCACCACCCCCGAGAGAGGGAGCAGAGAGGAGAGCCAAAGCCCGCGCCCCTTTTCTTTTTTTCTAAATATCTTTTTTTCTTTTCTCGAAAATTAAAAGCAGGGAAACGCCTATAATAATATATATATAATATAATAATCTTGTTTATTTGTTTATCTTGTATATACGTATATATTATAGAATAAAAAAAGAGAGGAGAGCAGAACAGGACAGAGAACAAGAGACAAGGAAAGAGAGGACAGCGGCGAACCGTTCAGAGAGAAGAGACGAGGAGACCAGCGGAGACAAGGACAAGCGGAAGAGAGAAAGAGAGAGGACGACGGAAGCAACCCAAAGCGAAACGAGAGGGAGAGAGCAGGAAAGGGAAGCAAAGCCAACAAGCCACAAAGGGAAGGACAGAACAACGCCCCCAAGACGGGAAAAAGGAGAGGGAAAAGGCATCACAGCGGCGGCGTGTTCATGTGGTCATAATAGCCCCGCCGAGATAGAGGGGAAGCCCCGCCCCGCTTGCCCTGCTTGCCTATTTCATCGCGTGAGAGGAGAGACGGGAAAAGAGCGGGGAAGCGTTTACATAATATATAATTATGTAAATAGGTTTGCGCTTTGCAAGGGATGGGGGTACTTTTTTCGTGGGGATTTCCAGAATAGAATCGTATATTCCGTATAGCGCATCCCTTCTTTCCTTTGTTCATAATTTGTCATTTTTCAAGATGTTGCCCCATCCGCTTTCGGATCTTTTTTTGCATATGGATTATTTTTGTTCTGTTTCCCCAAGCAAGGATCCAAAAACCGTGTTATAATGGGTGCACAAGTTCAGCGGGAGGAATTGAAAATAATGCAGAGCGGACCTTTTGAATACAAGAACATCAAGCGATTGAAAGTCGTTTACTCCGAATACGACGATAAGCACGAATACCACGAGCCGATACTCTGCCGAGCGCAGGATATGGGGAAAGTCATCTACGGGAAGTGGATAATCGGCGGGGAGCAATGGAGTTTTTTCTCCGAAGAACCGTACTCCGACGACGAGGAGAAATTTTACGACGCGTACAAGCTCGTCGGCGGGGCGAAAATCGTCTGCAATTTCGAGTTGGAAGAGGGCAAAGTTCCTTGTACAACGTTTGTCGGGTTTACCAACCCTGTTGAGACTCCTCCGCCGCAAGATGCGGAACGACTTTATATCGTTGACAAGGCAATCAACAATGTTTGTGGTGAACCCGAAACCGACGCTTTGGATAACGGCATGATTTACATCAAAATGCCGAGCGGCGTGGAAGCGAAACAAACGGACGGCGCGGCAGAAGAGAAGTTCGCGGGCAGACCGCAAATTCTGAAAGGCGATATTGTCCGCTTCATCTCTGCCCTTACGGGACAGGAGACTGTTGCTGTCGCCCGTAATGAAAATAACGAAGCCTTCTTTAATCCCGCTTTCGGTGAAGTCCTCGCCGTCTACCGCTTCGACGGGCTGGACTTCAAATGCATTTGGGAGAGCGGAGAGTGCTGGCTCAACAGATTCAAAAATTCCTGCCTTGCATTAAGAAGGATCACCAAAGAGTTCAATGACGAGATGAAAAAGTTGTTTGCGGCATTGAAATCAAACAAGGAAGCGAAGGACAACAAACATGGCTCTGAAAAAGCGGATTAAAGTCAAGCCGCGCGACATGGGTGAGGAGTTCTACAGGTTCACCACTGCGATCTGTCCGATCTGCGGGACGAACATACGCGAAGAAGAGGAAAGCCGTCCGTTGTTGCGTTGTGACTTCACGATTCCCCCGAAAATTCTCTATGTCGCGACTCGCAAGAAAGTCACTTGCTTCTGCCCGACATGCGGGTGCTCATGGAGCGTCAAACGGTTCAAGAGCGGAAAGACGAGCGAAAGGAGACAATCATGCAGGAAAGTTTGAAGGTGGACTATCCTTGGACGAAAGAGAACGAAGCACTCACGTTACTCGATCGCGCCATTTTCGACGCGCTGGTCTCGATAAGAAAAAAAGAGTGGTTCGGCGTGATTGAATTGGAAATTGAACCAGGGAAAGGGCTATCCGCGCGAGAATTGCAACCGTACTTACAATTTTCAACACCAATATTGCCATTTTCAAGTTGCAAAATAGCATTGGTTTAGCTCAACTGCGGGTGCCCCTCGGTGTGGGTGCAACTTACCAGCAACTTAAATTCAGCCGCATTTCACCCCGAAACCGCCTTTTTTGCGCCAAAAACGGTCGATTTTGGTGGCGGGCGCGGGCGACGGGAAACTTACCACAACTTAAATCTGAAATGCAAAAGTGAAGTATTTAAGAAATCAAGCGTGAAATTTAAGACAATCTCTAATTTTCTCTAATTATCTACGACAAAAATTGAAAAATGTGGGAGGAAAAGCAATGAGCAGAGAGAAACTCATCGCGGCGATCCTCAAAGTCGCCCTCGGAATTGACTACGACGACATCAAGAAAAACGACTGAAAAATTTTTTTGATTTTAAAAAATATGTTCGGTTTGCCCAAGCAAGCCTTATTTTTTTATGTTATAATCTATGTCGAGCAGCAGAAGAGTTATATCTGTACCGTGCGTTATATCAACTGCCGAGATATAATTATGCTGTTTTCAAGGGGCGGAGCGACCCGTCCATAGCAGTGCCTATACTCCCGCATGGGCTATTACCTGCATAAAGCCGCGATTGACGCGCGAGGTGCGTTAAGCCCCGCTCCATGGAGAACGAGAAGGAACAAAGCGCGATAGGGGAAACCCGATGCGTGGACGGGATCGTAGCCCGCGTTCTTCACCACAAGGTTATTTGTCCTTGCCGTATTTACAAGTCGGCATGATCAAATTGACGGTTGGAACAAGACAACGGAAGCGAGCTATAGATTGCTTTGCTTAGCTGAAAGGACGGGATGTCGGATGCCCCGTCATTTATGCCTCAATAGCTCAATAGGCAGAGCGGCGGATCATAAGAGCCGTAGGATGTGAGTTCAAGTCTCGCTTGGGGCTATATAACGTATCTAAAAAAAGGAGCATTGTCATGACGCAGGAACAGAAGCAATTCATTATCAAAGCGTTAGAGAGCGGTATCCCTGCAATCGCAAGAGAACACATCGAAGCTCTCGAAGAAGTGGCAAAGGTCGCCGAAGCAAAACAAGAAGAGCTTGAGGGAGTTGAAGGATTTCATATTCTCGATCAACGCCGCCACGAAAACATCATCCGTGCTATTCAGGGTTCTTACCCTTATATGGCGGACGACATCATTCTCCCTTACGACGCCGCTGTCAGAGCCTGCCAAGCGAAGTTCGCAGAGAATATCAAGGCCCGCGAAGCGCAGGAAAATCCGGAGAATGCCGACGAAGGCAAAAACGAAGGAACGAAGTCCGCGTAAGTGGAGCAATGGGGGAGTAGCCAAGAGGAAAGGCAACGGTCTCCAAAACCGCCATTCAGAGGTTCAAACCCTTTCTCCCCCGCCACGCCGCCGCGTGCGAAGTAGGTCAGATAGCCTTACGCGTGAGGCTGGATGACCGAGTGAAGCGGAAACCAAAATAAACTTTGCAAGGTTTGTTTTGGCAGTTGCCAAGAGGGGCGTACTCGCAAGAAATACAACTATAAAACCCTCTCTGTCTGCTTCAATAGCTCAATCGGCAGAGTAATCGCCTAAGCGATAGATGTAGGTTTGAATCCTGCTTGAAGCTCCAAAGGAGAAAACTATGGGACAGGAAAACCTCGAAGCCTTATCGGACGAAGAACTGAAAGCGGAACTCAAAAAAGAAGCGGCAAAAATCATAGGCGCACCGACACCTACGGAAAGGTATATGCGTCTGCTTGCCGAGGACACTCTGCGTATAAATGCCAAAAGAGAGTTCTGTGTTGAGGCGTTGGAAGAAGAGGGCTATATCCGCCCGATGACGGGGAAACCGTGGGTTCTTGATACAGACGCGGGAGAGTTTAAGCAATGAGAGTAAGTACATTCACACCGAATATCCAGCTCTCGGAGTTCGCGCTGAAACTCCGTCGGTATCGGCGCGACAACGGACTTCGCTTTGACGACGCAGCGATACGGCTTGGCGTGAGCGCCCAAAGGATCTTCGAGCTTGAAATGGATTATGTCAAGCCGACCCCCCTTGAGAAACGCCGCCTGAAGAAGCTCATGAAATAAGTTCACTCTCTACGTGCTTTTTTCTCAAATAGTAAACCGCCCTCGTTTTGAGGACGGTTTACTGTTGCAATGGGTTTTGGTACAAGTTTGGTACACTCAAGAAACCATTCTGAATGTTGGTTGTGAAAATTCAGCCGTTAGGTGGGATATATTGTGATATTACTCCCACCCAACCACTAAATATTGGCGCAGAGACGGGGATTTGAACCCCGGGACGATTCACCACCGTCACACGATTTCCAATCTACGCCTTATGGATTAAATACAATATACGGGGGGAATTTGGAGAGCATAGACACAAGATGTAGCGCAAGATCTCACGTGAATTTCGCTTTTTCCTTTGGTAAATCCTTGGTAAAAATCTACTTTTCGTTGCCGATAAATCTCTCAATGAGCATTAAAATACCGCCGTATCTCTCACGATAAACGGCGGTTTTTTCTTCTTCGCTCATGTCACCACGCAGGAAAATACCATTATCCAACTGCTCCGGGTGAGTATAAGTATTTGCTGTCGTATCAATCGTTGAATGTCCCATCCATAGCGAGACAGTTTTCATGTCTACATTTTCTGCGCTCTTTTGAATGGTACCAAAGGTGTGGCGCAAGTCGTGCAGTTTATGCCTTTTTTCAATCTCCCACACTTCTCTAAAGTAGTGATCTGCCGCTTTTCCTGAAAAATGGAAGTAGGCGCCGCGCTTGGGTTTCAACGATAATAACAACTTCTCAACGAGCGGAGTAAGCGGTATTCTTCTGTCTGAACCGTCCGTTTTCGTGCCGCAGATATGCAAAACTTTGTTCTTAAAGTCAACATCCTCAACGCGAACACCCAATGCTTCGTCCCGCCTTGTCCCCGTCAAATAAACGAAAATGAGATAACACTTTTTTTCATAGGTGAGTTTTTCGTTTTGAAAGAGCAGAGAGAAAAATTCTTCTTGCTCGTCGAACGAAAATGCCTTACCTTGATCTTGCTTGTGCTTCATCTTCTCTACGGCATCGCATGGGTTCGACTTGACGAGTTGGAGCGCAAGGGCTCGCTTGAACATGTTGTTGAATACGCCTTGAAGCAACTGCCGTTTTCTCGTCTGTGGTACGGAATACAGGAAATCCTCGATCATTTTCGGCGTATATTCCGTGAGACGTTTGTCGAGCTTATGCTCCATGATGAAGCGGAACTGCCTCTCAATGTCTTTGAGATACTTCTCGTCAAGGTTTTGGCGCTTCTTGAACGGGAAGTACTCCGCTTCAAAATATTCTGAGAGGAGAGGGGACTTTGGCTTCGTTGTTTTTTGTTTTGCCTTTTGCGGATGTTTTGCCAGCTTTGTGATTTTCTCTGTTAGCTTCTTTTCAAAATCCTCCTTCGAGCGTCCGTAGACGCATCCGAACACAGGGCTTGTAAATTTGAGGAGCCCGTTCCTGTGTTCCCGAACAGTTCCCTTTATTTTGAGTTCAATTATCAATTTCTTCACCTCTTCGATAATCTCGGCTACCGTCTTTTCGACGGTAGCAGGTTTAGAAACGACTTCTTGAAACCCATTGCCTGAATTGTACTGCGGCGGGGGAGAGGCGTTGAAGTCCGACATTGCCGCCGCATAGCCCATGCAAACGCCGCGTATGGCTTCTACGTCTCGAAGCGTCTGCCGTGCGCCTTGCTCAATGCTTTCGAGCTTTTGCGCGATGATTTGACCGAGTTGGCTCATTGGTTTTTCCTCCTAAATAGTGGTAAGGAGAATTATACCAAAGTCGATAGATTTGCTCAATCGGGATTGATTACAGATTTTATCGTGAAATCATCCTTCCTCTAATTGGCAATCGTAGTCATACCAAGTAAATTTGCTTCCCGAAACTCGGATTTTTGTTTTTACAATAAAATAAAAATCCGTATAAACGCCGAAAGCATTGGGGGCAGAAACAGCGCCCTCGATAAAGTAAATCCCAGAATAATTCTTATGCACTTCCATTTGCGATTCCTTGATAAACTTTGCGCTTGATGGATATTTTAATTGCCCTTTGACAATCTGTATGGCGGCACCTGTTGCATAATAAAATTCTTCTTGTGTGTTTTTTATGGATGATCCCATACTGATTTTTGTTTTTTCGGTTTTTGTTTCTCCACAGACAGAACATTTATAATCCGTATATATTTCGGTCATTGTTTCGCGTGAGCCTGTTTTGACCCATTTGTGCTTTGACGGGCTCGCTTCCGACCATTCAGTTTTTGTCTCCCCGCACCCATTGCGGTCACAACTATAATAAGTGTTCCCCGCTTTCAAGCATGTCGCTTCGTCCTTTGTAATTTTCCAATCGTGTCCCAATGCCCCAACTGCAATTTGAGTAGTTCTTTTACAGTTTGCACATTGAATAGTTGTGATTCCATCCTGTATGCAGGTGGCAGTAGTAGAAAGTTCTTCTCTCCATATGGACGATTCTCCAAGAGTGGTTGGATCATTCTCACAATACGGGCAATCTATGTCGCACCCAGCGAGCGCAAGGTTCATTGTGAAAACCATGACAAGCGCAAAAAAGGGAGCAAATTTTTTCAAAAGGTTTTTCATATCATTATCTCCCAATAATTTTTTCGACGTTCAATCCAAGCCCAACGGCAATCCCATAGATAATCATATACGCCCGTTCGCGCATCTCATCGGGAAGCTCGTGGTATATCTTCGCCGTATTGACGAAACGCTCCTCGGAGAGTAGGTCGGGTATATCCTCGAACAGGGCGGGGACGGAAGCGGCGGGGGAATCGACTTGTCCAACATCGCGGCATTCGAGCGGTTTCCTCTCGTCCGTCAATCCGAGAAGATAGTCCGCAGAGACGTTGAAGTAGCGGGCGAGCTTGGCGATGGAATCTGCGGCGGGGCTTATCTCTCTCATGGAGCCGTCGCTCCGCTTTTTCCCTTTGACCCACCCCTGCACACTTGCGTTTGGCAACTCGACTGCTGTCTCTAATTGATGTGCGTTGGTATTTGTCTGTTTCATGAGTTCCAAAATTCGTTTAGTTGTTTCAGTCATAATTTTTCTCCTTTCCGCTCCCAACAAAGGGGACGGAAAATTTTTTAATTTTCTTTTTAGAAATTGCCCTAAAACTCTTGACAAATGAGGACAAGTCCTATATAATATTCCCGTGGGAATGAAAAAAGACACATTCCCACGCCGATTGCAGATTGAAAATCGAATATCCGCTACCGAGATTTTGGCGGCTTCCTACTCGGCTTACATTGCCGCAGAGGGGATCAACCGTCGGCGTTGCGCCCAAACACAACGCTTCGGGTCGCCAAATTTCTGCATTGTCCCGCACAGAAATCTTTTAGAGCTTGCGCGTTTTCTGTTTCCTCGTCTTTTGGGCGGCGAAGGTGCGGTGCTGTGTAGTTCCTACAGTCTTGGTTCTGCTTTGTCGTTTGAAGGATGATTTTCAAACGTTTGCCCGTTGACTACACAACGAGCCGTTGAGGTGGGCTGACTTCTGATAGCTTACGCCTTTGTGAAATCAGGTCTCAACGACAACGTAATGCTCGGGCATACTCAAAAGTGCTTTTAACATAAAGCCCTCCTTTCTGCCTTTGAACGGCAATGTAAACCGAGTATCGCGGATATGAAATTTTCAATATGCAGTTGGTGGTGAGCGGGTGCGCCCCGCCAAAAGCTAACCCGCTCGCCGATATTTTGTATAGGACACGCGTCCGCGTGTTTTAGAACCGCAAAGCGCAAATTGCCGTAGTTGACAGTCGTCGAATGTGTAATTTTCGATAGTACAAAAATTATATCACTTTATCGGTCGGCTGTCAATGCCCTGCGGGAATATTTTAGGACAAATGTCAAAAGTGGAGGTGGCGGAGAGTGACTTTCGGAGAGAGATTAAAGGCGGAGAGGGTTAAGCGCGGAATTACCGAAGCGCAAGTAGCGAAGGAACTTGGCTTGACGCAGGGTACTATTTCCAAATTTGAGAATGACATCAAAGACCCGTCGAAGGGTGTGCTTGTTGCATTGGCAAAGTACTACGGCGTATCTCTCGACTACCTTGTCGGCAACGTTGCCGTAGGGTAACGTACATTGATCCAAAAACTGCGGGAGAAAAGGATTATGGATAGCGGACGTTTGGCGTTGCTTGAAAAAGCGCGGGAGTTCGGCTCCTTGGCAAAAAATTGGTCTATCGATGAATTCCTCGAGAGGACCATTACATATCGAACGCTGGCACTCTATCTTGGCGTGGAAACGCTGTGGTGGAGTGAGTTTTGGCGTTCGTTTTCTTTTGCATGCATAAGGGACAATGATGACGGGAAATTAAGATCTTTCCATTTTTGTTGTAAAGCGAGGGATGCACAGTTTATTTTATTCTTTCTGTCTTTGTGGTTCGGGACCGATACGAAAATTTCTGACATTCCAAAGGAAGAGTTTCAAGAAGTCTACCATCGCATCATGCGAGCTTGAAATCAGGAGGCAAAGAATGAGGGCCTACCTTTGTTGGAACTGTGGAAGAGTAAATAAATGCTCAAAGGTTTTCCCTTTCGGTCGTCCTAAAGCGCGAAGTCAATGCGAAGATTTTAAAGAGGCACCGCCTGAACCCGTGCGCATTACAATAGCCGAAATCGCAAAAGTGATCGGTTGCTCAGACAAGACCCTCTCCCATATCCTTGCGAAGAAACAGGGGGTATATCGAGTAATACACATGGCGAGCAAGAAAGGGATAACCCTAACCTATGAGAGAACCAAAAAAAGAATTTATTTTTATAAGGAGATCCCCAGAGATGAGCAATGAAATTAAGGACGCACCGTGGATAGGAATTGATCACGATGAGTACATCGATAGATGTTCTCAGTACGATGAGGAATATGAAAAGTATCTTTCCGCGAAGGCAGACGACGATTACAAACGAGCGCAGGAAGAAGAAATGTTCCGCAGACACCGTCACACCGATGAAGTGTGGAAAGTCTACGAATGCCTTACATCGGGGGCAATCGGAGAGAAAAATGCTATAAGCGCAAGGCATTTAAGCGGACGGTGGGGCATGAGCGAGCGCAAGCTGCGCGACATCATCAACGAGATACGGACAAGCCCCGACTTTGAGAAGGTAATCGGCTCGTGCTCGCGTGGGTACTTTGTCTGCTCCACCGTCGAGGAAGTGGACCGCGCGAACAACGCCCTCCGTCACCACGCTTTGAGCGAGCTTCAAGTCTATTGGGCGAACGAGCGCAAGGCGGGGCGCAACGGGCAGGGGAAGATCATCTGCGGCGAGGACGGCAAACCTTTCATTGAATCTTTGGCGAGGGCGGAGTAATGGATAAGGACGTAAAGTTGGAAGAATGGTTGGAACTATTGGGTATCCTCGGGGATGACTATTGCGATGACTTGGGTTGCTCGGCTGCTCATATGGTCATGGCGGACGCTTGCGACGAGTGCAGAGCCGACAGAATGCAAGATGCAGGATTCCGAAAATCGGAGAACGTGCGCAAAGAGGTCATAAAGGAACTTCACGATAGGCTACGCAAGGCATTGGAGAAGCGGTCAAAAACAGCAAAAGAACGCGGTGAGAAATATATCACCATTGAGATTTTGGACGCAGAACTTTCCATTGATGAAATCGCCTACGAAAACGGCGTAGAGGTGGACGAATGAAAAGAGAGAAAGAAGTTGATGCGTTGAAGCTCATCATCGCGGAAAATATGGCGAAATACAGCAAGGCGGGAATGCCCTACGAGGAAGCCTTGAAAATGTGTGCTCTTGGCATTTTGGCGAGTGGGTTCGGAAAGGTCGATGAACTCAACGCCGAAATCGCGGGCTTGACGGGCAAGGTAGAGGCTCTTCAACAGGACAATGAGAACCTTCGGCGTACGCTTGAAGAAGGGCGTAGTTACGAATACCGCGATTCCTGTGCTGGGTGCGAGTTGGCAGATATTTGCAGGTACGCGGAGCATTACAACTTCTGTGAGGACTGCAAGGAATATCCCGACTGCTCGTGCGTGAGCTACGACACCCTCCCTTGCGGAAGGCATGTCGAATGTAATAACGGCTTCGAGGAGAAATCCTATTTGGACGATGAGGACGAGGAAGGAGAGAACTACGAATGAGCAACGAACAGGAAATCGCGGCAATCGCAAAGACACTCGCAAAGGCGGGGCTGTTGAGCGAGCATTATAACAAATCGGTTGCAAAGGTGCTCGTAGAGGCGGGCTATCGCAAAGCGGATGCGTCGTTTGAGCAGTACCTACTCGACAGGCTCCTGTGCGATGCAGAGGACTGCTGCGCGTACTGTGCCAATGCGCCCGCCGATGAAGCGTGTCTCTCGGAGAACAAGGACGATTGCCGCGCGGGAATACGGGCATTTTACGAGAAGTTTGTGGAGGAAAAATGAAAAATTTTCACTATGTGATAGAGAAGGGCGAAGTCGGCGCGGCGGACTACTACGAGAAGAAACGGGAGACCGTCTTGGAGACGATAAAGCCTATTTGCGAGGCGTTCGAGATTACCGACTACGGCTATGAAATCAAAGACAACGGTCAGTTGGAAATACTTTGGGTAGAAGGCACGGGCATTGATTGTACACACAACTCAATCGCGGCGACCGTGCGAACGCTCGTACATCATATTGCTTCGAGACTTTAAGGGGAAGGCATGAAGGAGTTGATCAACTGCCCCGTAGAAGAATTGAAGATAAGCTACAAGTCGCCCGAGTGGTACGCGCTTCGGCGGCAGGGGATAGGCGGCAGTGACGCGGCGGCAATCCTCGGACTGAACCCGTGGAAGTCGAACCTCGAACTATGGCAGGAGAAGGTCGGCGAGACCGAGCCGTCCACCGAATCGAACGAACTCATGCTTCTCGGAACGGAAGCGGAGGAACCTGTTGTGCGTCTCTTCGCTCTCGAACATCCGCAGTACGAGGTCATCGACTACAAGGAGACTGTATTCAAGCGAGGGTTTCAGATTGCCTCGATTGACGCGGGACTTGTTGAGAAAGAGACGGGGTGCAAGGGCGGGCTTGAAATCAAGTACACCACGCCGATGAGCCGCCGTGCGTGGGACGAGTGGGAAGGGAAAATTCCAGACCACTACTATCCACAGGTGATCCACTACCTCTCCACGACGGGTTGGGACTTTTGGATATTGCGCGTCCGCTTCCGAAGTTTCGGCGCGGACGGGGAGATCATCACATCGGAAAAGGAATACCGCTTCGAGCGGGAACAGGTCAAGGACGACATTCAAGTCGTCGAGGAATACGAGGCAATCTTTTGGAAGTCGGTCGAAGAGCGGAAACGCCCCGGGGTCAAACTTCCATTGGTATAAAAATCGGAGGTAAACATGAGCGAAAACGAAACAAAACAGCAGTTGGAGTTGATCGTCCCAGAGGGTTTCGAGGCACAACTCCCCAAGGAGATTCCGTGCAACATCGAGGAGATCATCAAGGCACTCGACGAGGAAATTCTGCCGAAGTATCTCTCCCGCGT
>CANQLR010000045.1 GCA_947624745.1 uncultured Clostridia bacterium | reverse complement strand
GGCGAAGCGGTGGTTGATGGGGAGACGATTTCTGTTAAAAAGGGGAGTACCGTTGCGATTCCGAGGGGCAAAAAGCATACTCTGTTCGCCAAGACTGACATGATCGTCATCGAGGTGCAGACGGGGGAGGAAATTAGTAAAGAGGATAAAATAATTTTTGAGGGATAGAGTCATATGATCATCACCAAAACCCCCTTCCGCATGTCGTTTTTCGGCGGCGGGACGGATATGAAAGAATTTTTTGAAAAGCACGGCGGGGCGGTGCTGTCGACGACGTTCGACAAGTACTGCTACGTCAACGTGCGCCATTTGCCGCGTTTCTTCGACTACTCGACCGAGCTTTGCTACTCGAAAACCGAGCGCGTGACCGATATCGAGCAGATTCGTCACCCCGCGATCCGCAATGCGATGAAGATGCTCGACATGCACGAGATCCGTCTTGCATATGAATCGGATCTTCCTGCACGTTCGGGTCTCGGAACGTCATCTTCTTTTGCAGTCGGAATGCTCAACGCCTTTCACGCTTTAAAAGGTAAATATGCGGACAAAGGCAAACTCGCCGACGAGGCAATTTATCTCGAAAGAACTCTTTGCAACGAGGCCGGCGGTTGGCAGGACCAGATTGCAGCGTCGTTCGGAGGGCTCAACAGAATAACTTTCAATGCCGACGGCTACGAAGTCCGACCGGTGATCATCTCGCCCGATCGCAAGCGCCGACTCAACGAAAACCTCGTGATGTTCTTTACCGGCTTTACCCGCTTTTCATCGGAGGTTCAGGAGGCAAATGCTAAGAACCGCGGCGACAAGACTGCACAGCTCAAGGAAATGCTCTCGCTTGTTGACGAAGCCGAGAACGTCCTCACGGACAAGCATTCAGACCTTGACGATTTCGGCCGGCTTTTGGACTACACATGGAAGCTCAAACGCCAGACCGGCTCGGCAATTTCGACCGACGGTATCGACGCGCTTTATGCAAAAGGCATAGCGGCCGGTGCCTTGGGCGGCAAGCTTTTGGGCGCGGGCGGCGGAGGATTTTTGATATTCTACGTCCAGCCCGAACGCCGCGCAAGCGTGATGGAGGCGATGAAGGACTTGCTTTATGTGCCGTTCGAGTTTGAAAACGGTGGAACGAGGGTCATCTACTACTCGCCGGAGAGCTATACGCCCGCGGAGGAGAAAAAGTGAAAGCGATAATCATGTCCGGCGGGCGGGGCACGCGAATCTCCGAACTCTTCCCGGATATCCCGAAGCCGCTTATCCCGATTTGCGGAAAGCCCGTTCTGGAGCACGAAATAGAGTGCCTACGTGAGCAAGGCTTCACTGACTTAATTCTGACAGTCAGCCACATGTCGGATAAGATAATTAACTACTTCGGCGATGGCTCAAAGTTCGGAGTACATATAGATTACTTCGTGGAGGACAAGCCCCTTGGCAATGCGGGCGCGCTGTTCAGGCTGAAAGACAAGCTGACTGAGAATTTTCTACTGCTAAACGCCGACTCGGTTTTCAATATAGATTTTAACCGCTTTGTGGCGTTTCATAAAGCGCACAACGCCCTCGCAACGCTGTTCACTCACCCGAACGACCACCCCTATGACAGCGGACTTATCATCGCGGACGAGGACAAGTCGGTGCAAAAATGGCTTGCCAAAGAGGACGAGCGCCCCGAATTTTACAAAAACAGGGTCAACGCGGGGCTGCACATCATCTCTCCGAAGCTTTTGGAAAACGATATCGACCTGCCGAAAATTGATTTAGACCGACACTTGTTAAAGCCCCTTGCGGGCACGGGAAAAATGTTCTGCTACGACAGTCCCGAGTATGTCAAGGATATGGGTACGCCCGAGAGGTTTGAAGCAGTCACCCACGACTTTGAGAGTGGCAAGGTGTTCGCGCGAAATCTACGCAACAAGCAGAAAGCGATTTTCCTCGACCGAGACGGTACCATTAACAAATATAAAGGTTTTCTTCGCAATATTGATGATTTTGAGCTTCTCCCTACCGTGGCAGAAGCAATAAAGCAGATAAACCGTTCAGGTTATCTTGCGATAGTAGTAACTAATCAACCCGTAATCGCGCGCGGCGAGGTAACTTTTGCCGAGCTTGACGAGATACATAACAAAATGGAAACCCTGCTCGGTGCTGACGGCGCATATCTCGACGGCATTTACTTCTGCCCACATCACCCCGACAGCGGGTTTGAGGGAGAAGTTGCCGAACTAAAATTAGTCTGCGACTGCCGCAAACCGAAGCCGGGAATGTTAATTCAAGCTGTAAAAGACTTCAATATCGACCTTGCTCAATCGTATATGATAGGCGACGGCGAGCATGACAGAGGTGCGGGCGAGGCGGCAGGCTGCAAAACGAAAATTATCCCGACCGACGGCAATTTGCTAAAGGCAGTTAATGAAATTTTGGAGGATAGATATGACCGAAAAAGTTAAGACACAGCTCGATCTGCTGATTGAGAGATACCCGCAGCTTGCAGTCTGCAAAGACGATATAGCAAAGGCTTATGAACTGATTGAGACCTGCTACACGCACGGTGAAAAGCTTTTGATTGCTGGAAATGGCGGCAGTGCTGCCGACGCCGAGCACATCGTTGGTGAACTTATGAAAGGCTTTAAGAATCCGCGCAAGCTCCCGCAAGAGTATGCGGACAGGCTGATTGCCGTAAACTCCGAGCTCGGAAAAACGCTTGCCGAAAACTTGCAGGGCGCGCTTCCGGCGATCGCTTTGGACGGTCACCCGGCGCTCTCGACCGCTTACCAAAACGACTGCGAGCCACTGCTTTGCTTTGCTCAACAGGTCAACGGATACGGCAACCCGGGCGATGTTCTGCTCGGAATCTCGACCTCAGGAAACAGCAAAAATGTGCTTTACGCTGCCGTCACGGCTAAGGCAAAGGGAATGAAAGTCATCGGCTTGACCGGGCAAAAAGAGAGCAAGCTCAGTGAAATGGCGGACGTGTGCATTCGTGTGCCGGAGACAGAGACTTATATGGTGCAGGAGCTGCATCTGCCGGTGTATCACGCAATTTGTTTGATGATTGAGGAAGAGATGTTTGGAAATGACTAAAGTTTTGCAGGTCGTCTGCGGAATGTACCCGCAGATCGGCGGAATTGAACAGGTTGCAAGAGACGTCGCACACGCGCTGAAATCAAGCCCCAACATCGAGCAAAAAATAATCTGCTTTAACGAAAACGCCGAGGGCGGCGGGTATGTTTGCCGCAGAAAAGAAACCGTCAAGGAAACGGTTGACGACGTTGAAGTTATACGCTGCGGCTGCATTGCTAAAGTTGCTTCGCAGTTAATCTCGCTGACTTATCCGCGCGAGCTCAAAAGGATGATGAAAATCTTCGACCCGGACATCGTCATCTTTCACTACCCGAGCCCCTATCTCGCGGCGTTTTTGCTCCCAAATTTGAAAAAGTCAACTAAGTTGATAGTTTATTGGCATCTTGATATTACCAAGCAAAAAATCCTCGGGAAGATTTTCCATGGGCAGAATCTTAAGCTTCTGAAGCGCGCTGACAAGATCGTTGCGACAAGCGCGCCGTATATAGATGACAGCCAATATTTAAGTAAGTTTAAGGATAAGTGCGTTGTTGTGAATAATTGCATTAGTCTTGAACGGCTGAAAACGGGCGAGAACACCGAGAAAATTGCCAACGAGATTCGTGAGAAAAACGCAGGCAAGACAGTTTGTTTCGGGATCGGCAGGCATGTTCCTTATAAAGGTTATGTATATTTAATTGAGACAGCTAAATATCTCGACAACAGTTTTAAGATCTACATAGGCGGCAGCGGACCGCTTACCGATGAGCTCAAGGAACAGGCAAAAGGACTTACAAACGTTGAATTCTTGGGCAGGATCAGCGACAGCGAACTTACAGCATATCTCACAGCCTGTGACATATTCTGCTTTCCGTCGGTCACGAAAAACGAGGCTTTCGGGCTTGCTCTCGCCGAGGGAATGTACTTCGGCAAGCCCGCGGTGACATTTACGATCCCGGGCAGCGGAGTGAATTATGTTAATCTTGACGGCGTGACGGGGATTGAGTGCCCCAACGGTGACAGCAAGGCGTATGCGGAGGCTCTGAAAAAGCTTACCGGCGACCCTGAGCTGAGAGAAAAATATGGAAAAGCTGCGAGGCAGAGGGTGCTGGACAATTTTACGGAAGATATTTTTGCGGAGAATTTATTGAGGTTGATAGGTGAGATGGATGTGTAAAAAGATAATTATAAATGGAAAATTTATGTCTCAGACAGTCACCGGCGTCCAGCGGTATGCGAGAGAAATTCTCCTTGAGCTCGACAAGATCGTGACGAAAGAGGATAATATCGAGATCGCCATAAACGCCGATGCAAAAGATATTCCCGAATACAAAAATATTGCTATAAAAAAGATTGGCAAGTTTACGGGAAATCTTTGGGAGCAGATTAGCTTGCCTCTATATGTTATGAAAAACCGCGGAGTATGCGTCAGCCTTTGCAATATGATGCCGATTCTGACGCCGCATATTGTTGTGATTCACGATGTTAGTCCTAAAGCGAACCCGTCGTTTTATTCTTGTAAATTCAGAATGTGGTATGATTTTGTTTTTAAACTCTGTTTGCGAAGAACTCGACATATCATTACTGTTTCTGAATTTAGCAAAAGTGAAATTTGCAAATATTACAAAATCGGCTCAGGCAAAATATCGGTAATTCATAGCGCATGGCAGCATTTTAATCGCATAGATTTTGATGAGAACACGTTAGGAAAATACAATTTAAACAAAAACGAATACTTTTTTGCGATGAGCAGCATGTCTCCTAACAAGAATTTTAAATGGATTGCGGAGGCGGCTAAGAACAATCCCGACAGCGTTTTTGCAGTTGCGGGCGGTATAAATTCAAAGGTTTTCGGAACGAATTTCAGTTTTGATATGCCGGAAAATTTAAAGCTTTTGGGATATGTGAGCGACGAGGAAGCTAAGACACTTATGAGGGATTGTAAAGCGTTCCTGTTTGCGACTTTTTATGAGGGATTCGGGCTGCCTCCGCTTGAGGCGATGAGCGTGGGAGCAACTTCATTGGTGTCTGACAATGAGTGCATGAGGGAGATATATGGAAATAGTGCCCAATATATAAATCCTTATGATGTTACTCAAATAAAGTTTGATATCGAAAAAAACATTAATAAGCAAATAGAGACTTTAGGTAAGTACAGTTGGGAAAGATCTGCAAAATCATTTTTGGAGTGGGTAAAAGATGAATCAAGTATATAAATCGCCTATATTTGCTGTAACGGTTTATATATTAACTATAATTGTTATCGTTATATATCTTATATTTAAATATAACCATAAACGACTTTTTACAATTTATAACGTGTCAATTTATATAATGATTTTTTCTTATATTATCGTTACTCCTTTTTTCTTTAATGATTTAGCTTGGTTAGCCTTGGGACGAATGAGAGCCCAGCCGTTTTATCCGTATCTCTATGAATCAATAAGCATTAACTTTATCGGATTTATTATTTTCCTGCTATCAGATATGTACTTTGAAAAGCGCAATCCGGATAAAGTGATTGGACAAAAGACATCAAGAATTCTGGAAAACAGTATTTCATATCATGGCGTATGCGTGGTTTTAGTAATCATATCAATTGTATATCTATTTATTGTGTTTAAATTCAACGGAGGACTGCCACTGCTTAATGGAGGAAGAGGATTCTTTTATGACAGCGGATTGGTGTCATATATTTATCAGGCATCAACCACGATGATTTCGCTGTCAGGACTATATTTAGGTCTATATTGGGTAAATAATAAAAAAGGAATGTGGTTGTTTATATGGGCAGCACTGTTATATTTGTCTACTGGGTCAAGAAGTGATGTACTACTTGGAATTATATATCCTGTTATTATTGCGTTTATTATTAAGAAGCATAAAAGACTAAAGGTTAAATACATTGTATTACCCGTTGTAATGATAGCTGTTGTTGGAATATATATTGGAGTAATTAGAAGTGGAACAAGTACCTCCGTCAATTTTGTTAGCCAGATATTTTACGGAAATAATTTTAGCGATATCAGAGACGGCGCGTTCATGTTTTATGGATATGAGAATAATTTTAATTCAAAAATTGTTTTTGGAAAAACATATTTAGCGGGTCTGCTGTCGTTTGTTCCATCTTCAATGTCAAATTTTAGGCAAGAGTGGTCATTTGGAAGGTTTTCTACCGAGGTTTTATTTGGTATGAAGAATCATTTTGGAATGAGGGGAGGAATTGCTTTTGAATCATACATTAATTTTAGAGAGATTGGCGTAGTAGTTTTATCAATACTTAATGGATACTTATTTGCAAACATTGAAAAATCATATACATTGAATTTCTATAATCCAACTCAATCAGAAGAGAAAATGAATATTAATAGCATTTTGTTTGTCAAAATTTTAGCAGCTATTCAAGGCTTTTGTATTAATTCTTCAGGTATTAGATCTATATATGTGCTGATAGTATATTTAACAATGATATTGAGCGTTAAAACTTTATTGTCAGCCAATAAATCAAAAAAAACATCATTAATAAGGTATGAATGATATGATAATCTTCATTGATTCTCGACCTCTGATTTCATCTTCGCCTCGCGGAATAGGGGTATATCTTAATAAAATAATTGACTATATCGGTGAATATGACCGCGAAAATGAATACATATTTATGGATGATGGTATTTATCCGTATGAAAACTTTGCTGAAGCGCATTATAATTCCAAAATAGATAATGATAATACCTTTTATTGTGGTCAAATTAGATTTAGTAATGAAAAAGCGAAAGTAAACAACTATTATCATTTTCGAGATGAGCAACACTTGTCAAACAAAGATGTTGATATTAATTTAAAGTTTAATCAAATTGTTGTAATGGATTTGTTATTCAGAAAAAATTTTTTAAATAAAATTTGTTTTGTAAATGAGGGCTCTTTGGGATGAGTGTGTGAAGATATAGAATTTGGTTACAGAGTAACGTCAGGTGAATATACACTTAGATATTTGCCAAATGTGCAAAGTTTACATAATGAAGAAAGCTCTAATACTATTGAATACGGTCAAAAATTTAAAAAACAGGGTTATACGGCGAACGGGCATTAAAGCAATTCTGTCCTCTTGTTTATGGCAAATATAAAGGGATATCTGCTATCGGCTATATTTTGTCTATGTGACTAATTAGGCTTTTTCTGGGGCAATATCTTGTAATTACTAATAGTATGACAAATCTATATAGTTATTTGCTATATAAAGCTTATCTATATTCATACTTATATTATGGCAGGTGGCAGCAAAAAATCATTTCCCATTAAATATAAACGATTTAAATTGTGGATGGTAGTTGTAGAATAAACTATATTTAATAGACGAAAACGTAATGATACACTTGAATAATCATTCTCATGTATAATATCTTTAGAAAATAATCTCGATTTAGATATTGCAATAGGTTTGTATCAACATGAAGATTTTAGTCTTGCATAAAGTTTTCTATGGCATTATTTGTTGTGGTGATAAACCCCGAGAGGAAAATAATAATTGATGGGTCATTGCTCAGAATGAGCACGGGTTTGGAAGGATCTATAGCATTAGCACGATTATTGGCTATATGAATAGCGAATACAGAAGCGATTACCAATTTGAATCGCGCTGTTAATGATGATATTATAGATATTATAATTGTACGATAAAACCACTATCCATAGGGGTATAATGTTCTCTACGCACTTTCTGCAAAATATAGATGTCACAGTACATATGCGGAATATATAATAGCCAAATGGGAACTCATAGCTATTGAGCGCATACTGTGTCAGATCTACAGAAGTGAATCCGAAGTGTTCAATAAAAAATACATTAAATCACCGTATAGAGATTATTGTAGCTTCATTACTATATTTCATTACTATATTTGGAGGAACATATGAAATCAGTAATCCTCGCCGGCGGGTTCGGGACGCGCATCTCCGAAGAATCCGCCTTTAAACCCAAGCCGATGATCGAGATCGGCGAAATGCCGATTTTGTGGCACATCATGAAAGGCTACTTCGCGCACGGAATTAACGAATTCATCATCTGCGCGGGTTACAAGCAGCACGTCATCAAGGAGTGGTTCGCGGACTACTTCCTGCACACCTCGGACATCACCTTCGACTTCACGCGCGGCAACGAGATCGTCGTCCACGACAAGCACGCCGAGAAGTGGAAGGTCACCGTCGTAGACACCGGCCTCAACACCATGACCGGCGGGCGAATTAAGCGCGTTCAGAAGTACGTCGGGGACGAGCCCTTCTGCCTTACATACGGCGACGCGGTGTCGGATGTCAATATAACTAAGTTAATTGAATATCATAAATCACACGGCAAGATCGCAACGCTCACTTCGGTCAGTCTTGCCCAGCAAAAGGGTGTTTTGGATGTCGATGAGAGCGGAACCATCACGGCTTTTCGCGAGAAGGACGATGAGGACGGCTCGCTCATCAACGGCGGATTTATGGTCTGCAATCCCGAAATTTTTGATTATATTGAGGGCGACAGCACCATATTCGAGCAAATGCCGATGAAGCGGCTCGCGGCTGAGGGTCAGCTCAAAAGCTACTATCACGACGGCTTCTGGCAGTGCATGGACACCAAGCGCGAAAAGGACAAGCTCGAAGAACTCTGGGCTTCGGGCCACGCACCGTGGAAGATTTGGGAGGACTAAATGGATCTATCACTTTACAGCGGTAAACGGGTTTTAGTGACCGGCCACACCGGTTTCAAGGGCACATGGCTCTGCAAAATGCTTGTGAATGCAGGCGCAGTCGTCACCGGCTACAGCCTCGACCCGCCGACCGAGCCGAATCTGTTCAGCATTTCGGGTCTCGAAAAAAGCATGACAAGTATCATCGAGGATATTCGGGATTTTGACAGGCTCAAAGCCGTTTTTGATGACGTTCAGCCGGAGATCGTCCTGCACCTTGCCGCGCAGCCAATCGTCCGCGAGAGCTATAAAGACCCGCGATATACATACGAAACGAACGTCATGGGAACGGTTAATCTGCTTGAATGTGTGAGGCTGAGTCAGTGCGTTAAAAGCGTCCTCAACGTCACGACAGATAAAGTTTACAAGAATAACGAATGGTGCTGGGGATACCGCGAGGACGAGCCCCTCGACGGCTTCGACCCGTACTCGAACAGTAAGAGCTGCTCCGAGCTTGTCACCCACAGTTATATAAACAGCTTTTTCGCGGACAGGGACATCGCGGTATCGACCGCACGCGCGGGAAACGTCATCGGCGGCGGGGATTTCGCGAGTGATCGGATAATTCCCGACTGCGTCCGCGCGATGAAAGCGGGGGAGAAAATCGGCGTGAGAAATCCGTATTCGACGCGTCCTTATCAGCACGTCTTGGAGCCGCTGGCTGTGTATCTTACGATTGTGGCGAAACAGTATGAGGACAAGCAGTATGCAGGATTCTACAACGTCGGCCCTGACGACTGCGACTGCGTGACGACGGGGCATTTGGTAGACCTTTTCTGCAAGCATTGGGGCGACGGCGCCGAATGGGTCAATCAGGCGGAAGCGAACGCCCCTCACGAGGCAAATTTCCTGAAGCTTGACTGCTCGAAACTAAAAAGCGTTTTCGGGTGGAGACCGAGATGGAATATTGATGAGTGCATGAAATACACTACAAGATTTTACAAATCGTGGCTCGCGGGGGAGGATGTGCTCGAGGAAATGGATAGAGAGATTAAGGAATTTTTGGAGGGATAAGATGAAAACAGCGATTGTTACTGGTGCAAATGGTTTTATCGGGACTGCCCTGCTGCAAGAACTGACTGACTGCGGAAATGCAGTATATGCGGTCATAAAAGATAAAAACGAGAATATTGATGCAATTGTCGGTTTACCAGGAGTGAAAATTATATACTGTGAGATGGATGAGATATCCAGATTACCGCAAATAGTTGGTAATATGCAGCCGGATGTGTTTTATCATCTTGCGTGGGCTGGTTCTACCGGACCTGCCCGTGCAGACTATGCATTACAGTTAACCAATGTACGATGGACATTGGATGCTGTAAATGTTGCCAAGGAATTAGGCTGTAAGCGTTTCCTTGGTGCGGGAACACTTGCAGAATTTGATGTTAATGCATACTCACCGGTGGACGGTTCGACCCCAAACGCAGTTAGCTGTTACGGTGCGGCGAAAATTGCTGCACACCATATGAGTAAGGCCGAGTGTAATCGGGTTGGAATTGAGCATTTATGGGCGTATCTTTCCAATACATACGGTGTCGGAAATTATACATCTAATTTTGTCAATTTTGCAGCAAGAATTATGATTGCAGGTCAACCTGCAAACTTTACGACCGGGGAACAAACATATGACTTTGTCAATGTAAATGATATTGCGCAGGGACTCCGATGCATTGGAGAAAGTGGGAAAAAGAATTATGCCTACTATATTGGGAGTACTAAGCCAGATAAATTAAAAGAGTTTATAAAAATAATCAGGGATGAGATTGACCCCGCTATAGAGCTAAATCTCGGAGCAGTACCTTTTAATGGCGTAGTTCAACCGGCAGAAGTTTTTGATTGCTCTAAACTGGTGGAGCATACAGGATATTTGCCATGCGTGCAGTTTAAGGATGGTATCCGTGATACAGTGGCATGGCTGCGTGAACAGATTATGGAGGGAAAATTATGAATAGTCAATTTGAATTTCTGGAAATGGACTTGAAAGGTGCATATATAATCAAGCCTTTTTATGCGACGGACGAACGTGGCGGGCTGATCAAGGATTACAATATCGACGTATTTAAAAATGCCGGGATCGACTACGAATTAAAAGAAACGTTTTATACCGAATCAAAGCGAGGCGTGATCCGTGCAATACATTTTCAGCTGATAAAGCCACAGCCAAAGCTGATGAGGTGTATAAGTGGTAGAGTTTATTATGTAATCGTGGATTTACGCCCAGATTCTGAGACGTTCGGTCAGTGGCGTGATATGGAACTGAGCGGAGATAAGCCTATTTCTGTACTTTGTCCTGCCGGATTCGGGCAAGGTTATCTTGCTTTTGAGGATTCGGCAATGAGCTATAAAGCCGCCGAGGTTTTCTATGGCGAGGGAGATGCGGGGATTATGTATAACGACCCGGATATCGGAATCGAATGGCCGTTTGACGATATTGGCGGTAGAGATAATTTGATAATAAGTGATAAAGATCTGAAACTGATGAGCCTTAAAGATTATAAGAGATTATATTCTGCTGATGGGGGAAAATGTGAAAATGAATTATTTTAATTATCATGACGATGTAATTAGCGAACGAATTTATGGTAGAAAAGTTAAATGTGATGTTGATTTAACAATAGTGATACCAACATATAAAAGATCAGAGTATCTTCGTAAAACAATAGAAAGCATTATAAATCAAAAGCCTCCAACCAATTTAAGTTATCAAGTAGTCATTGTGTCCAATGATCCTTCTTTTAATCCCGAGCTTTTGAAATTGGAAATGCCTGAATCTATTTTTTCAATTTATAGAAACACAAAAAACATAGGTATGGCAGGTAATATGAATAGATGTGCATGTTTGGCAAGTGGAAAATACATTGCGTATTTACATGATGATGACATTTTATTGGACACATACCTTATAACCATAGAAGATCTGATACTTTCAGGTACATTAGACAACATAGATTGTTTAATTCCAAATCGTTACAATTATTATGATATTGGTAAGAAGGATAGAAGATACGGAAAAGAAGCATTTGTTCTGGCAAATTTAAAAATTGTATTAAAGTATATTTGCTCGATAGGTATAAAGAAGCAAATTATTCAGCGGGTTACTATGGAAGATTGTGCAAATACATGGTTTAATTGTTTTTATGCGCCTACATGCGGGACTGTATTTAAACGACAATCGTTAATGAGTTCAGAGGGTTTTCCTGAGAAATATCCGTATGCGTTTGATTTTGTATTTTTTATTAAGTTTTCTTCTAACCATAATGTTGTGTTATACGACAAATATCTTTCGGTTTACAGATTAACGGTTAGCGCATCTAATAGACCGGAAGTACAAGCAGATTTCTACTGTGGAGAGATGTTTTTGTTGGAGAGCGCTATAAAGAATAACAATTTGTTTGCTCAAAAATATCAAAATGAAATTAAACGTTTTTCTAAGTGTCATAAGTCTAAGGAAGCGCAAAAAATAATTTCAGAAAAAATAGAAGTCAAGAATTTTAAATATCTAATTTTCATGATTAAGCGTACCATTAATTTGATGCGTAAAAACACCTTGAGAATAAAGCCCACTCCTAAAAAATATTATAAGTTGCTTTGAAAAAGTATATGTAACAGTTACTTTTGCTACAATTTAAACACAAAAGCATACATCATATGATTTAATAATGGATAGGAAATTAGAATGTTAAAGAACAGAATCAAAGAGTGTAAAATACTTTACTACCCTTCAAAAAAAGTAAAAAAGATTTGCATGAAAATATGGGTTTATATTTTCCCACATGTAAAGATGAAGAGGCGTACAGCAATTGAAAAGTTTAAAGATATTCACGAAGGAGAAAGATGCTTTGTTGTGGCGACAGGTCCCAGCTTAACGAAAGATGATTTGAAAAAACTAAAATATGATTATTCTTTTTCAATGAACTCAATTATTAATCTATACGGTGAGACTCACTATCGTCCTACTTATTATTTGATACAAGATGGTCTCGTAGAACGACGACTTCGCAATGAGTTGGTACAGCTTCAACATGATATTTCATTTATCGGAATAGGAAACATTGGAGGATTTAGTTCTGTATTAAGTAGGCGACAGGCAAGCCGATATAATTCTTTTATACCATATAACTTGGACGTGGCATACCATATATATGATATGTACGGTTCTATTGCTGATAAAATCAAGATGAATTTTAGTGATGATTGTGCGCAAAAAGTTTATGATGGTTGTACTGTGACATATTCCGCTATACAATTAGCGTGTTATATGGGCTTTAAGAAGATATATCTATTAGGTTGTGATTGCGATTATCACGGCGAAAAACAGCATTTTTTAGATTATGGGCTTAAAGCGTCTCCATCAGCTGGAGACGCTCAGATAGTGGCTTATACAGCTGCCAAAGAATACGCCGACACTCACGGCATAAAGATTTACAACGCCACGCGTGGTGGCAAGCTTGAAGTATTTGAGAGAGTAGACTTTGACAGCCTTTTCCCGCCGGAGGACAGTGAAAATAATGCTCCGAAAACTGATAAATAAATATTCATCCCTCCCCCTCCAAGCCAAAGCTGCCTTTTGGTTCACGGTCTGCCAAGCGGTCCAAAGCGGGATAAAATTCCTCGCGATGCCTTTTCTTGTGCGGCTGCTCACCACCGAGCAGTACGGGGTCTACAGCGTTTTTGCGTCGTGGACGTCGCTCATCAGCATATTTGCCACTTTAAACCTGTGCGCCGGGGTCTTTAACAACGCGATGTTCAAGTTCCCAGACAGGCGGGACAGCTATACGTCCTCATCGCAGAGCCTGTCTGCGACCGCGACATTGATCTGCTTCACGATATACCTGCTGTTTACCGGTTTTTGGAACGACCTCATGGGCATGGGTTCCGATCTTGTTATGCTGATGTTCCTGCAGATCCTTCTTACGCAAAGCTATTTTCTTTGGACTGCTCGCCAGCGGTATGAGTATCGCTATGTGAACCTTCTCGTATTCACGGCACTTTTGGCGGTTTCAAACACGTTGGTGCCGATCATCAGCGCGCTTATGTTCCCGCAGGAGCAGCGCTTGAAAGCGGTAATATACAGCGGAGTAATCGTTCAGGCAGGATTCGGCGCAGTGTTCATGATATATAACTACATTAAGGGAAAGTGCTTTTTCAACAAAGAATTCTGGCACTATGCGCTGTCTTTCAACCTGCCGCTAATACCGCACTATCTTTCTGGCATGGTCTTGGGGCAAGCCGACCGAGTGATGATCCGCCGCTACATAGGCGACGCCGAGGCGGGGATCTACAGCTTTACATACAATATTTCGCTTGTCATGAATATAGTTACAGGCTCTATAAATAGCGCCATCATTCCTTATACCTATAACAAGCTCGGCAAGCGGGACTATAAAACCCTAAAGCCTATAGTAAACTTCCTTATACTTATGGTCGGCGGAATGTGCCTTGCGTTTTCGGCAGTCGCTCCCGAGCTTATCAAGATCGTAGCGACGGAGGACTATTACGAGGCGATATATCTCGTGCCGGTGATAAGCCTCAGCTCGTATTTCACGTTTTTGTATTCCATGTTCGGCAATATTGAATTTTTCTTCGAGGA
>CANQLR010000044.1 GCA_947624745.1 uncultured Clostridia bacterium | reverse complement strand
CAAACGATCTGCGGGAGCTCGTCGATTGACAGCTGCCTTAGCCTCGCGCCGAAGCAGGTCTTCCCGTCGCCCGGCTTTTTGTAGCCGATTAGCCTCGGGTCGTCGTCGAGCTTGTACTCGCGCTTGTATTCTTCAAGCTGTTCGGGGGTCAGCATGTTCTCAAGCTTATCGGCGCCCATTCTCATCGTTCTGAACTTAAGAATTTTTAAATCTTTTCCGTTTTTTCCGACGCGGGTCTGTATGTAAAACGGGTTCCCGGGGTCTTTAATGAAAATAACTAACGCAACTACCGCCATCGGGATCACGAGCACCACGCTCGCCGCCAGCGACAGCAAAAAGTCCGCCAGCCGCTTGAAAAAACCGTATATAGGCCTGTTTCTGACCCTCGGAGCAGCCCCGGCATAGACCTCCGCCTGCGCCGTTTCGGTCAAAACAATATTCGGAGGGCTTTCCACCGCTTCCGGCCTGTCCAAAACGACCGTTCCGCTCATTTCTTCACTCATTTCCTCACCATCTTTAACATATTATCATATTGATATCCGTTTCTCTTCTCTTGACTTTCGCCTTGCGGGCTCACTGAACGCGCCGATCATTTCAAGCTTTTTGATCTGCAATTCCGAGAGCTTACCCTCTGCACGCTTTTGCCTTTGCTGACGAAGCCACTCCCACAAGTCCACGCCATGATACTTGAATTTTGCAGGAACATTCAAGCTTCCAAACTCCTTGAAATAAGCCTTTGCAGCCTCATACGCCTGTTCCCATTTCTGCTCACCCAGCGACCAAACCATGCCCAAACGTTCAAGCCTATTAACTTGTTCATTGCTAAGCTTTTGCCGATTATTTCTCTGATTCGCCACCCAATTTCCGAGCGCATATCCGTCGGGAGATCGGTAACTTTTCTTCACGTCCAAGTCGCCGAAATTATTAACGTATTCTACTGCGTGGCTGTATCCCACTTCCCACGAATCCGCCGTCTCCCAGACCATCCCCGCGCTGTCGAGCTTCCTGATCTGCTCATCCGTGAGCTTTCCGTTTTTGAGATTTTTCCTCTGCTCCGCCAGCCACTTTTTCAGCTCTTTACCTTCAATTCCACTAACTTTCAGCTTCTCAAAATTGCTTTCCCAAGCGATCTCCGGCGGCTTCCGCCAGTCCATTCCGATGGACTCAAGACGGCTAATCTGCTCTTCTGTCAGCGCCTTCCGCTTGCCTCTGTAAGCCTGTTTTTGCTCATTCAGCCACTTTGAAATGTTAATTCCGTCAACTATATAATTTGCCGGCACATCAAGGTCACCATTCTCATTGAAATACCTTTCCGCGAGCCCGAATCTGACCTCCCACGGGTCATCTTTCTGCCAAACCATGCCGAGCTCGTCGAGCCTCACCTTGCGTTCGGGTCGGAGCTTGCCTGCCCTGAACTTCTCCCGCTGATCGGCGATCCACCCGCCGAGCCTGAATCCGTTCGAGTCAACGTAACTCGCCGGCACATCAAGGCTATTATATTTTAAATGGTATACCCTCGCGGCGCCGTACCCGGTCTCCCACTTGCGCGAGTTAGCGCTCTCCCAGACCATGCCGAGGCTGTCGAGCTTCGCGATCTGCTCGTCGGAAATTCGGTAATTTTTGTCAGCTCTCGCCCTGCGCATGCCGCAAAGCCACGCGCCCAGCCGGGTGCCGTCCTCGCCGACATAGGTCGCCGGAACGTCCAAATTGCCGTGTTTTTGGTGATATCTCATCGCCGCAGCAAAGTTCTGTTCCCAAAGGTAGTCGGGCACGTCCCAAATCATGCCTATAGCGTTTAATTCATCAATATGTTCGTTAGTTAAATATTTGCAGTGACTTCCATTTTTGCGGTATGTCCTGATGTTCGAGATCCACGATCCGAGCGCGATTCCGTCGTCCGTGACGTACCCCGCCGGAACCTGCAGATCTTTGTTTTCGTTAAAATATGCGACCGCGGCGGCGTAGTTTTTCTTCCACGACTGCTCCGCAAAGCTGTCCCAGATCATGCCGATCGAGCTGAGCTTTTCGATACGTTCAGCAGACAGCGAACCTGCCTGTTCACCGGCATATACTCGCCTTTGCGTGAATATCCACTGCCCGAGTGAGTACCCGTCCTCCGTCTTATATTTTCTCGGAACATCCAGATTTCCGTACTTGGCGAAATAATCTTGTGCATGAGAATACATCAAATCCCACGAAGCGGTCAGCGCGTCGTTCAGCTTCTCAAACAGCCTCTTGCAGTCCTGAAGCTCGTCGAAGATCTCAAACCGCTCTGTGACGACGTCGCAGCCCTCGTTCGCATGATAATACGTCAATGCCACACGCATTTCTTCCTCGATCGAATCGATTGAATAGAGGCTCTCGATGTTGTTAACTATGTCAAAAATTACGGGATTTTTTGTTGAAGATGCCGAAAGCGCTCGACCAATCTGTTGCTTGTATATAATAGGAGAAACGGTCGGGCGGAGGAGGATTACCCCAGCGACGTCATCGACGTGTATGCCCTCGTTGAGCGCGTCAATGCAGAAAAGCAGCCTCAAATGGTCGCTGTCATCTGCCTTGAAATCTTCAAAAGATTGCGAGGCCTCGGGGTCGTCGGAATATACAGAATAGCTGTGAAAATCTTGGTCAATATGCTTAAACCACGCCTTTGACTCCGCCATCATCGCCCGCATATGCTCGGCGTTAGCGCAAAAAACTATATACTTCCCTCGCGGGTCGGTCATGTGTTTTTTGAAGATTACATCAAGACCGTCAGCCTTGTCTAACGCCCTGCGAAGAGCTTCAAGATACCGCTCTGCGCTGTCTCTGACTGCCTTATTCTTCGCAGTTTTGACTCGCCTTTCGTAGCGTTCCAAGTCCTTCTGGTAGCTATATATAGATAGTACATACTTAGGCGGGTTTAATATCCCTCTGACGATTGCTTCGCCTAATGTCATCTCGGAAGCGATATTGCCCTCGAACAGCTCGTCAGCCATGTCGCGCTGATTGTCAAGATAGCGTACATTGGTCGCAGAAAGACCCAAAACAGGCGCTTTTGGGAATGCGGCGAGGAGTCGCTTCACTCTCCTGCCCCACTGTTCTGCCCCGGCCCGGTGGAACTCGTCCAAAATAATGTAATCAGGCTTCAAGTCCGAAATTTCGGACTCCGAAAGATTCATGAGCTTAGAATAAGTAAGAAACTTAATATTTTTCGGGACATCCCCGGCAGTCCTTTCGAGCGCCTCCAACTGGGTCTTAAAGATGTACTCCGACGGACTAAGCCACAGCACACTTTTTGACGGATTCTCCTCACAAAGCTTAAACGCAATAAACGATTTGCCCGTTCCGGTCGGGTGAATTACCGCCGCCTTCCCGGTTTCCGCGAGCATGGAAACCGTGGCCCTGTAGGCCGTTTCGTTGTGCTTGAAAAGCTTGATTGACATGCTCTCACCTACAAAAAAGGCGCCGCCGCGCCCACTTTGCGAGGCGCAAGGGGCTGTTACCCCCCCCCCCGGTCTTTTTTCGCATTTTCTGCCTTTCGCAAAGTTAGCTACTTTACGAAAGGGTCAAATCATGCTTCGATTATAACACATCCACAAAAGAAATGCAATACTTTTTGTGAAATTTCTAAAAATTCAGCAAAAATACACGAAAGAATATCCTGAAATCGGGCCGTTTTGGCCTAATTTTTTTGTTTCCGCCGTCAAAATCGCCGTCAAACGCCACTTTTTAAGTACAAAAACTTTTAAGGAGGCTTTTTTATGAAAGGCGAAAACATTTTCAAACGCAAGGACGGCCGCTGGGAAGCACGATACGTTAAAGATCGCGAGCTCTCGGGGAGGATCGTCTACGGCTACTGCTACGGGAAAACGTATAAGGAGGCTAAAGAAAAAGTTTCCCGCTTTAAGTCTTTGGGTGAGTTCCGGCCCGCGCGAACTTCCTGTGAAAATCACCTCAAATTCGGGCATTTTTGCGATGAATGGCTCGAAAGCTGCAGGTTCAGGCTCAAGGGCTCGACCTGCGAGCGCTACAAAACCGCGGTCGAAAACCACATCAAACCGAGGCTCGGAGGATACCTCCCGCAAAGTATCACCGAGGAGGCCGTAAATGAGTTTTCATCAATTTTGCTCGGCGAAGGACTCGCCCCGAAAACGGTCAAGGACATACTTATCGTGCTGCGTTTGGCGCTCAAATTTGCGGCAAAACAGCTCCCCGGAGAGCTCCCGGCGGTCGAGATCAGCTACCCCAAGGAGGCGAAAAAGGAGGCGCGCGTGCTCTCAATCGACGAGCAAAAACGCCTTATTTCCTACCTTTCCGAGAACATCGACAGCTGCAAGTTCGGGGTGCTTCTGGCGATGCTGACCGGCTTGCGCATCGGCGAACTTTGCGCGTTAAAGTGGGAAAATATCTCGGTCAAAGAGCGCACGATCCGCGTTTGCGCGACCATGCAGCGGCTCCGAAACGACGGCGAGGGCGGGCGCACAAAGGTAGTCATTGGGAGTCCCAAAAGCGACCTTTCGAGCCGTGTGATCCCGCTTTCGGACGCCGCCGCAGCCCTCTGCAAACTTATGGAGGTTAAAAATCAAGCGGCTTACATACTCACCGGAAACGCCGAATTCATCGAGCCTCGCACGCTCCAGTACCGCCTCAAAAAATACGCGAAGGACTGCGGCCTCGAGGGCGTGCACTTCCACACTCTCCGCCACACTTTCGCGACGCGCTGTGTTGAAGTCGGGTTCGAGATCAAGAGCCTGTCCGAGATCCTCGGGCACTCCACGACCGCCATCACGATGGAGCGCTACGTCCATTCGTCGATGAAGCTGAAGCGCGAAAATATGCAGAAATTGACAGCCGTCGGGCTGTAAAACGTAAACGGATTTACATTTTTCCGCCGTCAAAATAACCGTCACCGCCGCCTTCGAGATGAGAAATCATCAAAAAGGCGGCGGTTTTTATGGATTTTTGGGAGGGCGGAAAATGGTTTCGTAAAGTAGCTAACTTTGCGAAAGGATTTTCTTTTTTGGCGAAATTATGGCGAATTTATCGATTTCATTGTTTCTTTGTTGCTGATTTTTGGTTAATATGACAACAGCTTATTAAATTCCCGTTCGATGCCCTAAAATACCAGTCTTGGATAAAGCATTGTTTTCAACTTTTTTCTAACACTAAATCGCTCTTCAGTTTAAAAATAAAACTACCATATCCAAACTCCCAAAGCGCCTCACAGTGCTAATTATTGCCAATTTTTAATACATATTGTGAAAGCAAAATCAGCCTTTCATTAGTTTTGGAGGGTAGTTCGATAAACAATATGTCGATGATATTTTTTCAAAGCAAATATATTTCACATATTTAATTACTTTAACAAATATAATATAGAATTCGACTTTTGCACGCTTTCAAGAGCAAAAGCTGATTTTTTGATGTAATTTAAATATGGGAATGTGGTGAGGATCTTTAAGCTCAGGGACATCATTCTCACATTCCCCACCGTTCATGCCGTATTTTCGACCGTTTGTGTCACGCCCCTTGACTTTTTCCCGCCCGCAGTACATTATTAAATCATAAACCGCGCGCGAAAGGGAGGTGCTTTATGGCCAAACGGTTAATTATATTATACATTTTGCCCCTTGCTCTGCTCCTGTCCTCCTGCGGCGGGGGCGGCAGAGCCTTTACGAGGCCGAGGTCTTCAGGAAAAACGAGTTGGAGGGAGCACAAGCTGCCGCAGCCGCCTCCGATATCTCTATGAGGTTGAAGGAGTAAAAATGAGCAGAAAATTCAGGCTTAAGCTCGCACTTATGAGCCTTCCCGCAGCGGCCGGGTTCATGATTTTTTACATACTGCCGTTTTTCCGCAGCGTCGGCTATTCGCTCTTCGGGAGCGTCTCGAAAAGCGAGTTCGTCGGCCTTAAAAACTACAAAGAAGTGTTTAATAATATATACTTTCGCCTCGCGCTGAAAAACACCGTGATATTCTCGCTTTTGGGCGTTTTTTCGGTGATGATTCTGGCGATCCTTCTGTCCGTCTCGCTGATGAAGCTTTCAAAGCGGTTCGCGTTCATAAAGAGCTTTTTCGTGATGCCCTACGTCCTGCCGTCGGCGAGCATAATTTTCTTCTGGCAGAGCTTTTTCGACAACGGCGCATATGCCGCTCTCACCGAGCTTTCGGGGCTCGGCGGCGCGTTCGACGTTTTACCTCTTTATGTAATTTTCATCTGGAAGAACGTCGGGATAGATATTATCCTTATCACCTCGGCGCTCTCGAAGATCCCTCCCGAGATTTACGAGGCGGCGGCCCTCGACGGCGCGGGAGGGGCGAAAATGCACGCTAAGATCACCCTCCCGCTGATACTGCCGAGCCTGTTTTTCGTGGGAGTTTTAAGCTTTGTGAACTCGCTCAAAATATTTAAGGAGAGTTACCTTTTTTACGCCTCGAACTACCCGCCCGACGCGGCGTACATGATCCAGAACTACATGAACAATCACTTTTACAAGCTTAACTATCAGACGCTCTCGACGGCGGTGGTCATCTTCACGCTCGTGATGGCGGCGGTGATATTTATATGGTATAAGCTGGAAAATAAGCTCTCGGAGGGGACCTACTGATGAAGAAAAAAAGCGTTTTCCGGCTCGCGGTTCTGTGGGCCTTCGCGACGATGTTCGCCCTCCCGGTAGCGGTCACAGCCGCAAGATCCCTCTTTTTCGAGGGCCGCCCGGGGCTTCGGCAGTACTGGGAGCTTTTCGTGACAAACTTTACCTATTCGTACTATTTTTGGAACTCAGTCTTCTACGCCTCCGCGATAACCGCGGTGAGTATCGCGCTCTCGCTGCCGCTGGCGTTTTTGTTTGCAAAGGTCGGATTTCCCGGCCGCGACGGGCTGCTTTTCGTCTTTATTCTCGTGATGCTGTTGCCCTTTCAGGCCACACTCCTTTCCAATTATATCCGGCTTCGCGACTTCAATATGCTCAACACCCCGCTCGCCCTGACCGTGCCGATGATGTTCTCGCCCTTCGCGGTCTTTCTGCTCCGCCAGTTCATGAAAACCATCCCGAACGATTTAATAGATTACACATTTTTGGAGACCTCCTCGGTCATAAAAACGTTTCGCTATGCCGTCCTCCCGCAGATAAAGCCCGCGCTTGTTTCGTTAGCCGTCTTAATTTTCTGCGACAGCTGGAGCATGGTCGACCAGGCGCTCATCTTCTCGATGGAAAACGAAAAAATACTGCCGCTTTCGGTCATTCTGAGCGAGCTGCCCGGGAACGTCCGAAGCGCCGGCGGCACGGCGTATATGCTCCCGATACTTCTTTTGTTTGCGGCGTTTCGGGAGACCTTGGAGGAGTCTATGGAGGCGTATAAGCTGTGAAAAAAGCGGTCGTGGCCGCGGGCGCGGTCTTCTGGGCGGTCTTTTTGTTTTTCAGCATTTTCGGCGAGCGGCTGTATTATATTACCAAGCCGAAGGTCGAGCTTTCGCGCGCGGTCTATATCGGCGAGGAGGCGATAGTCCCGGTCTCGGCGGTCTTTCGCGACGCGGGCGGGTACTGCCTTGTCGCCGTCGAGAGCGAGCAGGGCTTTTCGACCGAGATCCTCACGACAAAAAAGATCCGGCTCATCGCCGTCTCGCGCGACCAAAGCGGCTATTTCGGCGACGGTTACGCCGCCGTCCTCCCCGCCTCGCCCATCAGAGCCCCGATCGTGATAAAAACGACCCGCGACCTCAAAGGCGGCCAAAGGGTGGTGGAGGAAGAGGGGTGACGGGCGCCGCACGGTCTGCTATAATGATGATCATAACAAACTTGTGCCCGGAGGTCGAAAAATGAGAAAATACAAGCTTAACGACGGCGACAGAAGGCTCATTGAGGCCGCACTCGAGGTTCTGAAAAACAATTTTGACGACGGGGTGTATAACCATACCGTCGGCTGCGCGGTCCGCTGCAAAAACGGAAATATTTACAAGGGCGTCAACTGCGACGGCAATCACGGCTCCTGCGCGGAATATATCACTGTGGGCATGGCGATATCAAACGGCGAGCGCGAGTTTGACGCGATAGTCGCCGTCCACGAAAAGTTCCCGAACAGCGTTATCCCGCCCTGCGGCAACTGCCGGCAGATGCTTTTTGAGTACTGCCCCGACGTCCTGGTGATCGTCAACGATGAGGAAGGCCGCCTCGTCAAGGTCCGCGCCCGCGACCTGCTCCCGCTGGCGTGGTAGACGGTGGAGTGCTAAAAAGATGATGGGAGCCCCTTTCTGCGGTGAGGGAGGGGGATTTTTGTTTTGGCGGTTTAATATAGTAAGGTGCGGGACTATACGGGGCGAAGCCCGGGTGTGCGCTCGGAGCGAATGTTGTCCGCCGCGCGGGAAGCTTTGGAGTTTCCTTTTAAATAGCAGAAAATTCGGCATTTTGCGGAGCTACAAAATTCATCTCGCGGCGGGTAGCGCGTTGAAAACGCGCTAAGGGCTTCGCTCTGCACTTTCCTGCCTCACCGCAGCAAAGCACAAAACAGCAGGGGGCGAAGCCCGGGCGGCAGCGGAGCTGCCGCCATGCCCGACCCGCTTGCGGGTCGGGCGGTGCGCGTAAGACGCGCACACGGGCTTCGCCCGCAGTAGCCAGCCTATGCTTCAGTGAGGCATGGCATGTGTGAAGCCGCTGCTCCGGCGGGCCCGCTGCGCAACGGGAACTAAGGTATGAGTCAGAAGTCGATTTGCTGTTGCGCCCCCTCCCCACCGGGGAGGGGCAGGGGAGGGAGCTTGAGATAACATGAGCTCGCTCGCGAGCGAATACCTTATATAGACCCGCCTGGGGCTTGCTCAAGTGTATGGAGCTTTGCACAAAGTCCGGTACAAGGTTTGTTACGCAAGGTTGCTGCTGACCCGCATGGGCGAAGCCCTAATCGCGCCCTCGGCGCGATTCCCGTCGCGCAACGAATTTTAAAGGCTTGCAAAATGCAGAATTTTCTGCCATTTATAATGATAGTACAAAATCGTACGCGCGGCGGACAACATTCGCTCTGCGAATGTTGGGGCTTCGCCCGCTCGGAGTCTCTACTGTAGTTTTCAGAGAAGCGTAATCTTCGTGCCTCTACTTGTATGCGCGAGTCTGTACTTTACTGCATTAAAGATACAAAACTATAGACACGCACGTGCGAAGCCCCGTGATTCTGCTTTGCAGTCTCGTCCGCCGTGCTGCGCACGGCGGCTCGGCTCCCTTCGGGCGCCTCGGGGCTTCGCCCCACCTCTCTTTTCTCGAAAAATCCCCCTCTCCTCAATTGTTTCCGCCCTGTTTCCAAATTGTAAATTAAATATTAACACTCCCCACTTTTCCCTTGCGTGACCCCATTTCACCCCGCCATTCCCCCTCCGCTCCTCTCTCATCCCACCTCCCCCAAAGTCCCTATTTTCCACCCTTTCCGCCTCCTCAAACCTCATCGCAGCTCCCTAAAATATAACAAAAATCCCCGTCCATTACCCACGGACGGGGATTGTTACAAAAATGTTTCAAATTTGTATTTATAATGTTTCCAAACGCCTCAAAAACCGCCAAAATTCACAAACCGTTCACACATTGAGGCTGAGCTCGCCGGGCTTGATGAGCCCTAATTTCCTCATCGCCTCGCATATCCCGAGGCAAATTATGGCAGGAAGTACAAAGTGCACCAGTGCGATCTCGAAAAGCGCCTCAAACGGCGTAACACCGGCCTCCGTCATGGCTTGGTAGCCCATGAACTGGCCCACGAGACCCGCCGTTCCCATACCCGCGCCGGTGGAATTATTTGCCATTCCGAGTAGGAACGACGAGACCGGCCCGGTTATTGCGCTGGTAATAATTGGCGGGATCCAGACCAGCGGATGCCTAACAATATTTGGCATTTGAAGCATCGAAGTGCCCACGCCCTGCGAGATAAGACCGCTCCATTTGTTCTCGCGGAAGCTCATGACCGCGAAGCCGACCATCTGCGCGCAGCACCCCGCGCAGGCCGCGCCCGCAGCGATCCCCGAAAGGCCGAGGGACACGCCGATCGCGGCGGAGGAGATCGGCAAAGTCAGCACCATGCCCATTAAAACGGCGACGATTATGCCCATGAGGAGGGGTTCGCGCTCGACTCCAAAGTTAATTAAGCTGCCTATCCATTTCATGAATGCCGAGATGGGCGGGCTGAGGACGATCCCGACCGCGGAGCCCGCAATTATCGAGACGATCGGGGTCACGAGGATGTCGACCTTGGTCTTCCCCGAGACGAGCGTGCCGAGCTCGATCCCGACAAACGCCGCAACAAAGGCGCCGAGAGGCTCGCCGGGTCCCGAAAATGTCATAGAGCCGGGCGTGAAGCTCTCGAGGGTGATCTGCCCGGCATACGCGCCGACCGTTCCGCAGACCGCCGCCGACACCGCCACGAGCGCCGGGGCCTTGTATTTCGAGGCCACGCCGACGCCGATCCCCGCGCCTGTCAGCGCCTTGCAGAAGCCGGAGATCAGGTTGAGGTAGCCGCCGATTGGCTGGGGGAAAAGCGCGCCGAGCTGACCGAGAATCGTCCCGACGATCAGGGTCGAAAACAGGCCGAGCGCCATTCCCGAAAGGCCGTCTATGAAGATGTGGTTGAGATAATTTTTTAGGCTTTTCATCGCCATCGCCTCCTGATTTTTATATAGTATAGTCTTCGCGAGGTGCGATGTCAAGGGTTTTTGTCAAAATCGGCACTTTGGTTATTTTTTACGAATTTCGGCATGAATTTTTGGCTAATTTAAGGGTTGTGGGAGTCCCGAAAGGCGGGAAAATATGTGTTGCATACCCCGTTTGATGCAGTGAGAAAATTTGCCAATAATTTTTGTGAGCAAGCGAGTGCACTCAATTTTCCTGTCAGAAATTAGGGGACATTTTTGTCAAAAAAAGTCCCCGGGATTGTTTAAAACCGGCTGACTGCAAGAGGAAAATGGTGGAAACCGCGGGCCGGGTGCAGGGGGCGAAGCCCCGAGGCGCCCGAAGGGCGCCGAGCCGGGCCCGCTTGCGGGCCCGGCGTGGCGGCAGCGGAGCTGCCGCCCGGGGCTTCGCCACCGTGTCGTAGCGCATTTCCCGGCGAAGTCTCCGCAGCGGAGCGAGCTTGAGGCGGCGCATACATATAAAAACCGCCACCGCAAGCGATACGAAGCCCGAGGCGACGGCTCGCTCTGGACCGACAAGCGATACTGGTAAAATATGTATCAGCCCGATTCTTGAGCACAAAAAGCGCCGCAAGCGACATTTAGCTTGCGACGCCGTGGCGGAGAAAGAGGGAATTGAACTTTAAATTGTACGAAAAATCGGATACATTTAGAGAAAATTAAGTGCCATTAAAGCCTTTATTATAGCGGTTTTATAGACAATTAGAAAAAATTTGAAAAAATCAAAAATAATCGTCGTTGGGGTATTTATTGGGGTCAAAAATGGGGTCAAAAACAAGTCCAAATTTTTGGACTATTAGCTTTTACTCCCGAAAATTCTTGTATAAGTATATCACATTATGGTTTGACAGTCAACACGGAAAAAACCGCCGACTATATGCCGACGGTCTTTCCATCTCTTATTGCTGAAAAGGCAAAAGAAAATCAAGGTGAGAGAGTAGACATTTGTCCAAAATTGGACAAATGTGTTCCGATAGATACAAAAGAAATAATTGCGAAAGCGGCGGGGGTATCGCACGGCACATTAGCAAAAGTTGAAAAGCTTGAAAAGCAAGCTGCTCTTGCCTTAGATGATGTCATTATTTGCGCGTATTTACACAAATGCCAATTTCAGCGCGCAGTCGGCTTATCTGTTGCATAAGTTTTTTTCGCTTATCTCGCAGGGGCTGGCAGTCGCCATGTTCGCAATTCTTTTGGGTGCAGTTAAGGCAAAAAAGCTCTAATTCGCGCTCGCCCTCTGCGGTTAGTTTTTCAATCTCTGCCGCCAATTCTCGGCGACGTTTAAGCATTTGCATACTTAGTCCTAAATTTTGCAGATACTCATCTGCGTTCTTAGGCGGTCTGCCTCGTCTTGGGTATCTGTTATTCATTCTTTACTCCCTCTTGCCACGGTAACGGATATTTATCCATACTTTCGCCGCGTTCATACGCCTGTTGTCGCAGACGGCCAATTTCTCGCGCCCGTTGGTATTCTTCTTCACGTTTTTTCGTTTCTTCGGGGCTGTTGTATTCGTCTTGTATTTCTTTCATAAGGCGCTCCATCTCCTTGACTGTCTGGGCGTGTTCCTCTGGCGTGGGTGGTCGTTCACGCTTAGTCAGTCGGAAATTAAAGGCCTCATCTTCGGTCAAGTCTGAAAGCATTATTTTTAGCTTTGCAATAGCAACATCACGCGCACCGCTGCCCAAAGATTCTTTATACTTAATGTAGGCCGCTTTCTCTTCGTCTGTTAGTTCGTTGTATCGCCGCCCTTGCCGTATCCATTCAAGGACAGTGCCATTTGGATCGCCGTCGGTTCGTTTTATTCGTCTTTCAAGTCGTTTCAACTGGCCTTTAACACTGGGCATTATTATTCACCGTCCACCGCTGCTATAAAACCGTCGAGGTTGTCGGGAGTTATTCCGAGTGACTTAAAACAGTCTGCTTTCTCATCAAATAAAGCTCTTTTCGGGAGGGGTCTGGACTCATCTTGGCCGTAGCGGTTAGACTGATATTGTGCGGCAATTCTCGCCGTGCGCTTTGTGTCATACGCTAAAAAGTCTTTTGTTTCGTATTCGAGGGTATCAAGTGCGGAGCTTGCAAACTCCGAGGGCATTTTATCGCCTTTGTAAAGCCTCTTAAAGTTTCTTATAACTCCATTTTTATTTGCTATTTCTTGGATAACAGAAAGTCCGAGAGGGCAATTTTCAAGGCTTTTGGCGGCCTCCGTCAATTCTCTTTCGGTCACGTTATCCCTCATTTTTAAGACTTGCAAAATTCGCACCTGCTCATCTGTCGGCGCGATGGTCGCCCTCTGAGTAGCCGTCTTTCTCATCGTTTCAATAGTACTCAACATATCAGCGCCGCTGCTTTGCTTTAATGCTGATAGGCGGTTATCCCTCTCCTTTTTCAGTCGGTCGGTTTCGGCCTTGTAATATTCCGAGCCTTTTGTGCTTTCAAGGCCTTTCATGGCGTTTTCGTATTCCTCGCTGATATGCTGCCTCTCGTTTTGAAATTTCAAGGCTGCCCTAAAAAATAATTCTGAGTTTTTCAACATGGTTTAATATCTCCTTTTGTTAAATTAGTTATTGTTTTCGGCGTATGCCGTGTTGTATATGGTTATAAGTGTTTAGTCGTCGCCTGTCAACTCTTGTATAAAGCTCTCGTCAATAGGTTCTTGAGCTTGTACACCGAGGCGGCGCAGATACTCTGATATTTTATCATAGTATTTCGGCCGTCCTGTAAGTTGTGGGTCGCTTAGTGATAATTCAAATAGCGACTTGCTTAGTCCGTCGGCACTCTGCCACATTTCACAAAATTTCTCATAAGTCGGCGGCGGTTCACCGCATAAGACATCAAGCCTCTTTGATATTGCATTTAACCTAATATTATTCATTGTTCGCCTCTGCCTCATCAAGTCTTTTTTCAAGCTCTTCAACTCTGCGCTGTAAAACCGAGAATTCAGCATAACGCAAATGGTGTCGAAGTATGCTGTCAGCGGCTTGAATTTTTTGCCCGATAGTTGCGACTTCATCATCAAGAACACCGTGCAGATATTGCGCCGCGTCTGATACAGCGTCGCCCAAAACAGCAGTACCGTTTTCAAGAACCGTCGCTCTGAGTTCGTCATATTGCCGTCTGAATTCAGGCTTTGCAAGTCGAGAATAAATCGCCCTTGCACTTATCCCCAACGCCGCCGCAGTTTCTCGGACAGTGCCGTGTGTTAGCAAAAGTTCGAGCATTTTTTCGTCTGGTATAGCTTTTTTCATTCATTCACCCCCAATTTTAGTGAAATATTTGGAAATATCCTGCTTATACTTAGCGTATATATTTCTTCACTTCTTTTTACATAAAGTATAATTTTCTTATATTGCTTTTCGATTCGCAGGGTCGGAGTATTAACCGCCGTATAAGGCTCTGTAAGCCGTTTTGACGCGTTTTTATGGCGTATATAGAAAGTATATGTCACATCGCCCAAAACGTCGTAAACGTCGATTTTGCCGCCCGTCTGCGTAATTTGTAGATACTCATCATTGAGCAGGATTCGCGGCTCTGTCCTGCTCAAGCAGCTTGTAAAAAGCAACGTTATAAATAACGCCATTAACAAAGCTATATATTTTTTCATTTAATCACCACCTTTAAATGTGAACGCGTGAACGCAACGTGAACGAATATTTTTAAAGCCTCGTACACGGCTCAAAGCCTTTAGTATAGCGGTTTTGCACCCTATCTGTGAACGTGTGAACGTGAAAATCCCTATAACTTTCTTTTTATGTATTCATATAAATATAAAGTTTATAGAAAATAGTCGTACACTCGTTCACAAAACAGGCTCAAAGCCTTT
>CANQLR010000043.1 GCA_947624745.1 uncultured Clostridia bacterium | reverse complement strand
AAGGAGGAATTTATCATGAGTGAAATAAAGGACAAGGATTTAGAAAAGGCAGTCGGCGGCTACAGCTACACAGGCCCCCGCCATGTAAATGCCTCGGACCCCGCGTGCGGCTCCTACGACCCCAAGGTCTTCGCGGCAGACGACCTGCCCGACCACATGCCTGCGCGCGACACCTGCGGCAGCTGCTACTACTTCAGCGACAGAAACGGCACCTGCATGTCGACAATGTGACCCCCACTCCCCGCCTCCCCCGCCGGGGAGTTTTTCGGGGGAGAGATATTAAGGCATAAAAATCCGCCCACCGAGATCCCCCGGCGGGCGTGCTGCGGTTTGGCCGTGAAGCGAAGCTACGCTACGCATTAAATTTTTCTACACCGCCGCTGCGGAATGTTCCCAACAGGCGGTAATGCGGGTCTTTACGTCCTTCGGCTCAACGCCCAGGACGAACGCAAACTCGCTGTAAAGCATCTCCTCAGCCATCTTCGAGAACTTGACGTCGACGGCGGGGAGGTTTCTTTTAAGCGCGGCAAATTCGCGCTGCTTGGTAAAAACGTGCTTGACGACCCGCATGAGGGTGCCGCACTCATAGCTCCTCACGAGGTCGCGGTAAAACGCGGTCGCGAGCTTCGAGTCTTTCGGCACGTCAAGGTCGCCGTTTATCTTGTCGACGCTCTCGATCAGCTCCTCGGCGGCGTCCTTTGAAATGACCCTTCTCATGGTGATAGTCGTGTCGGTCGGCGTGTGGATCTTCCCGCAGCGATAGACCGGCGACAGGGTGTAATATGTCTTTGTCCTGTCGAGGCCGACTATATCGGGGCTGCCGATAGCTTCAACGAGACAAACGCCCTCGCTTCCGTAAATTACATACTCTCCCACATTAAACATAATAACCTCTGGCTCTCATCTTTTTCCATACTTTTAAAATTCAATATATACTTTTCCACGTTCATTATATCATATAAACCTGCGAAAATAAAGGGCTTTTTGGCAATTTCAAAAAAGATTGGACGATTAACCAATGGAAGCGAGCGATTTGTTGGCAATTTTGCACAAATTGCAGTCCGATTTTTCAGCACTGTAACGAACCAACGCTTTTTTGCGTGAAATCGCCCCCCGCAGAATTTTCTTCAAATTTTGCCTTTTTTCTCCACGTATATCGGTGGAGAGAAGGTGATTCGCCGGGCGCACCTGCACTCCGCCCGCCTCCGCTATGACCCGGCATTAGGCGGCAAAAGGTATTCGCTGCGCGAATGCTATTTTTAGCCCCTCCCCCTCCAAGATTTCAGCAAAAATCACAGCTACGCAGCAGCCCCCTCCCGGTTGGGAGGAGCGCAACGGCCAATCAACTGCTGACCCGTACCTTAGTGCCCGTTGCGCAGCGAACCCGCCGGAGCGGCGGCTTTGCCCTTCCCCAGCCCCACCTCAGCCAACCTGCAGCCCCCTCGCTGCGAAGCCCCGTGTTCGCACTTTGTGCGCACCGCCCGCCGAGCTTGCTCGGCGGGCACGGCGGCAGCTCCGCTGCTGCTTCGGGGCTTCGCCCCCAGCCAGTGTGCCTCTATCATAGTTTCCAAAGAACCGCAAGCTTTGCGCCTCCACCCGTATGTGCGAGTCTGCACTTTTCTGCTTCAAGGAGGCAAAGCCGGGTACCTTCACCGTGCGAAGCCCGGGCGGCAGTTCCACTGCCGCCATGCCGTCCGAGCAGAGCTCGGACGGCGGGTGCGCGCTCCGCGCGCACCCCGGGCTTCGCCCCTTTGCCCCCTCCCCAAATCCTCCCCTCCCTATCCATCAAAATTTTTCTCACAATTTGCAAAAAATCTATTGAAAAATTTCCTCCCGGGTGTTATAATATCCCTGAGCGCAGACGCATATCTCACGCGCACAACTTAAGAAAGGACGATAAGCATGTCTAAAGTAAAAATACTTAACGGCACCACCCTGCCGAATATCCCGTGGCAGCCCCGCCCCGAGGGTCATACCCTCCCGATCTGGCGCTATACCGAAAACCCCATCATCAAAAGAAACCCGCTCCCCGGCATCGCGAGGATCTTCAACTCCTCCGTCGTGCCCTACGGCGACGAATTCATCGGCGTTTTCAGAGCCGAAGCCACCGACGGCGTGCCGTTTTTGTACCTCGGCCACTCGAAGGACGGCATCAACTGGCAGTACGAGCCTAACGTGATCCCGATGGTGAACGAAAAGGGCGAGAACGCTATCCCGTTCTACCAGTACGACCCCCGTCTCATCAAGATCGAGGACGCCTACTATATCGTCTGGTGCCAGGACTTCTACGGCGCTTCTTTGGGAGTCGCCAAGACCACCGATTTCAAGCATTTCGAGAGGCTCGAAAACCCGTTCATTCCCTTCAACCGCAACGGCGTTTTCTTCCCGAGAAAAATTAACGGCATGTATAAGCTTCTGAGCCGTCCGTCCGACTCGGGGCATACCCCCTTCGGCGACATCTTCATCTCCGAATCCCCCGACATGGTATACTGGGGCAGACACCGCCACGTCATGAGCCCGAACGGCTCCAACTGGTGGGAGGGCATGAAGATAGGCGGCGGCGCTAACCCGATCGAGACCTCCGAGGGCTGGCTCCTCATCTATCACGGTGTCTGCAACACCTGCAACGGCTACGTCTACACCATCGGCGGCGCCATTTTGGACATCGACGAGCCCTCAAAGGTGCTCTACCGCTCGAGAAGATACCTCCTCACCCCCGAGGAATGGTACGAGGAAAGAGGCTTTGTGCCGAACGTCACCTTCCCCTGCTCGACTCTTCAGGACGACGCGACCGGCCGCATAGCTCTCTACTACGGCTGCGCGGACAGCTATGTCGGCCTTGCCTTCACCGACGTCGACACCCTTGTCGATTACATCAAGGAAAACGACGGCGCGGGCTGGAACGACCACGATCTCGGGCGCCGGTGATAGTCAGAAGACAGAAAACAGACAGTCAGAGGACAGATTTAAGCGGTATCGCCTTTGGCGATAGATCAGAATAATTAAGCCGTCAGCCGGCAGAGCCAATGACCCTGTCGGCTGAATGTTTTTTGGAGGTAAGGCTATGTATGACAAGGAATTGGTCGCCCACAAGCTTTTGAGGTGGGAAAGGGCGGTCTCGGGCTTTCGGCTCCCGAGCTGGGAGAATATCCCCGACATCGGCCTGTATATGGATCAGGTCATCGTCCTTCTTACGCAGTATCTGAGCCTCATCACCTCCCCCGGCGACGCCGACGAGGAGGAGGGCTCGGAGCACGACAGCAAGCTTTTTTCCGCCTCGGCGATCAATAACTACGTCCGCCTGAAGCTCATGCCCGCGCCGGTCAAGAAAAAATACTACCGGGTGCACATCGCCTGCCTCATCATGATATTCACACTGAAGCAGGCTATGTCAATTAACTTCGTTAAGGAACTTCTCTCGAACGAGCTCCCCGAGGAGGATATTCAGGCCCTTTATTCCGACTATATCGACAAGCACCACGCCGCCGCGCTCCTCTTCACCGACATCGTGAGAAAGTCCGCCAAGGACGTTTTGGACCCCGAAAAGAGCGGCGACAATTTAGTCTCCGGCTTTGTCATTCAGGAGGCGCTGATAGCCGGCTTTTCGCGCGTTCTGACCGAGAAGCTGGTAAGCCTAAAGGATCAGTCAAAGGACGAGGTCCTGCGCCGCGAGGTGCCGAGGTAGCTCTGCCGGAGGAGATCATGACGCTTTTAACTACGTACATCATCACCGAAAATTTAGAAAGATCGGTAGAGTTTTACAAAGCGCTCCTTCAAGAAGAACCGCAGTACGCAAACGGCGACAGATGGGTGCAATTCGGCAATAAGATCGCGCTTTATAACCGAAAATATGACGAAAAATATATTGCTCATGACCCCGGCGAACGGTATAATCAAGCATACATCGACGATTTTTATAAAAACCGGGGCGCGCCAAAAAACAACCTTGTCGTTTTCAATTTTGCGGTCGAAGATCTGAAAAGCGAGTATCAAAGGTTAAAAAGCTTAAATATTGGAGAGCTGTCGGAGCTTATGTATGTAAACGTGCACATGCCCTATTGGTATTTTAACATCACCGACCCGGACGGAAACGTTCTTGAAATAACGGGGCGGTACGAAAAGTAGAGCCCTGATGATACCCCGTAAATCCCCCGCCTTCCCGAGCGCGGGGCTCTTTTTCGCGCTCCCTAAAAATCCCCCGAAAGAGGTGAAAAAATGGCAGAACCCGTTTTTGACGAGATTGAAAAGCTCCTCCCCGAGTTTTCGTCCGACGACCGCGGCGGATTTTTTCGGGCGGCGGAGATAATGGCCCTCATCGGCCTCGGAATAGACCCCTCACACAGCGGCTTCGGCGAGCTCTGCCGAGCTATTTCGAGCGCAAACGAAAGGCTCACGAACCTTTACTCCCGCGGCGAAATTTCCGAACGAAATATCCGCTACGCCCTTGAGCGCGCCTTCGACTCTCCAGAAAATACCGCCCTGATCGACTACTTCGCCGCAGAACTGAGCGAGCACACCGGCAAGGTGACGAATAAAACGTTTATCAGAAAGCTCTCCCGTGACCTCGCAAGGATTCTCGACTCCAAAGACCTCGGGGTCATCATCGAGGCAAGGAGGAGGGAGATCCTCAGGAAGCTGGGGTTGGGGGAGGGGTAGGGGGAAACAGCATGAGCGAGGCGAACACCTTGCACAGGGCGAAGCCCTAATTGCGCCTTTCGGCGCAATTCCCGCCGCCTGTAAATTTTCCCGGCGTTGCAATTTGTCGGTTTTCCCGCTGTTTTTAAGGATTGCGCGGGACTATCCGGCGGCGGACAACGCCCACGGAGCGGGCGTTGGGGCTTCGCCCCGACCATAGTGCAACGTCCAAACTTTCTGCTAAACGCCGGCTATGAGCGGGGATTGCCTGCCTTACCGCGGGAAAGGTGCAGGCCAACGCGGCGAAGCCCCTGCGCGGAGCTTCGCTCCGCACGGCCGGAAAGCTTGGCTTACCGGCCCGCCGGACACAAAGTGTCCGGCGGGGGCTTCGCCTCCGTGTTCTCTGCCCCATCGCAGGAAAGTGCGGACTCAACGCAGCGAAGCCCGTGGTGGCAGCAGAGCTGCCGCCATACCCGCCGCGTAAACGCGGCGGGCGGGTGCGCGCTCCGCGCGCACCCGGGCTTCGCCCCCGCACTCCCTGCCTCACCGCACCAACCCGCAGACCCCGCGCGGCCTTTACGGCGGCAGCTCCGCTGCCGCCTCGGGGCTTCGCCCCCACTGCCAGTGCCCCTCCCACCCCAAACTGTCTAACCAACTTTCGTGCAGAGTTTGCCTCGCTCCCCGCTCGCCAAATAAGGATAGTAACCCCAGCCTTGTGTGCAACCGTTTACATTTGATGTAGCTCGACCTTCTCTTTGCCTCGCTCATCGCTCGGCAAACGGGGAGACCCCCGGCGAGGGTCTCCCCACGAAAAAACTGTCCACAGGACAGATTTTTTCTCCCCGTCCTGCGCTGGCTTACGCCGAGGGGAGTTTCGCGACTGCGGTCGCGACGAGGGGCTATGCCCCTCGACCCCGCGGCCTTTTGAGGAAAGGCCGGCGAAACCTTTTCGGCTTGTCTCGCTAATATTGAGTGCAACCTCTAATCTCTAATTTCTAACCCTCTATCCTCTAAAACCCCTTGCATTTTCTCCCCACTTGTGCTACACTATCTCCGTTACTATTTCATCGGAGGTCATTTTGTGTTACGAAACTTTCGCAAAAAATTCATAGGCGACCGCGCGTTCTACCGCATGCTCGCGGGGGTGGTGCTGCCGATAATCGTCCAGAACGCCATCACCACCTTTGTCGGGCTTTTGGACAACATAATGGTCGGCAAGACCGGCACCGACCCCATGACAGGCGTTTCCATCGCGAACCAGCTCGTCTTCGTCTTTAATATCCTGATCTTCGGCGCAGTCGCCGGCCCAGGCATCTTCACCGCGCAGTACCAAGGCTCGGGCGACCCGGATGGCGTGCGCTTCACCATGCGCTTCAAGCTCATGATCTGCACCGTCATGACCGCCGTGGGCATAGTCGTTTTCGGCCTGTTCCGCGCGGATCTGGTGTCCCTTTACATATCCGACACCGCGACCGTCGGCGATCCTGCGGCGACCCTTCAATACGGCGCGGATTACCTTAAAGTCATGATGTTCGGCCTTCTGCCCTTTGCTTTAACGCAGACCTACGCCGGAACGCTTCGCGAAACAGGCGAGACCGTCGTGCCGATGAGCGCGGGGGTCGCTGCCGTAGCAGTGAACCTGTTTCTGAACTGGGTGCTGATCTTCGGGCACCTCGGCGCGCCCGCTCTGGGAGCCGTCGGCGCAGCCCTCGCAACGGTAGTCTCGCGCTATGTCGAGGCGGTGATAGTCATCAGCTGGACCCATAAAAACAGCGAAAAATGCCCCTTTGCGGTAGGGCTCTACAAAAGCCCGAGGATCCCCGCCGAAATCGTCCGCGGCATCGTCATAAAGGGCACGCCGCTTCTTCTGAACGAGGCGCTCTGGAGCTTCGGCATTGCGGCGGTGACCCAGTGCTACGCCTACCGCAGCTTAGAGGTCGTCAGCGCGAACAACATAAGCGTCACGGTCATGAACCTTTTCAACGTCGTGTTTCTGTCCCTCGGCTCGGCGATCTCGATAATCATCGGCCAGTCGCTCGGCTCGGGAAAGACGGAGGAGGCCGTCGACACCGACACGAAGCTCCTTTTCGTCTCCTTCGCCTCGGGGATAGTCACCGGCGCGGTGATGGCGCTCCTCTCGGGGGTTTTCCCGCAGTTTTACAACACCGAACCCGAGATCCGCGAGCTCGCGACGAAATTCATTCTTGCCGTCGCGGCGGGAATGCCTGTGCAGTCCTTCCTGAACGCCTGCTACTTCACGATGCGCTCGGGCGGAAAGACGATGATAACCTTTATCTTCGACAGCGGCGCGATATGGGCGATAAACTATCCGCTCGTCTTCTGCCTGATACACTTCGCGCCGAACATGCCCGTCGAGCTTATAATGCTCTGCGAGCAGATGTCGGGGCTCATTCGCTGCGTGATCGGGCTTATAATGGTCAGGCGCCGCTCGTGGGTGCAGAATCTCAGCCGCTGAAAAGGGTTTTGGTGCATTCGGCGCAGCTTTAAAAGCGCGTATAACGGGATTATGAAAATTGCACAAAAGCTTTAGTGATTTAAACTAAACTTTTTTAGATTTTGACACTTGACAAAGCGGCCGGGTTGTTATATTATTATACCATAAATAGTTAAAAGCCTAACTGTTTGTTGACCCGCGTGAAATACCGCGAATCTGATTGCGAAAGGAAGTAAACGCCATGAAGAAAGAGACGTCTAAACAGAAGAAAATCGCCGAATTCATACACCTTCTTATGTATACGAACCGTCTTCACAATGTGCTTATGGAGGATGAGATAGCGGATCTCGGCATCCATGTCAGCCAGCATCATATGCTCGCCATCATAGCTGCCAACAAGAGCATCTGCCAGAAGGATATCGCCAAGAAGCTCGACATATCCTCCGCCGCCGTAGCAGTTACCCTGAACAGACTTGCCTCGCTGGATCTTATAACGAGAACTCAGTCTTTTGACGACGCCAGAATGAACCACATATCCATCACCGAAAAGGGTCAGGAGCTTTTGAAGAACTCGAAGCAGGCCCTCGCCGTTATGGACGAGAAATTCTTCGAGGGTATCTCGGAGGAGGAAATTTCACAGGTCAACGAAATACTTAAGAAGATAGGCGAAAACGCCGGCCCGAACGCCGAGGCTGCGGCTGCCGCAGAGAAGCCCGCCGCCGGCAGAAAGAAGGCCAAGTAAAGCTTCTGCGGATATCCGACCGGCTTTTCGGCGTCCGCTCAAGTGAACCGCATTTAAAGCGTCCCCCGGGACGCTTTGCGTTTGAAAGGAGTAAATTTAATTTGGTAAAGCACAACTGGTTTAAGTACATAAAGCCGTACCTTCCGTTCTTTATCCTCGGACCTATCTGCATGATGATAGAGGTCGTCGGCGAGGTGGTAATGCCGAAGCTCCTCGGTTATGTCATCAACTCCGCAAAGGCGGGCACCCTTACCGTCGGCGGAAGCCTGCTCGTCATGTTCGGCATGATCGGCATGGCGCTTTTAATGATGGCGGGCGGCGTGGGAGGCTCATACTTCGGCGCGAAAGCGGCAATAAACTTCGCAGGAGACCTGCGGCGGGACATCTTCACCCGCGTGCAGAGCTTCTCGTTTGCAAATATAGATAAATTCTCGACCGGATCTCTGGTCACGAGAATGACCAACGACGTCACACAGCTCCAGAACTTCGTCAACATGCTTCTTCGCATGGCGATACGCTCGCCGGGAATGCTGGTGGCGGCGCTCATCATGGCGATATCCCTTCAGCCTTCCCTTTCGGTGATATTCGCCGTCGCGGTGCCGGTCCTCATCGGCGGTATCGCGCTCATAATCGCGAAGGGCTTCTCGAAATTCTCGATGGTGCAGAAAAAGATCGACGCCCTCAACTCCCGCGTTCAGGAAAACGTCACGAACGTTCGGGTCGTAAAGTCCTTCACCCGCGAGGAATACGAGATCGAAAAATTCGCCGAGACCAACCTCGACCTTAAAAACACCGCCATGGGCGCCATGAAGGTAGTCATCTTCATGAACCCGATAATGACCCTTGTCATGAACGCGACGATAATCGCGATACTTCTTCTCGGCGGAAACATAGTATTAGATTTCGGCATGGAGGTCGGCGACCTGTCGCAGTTCATCTCCTACGCGACCCAGATACTTTCGTCCCTGATGATGGTCTCGATGCTCTTTATGACCGCCTCCCGTTCGCTGGCCTCCGCAAAGCGTATCGCCGAGGTCATGGACGAGGTGCCGGACATCTCCGACGAGGGCGCGGCTCAAAAGGATCTCACCGTCAAAAACGGCGATATCGAGTTCAAAAACGTCACATTCCGCTACTATAAAAACTCCGAGGACCCCGTCCTTGACAACATAAACCTTCGCATTCCTGCCCGCTCCGTCTGCGGAATAGTCGGCTCGACCGGCTGCGGAAAGACCACCCTTGTCTCCCTCGTCTCCCGCCTCTACGACGTCGACGAGGGCGAGGTCACGGTCGACGGCGTGAACGTAAAGGACTACAGCCTTTATAATCTTCGCGAGGGCGTTGGCATGGTTTTGCAGCAGAACACCCTGTTTTCCGGCTCTATCGCGGAAAATCTCCGCTGGGGCGATCAGAACGCCACCGACGAGGAGATAGTCGCCGCCGCTTCGAGCGCGCAGGCGGATAAATTCATCAGCTCCTTCAAGGACGGATATGAAACGCTTCTCGATCAGGGCGGAACCAACGTCTCGGGCGGCCAGAAGCAGAGGCTCTGCATCGCAAGGGCTCTCCTTAAAAAGCCGAAGGTTTTGATACTTGACGACTCGACCTCCGCCGTCGACACCGCGACCGAGGCGCAGATCCGCCAGGCGTTCCGAAACGAGCTTGCCGACTCTACGAAGATAATCATCGCGCAGAGGATAAGCTCGGTCAAGGATGCCGACATGATAGTCGTCATGAACGACGGAAAGATCGCCGGCATAGGCACCCACGACGAGCTTCTTCAATCCAACGAGACCTATCAGGAGATATATTATTCGCAGAACGACTCCGAAAGAAAGGAGGCGGGTAAGTAATGGCAAGAACGCTTGAACAGCTCCAGAAGCAGTACAACAAAAAAGCGGCCTCGCAGCGGCGGGGCGGCCCCGGCGGCCCGAGGATCTCGGGCGGCGGAAAGATGAAGAACTCGAAAAAGACGATAGCGAGAATGTTAAGCTACCTCGCGCCGTTTAAATTCCGCCTCATCGGCGTTTTGGCGTGCATGCTCATCTCCACCGTCACCACCCTTCTCGGCTCGTACATGATAGCCCCGGTCATCAACCGGCTATATATCTACGTCACCGGCGCCCCCGTCAATATGTCGGGTCCCGAAAAGCTCGTCGATTCCATTCTTTCGAGCTTCTCCGGCGCGGCCTCGGACGTCATGACAAAAAGCGACGTCATCTCGTTCATCATCTCGGTCGGCACCGTGATAACGGTGGTCTACGGCCTGAACATCATCACGACCTATTTGCAGTCGAGGCTGATGCTTTCCATCTCGCAGGGCTCTATCCAGAACATCAGAAACGACCTGTTCACGAAGCTCCAGCGCCTGCCGGTCAGGTACTTCGACCAAAACCCCACCGGCGAGATAATGTCCCGCTTCACAAACGATATCGACAACATCGACATCATGATCAATAACTCCCTCACGTCGCTGTTTTCCGGCTCTGTCCAGCTGATCGGCACATTCATCTTCATGATAACGACCAACTGGATACTCACCCTCGTGACCATAGTGTTTATCCCGATATTCACCCTCGGCGGAGGCGCGATCGCAAGGATATCCTCGAAATACTACAGCGGTCAGCAGGCCGCCCTCGGCGCGGTCAACGGCTATACCGAGGAGACGGTCACCGGCCAGAAGGTAATTAAGGTATTTAACCACGAGGACACCTGCGTTCAGGAGTTCGACGAGCTCAACGACGACATGCGCGAAAAGCAGTTCAAGGCGCAGTTCTGGGGCGGCGTCATGGGCCCGATAATGGGCAACACCTCCCAGATAAGCTACGCGGTCACCATCGGCGTCGGCGGGATTCTCATGATCTTCAACCGCCTCACCCCCGGCGGACTGACCCTCTTCGCGCAGTATTCGCGCCAGTTCTCGATGCCGATTAACATGATCTCCCAGCAGATGTCGACACTGTTCGCGGCTCTCGCAGGTGCAGAGCGCGTCTTTGAGGTCATGGACACCGCCCCCGAGGCAAGCGACCCCGCAAACGCCTCCACCAAGCCCATCGAGGGCGAGGTCGTCATGAAAAACGTCACCTTCGGCTACGTTCCCGACAAGATAGTCCTTAAGGACATCAACCTCTACGCCCACGCGGGCCAGAAGATAGCCTTCGTCGGCTCGACCGGCGCGGGAAAGACGACCATCACAAACCTTCTGAACCGCTTCTACGACATCGACCAGGGCGAAATTCTCATCGACGGCATAGACGTCAAGGAATATCAGCGGGATTATCTCCGCGAAAATATCGCGATGGTCTTGCAGGACACCCACCTCTTCACCGGCACGGTCAAGGAGAATATCCGCTACGGCCGACCTGACGCCACCGACGAGGAGATCGTCGCGGCGGCAAAGACGGCCTCGGCGCACAGCTTTATCATGAGGCTCGAGCACGGCTACGACACGGTCTTGGAGGGCGACGGCGCGAACCTCTCGCAGGGACAGAGGCAGCTTCTGAATATCGCGAGGGCTGCAGTCTCGAAGGCGCCTATACTGGTGCTTGACGAGGCGACCTCCTCGGTCGATACGAGGACCGAGCGGCACATCGAGCACGGAATGGATAGGCTGATGAAGAACCGCACGACGTTCGTAATCGCCCACCGCCTCTCGACCGTCCGAAACTCCAACGCCATAATGGTCTTGGAGCACGGCGAGATAATCGAGCGCGGCACCCACGAGCAGCTCCTCGAAATGAAGGGCAGATACTACGAGCTCTATACCGGCGTCAAGGAGCTTGACTAAAGATAAAATAGCCCCCGCGGGAAGTATCCTGCGGGGGATTTTTATTGATCTTTTTTGACCTCGACCAGCGCTCTGACCCTTTCGACAAGGGCTTTGAACCTCTCCTCGCCCCTTATCGGATCGAACCATTCCCAGCCGCGTTCGGCGGTGAGGGCTTTGAGCACATCTTTGGCGCCGAACGGCACCGTCCAGCAGCCGTCCTGCCCGGTGCGGAAGTGAAAGCTTTTGCCCCAATCAAACTCGGTGACGGCCTTGCTCCAGCAAAGGTCGGGCAGAAAGCGAGAATCCCTTATTTTCGCGCCTTCGGGGAGGTTTTCCGCCGCCTCCGAAAGCCCGACGACGTCCTCAAGAATGGCAAGAGCTTCCTCTATTTCCCCGAGCATCGCCTCGCGGCAGGACAGCCGCAGACCGTTCCAGACCTTTTCATAGATCCAACAATCGGGCACGCCGTCGCAGGTCACCGGGTGCTCGGTGGTCGGCGTTTCGCCCTCGAACGCGTGAATGATGCCAAGGCAGGCCCTGAGCCTCTCAACGGACTCCCCAATATCGCCGTAGTCGTCCATGCTTCTGAAACGCTTCCAAGACACCGCGTCCCTCACGGCGTTATACAGCAGCTTTTGGCGCAGCAGCTCGAACTTTTCCGCTTCTCCACGCGAAAGATAGCGCTCAAACAGCAGCGAATCGCGGCTCGCATCGCAGGGTGTCGAGAATCTGTTAAGAAAATCCTCGACCCGGCCGTCCTCCTCAATTTGGGAAAAGCCGGAAATCACGTCGTAGTTTTTCGGATCCTTCGCCAAGATTGCCTCCGCCAAAAGCCGATATTCCGACAGGACGGGCTCCTGCGCCTCGACCTTGCCAAGCGATGTAAATATGGCGTTTGCAGCCTCCGTCATCGGAAAATCGCGCCGCAGATCCCTCACAAGCCCGGCAAGCTTTGCGCGAAGTTCGACACGTTTTTCCTCACCCGCGGACGGATACTCGTGATTTATAATGTCCGCGTACTGCATGACGAGCGCCTCGGCCTGCCGGTTTTTCTCGGCCTCGGGGATCCCCAAAAGCTCGTCGACCGAGACCGAGAAGATGTCGGAGATCGCGGGCAGAAGCTCCATATCGGGGTAGGCCGAGCCGTTTTCCCAGCGGCTGACCGACTGATACGTCACCCCGAGCCTGTCCGCAAGCTGTTCCTGGGTGAGGTCGCGCTGCCGCCTCATTCTTCTGATGTTTTCACCTATTGATAGTTTCATAATGATTACTCCTTTAATTTTCCGCGGAGTTTTTTTGAGCTCATCTATAGGATACCACGAAGGAGGGGGAAAAGCAATAACTTATATAGAGAGAGTTTCTCAACAGGAGGGTGAGGGGGAGGAGAGGCAGAGCGATGAGGGGCAAGCTTTGCAAAAGGGGCGGTTTATAGCTTGGGGTGGAGGTTGCGTTATGGGTGGGGCGAAGCCCCGAGGCGGCCGGAGGGCGCCGAGCCGTCCCCGCGAGCGGGGACGGCAGTGCGGCAGCGGAGCTGCCGCACCGGGGCTTCGCCCGGTGCAGATTCTCACCTTTACCTCCTTAATGCAGTAAAGTACAGACTCGCACAAGCAGGCAGAGGCACAAAGCTTGTGCCCCTCCGCGAACTGCGGTAGGGGCGCTGTGTGGGGGCAAAGCCCCCGCCGGCCACATCGTGGCCGGCGTGCCGGGAGGCGAAGCCTTCCGGCCGCGCGGAGCAAAGCTCCGCGCATGGGGCTTTGCCCGGTGCAGATTCTCGACTTTTCCTCCTTAACGCAGTAAAGTACAGACTTGCACATTTAGGCAGAGGCAGGAAACTTGTGCTTTAATGCATACTTCGGTAGAGGCACTGGCTGGGGCGAAGCCCCTGCCGCTCGCTTCGCTAGCGGCTGTTCGGCCACGCTCGTCGTCGCGGACTACGTATCGTTCGCGGCGGCACTTTATAATGTAAATAATGCCGCCGCTCATTCACTCTGTCGCTCCTCCTCCATCCCAAAACGCAGGCGTTTTGGGAACCCCTCTGTGGCCGAACAGTGAGCCGAAGGCTCACACGGGGCTTCGCCGTGCGGGGTCTGCACCTTGGTGCGAAGGCGAAGCCCTAATCGCGCCCATATGGCGCGATTCCCGCCGTTTCAGAATTTCCATTCCTTAGCAAAATGTTGGCACTCCTACCTTTTAAAAGTTCTGAGCTGACTTTTCCAACGGCGGACAAAGCCCATTTCATGGGCTTTGGGGCTTCGCCCCGTCCCCATTTGCCCCTTCTTACCCTTCTCCTTTGCCGCAAATGCCCCCAAAATCCCAAAAGCCCCGTCACCCACCCCGCCCTCCTCCTTCTTCCCACCCCTTGGCATAAAAAATCTCCCCGCGCAGCCGGAATAACTGCACAGAGAGATAAGTAAGAGGACAACTATACTTTAACACACTTTAGCGCTGATGTCAAGTGGTAAATGTCGAATTTGATTATTTTTTGCAAAAAATTGCAGAACTTTGTTGGATTGAACAATATTCAAAACCCAAATTTGTGCAAGTCTACAATTACCGTGAGCCCCGAGCGGACGCACTTTGCTCCCCCAAACAACACAAATTTTGGGGGAGTGCGGGATCACCCAAATTTAGCGTTTTAAAGCATGAGCTTGATTTTTTCGCGAAAACGGGGTATAATAATAGTGCGGCCGGCGATCCGGTCGGCAAAATATGGGGGCGTCAAGGTTTCGACGGGGATTTCAAAGGCGAATAAGCGAGTAGAGACCGCACTGTATCTCTTTAAAATGGTGCAACTTTAAATTTAAACGACAATAACAGTTTAAATCTGGCTGCTGCCTAATAGCGGCCCGTCCTGTCCGAGAGTACCACGGCTCGGATAAGGGCGTCGATCAGTGGTGAACTCTGCGGAGGCGTTCCCGTGCCTCCGCGGCGATTTCGGGATACCCTCGGCGTGAGCCTGCCTGCCGGCGCGCGCCAAGGGGAAGCTAAAAGATAGGCTGCACTCGGAGAAAGTTTTCCCAAGGAGTTTTCGGACACGGGTTCGATTCCCGTCGCCTCCACCA
>CANQLR010000042.1 GCA_947624745.1 uncultured Clostridia bacterium | reverse complement strand
TGAAGACACCGATTCGGTCGAGATCACTGTTACGAACACTAAGAACGTCGAAAAGGGTTCGTTGAAGGTAACGAAGAGAGTAGAGACCAACACGAACGAGAAGGAGAAGTTTAGCTTCAGCGTAAGCTTTGAAGGAAGCAATCTCGACCTGATAACTCCGAAGAGCAGTTTAGGAGTAAAAGTCGAGAAAGCGACTGACAAGGCAGAGTATACCTTCGAGCTTGGAAACGGAGAATATGTTGAGTTTACCGAAATACCTGTAGGTACGAAATATACCGTCAAGGAGACCGACAGCAAGGGATACGAAGCGACCTATGGCGGCGAGGCGATACCTGCTGACGGAATAACCGGCAAGATTGAAGACACCGATTCGGTCGAGATCACTGTTACGAACACCAAAAACGTCGAAAAGGGCAGCCTCTCCGTTGAAAAGACAGTCTATTCCGACGACGAGGCGGATCAGACCAAGGAGTTCCACTTCACCGTAACTCTCGGCGATGAGACCATCAACGGCACCTACGGCGACATGACCTTCACGAACGGCGTAGCGGAGTTCACGCTCACGAGCAAGCAGAGCAAAACTGCCTCCGAGCTCCCTGTCGGCACTACCTACACGGTCACCGAGGCAGAGGCAGGTCAGGACGACTTTACCACCACCTACACTTCGATGGTTGGCACCGAGACCAAGGCGAACACTAACTCCGGTGAGATTGTTAAGGGAGTCACGACGGTCAAAGTCAGCAACTCCAAGACCCCGCAGGTCGGCAGCCTGACCGTCACCAAGACCGTTGTCGGCGCGGGCGGCGATACCGAAAAGGCGTTCAACTTCACCGTAACCCTTAGCGACACCACTATAAATGGTGTCTATGGAGGCATGACCTTCGCAAACGGCAAGGCGGAGTTCACGCTCAAGCACAACGAGAGCAAGACTGCCGTCGAACTCCCCGCGGGCATCACCTACACGGTAACCGAGGAGGATTACGAAGGCTACACCACCTCATACGATGGCCAGACAGGCACAATAGCCACGGACATCGAGGCTAATGTCACCGTCACCAACACCGTGGAGCAGAAATTCGGCTCCCTGACCCTCACAAAGACGGTCACCGGCGCGCTGGGCGACAGGACCAAGGACTTCACGTTCACCGTTGTTCTTGACGGCGACGGAGTAGCGGAGACCTATAGCACCGGCGAAAAGACCATTTACAAGGCAGAAGGCAACATATTCACCGTTACTCTCAAGAGCGGCGAGAGCTTCACGTTCGACAAGCTCCCGGCCGGCACCAAATATACCGTTAGGGAGCTCGAGGCGAACGCCGACGGCTACACCACGACCGCGAAGGTCAACGGTATCATCGTCGAGGGCGCGACCGCAAACGGCACGATCCCTGCGGACGCTTCCGAAAATGTTGAGTACATTAACGAAAAGAGCGCTCCCAACGAGACGGATCTGACCGTCACAAAGCACGTCGTGGGCGACTTCCCGGCAGATAGATTCACCTTCACCGTGACCCTCTCCGACACCGCAATAAACGGCGCGTATGGCGACATGACGTTCGCGAACGGCGTTGCGACGTTTGATCTCGGCAACGGCGAGAGCGCTACAGCGACCAAGCTGCCCGTCGGCATCACCTACACCGTCACCGAGGACGCGAAGGACTTCATCGCGGCCGATAGCGGCAACACGAATGGCGTGCTCACGGCGGAGCCTGTAGCGGTAGAATTTACCAACACCAAGACTATTTCCAAGGACACCTCTCTCACGGTCAGAAAGACCGTTCAGGGCGACGACGCGGACCTCACTAAGCCGTTCAACTTCACCGTAACGCTTTCGGATACCGCTATAAATGGTATCTACGGCGAGATGGAGTTCGTCGGCGGAACCGCGACCTTCACCCTCGCGAACGGCGAGTCTAAGACCGCGGCCGGTCTGCCCGAGGGCACCGGATACACGGTCACGGAGGCCGAGGCCAACCTTGACGGCTACACCACGACCGACAGCGGCAACACTGCGGGCACCCTTGTCAGCGGAACGCCTGTCGTCGTCGAGATAATCAACGCCAGGTGGCAGACTATACCCGAAACCGGCAGCCTGTCGGTCACGAAGCAGGTCACCGGCGACGGCGCGGACATGATGCAGCGCTTCACCTTCACGGTCATGCTGTCCGATAACACGGTCACCGGCCAGTATGGAGACATGTTCTTCAACGGCGGCGTGGCGATAATCACGCTGTCCCACGGCATGAGGGCGACCGCGAGCGGCCTTCCCGCGAACGTCGGCTACTCGGTCGTCGAGAACGACTACGGCGATTACATTCCGCAGGCCATCAACCAGAGCGGCGTGATCCCGTCCGGCGGCTCGGCAGATGTCGTCTACATCAACCACAAGGATAACGAATACGGCTCGCTGTCGGTCCAGAAGACGGTCGTCGGCGAAGGCTTCGACCCGAATCAGGTCTTCAACTTCACCGTAACTGTCGATGATCCGACGGTCAGCGGCCAGTATGGCGAGATGAGCTTCAGCGGAGGCGTTGCGCACATTACCCTTAGGGACGGCCAGGTCATGACAGCCTCGGATCTTCCCGCGAACATCGGCTACACCGTCACCGAGGAGGAGGTCGAAAACTTCACCCAGTCCTCCACCGGAGCTTCGGGCATAATTCCCGCGAACGCAGGCGCGACGGCGCAGTTCGTGAACACCTACGAGGCCCCCGCGGTCGGCGGCTTCAGCCTCACGAAGATCGTGACCGGCACGGCTGCCGAGATGGATAGAACCTTCACCTTCTACATCACGCTTAGCGACGCGAGCATCAACGGCGTTTACGGCCAGGTGGCCTTCACCGCGGGCACCGCGACAGTCTACCTGAGGCACGGCCAGACCATTTACGCGGACGGCCTGCCGGAAGGCACGTCGTATTCGATCAGCGAGGTCGATTCGGGTGATTACACCGTCATTGCCTCGGGTCAGGTCGGGGTGATAATGCAGGGCGTTTACGGCAACGCGACCTTCATTAACCTGAAGAACGCGCCGGAGGAACTGCAAGAAAGCAGGGTTCCGTACGGCGAGGACATGAACGCGGGCGTCGGCGGCGACAGAAACCGCCCGCACGGCGACGACATGAACCCGGCAACCGGCGACTACGAGCTCGAGATGTACTCGAACGCGTTCGCTATCATCACGGTTCTCTGGGCGATGGTATTCATCTTCGGCGCGGTCGTGATCGTCAAAAAGCGCAAGGAGAAATAATAAATAAGGCGGCAAAAAGCAGGGAGTGATCCCTGCTTTTTTGCTGCGTTTTTATGGTTTGGTGTAAGGCGCGGGGGAGTGCGGGGCGAAGCCCGGTGCGCACGGAGTGCGCACCGCCCGCCGCGCAAGCGCGGCGGGCGTGGCGGCAGCTCCGCTGCCGCCCGGGCTTCGCCCATGAAGGCTCCCGCACTTTGCTGCGCCGGGGAGTAAACGCGCTGCAAATCGCTGGAGCCCGGAAGCGCACAGACTCCGATAAGAGCAGCATTCCCCAAAAAACCGCAAAAAAACGGGTGGTACGGCAACCGTATCACCCGTTATTTTACCCGTTCGGCGCGGTTACAAAAATCTTTTTGACGAGGCGCTCGCGGCGTATCACATAAAAATTGAAGATCGTGATCAGCGGCCGGCACGCGTCGATGATGCCGTTGACGACGCGCTCCTCGTCGGGCGTAAAACTCGCGTTTTGCGAGATATGTGCGAGAAGAACCCCGCAGGAATGCTTCCGGTCAAAGGTTTCGGCGACGGCACGGTTGAGCGATATCTGCTTCGCGGGGTCGAGGCTCGCCTTGATGACCTCCGACATGACGACGCCGAACGCGGCGTTGATGTGCGTGACGATGAGGTACTCGCCGTCGTCGGGCGCAAGCGCCTCGAAATAGAGCTCGGCGGAAATATCGGTGCTCAGGGTGTTCTCACTCGGGACGTAGCCGCCGTACTCGTCGTAAAAATTCGCGATGAGATTGAGATAGATCGCCGTCTCCTGGCCGATTCCCGGGACCTCCATAAGTTCTGGTATGCTCGCATTGAACACCCCTGCGAGCGAGCCGAAACGGTCCAAAAGCGCGTGAGCGATCGGGTTCGTGTCGCGGCGGGGGATCGGCGTGAAGAGGATATATTCAAGGATCTGGTGCGGCAGTAGATTTTTGAGCCCGTTTCTGCGGACGAGCTCGCGGAGCCGTTCGCGGTGGCCGCCGTGCGGATTTGCGGGCGGGGCCGGGCTTTTGCTTTTTTGTGACATTTTTGCGCCTCCGTTGTTTTATAATAACAGTTTACCACATTATTCCGAGGCAGTCAAGTGCTTTTTGGGGGAGCAGCACCGAAACGCCCGATTTTTGGGGGTATAATATATGTGTAAAGTGAAGATCCTTTAGCCGCGCCTTGGGACTGCCGCAGCGAAATTTTTGCGTGTTAAGACAATTTGCTTTACAGCACTTTTGCGAGAATTTTTGCCTGTAATAAGCGTAGAAAAATCACATTGAAATTTGTGCAGAATACACAAAGCTCGGAAAAATAATTTCCCATAAAAAGGGGCTTTTGAGGCTGTAAAGCCGGGGTACTTACCACCGAAAATCGGCAGGGGAGAGGCAGCCAAAACGCGGGTCAACCACAAAATATTGTGGTCGAGGGGTTGACAAGCCTCAAAATTTGGTGTATAATCAAAATCACTCCGAAAATGATTCGCAGTCTTTCGGAGACAAACATTTTCCAAGGAGCAAAAGATGGAAATTCACGGCTTTCAGAAGATGACACTTCTTGATTACCCCGGAAAGGTTGCCTCGACGGTGTTTTTGGCGGGCTGCAACTTCAGATGCCCGTTCTGCCATAACGCCCGGCTCGTGACCAAGATAACCCTCGCCGACTACGTCCCGCAGGACGAGGTCATCGGGCACTTAAAAATGAGAAAGGGCCTTTTGGACGGTGTTTGCATCACCGGGGGCGAGCCGCTCATCTCGGACGACGTTTTCGAGCTCATGAAGGAGATAAAATCGCTGGGGCTTTTGATCAAGCTCGACACCAACGGCAGCTTCCCCGAAAGGCTGCGGCGGGCGGTGTTCGGCGGGCTCTGCGATTCGGTAGCGATGGACATCAAAAACTCGCCCGAAAAATACGGGCTGACGGCGGGGCTCGAAAAATTCGACATCGCGCCTATTAAGGAGAGCGTGGAGTTTCTCCGCTCCGGCGCGGTCGACTGCGAGTTTCGCACCACCGTGATGCCCGAGCTTCACACCCCCGAGGACATCGAGGCGATAGGGCAGTGGATAAAAGGGGCGGATCGGTACTATCTCCAGGCGTTCAAGGATTCCGGCGAGCTCATTTCGGGAGGCTTCACGACCCCGACCCCGGAATTTATGGAAAGTCTACAAAAAATCGCGGCAAAATATGTGAACAAAGTAGAAGTTCGCGGTTTTTGAGAAAATCAGGCACAATATGTAGTGTTTGACTCTTGACAAAGCCCAAAATATGCTGTATATTAGATTTATTCCGCGCCGGTGCCGGTACCGTGCAGGGGCCGTGCCAGTGGCGTGTAGGGGGCTGCGCAAGTGGCCGTGTAGGGGTGTGTAGGCTGTGTAGGGGGACGTGTTGGGGACTGTGCAGGTTGCTCGCCAAACTGGGCAAACGACGGGCGAGTGGCGCAGGACAGTACGATGAGCCGACAGGCAGGAGAAAAAACGGCTGACCGAGAAAGCTCAACAAAAACGGGATATAATAGCTTCGGCTTTAAAATATCTGAAAATGAAATAACGGGAGGAAACAAAATGTATAATGTCATCAAGCGCGACGGCAAGGTCGTCGACTTCAACATCTCGAAGATCTCGAACGCGATAATCGCCGCCTTCAACGCCTGCGAAAAGCAGTTCAATCAGGACGTCATCGACTTTCTGGCCCTCAAGGTCACGGCCGACTTCGAGCCGAAGATCAAGGACGGCAAGGTAGCGGTCGAGGACATTCAGGACTCGGTCGAGAGCGTTCTCATCAAGGCCGGTTACGACAGCGTGGCGAAGTCCTACATTCTCTACAGAAAACAGCGCGAGAAGATCAGAAACCTCAACCAGACCGTTGTCAACTATAAGCAGATAGTCGACGATTATCTGCAGATAAACGACTGGAGAGTCAAGGAAAATTCGACCGTTACCTATTCCGTCGGCGGACTTATCCTCTCGAATTCCGGCGCGATAACCGCCAACTACTGGCTCTCGGAAATTTACGATCAGGAGATCGCGAACGCCCACCGCGACTGCGATATCCACCTGCACGACCTTTCGATGCTGACCGGCTACTGCGCCGGCTGGAGCTTAAAGCAGCTCATCAAGGAAGGACTCGGCGGAATCCAGGGAAAGATAACTTCGAGCCCCGCGAGCCATCTTTCGACCCTTTGCAACCAGATGGTCAACTTCCTCGGCATCATGCAGAACGAGTGGGCGGGTGCTCAGGCGTTTTCGAGCTTTGACACCTACCTCGCGCCGTTCGTGAAGGTCGACAACCTCTCCTATAAAGAGGTCAAGCAGTGCATCCAGAGCTTTGTTTACGGCGTGAACACCCCCTCAAGGTGGGGCACGCAGGCTCCGTTCTCGAACATCACCCTTGACTGGACCGTTCCGAACGACCTCGCCGAGCTTCCCTGCATAGTCGGCGGCAAGGAGATGGACTTCTGCTATAAGGACTGCAAGCCCGAGATGGATATGGTCAACAAGGCGTTCATCGAGATCATGATCGAGGGCGACGCGAACGGCCGCGGCTTCCAGTATCCTATCCCGACTTATTCCATCACCAGCGATTTCGACTGGTCCGAGACCGAAAACAACAAGCTTCTGTTCGAGATGACCGCGAAGTACGGCACTCCCTACTTCTCCAACTATATCAACTCCGACATGGAGCCCTCCGACGTGCGCTCTATGTGCTGCCGCTTAAGGTTAGACCTTAGAGAGCTTCGCAAGAAATCCGGCGGCTTCTTCGGCTCGGGCGAATCGACAGGCTCTATCGGCGTCGTCACCATAAATATGCCGAGGATAGCGTATCTTTCCAAGAACGAGGAGGAGTTCTATCAGAGGCTGGATCATCTTATGGACCTCTCCGCGCGCTCGCTCAAGATCAAGAGGACCGTCATCACTAAGCTTCTGGACGCGGGACTTTATCCCTATACCAAGAGATACCTCGGCAACCTCGACAACCACTTCTCCACCATCGGCCTTGTAGGCATGAACGAGGCCTGCCTCAACGCCTGCTGGATAAGGGAGAACCTTGTCGGCGAAAAGGCCCAGAAGTTCACCAAGGACGTTCTGAACCATATGCGCGAGAGACTTTCCGATTATCAGGAGCAGTACGGCGACCTTTATAACCTCGAGGCGACCCCGGCGGAATCCACCGCCTACAGGCTCGCGAAGCACGACGTCGAGAAGTATCCCGACATCATCACCGCCTCGGACGGCACGCCCTATTACACCAACTCCTCGCACCTTCCTGTCGGCTATACCGACGATATCTTCTCGGCTCTCGACATTCAGGACGAGCTCCAGACCCTTTACACCTCGGGCACCGTTTTCCACGCCTTCCTTGGCGAGAAGCTGCCCGACTGGAAGTCTGCGGCGAACCTCGTCAGGAAGATCGCCGAGAATTACAGGCTGCCTTACTACACCATGTCGCCGACCTATTCCGTATGCCGCGACCACGGCTATCTTACCGGCGAGCAGAGCGTCTGCCCGCACTGCGGCAAGCCCACCGAGACCTACAGCCGCATCACCGGCTACTACAGACCGGTACAGGCCTGGAACGACGGCAAGGCGCAGGAATTCAAGGAGAGAAAGACCTACAACATCGCGACCTCGGTGCTTAAAAGAAACGGCGTAGAGTCGAAGGTAGAGATGGGCGCCGAGAGCGCGGAGACCTCGCTTAAGGACGGGGCGTATCTCTTCACCACCGCGACCTGCCCGAACTGCAAGGTCATAAAGGGGATCTTGGACAAGCAGGGGTATGAATACACCACGCTTCTGGCGAACGAGAACAGAGAGCTTTGCGAGGCGTTCGACATCAGGCAGGCGCCGACCCTCGTGGTCGTGAACGGCGGCGAGTTTGAAAAGTACGCCGGCGTCTCGGAGATCAAGAAAAACGTCACGGTGAGCGCTTGATGCTTTACGATATCATAATTATAGGCGCAGGGCCGGCGGGGCTTACCGCGGCCCTGTATGCCCGACGCTCGGGAAAGACGGCGCTCGTTCTGGAAAAGGGCGCTTTCGGCGGGCAGATAACCTTCTCCCCAAAGGTGGAAAATATTCCCGGTACGCAGGAGATCTCGGGGAACGACTTTGCCGCGGCGCTTGTGGATCAGGTTATGGAGCAGGGCGCGGAATTGGAGCCCTGCGAGGTGCTTGAAATTATCCCCCAAAACGACGGGAGAAAGCTTGTAAAGACCGATTCGGGCGATTTTGAGGCGAAGGCGGTCATAATTGCGACCGGCGCGAAGCACCGTATGCTCGGGCTTGAGCGCGAAGAGGAGTTCGTCGGCAACGGGGTATCCTTCTGCGCGGTATGCGACGGGGCGTTTTATAAGGACATGACCGTCGGCGTCGTCGGGGGAGGAAATTCGGCTTTGCAGGAGGCAATGCTTCTTGCGGAGCTCGCAAAAAAAGTCATAATTATCCAGAACCTCGACGCCCTGACCGGCGAAGGGAAGCTTCGGGACGCGGTCTCGGAGCGGGAAAACGTCGAGATAATCACGTCGCACGTCGTCACGAAGCTTTTGGGCGAAAAGGCGCTCACGGGGGTCGAAATAACCTCGCAGAGCGGCGAAAAGCGGGAGATCGCGCTCGACGGGCTGTTTGTCGCGATAGGGCTTATCCCGCAGAACGAGGGCTTTAAAAACGTTTTGGAGCTCGATAAATTCGGCTACGCCGAGGCGGGGGAGAACTGCGCGAGCGGCACTCCCGGTGTGTTTGCGGCGGGGGATTGCCGCCGGAAAAAGGTCAGGCAGGTGACCACCGCCTGCGCTGACGGAGCGGTCGCCGCGCTCGCCGCATGCGACTATGTCGATAGCTTGTAACCCACGCTTCATTTACTATATGTGGAAAAATCGCTTGCGAAGGCAGGTGATTTTTCTTTGGAGATGTGCTTTGGGGGGTGTAAACCTTTTCGATTTATCACTCTAAAGGTAAGTGCAGACTCTATCCTCCATCTTCTGCCTCCCGCGGCGCTTGACATCAAAATGCAAAAGTGATATACTTTTAAAATACGCAAAAAGTTCCGATTTGAAGGAGAAATCATGGAAAAACTCGGTAAATACATACGTCCTTACGTCGGATATATTATCCTGACAATGGTGATAAAGCTGTTCGGCGCGGTGCTTGAGCTCTTTATCCCCTACTTTATGGAGATCATTCTTGACGACGTCGTGCCGTCGGGGAGCAAGGGGCTAATCTTTCTGTTCGGCGGGCTGATGCTTATTTGCGCGGGAGGGTGCCTCGCCTGCAACATCGGCGCGAACAGAATGTCTGCCGTGAGCTCGGGAAAGATCACAAGAAAGCTTCGTTACGACCTCTTCGAGAAGCTTGAAAGGCTCTCGGCGGGGCAGATGGACAGGCTGACCGTGCCCTCCGCAGAATCGCGGCTCACGAGCGACACCTACAACGTGAACCAACTTTTGGCGAGGATACAGCGCCTCGGCATTCGCGCGCCTATACTCCTTTTGGGCGGGGTGTTCATGATGCTGACTATGGACCCGGTGCTCGCACTGGTGCTTGTGGCGCTTTTGCCGCTCATCGGGATAATTGTTTACATAGTTACCAAAAAATCTGTGCCGCTTTACAAGGACGAGCAGACCGTTTTGGACAAGGTCGTCCGCGTTTTGCAGGAAAACATCACCGGCGTTCGGGTGATAAAGGCGCTCTCGAAGACGGAATACGAAAAGGAGCGCTTTAACAAGGTAAACGACGAGCTGACCGCGATAGACCAGAAGGCGGGAATGATAACCGCGGTGACCAACCCCTCCTCCTCGCTGGTTTTAAACCTCGGGCTGACGCTTGTGGTGCTCATCGGCGCGTTTCGGGTGAACGCCGGGGTGTCGAAATCGGGCGTTATTATCGCGTTTTTGCAGTATTTCGTGATGATCTTAAACGCCATGCTCGGAATTACAAGGATCTTCGTGATGTGGTCGAAGGGCGAGGCTTCCGCTCACCGAGTTGCGGACGTTTTAGCTCTGCCGGAGGACCTTGTGCCGGAAAAGCATGACGAAAAAGCTCACGAGGAAAACACCGTGCCGCCGCACATCGAATTTCGGCACGTTTCGTTTTCATACACGGGAGTCGGGCATAATCTTGAGGACCTCAGCTTTACGCTCGGCAGGGGCGAGAGCCTCGGCATTTTGGGCGAGACAGGCGCGGGCAAATCCACGGTTTTAAACCTTTTGATGAGGTTTTACGACGTCGATTCGGGGGAGGTGCTGATCGACGGGATTAACGTTAAATGCTATTCTCACGACGAGCTGAGGGAGAAGTTCGGCGTGGCGTTCCAGAACGATTTCGTGATGGAAGGGACCATTGCGGACAACATTCGGTTCTTCCGGGACATCTCGGACGAGGGCATTAAGGAGGCCGCGGAAAACGCGCAGGCCGCGGAGTTCATCAAAAACAGGGAAAAGGGAATGATGTCCGCGGTGGCGGTGAGGGGCAACAACCTTTCGGGCGGACAGAAGCAGAGGCTCCTAATATCAAGAGCGCTGGCAGGGAGCCCGGAGATACTTATTTTGGACGACTCGTCGTCGGCGCTCGACTATCGGACCGACGCGGAGCTTAGAAAGGCTTTGAAGCGAGGCTACAGTAAGACTACTTCAATTACGGTCGCGCAGAGGATCAGTTCGATCAGAGGCTGCACGAAAATTCTCGTTTTGCAGGACGGAAAGACCATAGGCCTCGGCACGCACGACGAGCTGATGCGGGACTGCGAGGAGTACAGGATCATCGCCCAGACGCAGATGGGCACGGACGAATAGGCGGAAAGGAGCGTGTAAAAATGGCTAAGAATCAGAACGCCCCGACGGCAAGGATTGACTCCGCTTACGAGGAGGGAAAGCTGCCTTTTTCGACCGTTAAGCACTCTAAGGGAACGCTTCTTTTGAGGCTTTGGAGATATCTCGGGAAAAACAGGCTGCTTTTGGCGCTTGCGCTTATACTTTCGGTGACGAGCTCGCTCCTTTCGCTGTACGGGCCGAAGCTCTCGGGTCAGGCGATAAACGCGATAAAATTCGGCGAGGACTCGGGGAGCATGGACTTTTCGGTAATTTACCGCTCGGTGATACTGATGTGCGTATTCTATGTCCTGTCGTCGATACTTGTGTATCTTCTCAACGCGGTCATGATAAGACTGTCGAAGAAGATATCGAAGCAGATGAGAAAGGACATTTTTGAAAACCTCGCCGCGCTGCCGGTAAGCTTTTTCGACAGATACCAGACCGGCAATATCATAAGCGTGGTGACTTACGACGTCGACACGGTGAACCAGTCGCTATCGAACGACCTTTTGCAGATACTGCAGAGCGTTGTGACGGTGACGGTATCGTTTGGGATGATGATCTCGATAGCGCCGAAGCTTGTGCTTATTTTCTGCTTCACCGTTCCCGCGACGGCGGTCTTTACAAGATGGCTCGCAAACCGGGTCAGGCCGATGTTCAGAAACAGAAGCCGCAAGCTGGGAGAGCTGAACGGGTTCGTCGAGGAGATGATCTCGGGGCAGAAGACCATCAGAGCTTACGGCCGCGAGGACGCAGTGCTCGAAAAATTCGACGAGAAGAACAAGATCGCAGTCGACGCGTATACCGAGGCCGAGGCGAACGGCACCATCACCGGGCCCTGCGTTATGTTCATCAATAACATCTCGCTCACGCTTGTATGCGTTTTCGGCGCGCTGCTTTTTATGAGCAGTCAGAATGCTGCCGCGGCGGCCGTCGGGAGCGCGGCGGGAATCTGGAACAGCTTTTTCAACAAGCCGCTTCTTTTGGGCGACCTCTCGAGCTTCGTGCAGTATTCGAGAAAATTCTCGGGGCCGATAAACGAGGTCGCGAACATCATTGCGGAGCTTCAGTCGGCGTTTGCCGCGGCGGAAAGGGTCTTCGGGCTCATCGACGCGGAGCCGGAGAAGGCGGACTCGCCCGACGCGGAGGTGCTTGAGGACGTCAAGGGCAGGGTGGAGCTTAGTCATGTCGACTTTTCGTATGAGCCGGATAAGCCTATCATTCGCGATTTCTCGATGCTCGCAAAGCCCGGTTCGCTGACCGCCATCGTCGGCCCGACAGGTGCGGGAAAGACTACCATAATCAACCTTCTGATGAGGTTCTACGACGTCGGCGCGGGGTCGGTCACCGTCGACGGGAAGGACATTAGAGACCTCACCCGAGACTCGCTGAGAAAGGCTTACACGATGGTCTTGCAGGACACATGGCTCTTCCACGGGACGATTTTTGAAAACATCGCCTACGGAAAGCCGGACGCGAAGCTTGAGGACGTCGTTAAGGCAGCGAAGGCCGCAAGGATACACTCGTACATTTCGAGGCTGCCGGATGGGTATGACACCGTGCTCTCGGACAACGGGACATCGATTTCAAAGGGGCAGAAGCAGCTTCTCACCATCGCGAGGGCGATGCTTTTGGACGCGCATATGCTCATTTTAGACGAGGCGACGTCGAACGTCGACACGCGGACCGAGCAGCAGATCCAGGCCGCGATGAGGGAGCTCATGAAGGGCAAGACCTGCTTTGTCATCGCGCATCGGCTCTCGACTATCCAGCGCGCGGACAATATTTTGGTCATGCGCGGCGGGGAGGTCGTCGAGCAGGGCACCCACGAGCAGCTCATGGCGCAGAGGGGGTTCTATCACGAGCTGTATCAGGCGCAGTTTGAGACAGCGTAATAGAGGATAGAGGTTAGAAGATAGAGGATAGATTTAAAAGGTGTCGCCTTCAGCGCGATTAGATGGCAGAAAGCAGAAAACGGATTTAAAAGGTGTCGCCTTTCGGCGACATTTTTTATTGGGAAAAACGTTCTTCCATATATAGCGGAAAAACGGGTGAAAGTTGCACGGGGATGTGCAACATTTTGAAAAATTTTTTGAAAACGGGGCTCGGAGTACAAATGTACGGACTGTAAATAAAGTTAAGGAACAAAAATTCGGGGAGGATTTTGTGGAAAGTGACGGGGACTTAACATCCCCTTGACATCTCCCTCCCCCTATGCTATAATATCAGTTAGCCACAGCTAACTATACGAAAGGAGCCCAACCATGTTCAAAACCACAGTCAGAATCGACGGCATGATGTGCGGAATGTGCGAGGCGCACATAAACGACGCGATCCGCGCGGCGTTCCCGGTGAAAAAGGTGTCGTCGTCCCACAAAACCGGTGTCGCCGAGATAATTTCCGAGGCCGAGATCCCCGAGGAAGCCCTTCGCGCCGCGATCGAAAAGACCGGCTACACCGTCGTTTCCGTCAGCGTCGAGCCGTTCGAGAAAAAGCCTCTGTTTTCCTTTAAAGGCAAAAACAGGTGAGCGGCACCCCTCCCCGGCTTCGGTCGGGGAGTTTTTATCCCCCAAATTCTGCATAAAACCGCGCGGGGCTGCATAATCTAACCTCAAAAAAGGAGATAAAAAATGCACCCTGTAATACTTTGCGGCGGCGAGGGCACACGGCTTCGCCCGCTGACCGAATTCACCCCGAAGCCGATGGTCAAAATTCTGGGGGAGCCTGTCTTAAAACGCCTTTTGAAGCAGCTTTTCGCGGCGGGCTTCACCAAGGCTTCGCTCTGCGTTCGCTATCTTTCGGAGGAGATCGAGGCGGCGCTCGGCGGCTTTTGCGAGGGGGTAGAGCTTAAATATTTTCGTGAGGATCTGCCGCTCGGCACTGCGGGCTGCGTTCGCAACGCTTTCGAGGGCGACGACGTTCTGATCCTGAGCGGCGACGGCGTTTCCGACTTTGATTTCAACGACATCGTGAGATTTCACGGTGAAAATTCGGCGGACATCACAATTGTAGTTCGCGAGGTGGACGACCCGCGCGAATACGGGCTTTTGAGCGTCGACGGCAGCACCGTTACGGGATTTTTGGAGAAGCCGGGCTATGACAAATGCCTGACAAATCTGGCAAATACAGGCTGCTACGTCATTTCAAAGGAGCTCATTTCGCGTATCCCGAAGGGCGAGAAGCTCGACTTCGCGGCGGACATCTTCCCCGAGGCACTTAGGGAGGGCAAAAGGCTCTGCGCGTACCGATTTTCGGGGCTTTGGCACGACATCGGCGACATACCATCGCTGCTAAAATGTCAGGGCGAGCTTTTGGAGCTCTCCGGCATGAAAAACCTCATTTTGGGGAGTGCGGGAGCCGACACCACCGCGTCTTCGACCGTCATCGAGAGCGGCGCAAACTTGGGCGGCGGTTCAAGGGCGGTGGCGAGCCTTATCTGCGAAAATTCGCAGGTCGCGGCGGGCGCGGATCTCTGCGAGGCGGTCATCGGGCGTGACTGCACGGTCGGCGAGGGGCTGATCATGAGGAAAAATTCGGTGATCGGGGACCGCTGCGTAGTCGGGAAAAACGTGACCGTCTGCGAGGGTGTGAGGGTCGCCGGGAGGACGAAGATCCCGGACGGAAAAACGGTCAGGACGGACATCACCGAGCCCCGATTTACCGAGCTTTACTTCACCGACGAGGGCTGCGCCGAGGGGCTTTTCGGCGCGCAGGACGAGATGAGATTCGGCGCAGCGTTTGCCGCTGCGGCAGGGGAGAGGGCGGTGCTTCTTTGCGGAGACTCCTCATCTTACGAGGCGGTTTCCCTCGGCATTCGCGCGGTAGGGGTTGACGTATTCGATCTTCGCGGCGGAAGTCTCGGCGAGGGAATTTTTTCCTCACGAAGGCTCGGCTGCGGGTACCTTATTCATATGTCCGACCGCCCGAGAGTCATGACCTCGGCGGGAATACCCGCGGAAAGGGCGTTTGAGAGAAAGCTTATGAGCGCCTACAACCGGCTCGAGCTCGGCCGCGGCCGCACCGGCAGGGTGATCTCTGCGGCGGCGGAGGCCGAAAAATACGCAGACAGGTTGCGGGAGATATTCCCCGAAAAAGCGGGATTCATACCGATATTAAAGACCGACGACCCGCGCGAGGCGGAGATATTCTCGAAAATTGCACCTTGCGGCGAGGGCGCGGAGGTGATTTTCACCGTCGGCGAGGACAGAATGAGCGTTTTTGCCTCGACCGAAACCGCGGCGATAGGCTATGAGCGGCTTCTTTGCATTTGCGCCGAGGCGGCGGGGGAGCGCGGCGAAAAAATAATCCTCCCGAGCGGCGCGCCGCTTCTCTGCGACAGGCTCGCAAAGGTATTCAGGGAGCCATCGCGCGAGCTTCCGGTCGAGATGTTCGCCTGCGACCCGTTGAGCATGGTGGCGTTCGTGACGAGGTATCTAACCGACAAGGCTGAGAGCCCGGAGCTCGCGGCGAAGAAGCTCCCGGAAATTATTTACACCAGAAGTGTCATCGAGGCGCCGGAGGGGCTCCCGAAGCTTTTGGGGGAGCGCTTCGTCGGCACCGCGGGCGGGGAGATAAGCATGGAAAACGCGGGAGCCAAGGCGTTTGTCCGTCCGATGAAGAGCGGCAGGGCGGTGCGTGTCTACATCGAGTCGGTGTCGGCCGAGGCGGCGCAGGAGCTGAGCGATGATATCAGAAGGAGGCTGGGCGGGTGACGGGGGCGAAGCCCCGTGGCCGGCAGCTTCGCTGCCGGCCGCCCGCCGCGCAAGCGCGGCGGGCGGGTGCGCCGAAGGCGCACCTGGGGCTTCGCCCTTCACGCCGGAAAGGGGCGCGGGGAAACCGTTAGGGGTTCCCCGCCGGGGTCGCGCATAGTCTAAAGACAGCACTT
>CANQLR010000041.1 GCA_947624745.1 uncultured Clostridia bacterium | reverse complement strand
TACCCCCTTGTTGTGCCGTCAGGTGTTTTCCAAATTTTGTAGTAGTATCACCGTGCATTCCACGCTGTCGCAAGCCTATCCCCCTTGCGGCTTTTTTATATGCCGCCTCTCAACCCTCCCAAAATCCCCCTATCCGCTCGACCTCTGACCTCATCATTTTCCTGCCCTCCTCGTCCGCGTTGATGAACTCCCCGCACAGCCACTCCGCCCAATCCAAATGCCCGAGCGCATACGCAAACCGCGGGTCAGGCTCATCATCGGGGCTTCGGGGAGCCATCTCCCGCCACTCATACATCGTCCGCAAATACCCCCAGAGGGTATTCCACGCCTCCCGCTCCCACCGTTCATACTCCTCGCGCTCACGCTGTTTTTTGCGGTACTCGCTAACCTCATTAACGGATTTATGCCCGCCGAGGTCGAGGTGCAGGTAAAAATCCTCATTCAGCTTCTTCGCTGCGTCGATCGGCCTCGGAAGCCCGAAAAGCCGCTGTGTAAAGGCGATAACGTCCGCATGCACCCCGCAGCCGAAGCAGTGAAACCCGTCGGGGTAGATCTTCGCCGACGGCGTTTTTTCGCGGTGAAACGGGCAGATCGCCATGCCCGAGCGGTTGATTTTCAGCCCGTAGCCCCGCGCGACGGTGGGCATGTCGAGCGCGGATTTAATGTCGTCAAAAAGCGTAAAATTCTCCTTTCGCTTTCGTGAACAATAGACATTTTAGACACAATAGGCTCTATTGTGCTTATTGTGCTTATTGTTCATGAAGATATAATACCTAAAAATACTTTAGTATTTTAAATCGCGAAATTAAATTGTCTTGATTCTTCTCATGAACAATAGACATTTTAGACACAATAGGCTTTATTGTGCTTATTGTGCTTATTGTGCATACAATTTTGGGTTGATATAGAGCGTGAAGCCGCTTTTGTTGCAGTCGTTTGCGGCAGGCGCGACCTCCCGTTTGACATACCCGTATTCCTCAAGCAGATTAACCGATTCGTCAAATTCCGCGGCGTTGCGAAAAAGCTTGCACCTGCACAGCTTGTAGAGGTCGTTTTGGCGAATTTCGGTTAATCCCCTTGACTTTATTTTCGCGATGATCCGCTCGGCCTGCAGCGTTCCCGCGTCGAAATCGCCGAGCCCATAGGCGTGCACGGTCTGGTCGCGGTAGTAGAGGGCGATTGCGTAAGCGTCGGTGAACGTCTTTTCCGTGACCCGCACGTCCTCGGGGTTTTTGCCGTCGAGCGCGCATTTTACGCCGTGCAGGAGGCCGATTATTCGCAGCAAAAGCCCGTGCATTTTGCCTCCCCAGTCGGCGCAAAAAGCTAAGTCGCCTAACAATTCATGCTCCAAATAATCGTTACAGAAGCTAACGAAAAGGCCGTAACTCACGCCGTCGAGGGCGATTATTTTCTCCCGAGTTTCCGAGACAGGCAGGGCGAATTTTTTCTCCAAAAGCCCGTAAATAAGGCGTTTGTAACCGTCGGACACGCTTCTCGGGACGGGCTCGCTGTCGTAATTTCGTTTACCTGTTAAATCTTTCGGGAAGCAGTAGACGAACCTCGCGAGAAGCCCGCTCCCCCTAAACGCAGGACTACTCATCATGCCGTCAAAGACGTAGGGCTGCGCCGCGAGGCAGACCGACATGTAGGGGCGGCGCAAGGACACGCTCTCCCGCGTGGCGCGGTCGCTTTGGTAGCTCTCGCCGTTCCAGCTTTTTAACAATAAGTCAAGGTTAGGTAAGTTATTTGAATATCTTCCCGCGAAGTTACCGAGCATTCCCGCCTCGTCCGAGATCATTAAAAGCGTGCCGTTTTGCTTAAGCTGATAAACTAACGATTCCGGCGTGATGTCGTCGACGGTGATCCGGCGGAAGTCCGCGGCCTCCGAATTGCTTAACCTTGTTTTCAATTCTGCGATCTCGTCCGCGTTCGATTCGTCCGATTTTTCGAGCTCCGAAATCCGCTGTTCCATGAGCTTTTTCTCGGCCTGAGCATGAAAAATTTCGGTCTTGTGCCGCTCGTTCCAATCGCTCGCGAAGTCGGCGTAAGGCCTCTTAACCGCCGAAATTACGGGGGATTTCTTGGTGCTCGGCTCGGCGATGATGAGCGAATCGAGCACCAGAGGCTCGGTGTGGTCGGCCTTGCCCCGGACGCGGTAGACTCCCGAAAAACAATAACTAAGTGAACTAAGTATTGCGGTCGCAGCCATCGCCGGGTCGGTCGAGGTGCTGACGGCGAGCGCCTCCGCAAAATCCTTAAGGACCGGCGGCAGGGCGGAAAGCGGGAACGGCGTGAGCTTAGCTCCTGCGGCTCGGATAGGGGTCGGCGTGGGCCAAATGATGTTGTTTTCTTCCAAATTTAGACTTCCTTTCAAATTTTTTGAGGGCAGAGCAGGCGCTCAAGCCCCCTCACCTATACCCGAAAAACGCGCAAAAGTTGCACGCAAACGTCTAACATTTTTAAAAATTTTTTAAAAAATCCCCCCGGAGTCCAAATGTACGGACAGTTGGGGGGAGGGATGTAGAAATTTCGGGGCGATTTTTGTGCAAGGTGACGGGGGTGGAGAGAATGGATAATAAAAAAGCAGAGGATCACTCCCCTGCTTTAATTTATCATTATTCACTTGTCATCAGTCAGCCTGCCTTCCGACTACTCATCCATCAGCTTCTCCATCTCGTCGATGAGCTCTCCGAAGATGGCGAGGGCGTTTTCTATCGGCTCGGGGGAGTTCATGTCCACCCCGGCGATCTTAAGAAGGCTTATCGGGTCGGTGGTGCTGCCGCTCGAAAGGAACTTCTTATACGCCTTGACCGCGGGTTCGCCCTCGGAAATTATCTTTCTTGAAAGGGCGATGGCGGCAGAGAAGCCCGTCGCATACTGGAAAACATAGTAATTATAGTAGAAGTGGGGGATACGCTCCCACTCGAACGAGATCTCGCGGTCGTCCTCGATGTCTCCGCCGTAATACTCGCGGTTGAGCTTCGCGTAAAGCGCGCAGAGGCTCTCGGCGGTAAGGCTCTCTCCCCTCTCGGCCATCTCGCCGGTGAGCATTTCAAACTCGGCGAACATGGTCTGGCGGTAGAGTGTGGTGCGGAACTGTTCGAGGAAGTAGTTTATAAGATATGCCCGCTCGGCCTTGTCGCTTGTGCGCTCCAAAAGGTACTGCATCAGAAGCGCTTCGTTGCAGGTCGAGGCGACCTCGGCGACGAAGATGACATAGTCCGAATAGACGGTGGGCTGATTTTTGAGCGAGAGATAGCTGTGCAGCGCGTGACCCATCTCGTGGGCGAGGGTGAACATGCTGTCAAGGTTGTCCTTGTGGTTCAAAAGCACATACGGGTGAGGCCTCTGCCCCGAGGAATACGCTCCCGAGCGCTTTCCGACGTTCTCATAGACGTCTATCCAGCGATTCTCGAAGCCCTCCTTGAGCATGGCGACGTAGTCCTCTCCCATGACCGAAAGAGCCTCCAAAACGGTCTCCTTGGCCTCCTCGAAGGTTATTTTCTTGTCGGCCGACGGCACCAGCGAGGTGTAGAGGTCATAGTAGTGGAGCTTGTCGAGCCCCATCAGCTTCTTTCTTAAGGCGACGTATTTGTGCATGAAGGGCATGTTCTTGTGCACCGTGTCGATGAGGTTCTTATACACCGACACCGGCACCTCGTTTCCGTGAAGCGCGGCTTCAAGTATGCTCGGATAATTGCGGCAGCGCGCGTTGAATATCCTCCCCTTCACCTCGGAGTCATAGAGCGAGGCGAGGGTGTTTCTGAACTGCTCGTAGGTGTGATAGAGGTTCTCGAAGGCGGTGCGCCGAAGCTCTCTGTCCTTGTTGTGGACGAGCTCGATATAGGTCGAGTTGGTCAGCTCGTGCTCCGCCCCGTCAGAGCCCTTCGCGGGCGGGAACTTGATGTCGGCGCCCTCGAAAAGATTATATGCCGCAGACGCCCCGCCGGTGACCATGCGGGCGTTCGCCATGATCCGCTCCTCCTGCTCGCTAAGGGTGTGCTCCCTGTTTCGGCGGATACGGTTTAAGGCGACCCGGTAGAGCTCGAGCCCCGGCTCCTCTTTATAAAACTCCTCCATGCGCTCATCGGAAACCGACATCAGCTCGGGGGTGGCAAAGCTCATCGCCCCGGCAAAACGGACGTAGTAGGCGCGCATTTTCATCTCAAAATCCTGATATTTCGGCTCCGAGGTGTCCTGATCCGCTCTTGCGGAGGCATAGCCGAACAGCGCGCCGAGCTTTATCCCCGCCTCGTCGTCGAATTTCAGAAATTCAAGTAAGGACTTTCCGCTCTCCGAGATCTTCCCCCGAAACGCCGCGCCCTGTGCGATAAGCGGCTCGGCATCGGAAAGAGCCTTCTCCCACGCCTCGTCGGAGGGGAAAATGTCCTCTAATTTCCAGGTGTCCTCCACCGGGATCTCGGAACGAAGTCTGACTTTATCTGCCATAATTTATACTTCCTTTCTGATAATTCTTTAATATGGTGAATTAAATTCCGCCTCCGCCTTGGCGACGGCTTCCTCAAGGCTCATGCCGGTAAAATAGGGGGCGTTAAGGTATCTCCCCGACTTCTTGTCGTCGACGAAAATGCCGACTACGATCCCCGGGATAGCGCTCTCGGGCGCGTTCGGCGCGTGAGGTCCGCCGAGGTCGGTCCTGCACCAGCCGGGGTCGGTCAGGTTTATCATGACGTCAGTCCCCTGCACCGTCGAGCCGAGATCTATTGTGATCTTGTCAAGTGCGGCCTTCGAGGCGGAATAGCCCGCCTGCTGGGGCTCCAAGCGAATGCCGCTCGTGGTGTTGAGCACCCTGCCGAAGCCGTTCGCGATCATCTTCGGCAAAAAATGGTACATTATCATCGCGGGGGCGACGGTGTTGATCTTAAAGCTCTCGGTATAGTCCGAAACGGGTGTGGAAAAATAGTCGCTGCGATAGGCTATCTGCATTCCGGCGTTGTTCAGGACGAAGTCCACCCGAACGCCCAAGTTGTCGATCTCCTTAAGCATTTTTTCCACCGCCTCAAGGTCGGAAAGCTCGGCCGAAACGCGGTAAGCCTTCACCCCGGCGGACACGACCTCGTCATACACCCTCTCGGTGTGCGAAAACGCGCGTGAGTGCAGGATGAGGTTGCAGCCCCTCGACGCCATGAACTTCGCCGTCAGGTATCCGATACCCCTCGCGGCGCCGGTGATGAGCGCCCATTTTCCTTTAACGTCTGTCATAAAGCCTCCTTTCGCGCAAAGCGCAATCCGCGGGAGCGGTAAATACGGTCTTGCCCGCCCTGCAAAACCAAACCCCTCCCCTCCCGAAAAACCGAACGGTTATGGGGACATTATAAACCTTTTTTGGGGGAATGTCAAGATGGGGGAGGGATTTATGTCGCCATGCTCCAAAAACCCGCCCATCGGCGGCTCGATCTTTTTCAATTTCTTCAGCCCTTACGGTCAGGCGCCGGGAGCCGTCATAGGTGGCGAAAAATCCAAGCTTCTTGCGTATGAGGAAGTCAGGATTGCGGACTTTTCATAGTGGCTAAAAGAGGAATAAAAGCTGTTTTCCAAAAACGAAAAAGTATTGAGATTGTAAAATAAATCAGCCCACTACTATGGCAGTGAAGCCGGGAGTGGCGTTCTGCATAAAATGATATAAAGCGATCGGTTATATATTGCTGCTTTTAAATTCAGAAATCTTCGTAAAATTTACATACCAAAAAAATCCCCCTTGACAATTCCGGTCTATTGTGATAGACTAAACTTATAGTCTGGTCTACAATCATAGACCAAAAGGGAAAGAGGTTATACAATGGGCATCACAAAGGACACCACGAAGAACGTCACGAAGAACGCCACAAAAAACGTCACAAAGAACATCACCAATTCCGAGATGCGGCTTATGGAGATAATCTGGCAGGGCGCGCCGATCAAGTCGGGCGAGCTTGCGGCGAGGGCTTATGCGATACTCGGCTGGAAAAAATCGACGGTCTACACCGTCCTGAAAAAGCTGGCGCTCAAGGGTGCTGTCGAGAATATCAACTCGGTCGTAACGCCGCTCTGCACCAAGGACGACGTTATGAGCAGCCGCTCGGACGAGCTCATCGCAAACGGCTACAGCGGTTCGCTCCCGATGTTTTTGGCGGCGTTTTTGCAAAAAGAAAAGCTGACCCAAAAAGAGGCGGAGGAACTCAAGGGGCTGATCGACAGGTTCACCGAGGAGGAGTAAAAAATGGAGAAGATCTTCGTCTCGGTGCTGAATATGAGCATCAGCGGGAGCGTTATCATCGCCGCGGTGATCATCATGCGGTTTCTGTTCAGAAGGCTTCCCCGCGTCTATTCCTATGCGCTTTGGGCGATCCCGGCAATACGGCTTTTGTGTCCGATCTCCGTCTCGTCGGTAGTCAGCTTATTTAACTTTCTGAGGCCCGATGTTTCGGGGAATCGCATGGAATATATCCCGTCGCCGGGCAGGGCAACCGCCGCCCCGGCGGCACCCGCAAGCCCCGTCGCGCCGACCTATCCCGCCCTGATGGAGGACGTTGTGAAGGAGGCGCACAAGTCGCTTTCTTTCGGCGAGATCGCGGGGATAATTTGGGCGATAGTCGCGCTCGGGATAGTAGTCTGGGCGGCGGCAAGCTATATTTCGGTGAGGTTCAGGGTGAGGGGCTCCTGCGAGAGCGGCGGCTATTTCGTCTGTGAAAACATTCCATCGCCGTTCGTTTTCGGGATTTTCCGCCCGAGGATATATCTCCCCGCCGGGCTTTCAGAGCAGGACGCCGAGTGCATAGTCATGCACGAGCGCACGCATATCAGGCGGAGGGATCATCTCATAAAGCTGCTGACCGTGCCGATCTTGGCGCTTCACTGGTTCAACCCGCTCGTGTGGCTCGCGATTAAACTCATGACCGCCGACATGGAGCTTTCCTGCGACGAGCAGGCGCTGAAAAATTTCCCGACGGAGTACAAAAAGGCGTATGCGAGCGCGCTTCTGAACGTTTCGATGAAGCAAAACGGGATCACTATGAACGGCGTTCTGGGCTTCGGGGAGTCGAATATAAAATCCCGCATAAAGGGCGTTTTACGCATGAAAAAGCCGAAGCTCTGGGCGGTTTTGGCGGCAGTCGCGGCGGCGGTCGTTTTGGCGGTATGCCTTCTGACCAACGCCGTGGGAAGCCCCGAAAAACCGGCCGACGAGGCTCTGCCCGAAAATCAGCCCGATGTGGGATTTGATGGCGAAAACAACGGCTCCGGCGCGGAATTTGAAGATATAATTAACCGCTATATCTTCTTTGAGCAGATCTATACCGTCGATTCTTTAAGCTTCGGCAGCATAAACGGTCCCGAGGACAGGGAAATAGGCCCGGACGACGGTATCACCGTAAACGGCGATCTCTATTACCCGGTCGATCAGGAGGGCTTTACCGAGTGGCAGCAGCTTGAAGGCTTCATGCACGGGCTATTTACCGACGATCTGGCGGACGCATATCTCTCGGACGGGCGCTATATCGATCATGACGGAAAGACGTTCTCGCTGATGGCGGGAGGCGGCGGCTGGTATGTCTCGCCCGAATATGTCTACGGGACAGAGGAGCTTGAGAACGGGCGGCTTAGGCTCGATTTCTACCGTGAATGGGACAGCGACGAGGTCGGGGAGTATTACACCGTAAAGCTGATACTTGAAGACACTCCCGACGGGTACAGGATCGCCGAGGCCTCCAATGACCATATCACCGACTATGACAGCTACGACTGGCTCGCCCCGGTCAACAGGTTTGTGCAGAGAGAGTTTTACTTTGACCCCGACTTTTCGGGCAGGCATGACGCCGAAGACGCGGGAGAGAGCATCATAAGCCAGATCGCGCATACCGTCAACGTAACTTTCAGATACACAAGCGACGGCGAATTTGTCGACGCGTTTACCGACGGCCGCGGGGAGCAGGTCGATGAAATCTATGCCCTCGACGAGAACAGGCTTTTGGTCTATGATTGGGACCTGATCGCGCGGGAACAGATCTATCTTCTTAATTTTGAAACAGGAGAGGCCGAGCCGATCCTGCCCGATACCGCCTTCGGATTCAGCTACAACGACTACTACGACATCACGGGAAAGTGGGAGACAATAGAGTGGGTCTCCACTCCCCGGATAAGCCCAGACGGGACAAAAATACTCTATGAATCAAACAAATACGCCGAAGACGGCAGGCCGGTCTATCGCCTGGGGCTTTGGGTCTTTGACATTCAGAGCGGCGCCGAGGAAAGGATCGCCCGACCCGAAGAGGCGGACCCCTCCCATGTTACCGCCGATTATCGCTGGACGGAGGACGGCAGAGTGACGTTCTCCTGCTACAGCGCCGACGGAGAATATTTTTTGGATTACATCTACGACCCCGCGACAAAGGAGACCGCGCCGGTGATGACTGCCGACAGCGTAAAAAACGTCGCCCGGGATTTTGACGGCGTGAGTATCAGCGTCGACATTCCCGTGAGGTGGCAGAGCTATACGGTGGAGGATTACGGTCTTCAGCATGTCGGCATTCAGATCTACGACGGCGAGATTCCCGAACAGCGCGAAATGTACGGCGGGAAGCTGTTTATAGCCTCGGCGGCGAGCGGCAGGGCGCAGAGCTATATCGAATCACAGGAGGAGCTCGGAATTTCCTACGACGTTTCCGACTACACCACCGCCTTGGGGTATAAAATGAAGCTTTTCTATCGCGACGGCGTTTTGGACTACGCGGCCTTCGACGATTTCGCGGGCATGTGCATATTCTTCGACCTCGGCGAGCAGGACGACATGAGCGTTATTTTCAGGATAATCGACAGTATCTACCTGTCAGAGGGCGGCGGCAGCTCTGCGCAGGCGACTTCTCGTGATGGAGCGGAAGATATAACAAGTGATATCACGAATGAGGCCGGAACCGATGAGGACAGCCTGCCTCCTGCCGACTCAAATATCGGCGGTCTCCTCGATGAAGTGGCGCCCGTAAACGAGGACCTCAGAGGCTATGTTGACGAAATGGAGGAGCTTTTGAGCGGCTGGCGCGATGAAGGAAAATTCGGGATAAATAAGCTCGGCTTCGACCTTTCGCTCCCGAGAATTGATATTGTAACAGCGACGGATACGGACGCCGAGGCGCTGAAAAACGAGCTGATATCAATGGGCGATTATTCCGAAGGATTCCCATATTATAACAATAGCATTGTCGTGATAACAATAGGCGATGATTTCTATGAGGGAGATTTGCCAGGCGGAAGCCTCCTGCCTTTAGGAGCAATCCCGCCCGAAAACGAGTATCTCAGAGGCTATTTTGACGAGATGGAGGAGCTTTTGGGCGGCTGGAGAGATGAAGGAAAATTCGGGATAAATAAGCTCGGTTTCGACCTAACTCTCCCGAGAATTGATATTGTAATATCGGCGGATCCCGACGCCGAAGCGCTGAAAAACGAGCTGATATCAATGGGCGATTATGCAGAGGATGTTCCGTACTATAACGAGGGCCTTATCCGCATAACGATAGGCGAGCATTTCCCGGACGATATGAGGTAAGAAGTGTAAAATATAAAGGTGAGCAAACCCGCCACTGCCGGTTCGGGCAGGTGTCCATAAAGAAGTTTTCAATCAAAAAATTCATTTAAGGCACATGTCAAGCGGAATTTAGGGTGAAAATAGGACAAGGATTATCCTTGCTCTATTTTTTATGCTTTCTTTTACCTCTACTGTGCTTTCCCAACTTGACCAAAATCTTTGACTTTGATATTGCGCTCAAAAGCGCAGCTTTCTCGTCTGGCTTCAGAGTATTGTATGGAATTTGCAGCTGATTATAGACGAGAAACAGCTGTTTTTCTCGGTCGCTTCCCTTAAAATTCATAACCTCGTCAATCTTTTTCTGCGCCTCATCAGCTGTATAGGAAACATCGGCAGTCGTGCTGACCGTAAAATTCTTTTCTCTAATATCGTTAAGAATCGAAAGCAAATCCTGTATCAAAGCCCCCTCAATATAGTGCTTGTCTACATCTTCCACCTCCCATACTCGTGCGCTGCTATGGCGGCGGAGGCGGCGACCATCACGGCCATTATGACATAGACCCAGGCGAGGGGCAGCAGGCCCCTTTGATACATCGCGGAGGGGACGTCGAAAACGGCGTGAATGAGTATGCAGGCGGGGTAGAGCCACGCCCTACCCCTGACATTTGCGCTCTCAAACACGAGTACCGACAGCGAGATATGAAACGCGACCGCCGCTGCGCGCTCTAAGAGAGAAAGAGCCATATTCACTGCGCCGAAGGACGCCAGCGACTCGATCTGGAGCCTTGCAGTCTCCTCAAGTTCGGGATTGCCCGCGGTGGAAAGCTTTATCATCTCGTCGATCCCCATCGAATTCGTCATCACCGCGATGGCGACGCCCGATAGCATCGTCATGCCGAGGACCATTATCGCCTCGCAGCCGCCGTGCCCGACGCCGTACATCACCGCCGTCTCGGGGGCGGTTTTCTTTTTGAGAACGGTTTTGAACGCCAAAAATCTGCCGGTCTCCTCAAAAATTCCTGCGGCAAGCGCGCCGTAGATTATGTATGCAACGTCGCTGCCCGAGACGAGCGGCAGCATTACCGCGTGAAGGATCTGCTCAAGAACGAGCGCGAAAATGACAAACACCGCCGCGCCGACAAAAATTGCCGGAATAGGCGCGGTTTTTACCCTGCTTTTGAAAATTACCGCGCAGATCACCGGTATCGCAACGCAGGCGAGCCCGGTCAGCGCCATGCAAATAATTGTTAATGTTGAAAACATTTTGGCCTCCTTAACGTTTTTCTTCGCCGTTTTCGCCGAAATTCCTTTTGAGAGCGGCTTCGGTCAGGCAGATGCCGGCGATCATCACCAAAGCGTTCACCCCGACGGAGATCAGGCATATCGCCGCAAACGAGACTTCGATCTTTCGGAGGATCAGCGCCAAAACCGCCGTCAGCGGCAGCATTATGAGCCCGCTGATCAGCCACACGCGGCCGATGAATTTCTGCGCAAAATCCCATGCTTTTTGGCTTTCCATCGACCTTTTTGTGCGGTAGCCCGAGATCCTGTTGATCCTCTTCGGTGCGCCGCCGCCCGCGTAAATTCCCCCGACCGCCGCCATCATCAGCGGCAGACCGAGCACGGACATTATCAGCGCAAATATCAGTCCTGCCATAGTATCCTCCCCCTTTTTAGACTGTAATTTAACATTTAGGCTAAACGTTAAATATACTATACCACACCGCGAAGGGTTTGTCAAGAGGTTTGCGGGAGTGCGTTCGAGCAAATTTCGCTGGTTTGCCCCGACGGAATTTGTTTTACAAAATCGGTTGACATTTTCTGAAAAATATTGTATAATTATTGCGCCACCAAATTCCACAATTTGCTCACCAAAGGTAGTATTTTTGTTATCGGCAAAAATACTGGCTCTTCTTGTTTATTGCCCTTTGGTGATCGACGGAATTTGCGTGGCAGCAATGAGCCATGTATTTTTCGGTGCGTGGCTTCGGCTGCGCACTTTTTTATTTTCGGGGGTAGAAATATGAGAAGGATCGTTTGCGCCTTGATGTGCGTTATCCTTGCCGCGGCGTCCGCAGGCTGCTCGGCCGAAACGTTCAGGAAAGCAGCAGAGCGCTTCATCGGCGAAAAAATTTCGGAGGAGGCTTTATCGCGCTATTGCGGTAAATGGGTGCTGACCCGCCGTCAAAAAGATGGGCTGACTTTTGAGCTTTACAACGCCGAAATTTCGGGCTATGAGATCCCTTTTTTTACGCTCTGCGACGACGGCACCGCAAGCGCGCATAACGCCGACGGGGCCTATTTTGAGTGGAGCTGGGAGCAAAGCGAGGAGGGGATAATTTTGGACGGGAACGAGCTAATTTTTGACGGGGAAAAGCTGTGTTTGGACCGCGAGGAAAAGGGGGTGTATATTTTTGAGAGGGCGGAGGAGGATGAGGTGCGTGGAGGGGGGTGAGGGGGCGGGGTAGCTGCTTTCCGTAATGTATGAAAACGCGAAATTGCCCTGCATAAGCAGGGCTTTTCATTTGACATATTCGCGCAATGAATGTTTATTGCAGGGAAAATTTGGCGGGCAGTCCCCTCCCCTACTGCCCAAAAAATCGGCGTCAGGCCCGCGGCTATTCCTCCGCACTCAACCCGCTCAGACTCCCCTCCACGTCATACTCGGTCCGCACGGTCAGGGGGCCGGGGGCGTCGGGGATGAAGACGAAAATTCCGCCGTCGGGGGATTCGTCGATGAACTTGCCGACCGCTTTGCCGTTGAAATAGAGGCTACGTTTCCCGTCGGTTTCTACATATTTCAGACCGAATTTTGTGTATTTTGCGAATATTTCTTCAAAGGTCTGACCGCTTTTTTCGGCAGTCCCCTGCGCGGAGCTGACCTCTTCGACCGTTTCAACCGTTCCCGCCGGGCCGTCGATCATCCGAAAATCATCGGTCTCGCAGACGGTTGTCTCGCCCGAAGCGGCAGTGACGAAAACCTCGCCTGACTCCACAAAGCACGTTTTGCCGCTATCGTCAGTCCAGAAAAACGCCTCGTCCTTCGTGAAAAGATCGCCGCTTTTGATGGCCGAAAGGGCCTCGGAAAGGGCTTTTTCGATGCTTTCGAGATCCTCCTCGGTGAGCGCCCGGCTGACATCGCCGCCGTCCGTATGCCACAGGATTTTCTCGCCGGACTCAAATTTTTCACGGTAGATTTCGAGCTGCTCGTCCGCCCATTTTTCATATTCGTCGGCCGTCCAGAACTCGGTTTCGGAGGTTCGGGAGAGGCTCGAAAGCTTCGGCGCGGCGCTTTCGCCGAGGCGATCTTCCACCGGCTTCAGCGCCCACGACGTCCCGAGCCTTATCATCGCAAGGTGGATCACGACCGACGCGGCCAGTATCGCTGCCAAAACCGCCCCGAATACGAGCTTTGCCGCAAGCGGCAGAGGCTCTTTTACCGCTGCCGCCGCGGGCTCGGGGGAAGGCACTGCCGCCGCGGGAGGCGGGGTTTCGTCAACCCCGTTAAGTAAATTGTCGGCGGATATCCCGAAGATCTCCGAAAGAACCCTTAAAATGTAGACGTCCGGGGCGGTCTCGCCGGACTCCCACCGGGCGATCGCCTGGCGCGAGACACCGAGCTGCTCGGCCAGCTGCTCCTGCGTGAAGCCCCGCGATTTTCGCAGCAGGGCAAGCGTTTCGTTAAATTGCATAACTTTTCTCCTTTCGGGTTTTGACTCCATTATACAGCGCCGGCACGGGGAGGTCAATAACGGAAATGTAACATTCGGGGCCGGGAATGTAACATGGGGAGGGGAGGCGGGAGGAAGGTATTGATAAAGACGAATTTGTGGGGGTGGAGACGCGGTCGCGCGTTTCGCCTCCCAAAACTAAAATTTCAATTTTTATCTTGCCAATTTTCGGATAATATGTTATACTAAATAAAAAGGAGATGTTTTTATGCCGATCCCGAAGTATTTTGAATTTTTTGCGCCGGTCATGGAGTGTTTAAAAGACGGCGAGCAGCATTCATCAAAAGAAACCCTTGAATATTGCGCAGCTTACTATAAATTGTCAGCGGAAGAGTGCAGTGAAAAGTTACAGTCAGGTCAGTCGATACTGTCAAACCGGGTCGGCTGGGCGCGTACATACTTGTCAAAAGCTGCTCTCATCCAAAAAGTAAACAGGGGCGTTTATGTCATCACCCCGGAAGGCAAAAAGGCGATCGCGGGCGGCTGCGATAGGATCACGCTGGAATATCTTGCCGAAATTCCCGCGTTTGATGATTTTGCCAAAAAGCTTTCAGCAAAGAAAGATAAGCAGGTTATCGAAAGTCAGGACATTACCGTGTCTCATGACCAGAGCCCCGGGGAGATGCTCGAGGATGCGGCGGCGCAGCTGAATGCGAATCTTTCTGACGAGCTTTTGGCGGAGATCATGAAGATGTCCCCGTATGATTTCGAGGGATTGGTAGTTAAGCTTCTTATTAAAATGGGATACGGAAAACCTGAGGAAAATAAAGAAGCGGTCACTCAGAAATCGGGCGACGAGGGCATAGACGGCATTGTCAGCGCCGATAAATTCGGGTTCGACTCCATCTACATTCAGGCGAAGCAGTGGAAGCCCGAAAGCGTTGTCGGCAGGCCCGAGATCCAGAAATTTTTGGGGGCGCTCGCCGGTCAGGGCGCGTCTAAGGGCATTTTCATCACCACAACTCAATTCTCGAAGGAAGCTATCGCTTTTGCGGCGAAGCAGCTCCACAGCAAGATCGTTCTCGTCGACGGCAGGCAGCTCGCCAAGCTGATGATCGAGTACGACCTCGGCGTTTCGACCGTCGCGACGTATAAGGTGAAGAGGATTGATTCGGATTTCTTTAGCGAGGATGTTTAATAGAGGTAATTGTTTTGGTGAGCCGGGCGCGAGGTTAGCGGGCGGGGTGGGGTTGAATTATGATAAAAAATCCCCTTAGTCGGTGGACGATTAAGGGGGTAATATTGTTGCAAGCCAGGGGGTATTATTCCCACTCGCTCCCGATAGCGCAATATTAAGCATATTTGCTATAGGAACTTAGCACGAGGTATTCATATTTTTTCCATTATTCAGAGAGCATGGGCTGATTTTTGTTGCCATTTGGTTGCCATCATGAAAGAGGATTTTTAGCAGTCAATATTATCCGATTTGGAATGTATATATTTTTTCGTCTCGTCACAAATCTTAAGCCATATATCTTCAGGCAATTCTTGGAAGTTATAGTATCTGCCCACAAATCCATAACCATAACCATATGTGTCAAATTGAACTAAACCACCTTTTATTCTCTCAACATCCCACTCAACAGCTAAATGATAAACCTTATGTATGGTCTTCATATAACCTTCAATATCATTTAGTTGATACTTAAGATAAAAATCTCGAGCTGCATTTTTAGCCTTTTCAATATCCTATAATTGGAAACAGCATGAAGCTTCGCCAGATTTTTCATCTTTAAATTTTGGAGCAGATAGAGAAATATCTGCGAATTTTTTGCATAGATCAAAAAATTCTTTCTCGACTTCCTCGTTCACTAAAACATCACTAAGTTCATCATTCAATGCATGATCATATTTAACATACTGATAAAATTGTTCCATAGCATTATCAATTTTAGACATTATACTTCCTCCAAAAGCGTGAATATATTTGTCAGAATTCAAATAGGAAAAACCTCCAAATAAGAATCCACCTTTTCCTTATCCCAGTCATCCAGGTTATCAAACTCTCTGAGAATAACCTCATAATTATTATCAGTTTTGAAGAAATTGGAATAGCTTGTTATTTTCATGCTTTCCTGCTTCACATTATAGATACTTATCAGTTTTCTGATAATATAATCAAATAAATCATAAATCTTTTTATTCAGATCATCTTTAGGATAATTTGAAATCAAAAGACCGGATATATTATCTTTATGTAACTGATCACTAGTGCAATTTTCAACCAATCCGCACTTTTTCTTCAAAAGATAAATTGTAACAGCCATTACCACTAGTTTGCCGTTTTGAACGGCCGAGATCCATTCCATATCGTCCTTATGCTTAGCGGTTTTAATGCATTCATCACTATATTCATCATAGACGGACGCTATTCTGACCAAGTCGAATATTGTATCAAAATCATGATTTCTCAAATAAATGGACTTATAAACGCTTTTTGATGAAAACATTGAATTTTTATCACTTCGAGCAGACCCAGGCTTTTGAAGCAGGCAAGCATATATCAGTTGCCCGATAAATTCATTTGTTACACGGTATTCCCTTTCTCTTATTTGTTTATGGTTCGGAGCTTTAACTCCACGCTTTATTTCTACAGCCAAACAGTGGCTTCCGTTGTTGGCACATCCATTTTGCAAATTTTTTTGCTCGATAGCGTTCGACTTCAAATCTCGCGGCTTTATCGGCTTTTGAGAATTAGAAGCTTCGGATATTTTACCGATAAAATCGGTGCTCTTCCCTCCTATATTAGCTTTGACTATCTTGCACACCACATCGAAATCATATGAATCGCTTATACTTCTTGATTTGCCGATTTTTGTTGTTGTCTGTGCACCGTTTATAATCGAAAATTTATATAGCTTTATTTTATATCCGTCGACATGGAAATCGCCGCATCCGATCGTTATGACGTTATTATAGTACCAAAAATTGTCTTTTTCTTCGTTTATTGTTTTGTCGATGGCGTCATCTACATTTTTCTGAGCTATGTGTTCCCTTATATTAAAGCTGAACAGCCCGTTCTGACCCCATTTATCATATAATCGTTTAACAGATGACGCCTTAGCATTAACTATCAATCCGTTATCGCCGTAAGCTAAACTGTGATCTATATTTGATATGTCTATTAAAATATAATCTTCGGGTACGAGTTCATTTTCTTCTATGCTTTTTCTTTCAATATCATTTTTGTCATATACAGATACCGAGTAGCTTGACATTTGATCTTCTTCACAAAATTCTGCAATTTTTCTTCTGAGCTCCTCGGTCATAATTGAATTTGTAAAAAGAACCAACTCTA
>CANQLR010000040.1 GCA_947624745.1 uncultured Clostridia bacterium | reverse complement strand
CTTTTCGTTTCGGTTGGCGTAATGATCCGCGAGCCAGTTCTTAGCCTCCTCGAGCGTGTCGAATAATTTCGACGTCTGCACGGCTCCGGCTTCGCAGTTATTCGCATCGACAATGAGGTAGCGGTTTTTCAGCTCGTCGGACGCGACGTTTTTCGGCGTGGACAGCATTTGCTCGACGATGTTCTTTTCCAGGGCATAGCCGACGCGGAAAATATAATTGACCGGCTTATCGTGGTCGGCGTCGAGGACAGCCACGGCGTCGCTTTCACTTGTCCTTCGGTTAAAGCGTGTATATTTCAGATTGATGAGGGTCCTTTTGTCGCAGTCGCTCAGATCGGCGATCTGATTAAGTATCTCCTCAACTCTGCCGGATTCGACGCCCAGCATCTGATCGACGACTTGCTGGAGGATAACCCCGGAGCCGACTATCGGGTCAAGCTCGCCGCCCCTGTAAATCGAAGTGGCGAGGTAGTTGTACTCTTTGCCCTTGTTCTTGCCCTCCTCGTCAACGACCATGATAATGTCGTCGCCGAGCCTTGTGTGGACCGTCTCTATGTACCCGCCGACCATGTGCTGGAGCTTTTCAAGACTGACCTGCTGCTTTCTGGGCGCCTCGGTAATTTTTACACGACCGGAGGGCTCGACTTTGATGATGCATCTTTGTGTCATTGTTTACTCCTTTCTTGAGTTTCTTTTAGGAAACTTAATTAGCAAAAAAAATTTCGGTAACACGTTCTGCGGTTAAAGAGAGCAGGTCCCGGAGCGCCCTGATTTCGCAAAGCTTGAATTGACTTTTGCCCTTCATTTTGCTGTAAAAGGCCTTTTTACCGATACCTATATGCTCGGCTGCTTCGGACGCGCTCATGCCATGCCTTGCTAACTCGGCGGCTAATTCTCTTGTGTCCATTCTAAAACCTCCTTTCGTTTCCTTTAGGACACTTTTATCTTAGCACACTTTTTTGCTGTTGTCAACCCCTTTTGGAAACTTTTTTGATTTTTTTGTTCCAAGGGGTTGCATTTTTGACACTCATGTGATATAATCAAATAAAAGGAGCGCTGATTATGGACTTAGGTAATTTCATTAAAACACGCAGAAAAGAACTCGGTCTCACTCTTGAGGAAGTCGGGAAAGCTGTGGGCGTTGGTAAAAGCACCGTGCTGAAGTGGGAGAGCGGTTATATCTCAAACATGAGGCGGGACAAGATAGCCCTGCTCGCTAAAGTTTTGCAATTGGAGCCGACCGCGCTGCTCGACGAATCCGAGACAGCGCCAGAGCCTAAACAAGAAAAACCTGCCTTGAAATTAAACGACCATGAGGAGACTTTAGTCTTGGCATACCGCGCAAACCCTGCCATGCAGGAGGCTGTAGATAAACTGCTCGGCATTGAGGACGCAGCGAGTATAGAGAAAAAGAAAGACGCGTGATAAAACGCGTCCGAAATATAATCTATTTTGAAATGAGGTAAAGGGTATGAGTAAATCAAGTTCAGGAAAAGGCATAACCGGCGGCATCGCTCTGATCGCTGCCATTGGCATCGGGGTCGCTGCATTCTCCGGCGGCGGTGATTCTTCGGACGATCCCGCGCAGACAAAAGCGACCGAGCCGACCGCGATCGTGACGACGGTTGCCGAGGAGACGGCGCCGGAGACAGAGCCGACCGTCATAACGACGGAGGAGATCACTACCGTCCTGACCGAGCCGCCGGAGCCGGTCGAGACGCAGGACCCCGACTTGGAGGAGCGGGATTTCGTCCTTAACACTTCGACCATGAAATTCCACAAGCCAGATTGTAACGACGTGCCGGAGATCGACCCGGTAAACCGTAAAGACATTCACACCTCGCGCCAGGCGGTTCTCGATCTCGGCTATGTTCCATGCAAGCATTGTTATCCGTAAGGAGGTGCCGCCGTGGTTGGCGTGATTTATGCAAGGTATAGCGCCGGACCGAGACAGACGGATCAGTCGATAGAGGGGCAGGTCGCCGAGTGTACGGAATACGCAGAGCGGAACGGCATAGACATCGCCGAGGTCTATGCAGACCGGCACGTCTCGGGAAAACGTGTTGACGGTCGCTGGGAGTTTCAGAGAATGCTCAAGGACGCCCAGGCGCACAAGTTTCAAGTCGTCATTGTCTGGAAGATTGACCGATTCGGCAGGAATCGCGAGGACATAGCGATCGCAAAGATGACTTTGCGCCGGGCAGGCGTCAAGCTCATGTATGCCGCGGAATCAGTGCCGGAGGGTCCGGAGGGCATTATGCTCGAGACGGTTCTTGAGGGGCTTGCCGAGTTCTATTCCGCAGAGCTGCGGCAAAAAATCACAAGGGGGCTCCGCGAGAACATGAAAAAGGGATTGACCGTCGGCGGTCCGCTGCCGATCGGGTACAAGAGTGAAAATCATCGCGTTGTCGTTGACCCGGAGACCGCACCGCTCGCTCGGGAGGTTTTCGAGAGATACGACCGCGGGGAAAAGATGCAGGACATCGTGGCATTTCTCAACGACCACAATGTTCACGGCGCCCGAGGTGCAAAAGCGACCCCGGCGCTTGTTTATAGAATGCTGCGGAATCCTCGGTATCTTGGAATCTTTGATCAGTACGACATTGAGCTGCGGGTCGAGCCGATTATCTCCGAGGAGCTGTTTGAATCGGTCGCCATGAAATTCCCGAAAAAGCGTCAAAACGCTGCAAATAAAGCCTTAGATGATTATAAGCTCTCTTGCAAGTGTTTCTGCGGATACTGCGGCGCGATGCTCGTCGGCGAGTGCGGTCGCAGTAAGTCCGGCGTGGTGTATCGTTATTACAAGTGCGCCGTGAAAAAGAGAGGCGGGCGCTGCGAGCTGGCGACCGTGCCCCGCGATCTCCTCGAAAAGACGGTCCTCGATGCCACGGTCGAGGATATGCTTAACAAAGAGACGCTGGAGGAGATCATCGACGGAGCCATGGAAGTCCAGGCAAACGACGAAAAAGACGACCCTGTCGCGCTGCTGCAAAAGCAGCTCGAGCAGAATCGTCGAAAAAGAAATAATTTGATTTTGTCTATGGAAAATTGCCCGGGGTCGCCCACGATAGCAAATAGGCTGTCAGAGCTCGAGAAAGAGGCGTCAGAGCTCGAGAAAGAACTTGTCCGGGAAAAGTTACGTCAGCCTCACTTGAGCCGTGAAATCCTCTCTGAGTGGCTATACAGCTTCAAGAAGGGAAACAAGAGCGATCCGGAGTATGTGGCGCGAATCTTTGATACCTTTGTCGCAAAGGTAGCCGTGTTCAATGATAAAATAGTAATTTATTACAATATCACGGATAAAGAATCGCCCGTACCCGAGGGTGTTCGGATACGGACTATTTGGTGGAGCATACGGGATTCGAACCCGTGACCTCCACACTGCCAGTGTGGCGCGCTACCAACTGCGCTAATACCCCGTGGCCGGCTCTCGGAGCCGACTAATATACTATAGCACATTGTCCCGAAAAAATCAAGCCCTTTTTTAAAAAAATTTAAAAAATTTTTCGCGAGCCCGATTTTCCCCCTAAAAGCCCGGTTTTCGCCCTTTTTCTTTTTTTAAGGGTGAGGATCCGAGCCTCCCCTCCCTTAATCCCCCTTGCCCGCCTCCAAATCATTCGCAGGCAGGGAGCCCCTCAAAATAACTCGGTTTCGTGAGCCGTTTTATCCCCCCTCCAGCCTCAGCGTCGCGCAGTTCTCCCCCAAACTGTCGCGGGTGACAAACACCTTAAAATCGCCCGGTTCGGCGCAAAGGCGCATGTCCTCGCCGTAAAATTCGAGCTCGCGCTCGGTGATGATAAACCCGACCTCGACCTCGCCTCCCGCGGGCACGAGCACCTTTTTAAAGCCCTTGAGCTCCCTCGTCGGGCGGACGACGCTCGATTTTTCGTCGCGGATGTAAAGCTGCACCGCCTCGAGCTGGTCGCGTTCGCCCAAATTTTTCAGGGTCACGCTCGCCCTCGCGCTCTCGCCGCGGCCGATGACGTCTTTGTCGAGCCTGACCGCCGAATACTCGATTTCCGAGTAGCCGAGCCCCTGCCCGAAGCTGTAGAGCGGCCTGTTCGGGACGTCCATGTAATTCGACATATAGCGGATAAACCCCGTGTTTTCGGGCTTCGGGCGGCCGGTTTTATACATCGCGTATGTGATCGGCAGCTGACCCGAGCAGTAGGGGAGGGACATCGAAAGCCGCCCCGAGGGGTTTTCTCTCCCGAATAAAATGTCCGCGATACCGAGGCAGCCGACCGTCCCCGGGAGCCAGACCTCGAGCACCGCCGCCGAAAGGCTGTCCGCCCTCGCGATGCCGAGCGGCCTGCCGCCGAAGACAAGGGTCACGACGTTTTTATTGACTCCGGATACAGCCTCGACGAGCCTGTTGTGCGCCTCCGAGAGCGAAATATCGGCCTTGCTCATCGACTCGCCGGTATGCTCTTCATTCTCGCCCACGCAGACGATCACGGCGTCGCAGCCCTTGGCGTACTCCGAAGCTTCATCGGCGTTATCGCTCGGGAAGAATTTTATATCGCATTCGGGACAGAGCGTTTCGAGCGCCTTTTTAAGCGTGACCGTGCGGCTTCTGTCGGCAAAGATCGACCACGAGCCGACGATCATGGGCGAGTCGCAGAGCTCTCCCACGACGGCAATTTTTTGCGAGATCGAAAGCGGCAGCACGCCGTTGTTTTTGAGCAGGACCGCGGTCTCGACAGCCGCCTTTCTCCCGAGCTCCTGTATTTCTTTCGAGAAGATTATCTCCCGCTCCGCCTCCTCCGAGCCGTCCTTATAGGGGTTCTCGAACAGCCCGAGGTCGTTTTTGAGCTTGAGCACCCTCATGACCGCCTCGTCTATCAGGCTCTCGTCGAGCTCCCCGGACTGAACCGCAGCCCTAAGCCCCGACAGGTAGCAGTCGCTCATCATGTCGATGTCGCACCCCGCCGAGAGCGCCTTAACCGCGGCGTCCCGCTTATCGTAGGAGCTTCCGTGTATCACTGTCTCGCCGACGGCGTTATAGTCGGATATCACGACCCCGTCAAAGCCCATATCGTCCCGCAGAATGCCTCTCAGAAGCCTCTTATTGGTGGTGCAGGGCTTTCTGTCGATCGTGTTGAACGCGGTCATCACGAGCTTCACCCCGGCCTCGACCGCCGCGCGGTAGGGCTTTAAATAGTCCTCATAAAGCGTGTGCTCGCTGATCTCGGTGACGTTATAGTCTCTCCCCGCGACGGGCGCGCCGTAAGCCGCAAAGTGCTTGGCGCAGGCCGCGACCCGCCCAGGCTTTTTGACGTCGTCCCCCTGAAAGCCCTTTACCTCCGCCTTTGCCATCTCCGAGTTGAGGTAGGGGTCCTCCCCGGGGGATTCCATGCACCGCCCCCAGCGCGCGTCACGCGAGACGTCCACCATCGGGGAGAAGGTGACATGCACCCCCGCCGCCGAGCACTCCTTGGCCGCTGCCTCGGCGATCTTTTCCGCAAGCTCGGTGTTAAAGGATGAGCCGATCGCTATCGGCACAGGGAACGCGGTCTTATATCCGTGGATAACGTCCGCCATGAAAAGCGCGGGTATGTGATGAGGCTGCGCGGCCGTCATTTTGTCCTGAAGCTCGCGAAGGCGTTTTGCCCCCGCCTCGCCCAGAACGCTTCCCGTGCGGTACGGCTGATCTCCCGTCATTTTAAATTCCGCGGCAGGGCCGGTTATGGTGCCGACCTCGCCGAAAAACCCTCCGTGAAGCTGAATAAGCTGCTCGATCTTCTCGTCAAGGCTCATGTCCTTAAGAAGCGCCGAAAGCTCCGAGTTGTTCATAATGCCCTCCTTCCGGGGTCAGAAGATGTATCTGATGAAGTTGTAGAATCCGCTCTTGATGGCGGTGCTGTCGTGGTCGGCGTCCGGCACCTCGAACCAGATATGCTCTACGCCGTTTCTTTCAAATATTTCGTGATAGCTCTTGGGGAAGGTCCCGACGGTTCCGTCGCGTGTGCCGCAGCTGATTTGCAGCAGATACGGGCTGTAATCCTTCCCCTCGAAGGTCAGCTCGTCCTCCGAGAGCTGCCCCGGGTGCTCCATCGCCCAGTCCTTGCCGGGAACGAGCCCCGGCGCGGGCGAAAACGCCCCGCAGTATCCGAAGAGGTCGGGCCTCTCAAGCCCTATGAACAGCGACTCCCTGCCGCCCATCGAAAAGCCGCAGACGGCGGTGTTCTCCCTGCCCGTCAGAACGGGGTAGGAGCTCTCGATAAACGGCATAAGGTCGTTCACGAGGTCGTTAATGAAGTTATCATACGGCAGAACGCTGTCCGGGTCGAAGGAGGGCTGCTGCGCGGGGTCGGTCTTGGCGTACATGTCGGGGAACACGATGATCATCTTCTTCGCCTCGCCGTCAAGGGCAAGGTTAGTCGAAATTTCCGCGATTCGGTTGTTCCGATCGCCTATCATCGAGAATTCGTCCCCGAAAATGCCGTGCAGGAAGTAAAGAACCGGATAGCTCTCGCTCTCGTCATACCCTTCGGGCAGAAGAACGTTCACGCCTCGGTCAAGTCCGGTGGTCTCGGAATGATATGTAAGGTGCTCCGCCTCGGGATATGTGATGTCCGCGCGGATCTCCGCCGCCCCGTCGGGGCAGAGCTCCTTTGTCTCGACGTTATTCATGATATCGACCCTTTCGTCCTTTTCTTCGACGGTCACGCTGACCGCTCCTCCGTCCTGCTCTTCCGGCTCGGTCGCCGTTTCGGGACCCTTGGGAGTTGCCCCGCAGGAGGTCAGCATAAGCGCCGCCATAAGTAAAATTAAACCTTTTTTCATAATATATTGCTCCTTTTTAATTTTCGGGAGATGTCCCCGCAACCGCGGCGTAAGCCCTGTCCAGGTAGAAGTCGCAGGTGCCCTCCGCCGTCTCGACGTAAAGGACAAGCCCCCACGAGTTCTCGGGGATCGAGTATTCGGGGTTTTCGAGTATCACCCATTCGCCCTTTTGGGCGCTCGCCTCGGCAATGCAGTCATAGTTCGTCCCGGCAGGGGAGTTGTACTGCAGCGTGAGCTTAAAATCGGCGCTTTCCTGCGTATTCTGCATCAAAGCCGCCCCGAAGGAGAAGCTCTCTCCGCCCTTGAATGTGGCCGAATCAAGAGAAATTTCCGCCCCCTGCCACGACTGTCCTCTGCCGCTTATTTTAAGAGCGCTCCCGCCCTCGAAAGCCTCCTCCGACGTCCTCTCCGCATTATCTCCCCCTCGCGGACTCCAAGAAGCGCCGTTCTCGAAGTCCTCAAGGAAATAATAGCCGTTTTCGTCAGGCTCCATGGCCTTCGGCGGCTCGGGAAGATTGACCTCCGGCAGCTCTCCGCCGACTGTAAGGTCGTTTTTCGTGATCTCTGCGCTGCCCCGGCTCTGGTATCCCTCGACGGTAAACGAGGCCTCGTAGAGCTTGCCGAGGTTCATTCCGAGCGCCTCCCAGCACATAAAGTGCGCGGCCGCGTTGACGGTGCCCTCGGTGCGCTTTTCGCGCCGAACGCTCCAGTACTGCTCGAAGGTCGTGTTTCCGTCGATCGAGGGCTGGTTCACCCGAAGCGTGCGGTAGACGTCGTATGTCCCGCCGTCGACCTCGATCTCGGCCAAAGGCTCGCCTCCAGGCGGTCTCCAGCTGCCCCAGCTCTCGACGATGTAGTATTCGACGAGCGGCTCCCTCGTCCAGCCGTAGAGGCAGAGATAGGAGTTGCCGTCCGGCTGATAGTCTGCCGCAAAGTCGAGAGAAATGTTCCCGAGCTCGGTATAGGTCTTGGTGCAGTCGAATTTTTTGCCGATCCTAAAGAGCGCGTTGTTGATATTTTCCCATTTGCAGGAGAATTTTCCTCCGCCCTTGAGCACCATTTCGGTGTCGCCGCTGTCCTTCCAGAGCTCGTACCCGTAGCCGTCGATCTCGCCTATGGTCGAGTCGGTAACGGTCTTTTCAGACCCGCCGAACAGCGCCGCGAGCCCTCCGCCCTTACCCGAATCGGAAGGGGAGGAAGGGGAAGAAGGGGAGCCTCCGTCCTCCGCCCCGCACCCCGCCAGCGAAAGCGCGAGCGCAGCGGCCAGCGCACCCACCGCCACCGCCGTCCCAAGTAAATTAAACGTATTTTTCAAATCGTCACCTCCGTTTGGGAAGATTATAGCATAGTGAGAGGGAAAAATCAATCGGGATAGAAAAGCCCAAAACGCCCGCATTTAAATCCGTCCCGTATACAACCCCTTTTAACTCCATTTCCTGCCTTCCGACCTATTCCTTCTTTATGTTCTCTCCGTCCAATCTCCTCCCCCGCTTGACAAATCCGAAAAAAGTTATATAATAAGTATCGGCAGTACCGTCAGCAATCGCAGGCATTGACCGAAAGGAGCGTTAAAATGGACATAAAATACCAGACGCAGGGGACCTGCTCGAAGGAAATTAACATCACCGTCGAGGACGGCGTGGTGCAGTCGGTCGAGTTCATCGGCGGCTGCAACGGCAACCTCAAGGGGATCTCGCAGCTCGTAAAGGGCATGAAGGTCGAGGACGTCATCGCAAGGCTCGAAAACACCAAGTGCGGCTTCAAGAATACGTCCTGCCCAGACCAGCTCGCGAAGGCGCTTAAACAGGCGCTCTGACAGTTTTTTCAGGAGGCCGTGCCGACCGCTCCGCTTTTTTGGGGGAGCGCAGGCCGGTTTCCGATTTTTTTCTTGACAAAACGGCCGCGATGTGCTAAAATATCTGAAAACAAATGTTTCTTTTTGGGAGGGCCGTATGGACAGATTTGTGGTAAAAAGCCCCTTTAAGCCCACCGGCGACCAGCCGCAGGCCATCGCCGAGCTTGTCAAGGGCATAAAAGAAGGCAAGCGCGCGCAGACTCTCATGGGCGTGACCGGCTCGGGAAAGACATTTACGATTGCAAACGTCATCGCCGAGATAAACCGCCCCACCCTTATTTTAGAACCGAATAAAACGCTCGCCGCGCAGATCTGCTCCGAGTTTCGGGAGTTCTTTCCCGACAGCGCGGTGGAATTTTTTGTGTCATATTACGACTATTACCAGCCCGAGGCGTATATCCCCTCGACCGACGTTTATATCGAGAAGGACTCGGACGTGAACGACGAGATAGACCGGCTTCGGCACTCGGCGACGGCGGCTCTTTCCGAGAGGCGGGACGTCGTCATCGTGGCCTCGGTCAGCTGCATATATTCCCTCGGCGACCCCGAGGAGTACAAGGACCAGATAGTCTCGCTCCGCCAAGGGATGACGAAATCCCGCGAGGAGCTCATATCCGAGCTCGTCGCCATTCAGTACGAGAGAAACGACGTCGATTTTCAGCGCAACCGCTTCCGCGTTCGTGGCGACGTCGTCGAGATATTCCCGGCGGGGGCGAGCGACAGCGCCATTCGGGTCGAATTTTTCGGAGACGAGATCGACCGCATAAACGAGATAAACGTTGTGACCGGCGAGGTGCTCTCGTCGCGGAGCCATGTGCCTATTTTCCCGGCGTCGCACTACATCACCGGCAAGGACAAGCTTCACGACGCGATCGAGGACATCGAGGCGGAGATGAGGGAGCGTGTGGAGTATTTCCGCTCGCAGGACAAGCTCATCGAGGCGCAGCGCATCGAGCAGCGGGTGAAATACGACATGGAGATGCTCGAGGAGGTCGGCTTCTGCTCGGGGATAGAGAACTACTCCCGCGTTTTGGCAAGGCGCGAGCCGGGCGCGGTGCCCTTCACGCTTTTGGACTTCTTCCCGGACGATTTTCTTCTCATCGTCGACGAATCGCACGTCGCGCTGCCGCAGGTGCGGGGAATGTTCGCGGGGGACAGGGCGAGAAAGGAAACGCTCGTCGAGTACGGCTTTCGGCTTCCCTCGGCGCTCGACAACCGTCCGCTGACCTTTGATGAATTTTACTCGCACGTTAATCAGGCGGTGTTCGTCTCGGCGACCCCGGGGCCGTTTGAAAAGGAGCATTCCGAGGCGATAGTCGAGCAGATAATCCGTCCGACGGGGCTTTTGGACCCGCTCATCGAGGTCAAGCCCACGCAGGGGCAGATCGAGGACTTAATTTTAGAGATAAATCAGCGCGCCGAAAAGGGCGAGAGGGTGCTTGTCACCACGCTGACGGTAAAAATGGCGGAGGATCTGACCAAGTATTTCCAGGACATGGGGATAAGGGTTCGGTACATGCACCACTCGATAGACACCATCGAGCGCATGGAGATCATAAGGGACCTTCGCCTCGGCGAATTTGACGTTCTGGTCGGAATAAACCTTTTAAGAGAGGGGTTAGACCTGCCGGAGGTGTCCTTGGTAGCGATACTTGACGCCGACAAGGAAGGGTTCCTGCGCTCGGAAAGCTCGCTGATACAGACGGTCGGCAGGGCCGCAAGAAACGCGGGAGGAAAGGTCATAATGTACGCCGACAGCGTAACCGGCTCGATGGAGAGGGCGATAACCGAGACTGAGCGCCGCCGCGACATCCAGAGCCGCTACAACGCCGAGCACGGCATCATCCCGAAGACGATAATAAAGGGCGTTCGGGACGTCATCGAGATAACCACCAAGGAGAGCGCGAACAAGGAGCTCAAGAAATACACGCGCCGCGAGCGCCTCGACATGATCGACAAATACACGAAGCTCATGAAGGAGGCGGCGAAGCAGCTCAACTTCGAGCAGGCGGCCTACTATCGCGACAAGATCGCGGAAATACGCAAATTAGACTCGCAGAAGGCAAGGATAAAGTAGCGGGGCACGCGGGGGCGAAGCCCCGGGCGGTCGGCTTCGCCGACCGCCCCGCCGCCCGGCGGAGCCGGGCGGCCCGCGGGCGCGGAGCGCCCGCGGAGGGGCTTCGCCCTCCCCCGCCCTCGCCAAAGGTATAATGATCCCACCGTGCGGCCCGCCCGTAGGTCCGCACACACTATCGGAAATAACGCAAGGAAGGGTTTCACATGGCATCAAACGAGATCGTAATAAAAGGCGCGAGGGAGCATAACCTCAAAAACGTTGACCTTCGGATCCCCCGCGACAAGCTCATAGTTTTCACCGGGCTGTCCGGCTCGGGCAAGTCGAGCCTCGCGTTCGACACCATCTTCGCCGACGGCCAGCGCCGCTATATCGAGAGCCTTTCGAGCTATGCAAGAATGTTTTTGGGACAGATGGACAAGCCGGACGTCGACTCGATAGACGGCCTTTCCCCGGCTATCTCGATAGACCAGAAAACTACCTCCAACAACCCCCGCTCGACGGTCGGCACCGTCACCGAGATCTACGACTATTTAAGGCTTCTTTACGCGAGAATAGGCATTCCCCACTGCCCCGTCTGCGGCAAGCCCATCGAGCGCCAGTCGGTCGACCAGATCGTCGACAGGATATCCGCCCTCCCCGAGGGCACGAGGATCCAGCTTCTGGCGCCCATCGTCCGCGGGCGAAAGGGCGAGTATCAGCGCGAGCTTGAAAACGCAAAGCGCTCCGGCTACGTCCGCGTTCGGGTCGACGGGATAATATATGACCTCTCCGAAAAAATTTCCATGGACAAGAACAAAAAGCACAACATCGAGATAATCGTCGACCGCCTTGTCATCAAGCCGGAGATACGCTCCCGCCTTTCGGACAGCGTAGAGACCGTTTCGGGGCTCTCCGGCGGGCTCGTCGGGGTGGATATCGTCGGCGCGAAGTATGTCCTCGAAAACGGCCGCTGGGTCGAGGGCGGGGACGGCTCGATGGTGCTTTTCAGCCAGAATTACGCCTGCCCCGACCACGGCGTTTCGGTCGAGGAGCTCGCCCCGAGAATGTTTTCCTTCAACAACCCCTTCGGCGCCTGCCCCGACTGCACCGGCCTCGGCGTTTTCAGAAAGGTCGACGAGCGGCTCGTTATCCCGAACGACGACCTCACGATACGCGAAGGCGCGATAAGAGCCGACGGCTGGAACACGGTGGAGCCCGGCTCAATGACCATGATGTATTACGAGGCGATTTCCCGCGAGTTCGGGATCTCCCTCGACACCCCGATCAAGGACCTCGACCGCGACGCCATAGATATCTTCCTCTACGGCACGGGGACGAGAAAGCTCAAGTTCAAGCGGCCGGACGAATGGGGCGGAGGGTACTGGATCACCCCGTTCGAGGGGGTCATAAACAACCTCGAGCGCCGGTATAAGTCCTCCGACAGCGACGTGACGAAGGCCAAGATCGAGGAATATATGTCCGACGTCAAGTGCCAAACCTGCCACGGCGACAGGCTCAAAAAGGAGAGCCTCGCCGTCACCGTCGGCGGGAAAAACATCGCCGACTTCACGAAGATGTCGGTGTCCGACGCGCTCGATTTCGTCGATTCTCTGGAGCTTTCGGAGCGCGAAAAGCTCATCGGCGCGCAGATATTAAAAGAAATTCGCTCGCGCTTAAGCTTTTTGAAAAACGTCGGGCTCGATTATCTCACCCTCTCCCGCTCCTCCTCCACCCTCTCGGGCGGCGAGAGCCAGCGCATACGTCTCGCGACCCAGATCGGCTCGATGCTGATGGGGGTTCTCTATATCCTTGACGAGCCCTCCATCGGCCTTCACCAGCGGGACAACGCAAAGCTCATCGAAGCGCTGAAGCGCCTTCGCGACCTCGGAAACACCCTTATCGTCGTCGAGCACGACGAGGAGACGATGCTCTCGGCGGATTACATCGTCGACGTCGGCCCCGGGGCGGGCATTCACGGCGGGGAGATAGTCTGCGCCGGCACTCCCGAGGAGATAATGGCCTGCGAAAAGTCGATCACCGGGCAGTATTTAAGCGGCAAGCGCTCGATACCCGTCCCGAAAAAGCGCCGCAAAGGCAACGGCAGCTGGCTGAAAGTCATCGGCGCGAAGGAAAATAATCTCAGAAATATCGACGTGGCGATCCCCCTCGGGACGTTCACCTGCGTGAGCGGCGTTTCCGGCTCGGGAAAGTCGTCTTTAGTTAATCATATTATCTATAAGGAGCTCGCGAACAAGCTCAACCGCGCCCACACCGTTTCGGGCGAGTTCAAAAGGATCGAGGGGCTCGAAAACCTCGACAAGATAATCAACATCGACCAGTCCCCGATAGGCCGCACGCCCCGCTCCAACCCCGCGACATATACCGGCGTTTTCGACGATATCCGAAACCTCTTCGCCATGACGAGCGAGTCGAAGATGAGGGGCTACGGCGCGGGAAGATTCTCCTTCAACACCAAGGGAGGCCGCTGCGAGGCCTGCTCGGGCGACGGCATTTTAAAGATAGAAATGCACTTTTTGCCGGACGTTTACGTCCCCTGCGAGGTCTGCAAGGGCAAGCGCTATAATCGCGAGACCTTGGAGGTGCGCTACAAGGGCAAAAACATCGCCGAGGTGCTCGACATGACCGTCGAGGAGGCCTGCGTCTTCTTCGAGAATATGCCTAAAATTTACAGAAAGATAAAGACGATGCGGGACGTCGGCCTCGGCTACATCAAGCTTGGGCAGCCCTCGACCACACTTTCCGGCGGCGAGGCGCAGAGGGTCAAGCTCGCGACAGAGCTTTCGCGCCGCGCGACCGGCAGGACGATATACGTCCTTGACGAGCCGACCACCGGCCTTCACGCCGACGACGTCTCGAAGCTCATAGACATGCTCCAGCAGCTCGCCGACGCCGGGAACACCGTTTTGGTCATCGAGCACAACCTTGACGTTTTGAAGTGCGCCGACTATATCATCGACCTCGGCCCCGAGGGAGGAGTCCGCGGCGGCACCGTCATCGCGACCGGCACCCCCGAGGAGGTCGCGAAGAATAAGAAGTCCTATACGGGGCAGTACCTGAAATTCGCGCTCGGGGGATATAAAAAGAAGTGAAAAAGACCTCTTTTTCGGCGGTTTTTAAGGCGGTGGCGATCGTCTCCGCTGTCGGAGCGGCAGTTTTCGGCGGAATCTTTATCGCGGCAGGCTGGTCTGACGGAGCATATAGGATCTTTGTCCACGCCGCCGTCGCAGCAGCCCTTAATCTTGCGGTATACGGCTTTTCGGCTTGGCTATATTCGCATGCAAACAGCCGCGCGCTTAACGAGACCGTCTTTGGCAGCGAGGAATTTTCGGACGTGCTTCTTCCCGACGAGACGGCGTATATCCTCCCGGCGGCATTGATAGCACTGTTTTCTGCCGTTTGGCTTATCGCCGTTTTCGGCTTCGGCGAGGAGTTTTTTGACTACTTTAAGGACAATTTTCCCGGAAATATTCTGTCGGATCCCTCGTTTGCGATCTTTTTGCTGACCCTCCCCGCAGCGCTTATAAGCCTGATCTGTATGATCTGCCTTTCCGCGACGCACATATTGTACGGCGATCAGGCTATCGAGATCAAAAAGCCTTTCGGAAAGCCCAAAAAGCTCTTTTGGGAGGATATAGCGTCGGTCCGCTTTTACTACAAAAATTCCCGCCCGGAGTATCTGGTTTTTAACTGTGACGGCAGAAAAATAAAAATAGCCCGCGGCAGGAGCAATATCTTAAAAAGATGGCTGCCGTTCGGGCAGTATGTGATAAAAACAGCGAAATCAAGAAATATACGGCTTGAAGTCAAAGATATTAAATAAGGAGACAGATTTATGCGACTTCTCATCATCCGCCACGGCGACCCGGACTATTCCATCGACAGCCTCACCGAAAAGGGCTGGCGCGAGGCCGAGCTTTTATCGGAGCGTATCTCGAAGCTGGACGTTAAGGCGTTTTACTGCTCACCGCTCGGCAGGGCGAAGGACACCGCGAAGGCGACCCTCGAAAAAATGGGCCGCGAGGCGGAGATCTGCGACTGGCTGAAGGAATTTTACTACTGCAAGGTCAAGGTGCCGTACCTCGACGAGCCGGAGATCTGCTGGGATTTTCTGCCGAGCTTTTACACCAAGCTTGACGACCTCTACGACCCCGAAAAATTCAAGGAGCTCGATTTCATGCGCGAGGGGCACTACCCCGAGCTCTTCAAAAACGTGACCGACAGCCTCGACGCGCTCCTTGAAAAGCACGGCTACAGGCGCTGCGGGCGGTACTATGAGGCAATCAGGCCGAACCGCGACACCATCGTATTTTTCTGCCATTTCGGGATAGAGTGCCAGCTGCTCGGGCATATTTTAGGCATTTCCCCGGTAATACTCGCCCAGAATTTCTGCGCCGCGCCGACCTCCGTTACCACCCTTTACACCGAGGAGCGCGAGGAGGGCATCGCGATATTTAGGTGTCAGTCTTTCGGCGATATCTCCCACCTTTACGCCGCGGGCGAGGAGCCTGCCTTCGCGGCAAGGTTCTGCGAGAGGTATGTAGATGTCGAGGAGAGGCACTGACCCGAAAGGAGCACACCATGCCGAGGTTTTTTTCCGATACGCCGCCGGCCGCGGGGGAGTTTTTCATCGTCGGCGAGGACGCGAACCACATCTCCCGAAGCCTGAGAATGCGCGTCGGCGAGCTTATAACCGTCTGCTGCGGCGGGGTCGACTATGCCTGCACGCTCAAAAAAATCACCGAAACGGCCGTCGCCGCCTCCGTTCTGAGCGAGTCGCCGTCGAAGGAGCCGAGCGTTTTCGTCACGCTTTTTCAGGCTATGCCGAAGCAGGACAAGCTCGAGGAAATACTCCAAAAATCGGTGGAGCTCGGCGCGGGCGAGATAGTTCCGGTGATGAGCAGGCGCTGCGTTTCACGGCCGAACGGCGAGCGGTTCGACAAAAAGGCCGAGCGTTTAAGAAAAATTTCCCTGTCGGCCGCAAAGCAGTCGGGCCGCGGTATCATTCCCGAGGTTTCGGGGATAATAACCTTCGAGAGCTGTCTTGCGCGGCTCCCCGAATTCGACCTCTCACTCATTTTGTATGAAAAAGAGGGCGGTATAAGGCTCGGCGAGGCGGGGCTCGGGGGAGCAAAGCGTATCGCCCTCATCGTCGGCCCCGAGGGAGGCTTTGAGCCCGACGAGGCCGAGGCAGCCGTTCGGGCAGGCGCAAAGCGGGTCTGGCTGGGGGACAGGATACTCCGCTGCGAGACTGCGCCGCTGGCCGCTCTGTCGGTGATAATGAACCTGACCGGCAACCTTTGAGGGCCGCCGCGTACAGACCTTATTCACCATATTGACCATCTCGCCTCACAAAAATTTGTCTAAAAATACATGAAAATATACTTGCAATTATCCTGAAAATATGGTATACTGGAAAAAATAATGCGAAAGGATATGACATTATGGGTAATTTTCTTAAGGTCGTTCTGGGAATCGGAGCCGCAGCCGCTGCCGCTGCCGTAGCTGTCGCTCTGGCGACGAAGTCCGACAAGGAAGACGAGTGCGCCTGCGACGAATGCGCGGACGATATTGCCGACGCTGCCGAAGAGGCTGTCGAGAATGCCGCCGAAGCCGCCGAGGACGCAGTCGAGGATATCAAGGAAGAAGCCGAAGACGTTGCCGACGATCTTGACGATCTTTTCGACGATGATGACGACGCCGGCGTGAAGGTCAATTTCAACGGCGAAATGCTCAAGGATTCCGTGAACAATATAATCAACGGCGTCATGGGCGGGGTCGTCGTCGCTTCAGACAAGGTCTCGGAGCTTGCGGGCAGGTTTGCCGATTTTATGGCCGATAAGCTCGCCGAGAGGAGCTCGGAAGGGTATGACGAGGATCTCGATTTCGGGGATTTCGTCGACGACGGAGACGATGAAGACGACGCCGACGATCTTTTGGAGGACATCGGCGAGGGCATCGAAAACGCCGCCGAGGAGATCAAAGACGCCGCCGAAAACGTCGTGGACGACATCAAGGACGCCGCCGAGGACGTTAAGGATGATTTGGAATAAGATTGAGAAATAAGCTGTAATAGTAAAAGACCCCCGGGAGAAGATCCCGGGGGTTTTGTTGTGAATGGACTTTGCCACCATCACCCCTCTCCCGGAATTCCTAATACTGCCCCCACAATCCCCCTCGTAATAGTATCACCCCACCCCCCAAAATC
>CANQLR010000039.1 GCA_947624745.1 uncultured Clostridia bacterium | reverse complement strand
ATTCGGCGCACTTTCTTCCTGTCAAGGGCAACGAAGTTGCTCCGTACCACCCTTGACGGGAAGTGGCTTTCCGTTTATCACCAAACGCCGAAAGAAAGAGAAAAATTGTAGTCATAAAGAAAAAATGAGATAAAATACGAACATCTATTTGTATTTGCTTGCTTTTTGTATGGGAACGCGGTATAATCGTAGCATGAGCAATAGTTTGTTTTTGGCAAAATATTACGATGATGAAATCGAAGAAGCGAGCGAGTTTCCGTGGGAGCATATCAGGCGCAACGGGTACGGTTTTATCCGTATCAAAAACCCGCATTATATGGTGGACGGCGACGAACACGAGTTCTTTGTCCGCAAACCCACCCCTGCCGAGCGCATGGAAATCATTATCAATACCGTGATAGAGTGCAACGGCAGGACGTTCCGTATTCCTGTTCTTTCTCATCTGCTGGGCGTTTCGGACAGGACGGTGCAGACGGTATTAAGGCGGTTGGAGAGAGAAAAACTTATTGAGATCATTCCGAAAAAGACAAAAAGCGGGGCGCAGCGGTGCAATGCCTATCGCTATATCGGGCCGCCGTGTGAGAAGTACGGTTCGGGGCTGACGTTAAAACTTCTCTATGATACAAAACACGATGTCGGTATCCGTGATTGGAATTGGAAAGTGTATTCCTTCGCTCACAATAAAGTTTGGCACAATAACTATCCGCTCTGCGAAGCGAAGTTTGAACAGCGGAAGGCAAGGCACGACTATCTGGTGAAGAACGACCTTCCGGTCACTACCCCCGAAAACGTCAAGTTCATTGTCTTGCGGTACAGTTATTGGCAGGGAGAAAAAGAGAAGCTCAAACACTTTCTTTTCTCCAAAGACGGGAGCATCAAATTCCCGATCTTTCCGCTCGGCCGCTCCGAAAGAATATCGCTGTATGGCAATCCGCTTTTAATAGAGTTCGGCGGGTTGGAAGAGAATCCCGTCGTCACGGTCTCGGACGGGGAAACGGGAGAGATGTTCGGCATCTTTAATTGGTTCTATGAGAACATCATTCAGGTTTCAAGGGAGTTGGACGACGACCATGCAGAGCAATATTTTATCGTGGGAGATTTTACAACCAAATAAATTCACGAATTTCTTTTGGGAAAAGAAATTCCGTGAGGAAATGAGCAGTTACGAATTAACTTTTGTGTCCTCTCGTTCGTTTCATCGGACAAGAAGCGCGAAGTGTCGCGCAAATTGTGTCGCGCACGGCGGAAGTCAATTCCGCCTAACGCAAGTGATTTGACATAAAACCCCCATACCATGTTTGCGATGGAGGCATAAGAAAAAAGTGCGAAGAAAAAAACTTCGCACTTTTTTCGTGTTCTGCCGGTGAAAAAATCTATTCGTATTGTGGCAGGCACTCCCGCCCGTCTATGGCTGCAAAAATAAATCAAGGAGGTAAGGGAACTTTCCGCGGCGGGAGCGTCTGACATCATTTCAAAGGAGGATCTATGAAAAGACAACAACCCGGCGACAGCGTTGGGGAACTTGACGCGGACGGCATTGCGGTTTGGTATCCCAACTGTAAAGTCCGCTTTGACGGCAGCAACTATATCGCCACCCCGCATACCACCAACCGTACCCGCCGCAGAGAGCACAGGGAACAGGTCATTGCGGTATCTATTGAGGACGGAAAGCTCTCATTGGAGCCGCCCTCTCGCGGTGAGGAAAAACCGCCCTCAACGCCCGAACAAATCACGGTCGAGGAGGCAATCGAAGCGCATGGAAACAGCCCGCCTGAAAGCACAGACGAGCCGAAGAAAGTCATAAGGCATACCACGCGCAAACAAATCTTTGATGAGCTTTACGAGAAGTATCTCTATCTGAAACCGAAGGAACGCAAACAGGCGATCCTTAACGATATGCGCCCGCTGTTTACAACCGAGGGTGCTTTGAAGTTATTCGTGGACGACAACTGTTTGCGGCGATGGAGAAATCTTGTCGTGCGCAGACAGCGGCTTGCAAGGAAAGCATATAACCAGCATTTCCGCTACTTTGCCACTTTCACCTATTCGGATGAAAAGCATACCGAGGAAAGTTTTAAGAAACGGCTATTACAGACGCTACGACGGCTTGCAACGCGTAGGCATTGGCTGTATATGGGCGTATGGGAGCGGGGCAAGGAAACGGGCAGACTGCACTTCCACGCGCTCGTATATATCCCGGACGGAGAAACGGTAGGAAGTTTTGAAGAAGTGACGGACTACAACAAAAAGACGGGCAAGAGAAAGACAATAACGCAAAACACGTTCTTTGCGGAGAAGTTCGGCAGGAATGAGTTCGACGATATATCTTTCTCCGATATGGTGTATGGAAAAGCACTTGCCTATCTCATGAAGTACATGGAGAAGAACAACGAAAAGGCGGTGTATTCCCGTGGGCTGTATGAGTTCTTTCGTTCTGACATACAGGGCGCGGACGTCTTGGCAAAAATGGAGATCGTAAATGAAACAGACAACCGGCTCGTGCTTGCCCGCGACTTCACCTGCTGGGACGAGGGCGTGAAGGTGGGCGAAGTATCCCGCGAAACGATTGCCATGCTGCCGAAATCGAGTTGAAACAGGAGCGGCGATGAAACGTGCGTCGAGACATGCAACCGCCGCCCGCCGCAAACAAATACGGACATAAACGGCAAAAGAAAAGATGTTCTGTAAGAGGGCAAGCGCGGCGTATCGCCAAGCGGTTCAGCGGCGATGCCCGCGCCCTCACAGGTCTTTCTTCCGCTTGTCGTTTTGTTCGGCTTAGGCGTGTGCCTGTCTCGCGCCGCGCAGCGGCGCGCTTGTTTTCAAGACAGTCACACGCCTAAAAACCATAATCAATCTTATAACAGAACTAAGCCGATAATGAAACCGACTACCGCCCACCCTATCACAAACCCGAGGCCGATCTTGCATTTCAGCCTTTGTTCGGGCGTCTTATAGGTGCATAAGCCGATGATGGAGAGCAGTAATCCGAGCCAGCCACCTAATACGCCGAAAATGATTGCGCAGATCCCCAGTGCGCTCGACTCTTTGGCGGGCTTTGTGTTGGATTGCTGATTCCCGTTTTGCTGCTGATAGGCCGGCTGTTGATAGGTCGTCTGCGATTGAGAAGAGCCCGAACTGTTTCCCGCGGGATAGATCTCCACCTTTTCGATGGGTTTACTTCCCGTATAATTTTCATTGTTCTGGCCGCAATGACTGCAATACCGTTCGTCCTCTCTCACTTCGTTTCCACAGCATGGACAACGCATATTCTATACCCCCTCTTCTCGTCGTTCAATGATCCTTGTCGCAGAGCATGAGAATACCGCCGATCATGCTCACAAAGAGCAATGTACACACCTTGAAACCGGTTTCGACGCGCTCGCCGTCCCGCACTCTGTTGAAGTAATAAACGCACATCGGGATACACCATGCCAAGCCGATCAATGTGCTCAGCCCCGTAATGATAGCACCGATGATCAAAAAGACCTTCGCGGCGGTGGTAATGCCCGTTGCGGGCTTCGGCCCCTGTTGTACGGGTTGTGGGGACGGGCTGTTCTGCCCATATGCGGGCTGAGATTGTTTTACGGCTCCGCCGCCGGACTTGGGATAGATCTCCACCTTTTCTATGGGCTTATTCCCTACATAATGTTCGTTATTTTGACCACAATAACTGCAGTACCGCTCATCCTCTCCGACTTCCCTTCCACAGCATGAACATCTCATAGTCTTTCCTCCCGATCAAACCTGATCGTTCAACCAATCGAAGACGGTGTTATCCGACTGGCTCATACTTACGCTCAACATTTCAAAGAGCTTCACGAATACATCCATGTTTGTGATGCACTTTGCCTTAACATTGGGGGAAAACATATCAAGGATATCCAATCTTGCGCTATCGCCGATCCCTATAGGGAGTACCTTGAGCCCCTCGGCGATAACCATATCGGAGCATCTTTGCGCTGCATTATATACAACACTTTCCACCTCGGTGGGCTGACCGTCCGACATGATCATCAAGATGGGCTTATAGTGCTCGATGCCTGCACTTCTGTAATACCCGCGACGCTTCTGCAACAAGTCAAGAGCAAGTTCCACCGAGGCGCCCAAGGGCGTTCTTCCGCTTGCGGTCAGGGGCTTAAAGTTAATCTGATCTACGCTTGCGTATCCGTTGATTACCTCCGGCGATTCGCCGCCGCAACCAATCAGACAGATATCACTCATCAATCTCGCATTGGAGTCGTTCCGGATCGTTTTTAACAGCTCCTGAATATTGTTATTAAGCTCGTCGATCTTAACGACCATACCCCTGCTGCTACGCGCCTTGTCTGCCATTGAGCCGCTCTTGTCCAATATCAGACACACCGGCAATTTAATACCCCCGTTCATCTTGGGTTTGCTGAAGAAATCGAAATTATCTTCCATTGTTATTTATCTCCTTTTTAAGTTTTTCCAAAAATAATTGTAATTCTTTGACCCATTCCGACAAGTCCGTTATCTTTCCCTGCTTGAAATAATAATAGAAATACTTTCTCATCGAAGGCGTCAAAAATCTTGCCCATAATGCCATATCCTCGGAGCGGATGTCGAGCCCGTCTACGTCGAGCGGATAGAAAAATTGGGATTTGTCCGTATTTTCTATATCCATGTTATCCGGGCTGTAAGTATGGTTCTTCATGATTAATATTTCAAACGCCATCTTGTTGATGGGATAATATTCATCCTCGACTGTCCGGAGTTGCTTCTTCAACTCATCCTTTTTGAACACCCGCTTTGTATATTCGGGGTGGCACACAGGGCAAGCATAATCGTTGATCTGATAACATCCGCAGTCTATAAAGTATACCTCGCTCGGCGATTTTACGAGTATGTTGTCGGGTTTCAGATCTCCGATCAGGATCCCTTTATCGTGCAAATATTTGATGCGCTTGAGAAAATTATAGCATATTTCAAAGCGTTCGGGATGCGTATATTCCGAAAAACTCTGTAACCGAAGGCTCAAAAGCGTTTCCGCGCCCTTTACTTCATCCATCAAGTAGCCGACGAAATTATCCCCAGCATACACCAAATCTTTCGGCCAACAGATGAAGGGATCATACAGATCCATTTCGATCATTTCCGACAGCTTCTTGAAATTAACATAGGTAATAGATTCTTTCTTGAATATCTTTACCATCATATTGTTGTATGTACGGTAAACGCTGCCTTCGCCGCCGTTCATTTGGGATGCGAAATCAATCTTCAAATATCCGTATTTTGGCGAATAGACATAGTCAAGACCCGTCGTATCTATTTGATTGACATAGATATCCTCCTGCAGATAAAAGGCTTGCTTCGGAACGGATGACCGAGCCTTCTCTTGCCATTCCTCAAATGTGTTTTCCGAGACGTAATAGAGAGCACTGTTTTCTCCGATATTCTTCAGCTCCTTAAAAACGTTATATACGCCCTCTTTTTGCGTTAAAATAATGCATTCGGTTTCCTTGTCAGCTTTTCTGAATATCTGTTCAAGCGCCGTATAATCGAGATAGTTATTTGTTTCGATCCTGCGGAGCAGAGACTTTTGTTCGAGAATGTCGAGCAAACCTTCCAAGAGGTATGCCTCTTTGAACTTCTTGTCGGCCTTGTAGTTTTCTACCCGCTCACCAATGTCGATATCTACATAAAAGATGCCGTGCTTGCCTTCCGCCTCGAGTTTCTCGAACAGATCCTTCAAAAGCAAATAAAAGGACGGCGCCGTGAAGACGGTATCTTCTATGAAGATATTGTTATTTTTTGCTGTTTTTATCTCCATTTCAAATACTCCTTCACCTCATCGACATTCTGAAATTCCCGCTCTGCGGCAATTGAAGAATCAATATAGTAGCAATATTGTGACTTTTGGACGATTTGTTTTGACGATGCGATGTCGGAAAGCAAATAATTTGCATAGTCGGCAGATATCTTGCTGGTATCCGAGTCCTCCAATAGGAGAATGTTTAAGCTCAAATCGTCCGTCGAATAGTTGGCAACGATCTCCCTTAAGAATTTCGACACCACTTGGGAATATTCGGTATGTTGACGACCTTGAAAGTTGGAAAACAGCCTATAAACATTATCATCCACGGACATTCCGTTGAACAAAACCGTTCCCGCGCCGTCGGAAGTCAACAGTACCCCTCTCAGGTTGTCGATCCTTCCCGCCGCAAGGTGCAAATGCTCGCAGGCATCGGTGTCAGGCACAAAGAATGTGATATTGCTCCTTTCACCGTTTTCCGGTTCCGATATGACCCTAACGCGGTACGCATTGTTTTCGTTATATAACCCTGCGATCACACCATCGCCTATATGCCCCATGATATAGTGATTATCTTTGATCGCAAAAAACAACATTGTGGACGAAAGATCTTCGACGGAGATATTCAACTCGGCAGCTTTTTCTTTCAGACAGGATAGCAGAGAGCTTATGATCTCCTTGCTTAAAGCCGCCATTTTCTTTTTATGCTTTGCCTGATTGGTCTTTTCATCCTCAAAGCACAAAAGATAATCGATAAATTTTGTAGAGATCAGTTCGCATATCTTCTCGCAGACGATTTCCGCACCCGTTTCGGATTTTGATTTTGAGCCTGCACCATCTGCCAACGAAACGATTTTTACGCCGTTGATTTCTTTGAAACACGTTCGGTCTTGACACGCCATGTTGCGCGAGATATGTAATTTCCCTATCTCATATGCTTGTACGTTTTTCCACTTCTCTATGATCATTTTATCGTCCATCCATCATATGAATTTGCATCTATACCAAAGGATCGGTCGATGGGAGTTTCCACCCTTTTCTTCGCAATGTCAAAGATCCAATTGAAAAGCCGGTCGTACATTGAATCTTTGATCGTAATAAACTTTTTCAGCTTTTTCAAAGCATACAAACTGTTATCAAACTCACGGTCTGAAAGGGCGAACGGAAAATAGGATATTTTGCCTTCGCTTGCCAGTTTGGTGATCTGCGCAACGGAGTTGCCGATATCCCCGAAATTTTCTCCGTTTGAGAGAACGATAAGCCAAGGCTTGTAATATGAGAAATTTTCTGTATCGCAGTACTCGATCCTCTCTTTGAGCTTTTCAATGCTTTTGCCGATCGACAAATCCAAAAAAGGAATGCCGCCCGCAAAAAACTTTTCTTTTATGATCGTCGATTCTTCAAAAGATTTTGCGACTACACAATGAAACCCGCTGAATACGGTGGCCGAAAATTCGATACGATCGAGCAATCCCTCCCCGGCCAAACGATCGTTAAAGGCAAAAACGGCTTGCTTTAACTTGTTCATTTTTTCGCCCTTCATTGATGCACTGTTATCCAATGCTATGCTTATTAAAAGTTTCGCTTTTCTTTCTTCTCCCGACATGTTCTTCACCTCTATTTCAATGGGAGATCCCCTTTCAATTTTCACGACGATGATCTTCCCCTTGAAGCCGTTATTTTTAGCCGCTTTTATTTCTTTCTCCGCGGAGCGTTTATCCTCGGATACGATGCACAGTTGTGTCCCGCTCAGTTCAAGAACAGAATCGATTTCGCCTATCAAACCCTCTTTTTTATAATGCGCCAAAACCATCAAGCCCTCTTGCGCAAAAGCTGCTTTTTCGGCAAAGGTTTTATACCGTTCGAGTGTTTGACAGACGTCCTTCTTTATATAGATGTGCTTCCCGTATTTTTTGAGGCTTCCGTATAAATCAAGCATAAAGAAGTCTTTTTGCCCGACGACGAGGGACGAAGCATCTATTAAAAGGTTCGAACTTTTTACTATGTTTTCTAATTTTAACTCCATATCTGAATCCCCTACATACTCTTGAATGCATCCAGGGTCAAGCGGTTACTTTCAATATGCATGATTACATTTTTGAGAATGTTTAAGTTGTCACCCCTGTAGAGATTCTCAATGATCTCTTTCCCATAGAGAACGTAATTCTTTTTACTGTTCGCGCTTATCGGGTAATATTCAAAGTCTGCGCAAAGGTTCCCGCTTGCAAGAATGCTTTCGCATACCGTCTTGGCTTTGTCCTTTTCCTTAATGTTGACGAGCATCAGGCCATCAAGTAATGCGGCAAGGCACATGAGTCCGCGAACATTCAAACGCTTTTTATATTCAACGAACAGCCATTTGACTTTTTCCTCACTCACCTGTGTAACACACCCTTTCCCGTAAACAAAATAGTAAAGGAGCGAATTGAAGCACTTGTCAAGTACTGGCTGTATATCGGTAAGTGCCCTGTTATACATTGCATCAAGACCGATGCGCTCATCCAAATAAGTTTCTTGGTCGATAATGCGATCCACTCTGTCGAGTTCCGCTTGGTTCGCAGCATGATATTCGCGGAGCGTGAGAGCAATGTTTTCGTAACGGGTGGAGATATCGTTATATCCGCTATCAAGTTGGAGCAGATGATAGTATCCTTCGAAAAGTTCTGCTGTTTTATTATGGACCGCGGCGATTTCAAGAGCCTTCTTGATGCTTTCACAGTCGGATTTGGTGCAAAATACGAGATACTTGTTCCCCAAAGTGTAATTATCTTTTTTGATAATGATCGATATGAATTCGATGAGCTCTTTTTCGGTCAAATATCTGCCTACGGAACGGTCAAAGATAAAGTTGTATCCCCTTTCTTCACATTCGAGAATCCAGGCGTAGGTAATCAGGTTTTTCCCATAAAGGTATTCGACGACCTCGCCACGATCTGTTTCGTGCCCTGCGATATACTCCAAAATGATTTTGGTGTATATCTCATCTTTGAACAATCCGTTTCGTTTAAGCGTTTCTGCCAATTTTACGAGTGCTTTATTGTCCTTAAATTTTGCTCCCTCAAATGCCGTCACGAGATAAGCTGTGACGATCGATCTCATGCTCTCATTGATATCCGTACAGATTTTTTCCAACTCGATTCCGGTGATCGGATTGAAAATGTTGTAGGTGTGAGAACTGATACTGCCGTTTTTAAGGTAATCGATCAAAGATTGGGTGAAAATACCCGTCATGGTATTGTCAAAACTGTTGGCAATACTTTCCTGTGTCGCGATGATATCGGAAAGCGGCCTGTCGACCTCATCTAATTCGGGCAGACTGCTATACCCCTCAATAAGCGCCGAACAATTATCGTTGATCCGCTTGACATCGTTTCGGATATCATCTCGTCTTGCATTTAATGCCTTGATAAGATCCAAAAGTTTTTGTTTATTTATGTAGCTGTTGCTGATAGTTTCATAGATGCCGTCAAATGCGGATAAGTCCTTGTTATAGCGTTTGCTCATGCAGTATGAACCGAGGCTCATACCGACGAAAACCACCATTGCCCCGAACACCGCAAGATATATTTTCAATACTTCATTGCGAAGAATCAAAAAGCACACTGCGATAAGAACAACCAAATAAACCGCACCGAGTATCAAGAGTGCAACGGCGGGATGAAAAGAAAAGTATTTCTTGTACTCCCGATAGTTTTCGTATGTGATCGCTTTACGTTTGTGTAAGATGAGGTCACGCCTTGCGAAAAGCACGATCAAGGCGAGTCCTGCGGCAACAAGAAGCGCTGCGAAGATGATAAAATATTTCTCTATAAATTCCATATTACAGCACCTTCTTTCTCAAGATCATTATAACGACAAATGCAACTGCCGCCGCCCCTATCACCGCAGAGAACATGATCACATAATCGATATTGGGATTGTTAAAAGTGAATGTGATCTCCCTGACATATCCGTTGACGCCCTCGATCTTCAACGTATGCGTTCCATGCTTTTTTACAACTGTATCCCCGCTGATTGCCACACCGTCGAGATACATGGCGGCATTGAGTTTCTTGATCTCAAACTTTTGGTTGCGAACCTCTCCGTCTTCAATGGTCAATATGGGGGCTATAAAGATCTCAAGGCTCTTTTCATATCCGTTCGTACCTTTAATGGTGATGATATTATTCCCAATCGAATCGATTTTTGTTAGATTTTCGACTTGTGTGCCGTTTACGAAAAGCGTTGCGTTCGGAATATCGATCACTGCGCTTCCCTGGTATTTATAATCAGCATTACCTTTATAGGTATATTCGATCGTAAACTCTGCGCGCGAAACATATCCATTGGAGCCTCTGCATTCAAGAGTATGATTTCCCACTCGGTCAAACTTTGCTCCGGCGGCATATTTCTCGCCATCGATGTAAAGGTCTAAATCGGTATCGATATAGTTGAATTTTTTGAGGTCATCTGCATAGGTAGAAACATCCACTGTAATCGTGAAAGTGATGTCGGTCTGATATCCGTTTGCACCGCTGATCACGATGGTGTGTTCCCCGATTATTGTAGTTGATGAATTCACATTGACGGAAACACCGTCCAAACTTGCGGTACAATCCGAGGGAATGATCCAACTTGCGGTGTTTTCGTATTCTCCGCCTTCCGCGATGCCTGTGACCTTGGGCGTTACTGTGAAGGTGATCAAGAACTTATAAGCGCCTGTACCAGTCATCGTCAACGTGTGGTTGCCGACCTTCTTGTACGCAGTACCCGCCCTATAGAGCGTACTGTCGATGTAAATATTGCCGTTATTCGTTGTGATGGAGACCTGTTCATTATATTCGCCCTTGTCATCGACGCCGTTCAATAAGGGAGTAACGGTGATGGAGTAAGTACTTGTGTACCCGTTCGCGCCGACCAACGTCAGGTCATGATAACCTATCTGGTAATAGTTGGCACCGCTCGTATAGTTCGCACCGTCGATAAGGATGCCATAGTTGTCTTCGTCAAATGTCATCTTGAAAACACCCTTATATTGTCCTTCGGAGACGGCAGAACTATCCTCTTTCAGTGTAAAGACGAGTGTGTGCTCGTAACCATTGACGCCTGTGATCTTCAAGGTGTGATTGCCCACAGTCGTGTATGATGTATTATTGGTATAGCTTATCCCGTCGATCGTAAGGGGCGCGCTCGGGGAGACCTCGATCCGAACGCTACCAAAGACGACGGAGCCGCTTTCGATCCCGGTGATGAGCGGCATGATCGTGAATGTGAAGGCCTTGGAATAACCGCCATGACCGCTGACCGTGAGCTTGTTATGCCCTACGGTTTCGATTTTTGTTCCTTTTGTATAGGAGTTTCCGTTCAGCTTCATCGTCATTCCGCCGCCGATGACATTGGGCGTGAACGATTGCAGATAGCTGTCTGCGAGATCTTCGATCACAGGCTCGACGGTAAATGCGATCTCCAGAACATAGCCATTTGTCCCGAGGATCTTTAAGGTATTGTTCCCGATGGTATCGATCGGACGATTCAAGTCGATCCCCTGCCCGTTCAGTTGGAATGTCCCGCCGTTGATGACGGGCGATACGCTGCCCTGATAGGTCCCGCCCGCTACAATATTTGCAACGTCGGGAATGATGGTAAACACATATTCCTTTTCATATCCGCCAACGCCGACGACCTTCAGCTTGTGGATACCGATGTTGCTCCTTAAAATGGGCGTGCCGGAAGTAAACGCCTCGCCGTCCAATGTGACAGTCCCGTTGTGGTATGTGGGGATGACATCTGTCTGATACTGCCCGCCGTCCGCAACTCCTTCGATTTTTGCTTCGAGCGTAAAGGAAATTTCGTGTGAGTAACCGCCCGCGCCCTCGATCCTCATGCTGTGGTACCCGACATCGGAGACGGTCGTCCCCGAGGAGAACGGCATATCGTTCAAATAGACGGTTTTGGCATTCACGATGGGCGTGAGCGGGGCATTATAAACGCGCTCGTTTTCCACGTTTTTCAAGTCAAGATCGATCGTGAAGCGATATTCGCTTGTGTAACCGTTCGTCCCGACAACGACGAGGGTATAATTCCCCACAATGTTGACGTCGGTCAAATCGTCTACCGGCTCGCCGTTCAGCTGTAAGGATGCGTGTCCGCAATTTAGCTCAAGGCTTGAATATGCCTGTCCGCTCACAAGGCCATTTATGCGCTCGGTAAGAGTAAAGGTATATTCCTTTTCATAGCCGCCCTTGCCCACGATGCGTAGATAGTGCAGGCCGACGGTATAATAATCCGTTGCGCTTATATAAACTATTCCGTCGATCGTAAGTTCCGCCCCGGGGATGGTGATGTTGACCATGTATTCCGAGGTAAATCCGTTTGTAAATTCCCGATATCCCGCCGTATCCTTCAGAACGGGCTCTTCGGTGATGCTGAAGTTGAAGAACTGCTCATAGCCGTTCGCCCCTTCGATCTTGACGGTGTGGTGTCCGAGAGAGATGATCTTTTCCCCGTCGTAGGGTACACCGTCGAGATAGAGCGCCGCATGTTCGATGGTATCAATCGCCACCTCTTTTACGAATGTCTTGCCGCTGTAATCTTCCACGTGCAAGGGGGTAACGGTAAAGCTGTAACGCAGGACATATCCGTTTGTCCCGTGCATCTCGAGGGTATGATGGCCGACTGCAACGATGGGCGTTCCGCTGTCATACGCCTCGCCGTCAAGTTCGAGCTCGCACCGTTCGATATTGGGCGTCACGATGCCCGCATACGTCTCGCCGTCCTCAATGTCGTTGACGGTTGGAATGACGGTGGTCTTATATTCCTTTTCGTAACCTCCTACGCCGACCACTTTCAGGGTGTGGTACCCCACCTCATCAATGGTGGAATTTAAGACATAGGGTTGTCCGTCCAGAAGCACATAGGTGTTTTCGTCCTGGAATGTATTCGTATTGTTGAGATAGATCACAGGAAGGATCCTCGTCCCTTCGTCCGCCGATACGACGGGGTCAATGACAAATTCGACGGTCTCTTTGTATCCGTTTGCCCCGTAGATCTCGAATTTGTGATTGCCTACGGTATAGAAGTATGTGTTGTTTGTATAGTCTTGCCCATCGAGCAAGATCTTCTCATAGCGGTCCTCGGAAAGAACGCTACTGCTGCTGCTACTGCTGTTTAATATGAGACGTGTGCCGGTGCGCGACGTATAGTTCGTTCCGTTTGTCACACCGCTCCATTTTGCAGGAACTGTAAAAGTCATTTCCGTCTTGTACCCGTTCACGCCTTCGATCGTGAGCGTGTGGTGACCGATGAAATAAACCGTTTTTGTGCTCGTAAGGCTTTCATCGTCGAGTTTTACGACGGTGCTCTTAAAGTTCGAGAGGTAATCCACGCTGACAGACTTGGAATAAGCATATTCCGCGCCGTCGGCAATGCTTGTACTTTCCTTTCTCGTAAAGCGAATGATCTTGCTGTACCCATTCGTGCCGACGATCTCGATCTCGTGATTGCCGATGTCATAGATATATGTCCCCTGCGTGTAGGCTTCGCCGTTCAACTTCAGAGTGGCATGATCGCAATAGAACCGAACATAGCTCGTCGTTTCTTCGTTCTCCGTCACCCCGGAGAAGGTTGGCAAAATCGTAAACTCGTGTTCCGAAACGTATTCGTTCGTCCCCTCCACCTTTAGGGTATGATACCCCACCTCGCGGATGGACGTTCCGCTCGAATACGGTGCCCCATCCAAATACAGGGTCGCATGGGAAATAGAGGGTGAGACCGAGCCCGTGTATTCCATTCCGTCCTCAAGCCCGGTCACCCGCTCGGTCACGGTAAACGTGATTCCGCTTTCATAGCCGTTTGTGCCGACAAGTTTGATTGTATGATGCCCGACCGCCTCGACCGTATTGCCGCTCGAATACGCATTGCCGTCGAGATAGAGTTTTCCATTCGCAACTTTGGGGACAACGGAGTATTCATAGGTTCCGCCGGCCTCGATATTTTCCCATACCTCTTTAACCGTAAACGTGATTTCGTAGTTGTAGCCGTTCAAATTTGCAAGGGCGAGCGTGTGGTGACCGATCTCGGTAACCGGCGTCCCGCTTTCGTACACCTTTCCGTCCAAAACGAGATTCCCCCATTCGGACGACGGCGTCACGGTTCCATCATACTCTCCGCCTTCTTCCACGCCGTCGATGGAAGGAATGATATAGAAAGTGATATCTGTTCTCTCTCCGTTGTAGATGAGCGTGAGCGTATTTTCACCCATGGTATCGATCGCCGTTCCGACGCTATAAGACGTTCCGTTGATCTCCATATCACATACATCATGCGTGATGGATACGGTTTGCGTATAGATGCCGTTTCCCTTGACTTCGAATTCCTCGGAAAGCACGACAAAATTTATAGTCTGCTCATAGCCGCCGACGCCCGAAATGAGGAGCTGATATACCCCTTCCTCGGGAATTTCCGTTCCGGATGTATAATCTTCGCCGTTAAGGGTCAAGGTGCCGCCGATAATTTCAGGGGTCACCGAACCGTAATATACGGATGCGTTACCGATGCCGGCAATTTCGGGAACAATATGGAAAACGATGGTTTCTTCGTATTCGTTCTTCCCGATGATTTGGAGAGTATAGGTTCCGACGTCGGTCAAAGATGTTCCGTCGGAAAACTCCTCGCCGTCGAGCGTGATGGTCCCTCCGACCGCATTTACCGTATATCCCGATGCGTACTCGCCGCCCTCTTCCACGTTCGTCTGCGCACAAATGGCAAACGCAATGGTCTTGGTATAGCCGTTTTCGCCTTCCACAGTTAAAGTATAATTGCCGACCTCCGTCACTTCGACGGCATTTTCTATCGCTTCCCCGTCGAGTTTAAGCGTGCAGTTTTCAAAATCGATGACGCATGAAGTGATCCTGTCTTCAAAGATCGAGTAGTCGGGTTCGATCACAAAATTATAGGTAAAAGTACTTTCCCCGTCCACCAACTTGAGCTGATAGTTGCCGACCTTCTCGAGGACTGTTTCGGGGTCGACGGGCTCTTCGTTCAACGTCGCCGTTCCGACGAATTGCAAAGTGACGGCTTCGTGATAGTGCATGCCCTCCTCTACGTTAGCCCCCGCGACAAGGGTAAATGTGATACTTTCCAAATAGCCGTTTTCGCCGAGGATCACGAGTGTATATTTGCCCGATTTGTTCAAAACAGAGCCGCTGATGTAAGGCTCATCGTTTAATGTCAGCGTCCCTTTCGATACGGCAGGGATCACGGAGCGGTGATAGGTCGCTCCCTGTTCCACGTTCACTTCAGAGGGCTTCACGATAAAGTGGATATCCTTCTTGAAGTCCGCCGCCCCCAGAACGGTGATCGTATAATAGCCGGGGATGTCGATCTTCGTTCCGCTTGTATAAGGGACGCCGTTCAAAGTGATCGTGCCTCCCGAAATGACCGGCGTGACCTCTCCGATATAGGTTTCGCCGCCCGACACATTTTCGACTTTCAGATTGACGGTGAAGGTATATGTCAAAGAGTAATCGTTTTCCCCCGTGATAATAAGCGTATTCATACCGGGCGTCGTGACGGGCGTACCGCTGATATACTCTTCGCCGTTCAATGTCGCCTTTCCTTTGGTAAAGGAGGGCGTCACGCTCCCATCGTAAGTCCCCTCATCCGCAAGATCGGATACCACTGTTGCGATGACAAACGATATCGTCTTGCTGTATCCGTTTGTACCCGTGATGACGAGCGCGTAGTTCCCGCAGTTTTCGATCGGCTCGTTTTGATATTCTACGCCGTTCAGGGTCATATTTTCGGCGTTGATATTGGGGCGAAGCGTTTCGGTATATGTCTGTCCGTCCTCAACGCCCAAAATCGTAGGTTCGATGGTGAAGGTGATACTCTTGCTGAACCCGTTTGCGCCCGTAATGGTGAGTGTGTGATTTCCCTTTGTCGAAATGGGCGTTCCGCTCTCATATTTCTCGCCGTCGAGCGTGACGGTCCCGCCCGAAATGGTCGGCGTCACAGGCGTATAGTATGTATTTCCGTCCTCAACGCCTTCGACGACCAATTCGATTTCGAAATTGATCGTCTTGGAGTAGCCGTTTTCCCCCGTGATCACCATTTGGCTTTCCCCGGGGATGTTGTACGTGTCGCCGTAGGAATATTCGGCGCCGTTGATGGTCACGCTGCCACCCTTCACATCCACCGTCGTACTTCCCCGATACACCGCTCCCTCTTCGAGGGTCGTTGTCGGATCCACGATGATATCTCTGCCGACATAATAGGTCTTGATCCCCTCGTCGTCGATCGCGGTGAAGGTGTAATATACTTTATAATTCCCCGCCTTCGTAATGTCTACTTGTGAATCGTCATAGGTGCATGTGCCGAGCGACTTGCCCACCGGGTCCACGATATCAACGCCGCTACGGTAATCGATTGGCACATTAAGTTCGCTGTGCAGTTCTTTGATATTCGTAAAAATGGTAATGTTCGAGAGAATGGAAACACCGCAGTAATAGTAGTAAGAGTCGCGATACTGCCCGACATAGTAAACCTTGCCGTCGGTCCCCAAGATCATATCGTTGGCAGTGAAATTATATTGGGTCTTTGCCAAGCCGATTTTTTCGAGGTCGCGATCCAAAATGATGATCTCGCTGCCCGCTTTGACAAGCACGGTATCGTTGAATGCACAAACTTCCTGAACGGCTGTCCCTTTTAATGTGAAGGTGTTCAGGATATTCATCTCCGCGTCGAGCCGATACAGGGTGTTACGGTTGCTGTTATACGAACAGAAATAGATCTCGCTGTCCGTTACCCAATATTTTGCAGATGAAACTGTGAGATCCCATTTCCCTTCCGTGAGCTCCTCCGTGTCCAACGCGAGTTTGCTCCATGAACCGTCGCTCTGCACGGCATAGAGGGAATTGTTCAGCACAAAGGCATTGTTTAATTGATATTCCGTTGCGTGCTCGGCCGATGTGAACTCATTCGACTCGGCATCGTAAGTAAGGATGCTGTATGAAGTTCCGCCGCCGTAAACAATATATGAATTTTCGGACGGTTGATCTATATACGTGTAATTGCTGTCCATTTGATAGCTTTTCTTTTCCGTTCCATCGGCAAGATTGCGAACTGTCACAAAGTTGTCGCCGGAGCTATTATTATAGCTCAACGTAACGACATGCTCCGAAGTCACGACGAGATCTCTTGCATAATCAGTCCCGTATAAAAATTCACACTTAGACCAAACAAGGTTGAAATCTTTATCTACCCTTGCAGTGTATTCATCTGGCGTATGGCCATTATAAGAAGTAGGAGTTCTACCATAATCCTCTCCGTAAAGGATAAACCCGCCGTCGGAAAGTTGAGCGATCTTCTTCAATGTGTGAGATGAGTAAGACGATGAAGTATACGTTTTCAGTGTTTCATCTTGAATTGCGTCGAACACAATGACCGTTCTCGTTGCGCTCGCCGATTCGGAGGAATTGTTGGAAACGCTGTAAGACACCGTGTATGTCCCCACCGTGTCCTTTTTCACTTTCGAGCTGTCTATCACGATCTTTTCCGTCAGGTCTCCCTCGACGGTATCTTGGGCGGTCGCGCCGAACTCCTTGTATTCCGTTCCCTTTTGAAGATAAATGGTAGAATTCCCAAGAAGCGTCAAAGAAAGAGTTGACCCCTCCGCTGCCGCTGCGGTGACGCCGCCTATCCCGATGGAAATTGCCAACGCCATGCAGAGCGTTGCTATCAATACAAATGTTTTCCGAAACTGCAATTTCATTCGTCGTTCCTCTTTTCGGTCAGATTTTCTGTTTGATTCTTGCAATGATCTCGTCTATCGAAAGTCCGCTGTTGCCCGCAAGCAAAGTCGAGATGGATCCACTGATCTCATCGATGGCCCTCTGCTCCTGCTCCGTCGTATACTTGGCGGGGTTGAGCTTCCTATCGATCGCAAGTTCCAGCTCATCCAGTGCTTCCTGTGAATAGGTAAAATCTTTTGCCCGCATTCTCTTATCCAAAAAGAAGAGCTCTATCGCCGTGATCCGCTCCGCCTCGGTAAGGTCGGCAAGTTTGGCTTTGCCTTTCCACAACAAAAAATACTTGAAGATGCCGTGTAGAACTTCGTCGTCATTCATAAGGAGCTTGGCAAGTACGCCGTACTCATCTCTGGAGAATTTCTCTACGATCAGATCCTCGCTCAAAACATCGTAAACTGCTTGCGCCGCGCTCGCTCCGTTCGATTCGAACGAGGAGCTTTGGGTCGTACTCTGCGAGCTTGAAGACATATCCGTTCTCTTGCCGTAATTTTCCAATACATATATATATCTTCTTTGGAAATCCGCCGGCGACATCTGGACGTCGCTGAACAGGAAATCAAATATCTTCTGGAAGAGATTGTTGGAAAGCCTTACCCCCGCATCATAATTCCTGATATAGGCGTCAAGCGTAGGGCGCGAGATATTTAAGTTATCCGCAAATTCACTCAGCAGAATATTTTGCCTTTTTAATACAGCCTTGATCATGTTCTCCTCAAATCCCGATCGTCATGGCCTACAACCCCACGACAGAAATTAAAGATTGTAAGAATTTTTACATTCTTTACATCATTATAGGGCGTCTCCCGCCACTTGTCAAGGGTTTCTGCGCCTATTTATGAAACTTTTTAGCATTTTTTCTGCGGACGAATTGCATGAATGCGGATCCCGCTCGTCTTGATATTATAAAACGTCGAAGCCGCCGAGATACATTTCATGAGCAATCACAAAACAAAATTTTGTATAGGAATCCGCCTTTGTAGTTTTTTGTTTTTACGGCGAAAAGTCATCGGGCCTCCTCGAATCTTGATGGGACCGGCTTTACATTGAAAATATTATGGCAAAAAAAAGAGGAAGGCAAAGAGAACTCATTTCTTTCATCTCGACACAATAAATCAGAAATGTCCATAAAAATGTGTCACCGTTATCTATGCAAGGTATAGTTGTGATAAACAGACGGAGCAGTCTATCGAAGGGCAGCTCCGTATTTGTAATGACTATGCGGCGCGGAATGAGATAATCGTCGTTGATACCTATATTGACAGGGCGACGACGGGAACGAATGACAACAGAGCGGCGTTCCAAAAGATGATGAAGGACAGCGCAAAGCGGGCATGGGACTATGTGATCGTTTACAAACTCGACCGATTTTCCCGTGACAAGTACGAATCCGCTATGCACCGCCACACTTTGAAGATGAACGGTGTCAAGCTCGTGTCGGCTATGGAGAACATACCAGATACGCCCGAAGGCATCATCCTTGAAAGCCTGCTTGAAGGCATGAACCAATATTACAGCGCAGAGCTGTCACAGAAGGTAACACGAGGTATGAGAGAAACGAGAAGTAAAGGGAACTTCCCCGGCGGCACGGTCATGTACGGCTATCGCGTCGTTGACAAGAAAGTAGTTATCCACGAAGATGAAGCGCAAATTGTCCGCCGCATCTTCACCGACTATGCGAACGGCAAGCCCGGAAATGTTATCATGGACGAGCTGAACGCGGAAGGCATCTTATATCACGGCAGACCGTTTGCGACGTCTACATTTTATCGTATGATTGTAAGCGAGAAATACGCGGGGATCTTCCGTCATGGGGATGAAGTCTACACAAACATCTATCCACAAATTGTGCCGACCGAGATTTTTGAGATCGTTCGACAGAAAGCCGAGAAAAATCATTACGGAAAGCACCACGGCGACATTTGCTATATGCTCAAAAACAAGCTCTACTGCGGCTACTGCGGCAGACACGTTGGATCGGGGTCTGGTACTTCCAAGAGCGGCAAGGTTATGAGATATTACCGATGCAACGGCAGAAGCACGAAAGCGGGGTGCGAATCGCTGCCTGTCCGTAAGGAACTTCTGGAAGAACTCGTCGTCAATGCCGTGCAAGAAGCCTTGCAAAAGACCGATTTGGAAGCACTTGCGGACGGGATTTTAGAACAAGGAAAGAAGATTGCCGAGGACTCGTCTGTTCTGAACTTGCTTACGACGGAATACGAAGAAACGACGCGGGCAATCGACAATCTTCTGCGGGCGGTAGAGCAAGGCATTTTCACTCAATCGACCAAAGATAGGTTGGAACAGTTAGAAGCACGAAAGACCGAACTTGAAACCAAAATAGCCTGCGAGAAAGCGCGGTCAATGTTGGTGATATCGAAAGAACAAATTATGGAACACCTGCACGCGGCACTCAAACGCAGCCCGAAACAGTTGATATCCTACTTTATCCGAAAAATCGTCCTGTTCAACGACCACATAGACATCTATTGTAAATCCATAGAAAATCATGATCCCGATGGCAATGACAGCCATCGGGAGTTTTCTTTTTATGAGGTAAAAATGACGGTGGAGGTAGACCGCCATACTTTCGGCGGCGAAGCGGAGAAACAGACTTATGCAATCGTCCTTTGGATATAAAAACGCCAAAAAAGCGCAAAAAAGAGGTCTGATAGAGCCTTTTTACGGGTTCTATCAGACCGCGATTGGTGACCTTGCCGGGAATCGAACCCGGGATTGCGCCGTGAGAGGGCGCCGTCTTAACCGCTTGACCACAAGGCCGATTTCTATTCTATTTCGATTCCCTCTTGCTGGGAATACTTCGCGCGTTGCGCTCGTGCCGCCCTTGGAACATATCGGAACCTGCGGGCGGGACGAACCCGGGATTGCGCCGTGAGAGGGCGCTTATCTTACGCTTGACCACAAGGCCGTTTTCTTTAATTGCTTGATGATTATAACATAGATCGGAAAATCTTGCAACAAATTTTGC
>CANQLR010000038.1 GCA_947624745.1 uncultured Clostridia bacterium | reverse complement strand
GCAAAGGCAAAAGAAAAAGGCATGGTCGTCGGCACGTTTGTGGACGAGTACGATTCTTTGGACTTCTGGAGGAGCAAGGGGATACAGTATCTCAGTTACAGCGTCGACGTAGGAATATTTATGGAAGGGTGTAAAGAGATCATGAAGCAAATAAGAAAACCCGAAATTTCCGCGGGGGGGGGGTACAGCTATAAACTGACCCTGACCGCTGACCTCCGAAAGGAGGCGGCGTGATGAGCATCACCGCAATAATCCCCGTTCGCGAGGGCAGCAGGCGGCTCAAGAACAAGAACATCGCGCCGTTTGCGGGAACGAATCTTTTGATCAACAAAATTAACCAACTTAAGCAAGTTGCGGAGATCACCAACATCGTCGTGTCCTCCGACTCGGAGCTTATGCTCGCGATGGGTCGCTCGCAGGGCGTCATGACCCACAAACGCGCGCCGGAATTCTGCGACGAAAAGACCAAAGCATTCGGCGAGGTCGTCGCGCACATCTGCGAAAACGTCCCCGGCGACGATATCCTCTGGGCGACCTGCACCGCACCGCTCGTTTTCCCTAAGCACTACCGTGAAGCGATAAAGCTTTACTATAAAGCGCAGGCCGACGGTTATGATTCGCTCGTCTCGATGGAGCAGTTCAAGCGCTATCTTTGGGACGACAACGGTCCGGTAAACTACGAGCTGGGCGTGAAACATGTCCCTTCGCAGCAGCTTCACCCGCTGTATTTCTGCACCGACGGGATATTGATGGCTCCGCGTGAGAAGATGATCGAGTGGAAATATTTCCACGGCACGAATCCGTATCGGTACATACTCGACAAGAGGACAAGCGTTGACATCGATGATGGCCTTGACCTCGCATGTGCGAGAGCGTGGCTCGATATGGACGAGACGGCCTCGCAGATCGACCCGTATTGCGTAGACGCCGAAATTTCCGCGGGGGGGGGGTACAGCTATAAGCTGACCCTGTCCGCTGACCTCCGAAAGGAGGCGGCGTGATGAGCGTGGCGTGCTTTATCCCGATAAAATCCAATTCCGAGCGCGTACCGGGCAAAAATTTTCGCATTCTAAACGGCAAAAAGCTGTATGAATACATAATTGAGCATGCCCTTGCCGCAGGCGTTTTCGACGACATCTTCATCGACACAAACAGCGACGAGATCAAAGCGTTCGCCGAAAAACTCGGCTGCAAGATCATCGACCGCCGCGAGGAGCTCGCCCGAAACACCGCGAACGGCAACGACCTGCTGAACCATCATTTTGAACTTTTCCCGAATTATGACTACTATTTCCAGCTTTTTGCGACCGCGCCCTACCTTCAGCCGAGCTCGATAAAGGCCTGCGTGGACGCACTCACAAGCAGCAGTGTTTATGATTCCTGCTTTACTGCCGTGAAGCATCAGGGCTTTTTCTGGCTGAATAATACGAGCATAAATTACCGGCCGTGCATTCTCCCGCGCAGTCAGGATATGCTCCCGGTCGTCGAGGAGACCACAGGGATGTACGGAATCACGAGGCAGGCGCTCGAGAAATACCGCTGCCGCATAGGCGCGAGGCCGTATATCCACTTCGTCAGCAAGTTCGAGGCGGTGGATATAAATACGGAAGAAGACCTCAAAATTGCCGAGCAGGTGGGGAGAGAGTATTGGAAATATTAAATATTATATCATGATTGACTTTGACATCATTTGTTTATCATTCTCAAGAATCCTATCCACATTTCCCTTAACCGTTTCCACCTCTTTGAGCTGCTTTTTGATCCGCTCACGTTCGGCATACAGCCTATCCTGTTCAGCCGTCAACTTGCCCCTCTCTGCTTGCAGTTCTTTCAAACTATCCCACTTCCGTTCGCCATAATGCTCCCTCAACGCTTTCCTCGCAGCTTCAAAAATCATAAGCTCTGCCTGATGCTTTTCGCGGAAGGCGGGCTTATTTTTTATGCGTGAATACTCGTCCCAGACAGGTTTTAGCTTGCGATAGTTATCAAGTTTTTTTATCAGCGGCTGTATTTCCCGCAGCCTGCCCTCGACCGCCTTTAGGTTTGCACTGTTAGCTGAAAATGCCGCCCGCAGCTCGGCGACTTTGGATAAGGTACAATATCTTTCGCAAAAAGAAAAAAGGAGCAAAAAGTAGACATGTCCCTGCACTTCTGGTAGAATGAAGTAACCACAAACCATTCGAAAGGAAGTAAGAAACATGTCTGAAAAGATTATACAAATACGTTATTTTCTCCGTAAGCGTTGCTGAAAAATCTGCACAAAATCGCTGATGAATGGATTTTGCACAGATTTTTCAGACGCTTACCTGTCGAAAATAAGTATAAACGAGGATGCCGTCAAGACCGAACTGAAAGATTTGGTGCGCAAAAGCGTGGAGGAAACGCTGAACGAGCTCCTCGACAGTGAAGCAGAAGAACTTACCGGAGCAAGCAAATACGAGCGCTCGGAATCCCGAAAAGGTTACCGCAGCGGGCATTATACACGAAATCTCACCACTACGTCAGGAAATGTAAAACTGTCCGTACCCAAGCTCAAGGGCGTACCGTTTGAAACGGCGATAATTGAACGATACCGCCGCCGTGAAAGCTCAGTTGAAGAAGCTTTGATCGAGATGTATCTTGCAGGCGTATCTGTACGCCGCGTTGAGGATATAAGTGAAGCATTATGGGGAAGTAGAGTTTCAGCATCTACCATAAGTGATCTGAATCAAAAGGCATATGTCCACATCGAAGAATGGCGGCAAAGACCGCTTCACGGCAGATATCCGTATGTTTACATCGACGGGATTTACCTCAAGCGGAATTGGGGCGGCGAGTTTGAAAATGTGAGCATTTTAGTGGCAATCGGCGTTGATGAAGACGGTTATCGCGAAGTTATAGGTGCTGCTGAGGGCATGAAAGAAGATAAAGAAAGCTGGAGAAGTTTCCTTGTATGGCTGAAAGAACGCGGTCTCGACGGCGTTAAATTGGTTGTTGGAGATAAGAATCTCGGAATGTGTGAATCGGTTCACGAGGTCTTTCCCGATGCAAAATACCAACGCTGCACGGTGCATTTCTACCGAAATATTATGTCAAGCGTACCGAGAAACAGGATTCGGGAAGTCACGATGATGCTGAAAGCAATACATGCCCAAGAAAGCAAAGAAGCTGCGAGGAAAAAGGCGAGAGAGGTCGTTGAAAAGCTGCGAGAAATGAAGCTCAACGCCGCTGCGAAAAAGCTTGAGGATGGGATTGAAGAAACGCTTACCTATATGGATTTCCCGTCGCAGCATTGGCTTAAGATACGCACGAACAATGTAATTGAGCGGCTGAACCGTGAGATCCGGCGCAGAACGAGGGTGGTCGGTGCGTTTCCCGACGGGAACTCGGCACTGATGCTCGTTTGTGCAAGACTTCGCTATGTTGCCGGCAAGGATTTGGGGGTGCAAGAGGTATTTGGGTATGAAATATCTTGATGAGGCTGCGGAATAATTCCACGACATCGATTCACATCGCTAAACACCGCCCCTCGGCATGCCGAGGGTGTAACACAAAAATTTTACTTCATTCTATGGGAATTTGCGAAAAAGGGTTGACATTACCAATTTATCCGTTGCACTGGGAGGTATCAAGTGTGAGTTATATACTTTCATATAAATACAACTAAAAAGCATCTGAGCCCAAGAAAGTTCAGATGCTTTTAAAATGTGGATTCTACCCCTTGACAAAAGTGGTCTGAGGACTGGACATCTGAGCGTATTAGTGAGTACAACTTTAAAATGCTGTCGCAGAAGTATCAGGCAGAACAGCAGGAGTTAATCGAAAAGATTGATAGGCTTAAAACGGAGCTTGCAACTGAAAAGCAGACTACTGCCGACACTGAAAAGTGGGTAGCCCTAATCAAGCAATACTCCGAGCCCACGGAACTTACTGCCGAGATGCTTAACACGCTGATTGAAAAGATAGTCGTACACGAAGCTATTAAAGATTCTGATGGCACCAGAACGCAAGAAATAGAGATAATTTACCGATTTGTAGGAAAAATTGATTAAAACGCGTACGCACGTCTTTAAGTTTGTTAAACGGGGCCGCACTTTACCTGCGGGCGAAGCCATGGCGGCAGCGGAGCTGCCGCCATGCCCGCCGCGCAAGCGTGGCGGACGGGTGCGCGCTCCGCGCGCACCCCGGGCTTCGCCCCCGCACCATGCCGCCTCACCGCAGCAAAGTGCAAAACCAGCACGCGCGAAGCCCCGTGGGGCGCACTCCGTGCGCCCCGACGGCCGACGGCATACCCCAAACTTTCCTGCAAAAACGGGCTTAGCACAAAACTCCAGCCTATAGAAAAGCCTCCCTGCGGCCGTCATGGCGGCAGCTTCGCTGCCGCCCGGGGCTTCGCCCTCGTCGTCGCGGACTACGTATCATTCGCGTCGACATTTTTAAAGCTGTAATATGTCACCACTCATTCACTCCGTCGCTCCTCCTCCGCCCCGAACCGCAAGCGTTTTGGGGAACCCCTTTTGTGCTATAAGGAGTAATGAGAGCTTCGCCCTATCCCCTCCCAAACAGCCTTGCCAGCGGGTCGAGGATCGACGCGAGCTCCTCAATGGAGCGGTTCAACGAGTCGACGTCGATCTCGCTCACGCGCGAAATCGCCTTGTTCATCGAGTCGGAATTGTCGACGACGACGTCGTTGAAGTTGCCGACGAGCTCGTCGACCTCCTTGAGCGACTGCTGAGCGGAAACGGCGGCCTTTTCGGCCTGGTCGAGGGTGTCATAGACCTTCCCGAGGGTGGTCGCGAGGGTCGGGATAACGGTCCCGAGGGCGATGACGACGGCGAGGCAGAGCGCTATTATCGCGATGGCGGATATCCTGCCGCTGCGCGCCTCTTTGCGCTGCCCCTTCGCGATCTCGATCAAAAGCTCACGCTCGGATAAATTCTCCAGATTTTTACTCATAAAAACTCCTCCTTTTTTCAACATTATAAACCTTTTTTCGCGAAACGTCAAGAATTTATTTGTTTTCGTAAGCCGATCCCCCGCGCCCTTGACAAATCCCCCAAAAAGAGCTATAATAAAGAAAAATCATGACAGGAGGCTTCAAAATGGACATCAGCGAGATCAAAACGCAGATCGAAGAGACAGTCAAAAAGATCCAGTCGGACGAAGGGCTTATGGAGGAGTTCAAAAAGGACCCCATCAAGACCGTTGAAAAGCTCACAGGGGTCGACCTCCCGGACGACCAGCTGAAGAAAGTGGTCGACGGCATCAAGGCAAAGATGACACTCGACGACATCGGCGATAAGCTGGGCGGCATCGGCGACGCGCTCGGCGGACTTTTAGGGAAGAAAAAGTAAAAACCGGCCCCTGCTTTTGCGGGGGCAACTTTTTGCCTTTTTTTGGAGTTTCTTTCCGCACGATGCTAAACCTTGGACGCTTAAAAGCGTCCTTGGCGGAAGCAAAAATCAGTAATCAACCCCCTCCTGCCTCGTAAGCAAATTTCGCTGCAGCAGCCACGGGGGCGAAGCCCCAACGCCCGATTTATCGGGCGTTGTCCGCCGTCGGGGAGGGCAGCAGTTATTTATTTAATAGCGGGGAGTTCGGCATTCTGCAAGCCATCAGAATAGTGCGACGGCGGGAAGCACGCGGAGGCGTGCTTAGGGCTTCGCCCGCGCCCTCTGCCCCTCACCAAATTTCGCTGTAACCACGCATTAGCTGCCACAAGGTATTCGCTCCGCTCATGCTATCCTAAGCCCCCACCCCTGCCCCTCCCCGATGGGGAGGGGAATGTATCCGGACTTTGGGATATAATCCGAAAGAACGAGCATATTTTGGGCAAGGAATAAGGTATTCGCTCGCAGGCGAGCTCATGCTATTTTAAGCCCCATCCCCCTAACGCCGCGCCGAAATTGGATAAAGCTTTTACTTTAAATACGCGGCGTTAGCGAAGCCGACGGGGTCGTCTTCGCCGAAGATAGTGAGTCAGACTACCGTCTTCGCCGGGGCTTGTGCGGGGCGATTTGTGCAGGATCATAGCCATGCAGCAGCCCCCTCCCGGTGGGAGGGGGTCGAACTTTGCCTGCGGGCGAAGCCCGGGCGGCAGCGGAGCTGCCGCCATGTCCGCCGCACTTGCGCGGCGGACGGGTGCGCGCATAGGGGCCCCACAAAGTCGTAAGACTTTGTGGGGAGAGGAGGTAACAGTAAGCGTTGCTTTTTGCCACTCGACTGCCCTCGACGTAAAGGGCTGTCTCGGTTGTCTTGCGGAAAAGCAATCGCTTCTGTGCGCGTAATGAGCGAGCCCCGACGTTCGCGGAGGGGCGAGGGATATGGAGCTTGCGACGACGCGTGCACCCCGGGCTTCGCCCCTGCACCATGCCGTCTCACCGCAGCAAAGCATAATCCCCGCACACGCGAAGCCCCGTGGGGCGCACTCCGTGCGCCCCCGACGGCCGCTTGTAGCAATGAAACTTTCCTGCAAAAACAAGACTTTGCACAAAACTCCAACCTACCACAAAGCCCCCCTGCGGCCGTCATGGCGGCAGCTTCGCTGCCGCCCGGGGCTTCGCCGCGCAGTCTCCCGCCTCAACCCCAATATAGTTGAAATCACCACTTTCTCCGCCTTAGATATCCCACAAAAGAACCCCGCCCACGGTGGACGGGAGTTGTTTCAAAAATATTTCGGAATTGTAAACTAAATGTTACGAAATGATCGTTATGCCTCAATTTTTTTGCAAAAAAGTACACATTATACGCTAAACATCGCTAAATTATTTTTCTCCATTATCTGCCAAATTAACGAGCTTTTCGACCCCGACTTCGCTGTCACAGGTATAGAAGAACGGGTCACGGCGGAGCGTGTTGTCGGAGTTGACTATTAGCCGGTCGAGCTCCTTGCCGTCGGCCGAGAAGAAGGTCAGTCTGAACATATATCCCATTTTTCCGGCCGAAATGCCGCTTTTTTGGAACTTTTGCGCTTTGATCCCTTCAACAAACGCGCTTATTGCCTCCGGGTCGGTGACCTCGGATTCCTCACCGGTGCCTCCGTCAAAGACCGAAATATACGCGACCTCCGACGGCTCGACGCCCTTTAAAAATCGCGATGGTGAGAGGTAAAAAACGGTAAAAATCACCGCCAAAGCGACAACAACGACTGCCAAAATTGCTGCAATTTTCTTAGTTTTCATATTATCACTCCTAAAAAGGTCAATTTGTTTCCGAATTGTCACGGAAATGTTAATTCAATGTTACGAAACCACCTCTTTTCTGCCTGCTGAAACATTTTGTTCACATTTTCGGGCTCTCAATAACCGCTCAGCGCTCCCGCCCTTGCGCACCTGGAATATTTTCCCGGGCTCATGCCGACTGTCCTCGTAAAGCTCCGGATAAAATTGGTATAATCCAAAAATCCGGAATGGTAGCAGGCCTCCGAAACGTTGGAACCCTCCCTTAACAGGCGCTTTGCGAGGGTTATTCTCTGATCTAAAATATATGCACGAATTGTCATATCTGTATATTTCTTGAATGTAGAGCTGATATATTTCCCGTTAAAATAGAATTCGCGGGAGAGGTCGTCGAGGGAGATCTGCTCGGTCAAATGGTCGAAAATGTAATTCTTTACTTGTGTTACCAATTCAGGGACATCTATCCTCGCCTCCGCCTCGCCATGACCCTCAAGACTGCGGCTGATAAGTACCAAAATTTCGGTAATATAGGCGTCAACTAACAGATCGTCGCCCATATTCCGCAGATAAACCGCCCTCGACAGCTTCTTCGCGACCGAAACGTACTCGTCGACGTCCTCGGCGCTGAGGTGCAGGCGCTTTATCCCGAGCGAATCGGAGCCCTCAAAACAGCGCGAAAGGCTCACCTCGTCGGACATGTAGCGCAGAATTTTGTCCTTTCGGAGGTTGATTATGAAGCGCTCGTAGGGCTGCATTCCGCGGCTGATGGAGCGGTGCGGGCTGTCCGGACTGACGATGAAAAGCTCGCCTCGGACGGGCGAATAGACCGAATCGCCGACGAAAAAGTTGATAGTCCCTCCTAAAAACAGGAAAAATTCAAAGCCGTCGTGGCGGTGGAACGGCACGTCGCCGTCGCCCTGAATGCCCGGCGTGGTGCTGCGGTCGTAGCATAAAACCGGAAAACTGAGGGGTGAGAGCTCGCAGTCCTGCATTTTTGCAAACCTCCTTTTGCTTCGGCGCAAGATTTTTGCTGAAAAATAGAATTTGCGACCTGATTATGAATAAAATTATAGCACTTTGCACTTATTTTGTCAAGATGGGGAGGATAAATGCAGACAAAGAAGATTACAGAAGTCAGATAGCAGAGGTCAGAACTGCAAGGTGTCGCCTTCGGCGACGGGTTTAAGTAATGTGAATATATGTGCGGGGAATGGATACTTTTGTGAAAAATGGAGGTATGTGGGAAAAGTAGGGTGAGCATTGGGGGATTTGTCGGTGCGGGGTGTGTTTTGCTGCGGTGGGGCAGGGAGGTGGGGCGAAGCCCCGGGCGGCAGCGAAGCTGCCGCCATGACGGCCGCAGGAGAGACTTGCGGTGGGTTGAGGCTTTGTGCAGAGCCCGTTTTTGCAGGAAAGTTTCATGACTGTGGTCGGCCGTCGGGGGCGCACGGAGTGCGCCCCACGGGGCTTCGCGTGTGCGAGGGCTGTGCTTTATGGTGCGGGGGCGAAACCCGGGTGCGCGCGTCGTCGCAAGCTTCATATCTCTCGCCCCTCCGCATGCGTCGGGGCTCGATCATTTCGCGCACAGAAGCGATTGCTTTTCCGCAAGACAACTGAGACAGCCCTTTACGTCGAGGGCAGTCGAGTGGCAAAAAGCAACGCTTACTGTTATCTCCTTTTCCCACAAAGTCCACGGACTTTGTGGGAACCCCATGTGCGCCCCACGGGGCTTCGCGCGTTCGGGGATTGTGCTTTGCTGCGGTGAGGCGGCATGGTGCGGGGGCGAAGCCCGGGGTGCGCGCGTCGTCGCAAGCTCCATATCCCTCGCCCCTCCGCGAGCGTCGGGGCTCGCTCATTACGCTGCTCCTCCTCTCCCCACAAAGTCCGTGGACTTTGTGGGGCTCCTATGCGCGCACCCGTCCGCCGCGCTTGCGCGGCGGACATGGCGGCAGCTCCGCTGCCGCCCGGGCTTCGCCAACAGGTAAAGTTCGTCCCCCTCCCACCGGGAGGGGGCTGCTGCATGGCTGTGATTCTGCATAAATCGCCCCGCACAAGCCCCGGCGAAGACGGTAGTCTGACTCACTATCTTCGGCGAAGACGACCTCGTCGGCTTCGCTAACGCCGCGTAACAAAACTAAGGTTATATCAAACCCCGCCGCGGCGTTTGGCGGCATTCGCTAACGCCGCGTATCTAAAGTAAAGGCTGTATCTAACTTCGCGCGGTGTTAGGGGGATGGGGCTTAAAATAGCATGAGCTCGCCCGCGAGCGAATACCTTTCGCAACTCACCCAATTCCAGCTCCCAAAAATTATTTTATTAAATCAGCTTGTGCTCGCTACTTTTGTTCCGCCTTTTGCCCGCAGTAACCGCCAAGCAGCCTCCGCAAATAATCGCAACAGCGAGTGATGCCCCCACCCATAAATCCCCGAAATAAAAGAGCGAGGGGTTGGGGCTGACGGTCACGCCGGGGGCGGCGAGGTCATATAGAATGCCGGCGGAGGTGACCGAGGCGTTATAGGCCATGTGAAGGGCACGGCAGCGCGATGTTCTTCGAGAGCAGAAGCGCCGCGCCGAAGATCATGCCGTTTATCGCGGCCGAGAGCGCGCTGTAGGGGCTGTGGAGGTGCAAAACGCCGAAGAGCAGCGAGACGCTCACCGGCGCCGGCGCCTTGCCGCGCGCGGTTTTGTACTCCATCAGGACGAAAGCGCGAAAGATCAGCTCCTCGAAAACCGGGGCGATGAGCACGCTCGACAGCGAAAGCGCGAGTATTTCGGGGACCGTCTCCATGTCCGCGGCGGGCGAAATTTGACCGTCGAGCCGGATATAGAGCTCGCAGAGAAGGCGCTGTTCGATCACGAAAACGGCGGCGGCGAGCGGCACGAGGCAGAGCAGGGTTTTTGCCGGGATCCGGCGGACTTTATACTCGCCGAACGTCGGGAAAAGCCTTGTATAAAGGCGTTTGCCGAGGAAAATTGCGAGGGCGGTCGCGGCGAGGTACAGAATTATTTCGGCGGCGAGGCAATGCCGTTTCTCGCGGTTTGGTACAGCAAAGCCGATCAGAAGCGTTATCGCGACGGCGTAGGCTGCCGCGAGCAGAGTCAAAAAGCCTTTAAGCAGGTTTATCTTTTTCACGTCGACCTTCTTTTTTTTGGTGAAGTGATTTAATTATAGCATATGGAGTAGGAAATGGAAAGAGGAATTATATGTAAGGACAGAGGCCTTTACCCTCCCTTGCAATTTTCTCCCCGATATTATATAATATAGCCATCACTTTTCGGAGGTGAAGTATGCTCGGGATATATCTGCACGTGCCGTTTTGCGTGAGGCGGTGCAATTACTGCGACTTCTGCTCGTCGGTGCTTGAGGGCGGGGCGCTCGAGGAGTACGCCGCGGCGCTCGTGCGCTCGATCGAGGCTTTCCCGGGCGGCGGGAAGGCCGATTCAGTCTACTTCGGCGGGGGAACGCCGTCGCTGCTGCCGGCGGGATTGCTGGAAAAAATTATGAATGCGGTCGGGCGAAAATTCTCGCTTTCGGGGGACTGCGAGGTGACTCTCGAGGCGAACCCGAACACCGTGGACGAGGAAAAGCTGCGGGGGTATCGCTCGCTCGGGGTGAACAGGATATCCTTCGGGATACAGTCATGTAAAGATAATGAGCTTTACACGCTCGGGCGGCTGCACAGCTTTTCGGAGGCGAAACGCTCGGTCGAGGCGGCGCAGAGGGCCGGGTTTGAAAACATCTCGGGGGACATAATGCTCGGGATACCGCACCAGACGCCGGAGACCGCGCTTGAGTCGGTGCATAAGATTTGCGGGCTCGGGCTTTGCCACGTTTCGGCGTATATGTTAAAGATCGAGGAGGGGACGAGGTTCGACTGCCCCGAGATACGAGCGCTCTGCCCCGACGACGACACGGTCGCCGACATCTACCTTGCGGCGGTGTGGGAGCTTTCGCGGCTCGGGTTTGAGCAGTACGAGATCTCTAACTTCGCAAGGCCGGGGAGAGAGTCTCGCCACAACATGAAATACTGGACGGGGGAGGAGTATATCGGCTTCGGGCCGAGCGCGCACTCCTACTACAGCGGCAAGCGGTTTTACTTTACAGACGACATCGCGGCGTTCGTGAAGGACCCGCTTGAGCCCGCTGTTACGGAGGATAACGCGCCGGACAGGTTGGCGGAATATGTGATGCTCGGGCTGAGATTGTGTAAAGGAATTAAGCTTGACGGGATAGAAAAGTTAGGAGGGAACGCCGCGGGGCTCGGCGATCTCACCCAAAAATACATTGCGGCGGGGCTGATGAAGAAAACGGCGGGGGGATTCGCGCTCACGCCGGAGGGGTTTTTGGTCTCGAACGGAATTATTGCCGAAATTTTAGATAAAACGTCAAAAAAATAAAAAAGCACTTGCATTTTTCGGTGCGATATGATAGAATATAGTGTAATCATCTTCGTTTTCATGCTCGGGAGGTCTAACGTGAAAAAATTTCTTTCAGTCATAACCGCCGCCGCGCTTGTCGGAGGACTTCTTTGCTCCTGCGGCAAGCCCAAGACCGACGAAAATATTTCCATTCCTATCCGCACGAACGGCGGGATAAACTATGAGACTGTCCACGCCGTCGTCGGGACCCTTAAGGACGAGGTTTCGATCGAGGGCTCCTTCACGACGCCTTATCGGGTCGAGCTGATGTTCACCCACATGGGCGGCACCATCGCGGCGATAAACGTCCACGAGGATCAGGAGGTCGAGGAGGGCGAGGTCATCGCCGTACTGTCGGGGGACGATCTTGAGGAGGACATCACCGTCCAGAAAATTAAGCTTGACAGCGCGCAGTCGACATATGACGCGCTGGTCGGCTCTCACGCCTCGGCGGAGGATATCGAGTTTGCAAGGATCGCGCTTGAGATCGAGCAGACCGAATATGACAACCTCACCGATAAGAGGCAGTATCTCGAGCTGAAAGCGCCGTTTGCGGGGCGGATAACCTCGATGAACGGCTATTGGGTCGGCGCGCATATCGATCAGAACAGCCCGTTCTGCACCATTTCGGACAGCTCCAAGGTCATGCTGACCGCGCGGGACAGAATGGGACAGCTCTCGAACATCTCATTCGGCACGAAGGTCGAGATCAAGCAGGGCTCCATCTTAGAGACCACAGGCAAGGTCGTCGACACCGTGACGTCCGAGTCGGGCGGCTGGGAGATGTGGGGCGGCAACGGCGGCTTCGGAGGATTCGGCGGAGACGGCGGCCCGACTACGGTCACGAGCTATATAATCCAGCCGGACGAGGACCTTGACTTCCTTGAAATCGGCGGGATAGAGGTCATCTTCACGACGCTTCGGCGCGACGACGCGGTCATTGTCCCGAGCGAGGCGATTTTCGAGGCCACGGACGATCTGACCAATCAGACGGCGCAGTTTGTGAACGTTTTGATGAACGGCATAAAGGTGCAGACGCAGGTCGAGGTCGGCGCGGTGAACTCGGAGGGGTTCGCGGAGATAGTAAACGGCCTCGACGGCTCGGAGACGCTGATACTTAGGTAAACTAAGATAATATTTTAAGGCAGTCTTTAGCCCCTCTTCAATAAGAAAACAAGCCCGCATAATCTGACTCAAAGCCGCCATCTTCATCGTTGGCGGCTCTTGCATTCCGCAGAGGAGTGCGTGCGAGCCGCCGCCTTGAATCCGGCAACTTTGAGCGACTATGCGGTGCTTCGCAGTGCCCACCGGGCACTCTTGTTTTCTTGTTGAAGAGAGGCTTGTTTTACCGTTCCTTTTTTCTTCCCTGCGGCAACTCCTTTGCAGATTATTTATTTAAAAGTACGTTGCCCTCCTCGAGCATATTCTCGATAAAAATGCCGTAGCCGAGCCTCGGGTCGCTGACGAAAACGTGGGTGATCGCGCCGACTATTTTACCGTCCTGAATTATCGGGCTGCCGCTCATGCCCTGAACGATGCCGCCCGTTTTTTCGAGCAGGTCTGGGTCGGTCACCCGAACGACCATGTTTTTGGTGTCTCCCGAGTTGAGCGAGATCTTTTCGATGGACACCTTGTATTCCTTCGGCACGCAGCCGTCGACGGTCGTGAGGATAGACGCCTCGCCGGTCTTGACCTCGGTCTTGAAGGCGACGGGCAGCGGCTTGCGGCTGGGCGAGGTGTAGTTTATTTTCCCGAAGATGCCTTTCGGGCAGTTTTTCTCGATGTTTCCCGCCGCGAGCCCGGTCAGAAATGTGCCGATGAGTTCTCCCGGACAGCCGGGCGAGCCCTTGTCGCAGCCGGTTATCGTCACGTCGACTATCTCTCCCGAGCCGAGCGGGAGGATCTTTTTGGTCTCGCCGTCGGAAATTGGGTGGCCGAGCGCTCCGAAAACGCCCGTTTCGGGGTCGATGAAGGTCATCGTGCCGACCCCGGCAGAGCTGTCCTTGATCCAGATACCGGCCTTGTAGACGCCCTCCGCCTCGGAATACTGCGGAGAAATTTCGACGGTGTGCTCTTTGCTCCCCCGGCGGATGACGAGTGAGACGGTCTCGCCGTGAGAGTCGGAAATTATTTCGGCGAGGCGGTTCGAGGAGGTAAGCTTCTCGCCGTTCGCGGAAATTATAGTGTCGCCCGCGCGTATGCCGGCCTGCTCGGCGGGACTGCGCTTGCCCTTAGTTTCCTCGCCGACCGAGACGACGACCACGCCGTCGGTCAGAAGCTTTATCCCGATGGGCGAGCCCCCGGGGATGAGTGAGGGCGCGTCGGTGCGGTTGAGCTGCGCTTTTTTGACCGGAAATATCCCGAGAAATTTTACCGTTACCGGCTCGACGGAGACCTCGGACGTGCTTGCGGGCGCGGCCTCGGCAGAGCTGTCGACAGTCACCGAAAATAGCCCGCCGAGATCCAACGGCGCCCCGCCGGAGACGTAGTAGACGTCGGGCAGAGCGGCGCCCAGACAGCCCATCGCCGCCAAAGAAAGCGCGCAAAACGCGGCGAGCAAGGCTGTCAGGCGTTTAAAAAGGTTTGACATAAATAACACTCCTTTAAGGTTGTGCCGATAGTTTTTGCAATCGGGGGCAAAATACACGGGCGAAACGGTAAGTATAATTTTGAAAGGCAGGCAGGGTGTGATAAAACGGGGAGGTGATGGAAGGGGGACTAAATTTTGAGGGGAAGGTTAATTTGGTTTATTTTCGGAGAGACAAACCGAAAAGGTTTTACCCCGCTTTTCCTCAAAAAGCGGGCGAGGTGAATGCAAGCTGGTTTTGTTCCTGCTCGACTGCCCTCGGTGGCAATGCTTGCCTCGGTTGTCTTGCAGACAAAACCCCGCGTGCATCGGTCGAGGAGCCTCTGGTCGCGCTCCGCAGAGCGCGAAATCCCCTACGCGTAAGCGAGCGCAGGACGGGGAGAAAAAATCTGTCCTGCGGACAGTTTTTTCGTGGGGAGACCCTCGACGGGGGTCCCCTGTTTGCCGAGCGATGAGCGAGGCAAAGGAAAGTCCGGGATTATGTCAAAGGCGGGCGGCTGCGCACAAGGACTGGGGTACATTCCTCATTTGCCGAGCGATGAGCGAGGCAGACAAAAGCCGGAGTTTCGCAGGCAATTCAACTCTTGCGCAGAAAAAGAGGGGTACAGGCGCAGCGGCGGCTTGTCCGACGCTGCGCACAGAAAGGGGGTCAAGGGGGAAACCGCGCAGCGGTTGCCCCCGCCGAGCAGTGGCGAGGCGAAGGAAAGCCCGGGATTATGTCAAAGGCGGGCGGTTGCGCACAAGGGGTGGTACATTCCTCATTTGCCGAGCGGCGAGCGAGGCAAACTCTGCACTAAGGCATGGTCAACAACTTTGGGCGGGAGTGGTGGCGGCGGCGGGGGGGCGAAGCCCCCACCGGCCACGAAGTGGCCGGTGGGCCGCGGACCGCAGGTCCGCGGCCGCACGGAGCGAAGCTCCGCGCAGGGGCTTCGCCGCGCGGGGTCTGCACTTTGCTTGCGGCAGCGTAGAAAAGTGCGTTGCGCTCCCTCCCCACCGGGGAGGGGCAGGGGAGGGGGCTTGAAACAGCATGAGCGAGCCTGCGAGCGAATACCTTTTGGCAACTCAGGCAGGATTACTGCGAAAGCAGGAAATACGCAGAAAGCCCGGGGAGGCGAAGCCCTAAGCACGCTGCCGCGTGCTTCCCGCCGTTGCGCTGTTTTCAGCCCTTTGCATAATATCGTTCATTCTGCCTTTGTTAAAGTTTGCGCTAAACTTTTCCACGGCGGTAAACGCCCACTCCGTGGGCGTTGGGTCTTCGCCCCCGCTCCTTGCCCGTTATCCCCGCCTTCTTCCGCCCCCTCTCCTTGACAAAATCAAAAAATCTGTTATAATGTATACTGACAAGTCATAGTCTCACCGAATATAATTGACCGAAAACGAAAGGATATACCCGATGGACGGTATAAAGGAATTTTTTGTCATACTTATTGCCGTCGCGGCGGCTGCGCTGTTTTTGAGAATGCTTATACAAAGCGTGATTTCCGTTTTGGGCAGGAAAAACGAAAAGCAGGCCTCTGCGCAGGTCAGAGTGCTGTCAAAATCAAAAAGCGTCGGGCAGTCGGCGGTGTCCGAGGACGGTATCAGAAAGGGAAAAGCAGTTTACACGGTTACCTTTTCTCTCGACGGCGGGACGGAATTTTACGTCACCGAGCGTGAATTCGGTGAGATCCCGGAGAACTCGACCGGCACGCTTTACTACCGCGGCCGCACGTTTTTAAGCTTTGCTGCGGACGCGCTTTCGGAGGGCACAAGCGATGAAAAAATCAATTAGACCCGCGGACGGGAAATTTCAGACGGCGGTAAAGGTTATAATGAGCCTTGTTTTCGCGTGGTCCGGCTTTTTCTGGAGCGGGGTCACGGCGCTGCAATTTTTCATAAACAACACATCGCACAAAAACCTTGCGGTGGGCTTTTTCACCGCGAGTTTGGTGCTTCTTCTGGGGCTTGTGCTCTGCTGGGCGAGGCTCTATATATTGCAGGTCATACCTTCAATTGTCGGGATTATAATGTTTCTCTCCCCGGCGAGGGAGATGATTGATCACGCGGCGGACACGGGTGTCATCTTCAAGCCGTCGTTTGAGGTCAGGTATCTCCCGGTAATAGCTTTCGGGATACTGTCCTTAGTTTTGTTCGCGGTGAGGGTCTACGGCATAATTTCGGCGAGAAACGAGCGCCGCGAGGAGTTCAACAACCTGCCGTCGGAGAGCGTGCTGGAAAAGCACCATGAAGAGTGATGGGGCAGGTTTCATAAGCCGGAAATCAGAGATCAGAATACAGTTCACCGGCGTTAAACCAAAGCCGGAAATTGCGTTCCGACTTCTGACAGTCTGACATCTGCCAATCTGAAAAGGTGTCGCCTTCGGCGACGGCATGGGAAAGCGCGAACAAGGTGCAGTCCCACGGAGGGCGAAGCCCTAATCGCGCCTCTTAGGCGCGATTCCCGCCGCATGGGGCCCCACAAAGTCCGTGGACTTTGTGGGGAGAGGAGGAGCGACGGAGTGAATGAGCGATGGCATATTTCAGCTTTTAAAATGCCGTCGCGAACGATACGCAGTCCGCGACGACGAGGCGGTAAACATTCGCTCCGCGAATGTTGGGGCTTCGCCCGGGTAGGGCCCGGAAGACGGAAATTGCGTTCCGACTTCCGACTGTCTGACATCTGCCGATCTGAAAAGGTGTCGCCTTCGGCGACGGCATGGGAAAGCGCGTACAGGGTGCAGTCCTGCGGAGGGCGAAGCCCTAAGCACGCTACCGCGTGCTTCCCGCCTCACGGGGCCCCACAAAGTCCGTGGACTTTGTGGGGAGAGGAGGTAACAGTAAGCGTTGCTTTTATCCGCTCGACTGCCCTCGGCAAAAATGATAGCCTCGGTTGTCTTGCGGAAAAGCAATCGCTTCTGTGCGCGGAATGAGTGAGCCCCGACGCTCGCGGAGGGGCGAGGGATATGGAGCTTGCGACGACGAGGCGGTCAACGCTTGTTTCGCAAGCGTTGGGGCTTCGCCCCCGGTCATCTCCTGCCCCCCTGCATAACCCGCCCCACTCGGAAATATAATATAAAAACAGTCAAAGGTCTTGATACAATGGATAAAAAAGAGCTCCCCATCGGGGTATTCGATTCCGGCATGGGAGGTTTGACGGCGGTAAAGGAGCTTCGCGATATCCTGCCGCACGAGGACATAGTCTATCTCGGCGACACCGCAAGGGTGCCCTACGGCTCGAAAAGCCGCGAAACGATCCTAAGCTACGCCGCCGAGGATCTCGCCTTTTTAAAAAAGGTCGGGGTGAAGTTCACGATAGCCGCCTGCGGCACCGTCTCGAGCGTTATGGCGCGGGACAATATCTTCGAGGACGAACGCTCCTGCGGGGTCATTCGCCCGTCGGTGAAAACGGCGGCTGAGGTCAGCAAAAACAAAAAGATCGGCGTTATCGCGACGCCGGCGTCTATATCGAGCGGAAACTACGAGCGCCTTTTAAAGGAGCTTTCCCCGGATATCGAGGTTTATTCAAAGCCCTGTCCGATGTTCGTGCCGCTCGTCGAAAACGGCTATGTTGAGCGCGGCTGCATACCAGCGGTCGAGATCGCTAAAGAATATCTCCTGCCGCTTAAGCAGGCGGGGATAGACACGCTGATCCTCGGCTGCACTCACTACCCGCTTCTTTCGGGGATAATCTCCGACATTTTAGGCGACGGCGTGAGGCTCATCTCGTCGGGTGCCGAGGCCGCAAGGCACGCGCAGAGGCTCCTCGGCGAAAAGGGGCTTCTTAGCACTAAATCGGGGCCGGGGACGCTTAAGCTGTACTGCACCGACAGCGCCGACCTGTTTATGGAAAACGCCACGCATTTTATCGACCTTGGGGGAGCGCGCGCGGAAAGAGTGAGCCTCGGGGAATGACGACTCCGAAAAAAGAAAGGACTTTTGAAATGACTGACGCACTTATCACGATAAAAACCGTACAGAGCGACGGATACACCAAAAACGAAACGGAGATCATGACCGAGGGGACCTTCAGAAAGATACCCTCGGGGTATGAGATAAACTATGACGACACCGACGCGACCGGCTTTGAGGGCTCGAAAACGGTGCTCAAGGTCCTCGACGGCAAGAAGATCGAGATGCTCCGCTCGGGCGATTTTCTCGGTGAGATACAGTTAGAACCGGGAAAGAAAAAATTCTGCATCTACGGCACCCCCTACGGCGAGATGACCGTCGGCGTGCAGTCGAAAACGGTCGAGAGCATGCTCACCGACATCGGCGGCAAGGTCAGGGCGAAGTATTCCATCGACATCAACTCGAACCTTTTAGGAGATTTTGACATTCTCATCGACGTCCGCTGCCGCGATAAGCGCCGCGCCAAGCCGATCGGGAGCAATTGAGGGATGGAAAGGACTTTTCCGTTTTGCCGTTATTGTGAAGCAGTGAGAATTTTTCAATTAACATTTAATTCTCATGTTGACTTACTCGCATTGCCGCAGTATAATTATTTCGGGCGCAGGAGATTTTCCGCGCCCGATATTTAATGAGGTGAAATTATGAGAAAAAGAATTTACGAAATTATCTCGGCTTCAAACGGGCAGGACAAGCTCAGCACCGCCTACGACCTTTTTATGATGGCGGTCATCGCCGTCAGCCTGATACCACTGATATTTAAGCAGACAAACTTTATTTTCGAGGCTTCGGACAAGGTCTGCGCGGCGATCTTCATTGTTGATTATCTGCTTCGCTGGGCGACTGCCGACTTCAAATATTCCGCGCCGTCCGCCATCTCGTTTTTGCGCTATCCGTTCTCCCCGATGGCGATCGTTGACCTTGTTTCGATACTTCCGTCGCTCACGGTCCTGAACCGCGGCTTTAAGATACTCCGCGTTTTAAGAATGTTTCGCGCGCTGCGGGTGTTTCGATCCTTCAAGCTTTTCAGATATTCAAAGAACGCGCAGATAATTGCCAATATTTTTAAAAAACAGAAAGAGCCGCTCGGCTGCGTGCTTCTTCTCGCGATAGGCTATATCATCATCTCCGCGCTCATCGTTTTCAACGTCGAACCGGACAGCTTCAACACCTTTTTTGACGCGGTTTATTGGGCGACGGTCTCCCTCACGACGATGGGCTACGGCGACATTTATCCGGTCACCGGCGTCGGCAGGATAGTCACCATGGTCTCGTCGATTTTCGGTATCGCGATAGTCGCCCTCCCCGCAGGCATTATCACCGCGGGGTATATGGACGAGATAAATAAGATGAGCGGGGAGGGGGAGGATGGGGAGGAGTAGGGCGAAGGCGCGAGGCGGCAGCGGAGCTGCCGACCCTGCGCACTTTGTGCGCAGGAGTCGCCCACGAAGTGGGCGACTCGGGGCTTCGCCACGAGTTGTCTGCGCTTTGCTGCGGTGAGGCGCAGGAGAGTGGGGCGAACTGATTACGGCTACCCTACTGCGATATTTTTGGAAAGGGGATTTCGCCCGTTGCGACGGGCGACCAAAGGGCTCTGCCCTTTGGAAACCCGCGGCCTTTTGAGGAAAGGCCGGCGAAACCTTTTTGATGTTTTCGCTTTAATACGGTCATCAACTCCTCGCCCCTTTTCCCGCTCCCCTCTATCTTCTAACTTTCTAACCCTCTATCGGGAGTGTCCATTCCGCCCACATTATAATAATTTTTTTCCAAAACGAACCGCTGTTACTAAACGCTTTCTATTTCCCACACTTAATTTAAATGCGGTCGGTTTGGACACTCCCCCCTCTATCCTCCACCTTGACTTCCCCCTCATTTTGTGCTATACTGTTTCCAAACACGTTAAAAGGAGCGCTGAAAATGCAGAAGGACGACAGGTTCTCGGACACCGAGGACACGAAGCTTAAAAAATTTCTCACCGGCGGGAGGATCTACTCGCAGCTGGCGGTGGCGATAATCTCCGCGCTGGTGTTTGTGATCTCCGCAGCGGGAATTTCCGGGATATTCCACAACTGCCGCGAGGCAGAAAATCTCAAGCCGCTCACCGGTCTCGACGTCACCCAGGACTTAGACGGCCAGTATGTCAAGGGCGCGGCGTACAAGTTTCTTGCGGAGGTCGGCTATATCGCCCAGACTGAGGCGGCCGCGACTCACTACTATTATCTGATGTATACCGACGCGGCGGACGGCGAGCAGTACGTCACCCTCGTTGAGATCCCCCGCGAGCAAAAAGAGCAGATGAAGACCATTATTTCGGGCTTTCTGAGCTATGTTTCGGATTATGCGAACGACCCGTCGACCCCTTACAGCGGCGCCGCGGTACAGGACATGACCGGGCGTTTCAAGACAATGTCGAAAAGCGAAGCGGAAATGTTTAAGCAGGGCGTGAACACCCTCGGCCTCGAGCGCGAACCGCAGATCGGCTACACGTTAAAGGTCATGGAGCTGCCCAAAAAGTCTGACAGTGTGGGCTACTGGTTTCTCTGCGTGCCGTTCGGCGCGGCGATGGTCGTCAGCATTATCCTGTTCCTGTACGGCCAGAAGCTCGAAAGAATGCGCGAGGAGCAGTCAAAGAGCCCCTATCCTTACCAAAACAGGAAGAAATAACTATGGAGATAAGAATTTTTCAGTACCGCGTTCCCGAAGATTCCGCGAAGATCCGCCGCGAGGTTTTTTGCGACGAGCAGGGCTTTGTCGACGAGTTTGACGAGTTTGACGGGCGCTCGGTCCACCTTGTTTTGTACGGCGACGGCGGCGAGGCGCAGGCCACTCTGCGCTTTTACGACGAGGGCGGCGGCAGCGCTCACGTCGGGCGTGTCGCGGTGAAAAAGGAGCTGCGGGGCAGGGGGCTCGGCAGGCTTCTGATGGAGCAGGCGCTTGATTTGGCGAAGGCCGAGGGGTTTGAGCGCATGAGCGTCGGCGCGCAGGAGAACAAGGTCGGGTTTTACCGCTCCTGCGGGTTCGAGGTCTGCGGCGAGCGATATTTCGAGCAGGGCTGCCCGCATATGCCGATGAAAAGGGAGATTTAGAGCCTACAAATAAATTAAGTTAGCTAAAAGACCGATGCGTATTGCGTCGGTCTGTTTTTTGGGGGGGATTATGTTATGAGGGTTACGAATGGCGAGGAAAATGGTGGGGATTCGGGGAAGCCTATTGCCATGAAAAAGTGACGGCAATGGAGGTATATTTAATCATAAGTGGGTAGGGAGGTGGGAAAGCTCTCTGAGGCTTTGGGAGAGATGTAGTGTGGAGCGGGAAGGGAATGAGGGGTGAGGGAGGGGGCGGGGTGGAAGGGGCTGATGTTGCGAGGATGGAGGAGGGTGAGCACTCATCGCGAGAGGGGGCACGGCGAGGCTCTCCGAGCGAACTGTACGGCGACATAGGGCAGGGGG
>CANQLR010000037.1 GCA_947624745.1 uncultured Clostridia bacterium | reverse complement strand
CGTGTACGGATAATCTGACAGGTTTCTCCGCCGCGATCGAAGCGGTCTTCCCGAGAACCGAGATACAGAACTGCATTATCCATCAGATCCGTAATTCAAGCAAATACGTCAGTTACAAAGATATCAAGGAGTTAATGAAAGATCTGAAAGCAGTATACGGCGCTGTAGACGAGCAATCCGCACTTGACGCATTAGATGCTTTTGCGGAGAACTGGGATAAGAAATATCCCAAAATCTCGAAATCATGGATAAGGTCCAATATCTTTCGTAAAAAGAAAATCGGGACAAAAATATAGACATGTCCCCGCACTTCTGGTAGAATGAAGTAACCACAAACCATTTGAAAGGAGTAAGAAACATGTCCGAAAAGATTATAACATTAAACGAGGAAGCCGTCAAGACCGAGCTGAAAGATTTGGTGCGCAAAAGCGTGGAGGAGACTCTGAACGAGCTCCTTGACAATGAAGCCGAAGAACTGACCGGAGCCGCAAAGTATGAACGCAATGAGTCCAGAAAAGGCTATCGTAGCGGGCATTATAGCCGAAAGCTGGTTACTACCTCGGGAGAGGTAAGCCTGAGCATTCCGAAACTTAAAGGCATTCCGTTTGAGACGGCAATCATCGAGCGTTATCGTCGCCGTGAAAGCTCCGTGGAAGAAGCTTTGATTGAGATGTATCTTGCAGGTGTATCCGTACGCCGCGTGGAGGATATAAGCGAAGCACTTTGGGGTAGCCGGGTATCGGCGTCAACCATCAGCGATTTGAATCAAAAGGCGTGTGTCCACATCGAAGAATGGCGGCAAAGACCGCTTTCCGGCAAGTATCCGTATGTCTACATCGACGGAATTTATCTTAAAAGGAACTGGGGCGGGGAATTTGAGAATGTGAGCATACTTGTTGCGATAGGTGTCGACGAAGACGGTTATCGCGAAGTTATAGGCGCTGCCGAAGGAATGAAGGAAGATAAGGAAAGCTGGCGAAGTTTCCTTGTATGGCTGAAAGAAAGGGGTTTGGACGACGTTAAGCTCGTAGTCGGAGATAAGAATCTCGGAATGTGCGAATCGGTTCACGAGGTCTTTCCGGATGCAAAATACCAGCGCTGTACGGTGTATTTCTACCGAAACATCATGTCAAGTGTACCGAGAAACAGACTCAGAGAGGTGACGATGATGCTCAAGGCGATTCACGCTCAGGAAAGCAAGGAAGCTGCGAGGAAAAAGGCAAGAGAGGTCGTCGAAAAACTCAAAGAGATGAAACTTAATGCTGCTGCCAAAAAGCTTGAGGATGGGATCGAAGAAACGCTTACATACCTGGATTTCCCATCACAGCATTGGCTTAAGATTCGCACGAACAACGTAATTGAGCGTTTAAACCGCGAGATTCGCCGCAGGACGAGGGTAGTCGGTACATTTCCTGACGGGAATTCGGCTTTAATGCTCGTTTGCGCGAGGTTGCGCTATGTTGCCGGCAAGGATTGGGAGTGCAAGAGATATTTGTGTATGAAATATCTTTATGAGACTGCGGAATAATTTCACGGTATCGCTTCAAAGCGTTAAACCATCCCTCGGCATGCCGAGGGTGATAATCCAATAATTTTACTTCATTCTATATGAATTTGCGAAAAATACTTGACATTACCCGGACGTTTCAGCCCAAAGGAGAAATCGTCAGACCATTTACCCTCTTATTGTAGCTTAGGCAATAAAGACAAACAAGACACGGAAAGCTCCGCATCTTGTCCGTATTTATTATATTAGCAAAGGAAGTAAGAAACATGTCCGAAAAGATTATAACATTAAACGAGGAAGCCGTCAAGACCGAACTTAAAGATGGGAGGAGAGTGTCCATTCCACCCACATTTAAGCCAAAAACAGTTAATGGAATGCGTTTAGTAGCGGCGAATTATCTGGCAAAAATTTTTTATAATGTGGTCGTTTAGGACACACCCCTGAAAGATTTGGTTCGCAAAAGCGTGGAGGAGACTCTGAACGAGCTTCTCGACAGTGAAGCAGAAGAACTGACCGGCGCGGGCAAATACGAACGCTCTGAATCACGAAAAGGCTACCGAAGTGGGCATTATACCCGAAATCTCACCACCACGTCAGGTAATGTAAAATTGTCCGTGCCCAAGCTCAAAGGCGTACCTTTTGAAACGGCAATCATCGAGAGCTATCGCCGCCGAGAAAGCTCTGTGGAGGAGGCTTTGATCGAGATGTACCTTGCAGGATTTTCTGCGAGACGGGTTGAGGACATCAGCGAGGCACTGTGGGGCAGTCGGGTATCGGCGTCAACTATCAGCGACCTAAATCAAAAGGCATATGTCCACATCGAAGAATGGCGGCAAAGACCGCTTCATGGAAAGTATCCGTACATCTACATCGATGGCATATACCTAAAGCGGAACTGGGGCGGGGAGTTTGAGAATGTCAGCATTCTTGTTGCAATAGGCGTTGATGAAGAGGGATACCGAGAGGTGATAGGAGCTGCCGAAGGTATGAAAGAAGACAAGGAAAGCTGGAGAAGTTTCCTTGTATGGCTGAAAGAAAGGGGTTTGGACGGCGTTAAGCTCGTGGTCGGAGATAAGAACCTCGGAATATGTGAATCGGTTCACGAAGTCTTTCCCGAGGCAAGATACCAACGCTGCACGGTGCATTTCTATAGAAATATTATGTCAAATGTACCGAGAAACAGACTCCGCGAGGTAGCATATGAACGCGGGGCTTTGTCCAAGAGAACGAGCAATCAATCGTTTTCGATTGCGAAGTCCGATTGGGAACAAAGCCAGCTTTCATTGATGCTAAAGGCGATTCACGCTCAGGAGAGCAAAGAAGCCGCGAGAAGCTTCCTCAAACATTATTCGTGTCATATCCATTTAAATATGGCTTAGCAATTTCACTTATTACGATATCAGTAAATTCCCTTGCTCCCTCTTTATTTAAATGAAATTCGTCCATAAATAAATCGTATCTATCCAAAAACCGTTCATCATTTGAATAATCATATAAATTTAAATCCATTTTATCGCACAAATCACATATTGTGTTATAATACACTTTATATGCTTGCTTTGAAGTATTTTTCATACTCTGATTAAGTTCTTTAGTTATAGGCGGTATTATTAAAATAGGTGTTGCCCCTACGCTGTCGCATAGCTTTACTATTTTATATATTGCCTTTATAGCTTCGTCAAATGGGATAATATCTCCTTTATCATTTCTTGTAACCATCGTATTCTCCCACATAATAACAGTTTCTATAGCATCTTCTTTTATTGTATCAACGTCTTGGTTTTCAAGAGTACGGTCCCAAATGTCTTCCCCCTTTATGATTTCTTTAAGACATGACGCCATTACAAAGGGGAAATAATGCAATTTGATATTTGTGATAAGACTATACTCCTTTATATTACGCGAGTCTAAAAACAAATAATACCTATTGTTTTTTCCTTTAAAGTCAACGTCCTCTGTTTCCTGATGTCCAATTAAGATCGGCAAAGCTAAGGGAATAAAAACTACGCTATCCTTTATCAACCTATCCTTATACTGTTCTAATATTCTATAATCATATTCCGCACTTTGAAAGTCCATGGCAAAATTAAATGTTATAAATTCATCATCATAATCTTCATAATTAAACCCGTATCTGCCAACACTTGAACCCAAATTGCATATTTGTATACCATCAGGAACGTTATTAAACCGTACAGTATCAAAAGGATCCGTACGCATATAGGACCAATTAAGAATTTGAATAATAATCGCAGTAATTACAGTAAAGATCGTTCCCTTTATAACAAAAGATTTCATCGCTCGTCCTCCATTTTAAAACTTGAAATAGATAAATGCTGTCTCGCCGGACACAGAATAAATCAGGACAGTAAACACAGCTATTAAATAAATAACCCACCTAACTCCAGTCGCCCTCTTCGTTACAATCTCCTGATTGCTCTTCCCCACATACTGTCTGAAATCGCAGATTACCTGCAAAAGTCCTATCAGTCCGACAACGGCGAGGGCTTCGTAGCTTCCGAAGCCGGCAAGGCTCTCTTTAAGGGTCCTGAGCTGCTCAACGATCCCGCTAAGTCCGCTCCACACAAACGCCCTCTTATACATATAAAACGTCGCTGCGAGGCTGTCGGCTCGGAAGGCTATATTGCCGATGCTGACGAGGATGAATGTCCTCGCGACCTGAAACGCGTTCCAGATGATGTTCCCGTCCTTAATATGCAGCTTTTCCTTGACCTTCTTCGAGGCGGGCTCAAACACCTGACCCGCGACGATCACTATCCAGAAGAACCAACCCTCGCCGATCATATACTTCCACGAGCTGCCGTGCCAGATGCCCATAAGCGTCCAGACGACGAACATAGCGGCGTAGTACGGTATCTTCTGACCGGATTTGCCGAGCTTGTTTTTGAAGCTTTTGCTCGTCTTTTTGAAGATTTTTGTTCTGGAGATCGGGTACATCACATAATCTTTCAGCCACGCGCCAAGGGTGATGTGCCAGCGGCTTCCCCAAAATTCCTGAACGCTTTTTGACAGAAACGGCACGTTGAAGTTTTCGGGGAGGATTATCCCGAAAAATTTCGAGACGCCGATGACAATGTCCATGCAGCCCGAGAAATCAAAGAACAGCTGCACCATGAACACACACGCGGCAATCAATACCCACTGACCGGAGAAGAGGTCGGGATCGTCAAATAAAACATTCGCTATCATCGCGACGTGATCCGCGACGACCACCTTTTTCAGAAGCCCCCATAGAGTTCGCCTCATGCCGGACAAAACCCGGTCATAGTCGAATCGGTGCTCCTCAAAGAGCTGCGTGCCGGTCTGCGAATATCTGCATATCGGTCCCGAGACCATCTGCGGGAAATATGTAGTGAACAAAAGCAATTTAAAGGGATTTTTCTCGGGCTCGATCGCTTCGCCGTAGCAGTCAACAAGATAGGAGATCAGCGAGAGCGTGTAATAGCTGATGGCGAGAGGAGATATCCAGTTGACCTCGGAAACGCTTTTCCCGGTCCAGTAGTTGAACGTCCCGATGAACATGTTTGTGTATTTCAGGGCAACGAGAATGCCGACGTTTAAGATGACCACCAGTGCCAGAGCGATCCGCTTTTTCTTCCGATCATCGGTTTTTCGGAAGTATAAAGCCGCGCCCCAAACTGTTAAAACGCTTACCAGAACATAAATAAAGGTATACGGCTTTACCGTGACGAAGTAAAAGATCAGGCTGTCTGCCAAAAGAACGAGCCACTGCACCTTTTTGGGTACAAGCCAATAAATAAACAGGCTTATTCCAACAAAGGCAAGAAAGATAAATGATGTGATGTCCAAAAATTATTCCTCCTTGAATGCTGTTATCGCCGCTCCAATAGCCGAAAAGAATCTGCCGTCGGGTGAGGTAGAAACTTTTTTATTGAATACGAGATCGGCAAAATCGGAAATCCCCTTTAACTGCGACAAACCTCCTGAGAGAAGCAATTCTTCCCCAATCGCCTTGTCAAGAAGAGGCTCGGATTTTTTGAGTATTTGCCATATAACCGAATTTATTATTTCTGCGGATTCTGGCGACGACTTCGCTATCACCTCCACAATCTCACTCTGGGCAAAAACCGCGCAGACCGAGGAAAGGTGAATCTCAGGTTCTTTTGCGCCCGTTAAATCTATGGAATCAAAATCCTCTCCGAGCATATTTAATACATTTGAAAGAAATATCCCACTGCCTGCGGCGCATTTATCGTTCACAAAAAATTCTTTGAGCTGACCGTTTTTCTGACGGATTATTTTAGTATCCTGACCGCCTATGTCCAGAATAAGCTCATGCTCGGGGCAAACATAGCCCACTCCCCTTGCAAGCGCAGTCAGCTCGTTTATTCTCTTTACCGACGAAATATTTCCTCTGCCGTAGCCGCAGGAAACTATACTTGCATTCGGATATTCCGAGAGAAGCTCTCTCGCTCTGTTTTCAAAATACTCCTTCTGACGGATCGGCGTTTTCTCGCAAAAAAGCTTTTCAATTTTTCGGTCGTTCATAATGCAGTATTTTGTATATGTCGAGCCGATGTCAACGCCTACCGAGTACATACCGTCTCCCTGAGCAGATCAATCTGCTTTTTTGCCTTTTCAAGGGATAGGAAACTGCGGTCTATCATGTCAATTTCAAGTTCTGCCTGCGGAATTCCTATATCCTTTGCGGAAACAAAGTCACACTTGCAGCTCTTGTTGTGAAGCGTGACCGCGCATACTGCGCCTGAATCTTTTATCAATTTTGTGAGCCGTTCCGTCCTCGTTTTCTGAGAAAGATTAAGGAAAGTATAGTTATACGCCGAGAACAGCTTTTCATAGACATCTTTCCCGCTGTAGTCAAGGCTCCACCAAGTTATATAGTTTGAGCCGCATATTCTGAAGCCGTCAAGGCATTCGGAAAGATACCTTTCGGGGTGATACCACAGCGGATAGCCAAGCCAGAAAAGAGGTATAAGGCTTTTATCCGCTTCGGGAAGTGAGTTTACCTCCTCGCAGACGGCTTTGTAAAGCTCGGCGGTGTCGGGATTACACCTTACCGTGATCAGATATGAAATGTCGTCAAAAAGAGCGGTCGGTTTAATCTCTTTTTTGGGAAGCGCTTCGGCGACCTTTTTCCACCAAGCAACGCTTTGCTCGCTGTTTTCTATGTAATGCTCAAGAATACTTTCGTCAAGCTTGTTGCCCGAAAGTTCCTCAAGCTTAGCAATCAAATCTTTATGCTGAGCAGTGACATATTCATATGCCCTTTCGCGAGAAACAGCTTCGCCGGGATAATCTATCACTATGAGCGGAACACCGTATCTCTCGGCTAAAATGTTCCACCAGTTCGGCAGCGTGTTGCACTGGTTGTTGGTTGCAATCAAAATATCCGGCTTCGGAGGAGTTCCACGCGGGCCGTCCTCAAGCTCTAAGCAGCCCTCTATGCAGCCGGAATATGAGCAGCAGTCGCGGCACAAAAAGCACTGCTCGCTTTTTTCAAGAAGCGGCTGTTCCCTTTCGCTCGCTGCGATGACTGCGGCATAGCTTTCGGGGTAGTAGTATAAAATCCCGAGGGCTTCGAGAATTTCAACAGGCGTAAACGCTGTCACCCATGCGACCTTTTTCTCGGGTGACTTTCCCCTTGCATATTTTGAAAAATATTTGTAATACTCCCTCATCAGTGAAGACTGGAGCTTAATTACAGACTGAGCCATATTGCACCGCCTTTATATCATGTCCGAGAATGCCTCTATGGCGAGCTCGGATTTTTTATAGTCATCTGAATTTGAAAGGGATATCCTGAGCGACTTTATACCCTCTGCTCTGAGCCTTTTTTCATAGACAGAATAGAGATAGTCATAAGGCTCGCAGTATTTCTGGGTCAGGAAGATAACGCCGCTGACTTTCTTCTCCTTGATTTCTTTAAGGTCGCGCTCCAGTATCTCGCCAAAATTGTTTTGGGTTGGAGAAAGCCTTGCAGAAAGTATGCTTTCGGCGATATTTTTATAAATGTCGCCATCGGTTTTACAGGGAACTGCGCTTACAAACCTGCCCGATTCGGGAAGGTTGTCTCCTACTACTTTAAGACCTGAATTTTCAAGCGTATCAAGAATTCCGTCAGATGTTAAAAACGAGCCTATAAGATAAACTCTCTTCCCACCATTATTCGCCTTCTTCGGCTTCGGAACAATCTGTTCATTTAGCGGCATTGTGAGCATTTTATGTATGCCTCTAAGATAATCGCTGTATGAAATATCCTCAAGATTCTCATACAGTTTCTTTATTTCACCGTTCCTCTCATTTACGGCTTCGGTTCTCTCTGTTATATCCGAAATTTCAATGCCATAGTGCCTCTCAATCGCCTCTTTATATGCTTTTATCTCCCCTGCAAAATAATTCACAGCGGATTCGTCCCGCCTTGCAGGAACGGGAAGCTGGAAAATAAACTTATCCGTATTGCCAAGATAGCTTTTTATGATCCTTGCGCTGTCGCAGGACTTCGGAAACACCGCGCCGTCGACGGAAGCATCGTTTAAGACCTGAGAGATATAGTCGGCGGCATATCCGCAGTAGTGAGATATTGACCTTCCGCCGGAATATCCCGTAAAGCGAACCGTATCGCAAATCTGCTCGGGAACAAAGCCCGAAAGGGAAAGTATCTTCATTTTTGCCCTCCGTATATCCATTTTTCCGAGCCGAAAAGCCCGGCATATTCTTCAAGCATCTGCTTGTTTATCTTCTCATATAAAGGTTCGGCGCCCGCAGCCTCAATAAAACTCTTTTTCACTGCGTCAACCGTTATTTTCGGGTCTGCCTCGTAAAGATTCATTACCCTCGAGCGAACGCTTTCAACACCGTGGCGTTTCAACTTTTCGCGCTCAGGAGTGAGATAATAGGTCATTTTTTCAATATCCGAATGCACAAGTACAGTCCCATGGCGGCAAACCTTATCGCCGTCGTTATAAACCGCGCTGCCCGAGAACTTTCTTCCGCTGCAAACCACGTCGTTTCTTCCGCCAAACTCGGCTTTTATCCCTAAATTTTCCGCCATGCGCAAAATAAGCTCAAGATACGCCTGTTCGCTGTCGTTTGCTTTTACGGCTATTATTGAAAAATTGAGATTCCCGAGGTCGTGATACACCGCTCCCCCGCCAGACATTCTGCGAACTATCCTGCCGCCCTGAGCCTTGAATTCGTCGGCTCGGCATTCGGAATAAACGTCCTGATTCTTGCCGATGACAATGGTGTTGCCGTTCTGCCAAAGGTAGAGGATCGCAGTATTTTCATTTGCGAACTCAAACAGGCAGCGTTCCGCCGCAAGGTTCGCGTACGGGTCTGTACCAGATGTTATAAAATACTTATACTTCATTGAGCTTCTCCGAAAGGGCTTCTGCGGCGTCGGTTATCGCCTCGCAAAAGCTCGGGTGAGGTCTTGCGGCTTTGAGCAGATCCTCAACAGTAAATCCGTGGTTTATTGCCAATGCCAACTCGTCCGCTATGTCGCTTGCACGGTTGCAGAAAAGCTGTGCGCCGATGAGCTTGCGCGTGCTCTTATCTGCAAGGAGCTTTATAAAACTTCTGTCTAAGTCGCTTATTAAGGTTCTGGCGTTCGAGCGCATACTGCTTTTTGCCGAAACAAATTGAACTCCTTTTTCCTTTGCCTCGGCCTCGGTAAAACCAACAGAAGCGACTTCAGGCGAAGTGTATATACACTCTACAACTGCTGACGGAATGCCGCTTTCCTTACCTGCGGCTATTCTTGCAACGGCTTTACCTTGTTCCATAGCAGTGTGGGCAAGCATACGGCTTTTTGAAATAACATCTCCCGCAGCGAAAATATTTTCTGTTTTTGTTCTGAAACTGCGGTCTACAATGATCCCGCCGCTTTCATCGGTCTCAATAAGCGAAGTATTCACCCCGCAGAGGTTCGGCTTTCTTCCTACAGCGGAAAGAATTATGTCGGCTGTTTTTTCAGAAAGCTGCTCAGGAGTTTGATTCGTCAGAATCTTTATTCCGCGCTTTTTGAAATTCTGAGTAAGCGCGACGGCAATTTCCTTATCCCATTTTCTTAAAATTCTCTCGCCGCGAATCGCTATCGTAACTTCAATGCCCAAAAAGCTGAAAATGTTGGCAAACTCGGAGGCAATCACCCCGCCGCCTATTATTTTCACAGACTTCGGCAGGCTTTTAAGCTCTAAAATTTCATTGCTTGTAACAGCGCCCTCAGCAAGCGGCTCGGCAGGTATTGAGCCTGTCGCAATAAGAATGTTTTTTGCTTCATAAGTTTCACCGTGGCAGGTTATATGGAGGCTGTCCGAAATTTCGGCATACCCATTTACGACCTCGATCTTTTTCAGCTTCATTGACTGTTCAAGACCGTTTCGCAGCTCGGAAACGATTTCTTCTTTTTTCTCACTCGCAGCAAGATAATCCAAAACCGGCTTTTCGGAGATGATTCCGTACTCTCGGCTGTTATATGACTGATGATATATGTCTGCAATATGCGCCAAAAACTTGGTCGGAACACAGCCACGGTTAAGACAGGTTCCTCCGAGTTCCTGTTTCTCGAACAAAATAACGCTCAGCCCGAGCTTTACGGCTTCAAACGCCGCAGAGTAGCCCGCAGGTCCGCCGCCAAGTATTGCAAGGTCGTAAATCATAAGCCTTCCTTGAATAAATCATACTCCTCAACGGTCATAAGCCCATCGGGAATGTTTTCAACCCGTGCTTTAATAAGCCATACTTCGGACGGATTTTCAGAAATTATCTCCGGCTCGTCTAAGAGCGTTTCATTGACCTCTATGACCTCGCCGTCAACGGGAGAAATAAGGTCGGATACTGTCTTTACGCTCTCAACATCGCCAAATCTCTCGCCTGCCGAAAGGCTCTCGCCAACATCGGGAATATTGACAAAAACTATATTTCCGAGCTTTTCGGCGGCATAATCGGTAAGACCTATCTCTGCGTTAGTTCCGTCACTTTTGACCCATAGATGATTTTTTGAAAAATAAAGCATTACTTTTCACCCATATGCTTGATTATTGCGTCAACCAGCTCCCCCACATTCTTAGAGCCCGAGACCTCGGCGAGAGTGAAGGTGATGCCGAATTCGTCCTCGACGTCGCTTACAAGGCTCAAATGCGAAAGGCTGTCCCATTCCTCGACGTCGGCGGCGGTGGTTGCTTCTGTCAGCTCGACCTCGTCGTTGTCAAAGATGTCGCGCGCAATTTCCGTGATTTTCTTGAGTATTTCGTTTCTTTCCATTTTAATTTATCTCCTTTATAAATATTTTCTTTTCTTCGTATTTGCTTACGTCCATGACGTAATTGTTTTCGGATATCTCCTCAAAGCCCATGGTCTTGTAAATGTCCTTTACCATCGCGTTCTTCGGGGTCGGAATATATTCGCCGTAAACCCGCTTGAAGCCTCGCTTTTTCGCCTCACGCATAAAGCAGTTGACGATGTATTCCTCCATTCCACTCTTCAAAACGCGGCAGCTCATCAGCCATGTGTCGATGAAAAGCTCGTCCTCATTTTTCTTCTTCATGATGATGACGCCGACTAAGCCGTGGTCGCCGAATTTGTCGCGGAGAGTGTAATACAACGTTACATAATTCTGGTCGTTTGCGATGTTTTGTATATCCGCGTCGGTATAGCGAACGGTTCTAAGATTAAACTGGTTCGAGCGCTGGGTGAGCTGGGCTATACGCGAAAATTTCGACTCCTCAAACGGCTTTGCCTCGCCTATCATCTCGAGGCTTTCGAGATAGCCGTCTATTGATTCAAAGGACATCATCAATTTAGTACGCTCAAATTCCGCCTGATAGAGTTTTGTGCGGTCCGAGCCTGCGCCGGTGAACGAGGCAGTCTCAAAGTAATTCTGCTCCTGCAAAAAGCCGAGATATAACGCGGGGTCTTCGGGAAGCTCGGGGACTTCGATCTCGGGTATCATCTGCCGCACGAGATTTCGCTCGAACGGGTTGTCGTCGATGAATACCATTGAATCCATACCGATGTTCAGCGTCTTTTGAATAAGACGGATATTCGAGGCTTTGTCCTCCCAGTTTGCGACGAACAGGGCGATATCCGAAAGCCGCAGAATCATCTCGTCGTGTTCCTCAAAAGGCTTTTTCGCGATATCCTCGTTGTTCTTGCTGCATACGCAGAGGATTATTCCGCACTCTTTGAGCTGCTTAAGCCAGCGCTGAAAATCCGTAAAAACGTGTCCCCTGCCGAGCTCGCCGATTTCGATGTTGTCTATTCCGTCGTCGCCTATAACGCCTCCCCAAAGTGTATTGTCAAGGTCAAGTATGACGCATTTCTTTATTCTTCCGGCGAGGGCTTTTTGGACGTCGATAACAGCCTTCGCGACATAGGGCAGTGCGTCGGTCGAAACGGTCATTTTGGCATTATAGTAGAGCGGTGCATCGTAAAACGCCACCGTTCCGAGCTGAATCTGAACCGACAAAAGGTCTATGGGGTAAACGTTTTTGCGTTGCTCCATCGCTTCCTCAAGCATGAAATTCAGCTTGCGGATCTGATACACGAACGCCGAACCTACTTTGCAGGAGTAGTTCCCGAGCGCCCGATCGTCAATTTCGGTGAAGTTCATCTGCAAAATGTTCGCCTTGCTGTTTTTGGAGATGAGGTCCCAATACATCGTGATTTTTTGCATCACCGATGCGGCAAACCCCGAACGTGCCTCGAGCGGCAAATCCAGAAACTCCTCGTACAGTTTGTCCGTTCCGAGCCACAGTAGTATGCTGTCCGGCTCGAAGCCGTAGACCTCCGAGGCGGGGTCAAGAAGCTGCGCGTCGATTTGGTTGTAGTCGGCGTCGTAGACCGAAAGCGGGAGATTTTCGAGTGAGGCATAACCGCGGATTGCCACCGCTAAAAACTGCGTGGATACGTTGCCTAATATGGCAAGGTGACGTGCTCCGTCTGCCACGGACTGCTTGGAATTTTTTCTTAGCAATTTAAAGGTGTACATTGGTGAACCTCTTTCTCTTTATTTTTGCTTATATAACAGTTATTACCCCCCCCCGCGGAATTTTTCATCCGCGGGGGAAGGTAATAACATGAAATATAAATTAATCCATAAGACTATTTTTAAAATTTTTGAAGAAACTCTTCCAAATCTTCAGGCGTGCCGAGACCGTGCATTTTTTCACCGACATCTTTGAAAACTATTTTCTTCCCGTCATCTATCATTTCGTTATATACGGGTGCGACATAAAACTCGTTGTTTACTCGGATATTCTTTCTTATCATCTGCTTAGCATACTTGACAAAGTCGGAACCTTTGGCATAGTTGTAAATCCCGACAGTCGCCTCGTTTGAGATGACCTCTTTTTCCCTCACCATTGTGACGTATCCGTCGTCATACTTAATGAAGCTCCACTTCGGATCGTCCGCGGGCATAGTCATAATGAGCCCGTCGCTGCCGCCCATCGCAGAAAGGTATTCATTTATATCCGTATCCACAAATTGATCGCTGTTTGCGATCATCATAGGCTCATCGTTATCTATGTATTTCTCAGCCAAAAGAACCGTGCAGGCGGCTCCCTCGGTTATATGATCAACCGTGACTATCGCGCAGTTAGGAGAAATCTTTTCAAGCTTTTCTGCAAGGGCATATTTTTCAAGATGCTCCTGCTGGCAGATGTAGATAAATCTGTGCTCGCATTTCGGAGCTATATTTCTTGTGACGACCTCTATCATCGGTCTGCCGTTAACATCTATAAGCGGCTTCGGAAGCTCATACCCCGCCTTTGCAAATCTGCTTCCCCGACCTGCCATCGGTATAACTATATTGAGCATTTTATTATCTCCTTTTATACTTCATATTTATCGTTATTTGCTCCGGGAAGCTTAACCACGACGTTCTCGGCGTCGGTCACGGCATAGAAATCCGTCGCTTCGTTCGGCTCCATTATTATAATGTCGCCCGCCGAATATTCTACGCCGTTCATGTGTATAGTTCCCTTTGTAACGACAGTTATTTCGGTAGCAATCTTATGATAATGCTTATTTTCATAAGCGCCTGCCGCATAGGACTTTACCGCAACTTCAACGTCGTTTGTCTTATAGAGAGTAGGCTCGAAATTCCCGACGAACCAGCCCTTTGTCATGTCGCTCAGCTTCGCGGTTTTCATAACGCTCTCCCCTCCTCATATTCCTTTATCTTTTCGGGCGAATAGAACGAATGATATTTTTCTTTCGGAATTTCAAAATATGAAATCTTTTTGCCCATAAGTATCATCTCGTTTATTGAAGCGGATATATAGAATTTCCCGTTAAGGCAGTTGTCCTTTATGATCGCATTCTTTGCGCTCTCAATAAAATCCGAGCCTTTTCTAAAATAGTAAAACCCTGCGATTGCGTCCTTTGAAAGAGGTCTTTTCTCTGCGACTTCAATTACTTCATCGCCCTGCTTTCTTATATAGCTCCAGCGTGGGTGAATGCTCGGAAATGTTATGACTCCGGCGTCGGCTTCGGCATTGTTGAAACGGCTGATAACGTCTTTGTAATCAACGTCGATTATCTGGTCGCTGTTCGCAATTATAAGAGGGGTATCGTTGTTTATGTAATCCACCGCCATTAAACAGGTGCAGAGCGCTCCCTTCGTTTGGTTTCTCAGTCTTATAACAATACTCAGCGGAGAAAGTATCTTTGCCGAAGAATCAAGATGAAACTCGCTGCAATCCTTGTCGTCAAAAACAAAGATATAGTTTTTGGGGTCGACGCAGGAATAGTTATCAATGACCGTCTCGAGCATGGTCTTGCCCTTGATTTCAATCAGCGGCTTTGGGAAAAAGCTGTCCTCAAAAAATGTGGATTTTCCCATTGAGGGAATAAGTATATTAACCATTTTCGCCTCCGTTGACCTTGTCAATAAGCCTCTTTATGTTTTCGTAGTTCACATCATAAACCGTTGCAACTTCAAGAACCGATGCGCCGCTTGCTTTGCCCGCCGCTATCCCGTTGGGGTTGTCCTCAACTACTATGCACTCCTCGGGTTTAAGTCCAAACCTTGAAATTGCAGTCAGATACATCTCGGGGTCGGGCTTTGCTTTTTTGACGTCTTCATTAGAAACAATTAAATCAAGATAATCAATAAGCATCGACTTTTCCATCATCAGCTCTATAGTCGAGCGTATAGAATTTGAGCAGACCGCTATCTTATAGCCTTCGTTATGCAGCTTTGAGAGCGCATACTCGTGATGAAACATCGGGTGACATTTTTCGTGTATCATCTGTGCGGTATACTTCTGCTTCATCTGATTCACAAACCCGTGAAGCTGCTCGGGGAGATAATACTGCTCGCTGAGCATTTTCAGCTTAACCTTTGTCGGAAGTCCGTCAAAGGTATGTAAATGGTCATATCTGCTTATTTCTATCCCAAACAGCCCGAGTGCTTTATTCAGCGCTTCATAATGCCAATCCTTGGCGTCAATTAAAACGCCGTCCATATCAAACAAAAGAGCTTTTACCATTTTTTACTCCTATATCTTATCTTTGAAGAATTCTCTCGCCTCGTCGGGGTGATCGGTGCAGAGAAGTACCTTTGAAAAACCAATGTTCCAGCTCCTGAGCTTGTCCCAAAACAGCTTATAATCGGTTTTGCCGTGAAGATCCGGCGAGACAAGGCATACCTCTTTGCCGTCCGAAATGTACTTCCGCAGAAGCTCGTCGGTAATCCAGTCAATCTGTTTAAAGCCGTCTATCCACACGCCTGAAGCCTGCTCATACATAACCGGTTCGGTTTCGTATTCGCTTCGACGTGTAAAGAACCGCAGTCCCATTTCTGCGAATTCGACCATCTGAGGGACAGACATATCAAAGAGAAAATAGTTTTTTATGTTATAGCGCTCAAAGTATTCCCTAAGTATATCTTTAAGTCCGTCAGCTTTGATGTTTATGGCAAAGCAGTACCTGTCGCCGTATTCAGAAAGCCATTTGAAAACCTCTTCGGCGTCCTGGCACGAGGCGTCGGCGATGTTGTGAGAGATAACCATACGACCTATGTAATCCCTGACGTCGGATTCAAAGCCGTATCCATTTTCGATGGCGGTTTTCAGCGCCAATGGCGAGTTGGAGGGGATTTTTGAATTCCAATAGCCGCGGTGAGCAAGGATTTGCATTTTATCACTTCTCCCTGATAGTTTTAACAAAGTCGAGTATTCTCTTGCGCTGCCATATCATGACTATGAGAACTGCTGCGAGGATTATATATTTCAAGATAAATAATCTGCTTATAACGCTGATGACCAAGGCCGAAATAATCAAAGCAGCTGAAATCAGCGCCAAGCCCTTTATATCATATATTTCCTGACCTACATACTTTTTGCAGGCTGTTCTGTAAAACAGATAGTGCAAGAAGCAAAAAGAGAAATAGCAAACGAATGTAGTGTATGCTGCCGCCTTGTATCCATACAAATTTATAAAAATATAATTGAGTACAATGTTAAGAACCGCACAGCTTATGGACGCGATAACAATGGTGTGCTTTTGCTCAAAATATTCCTGAACCCTCGCGAACAGCTGAAAGACATAGTTAAAGAATACACCGAGGCTTATGGGAATAATAAGCGAAATACTGTTAATGTATTTTTGCCCACCAAATATAAGGACAATTTCGCGACCGAAAAGCATAACGCCGCAAAGACAAAACGCCACAAACGCTATTATGTAATTGGTATTTTTTGCGAGAACTTTATACTCTTTGCTTGCTATCTTCTGACACTGATATGGCGCAAAAGCTGAATTTATCGCGCCCGTAACCATTGAGATAAGAGAACCCACAGTATAAGCAACACTGTAAATTGCGACGTCAGACGACCCGCACATTCGGTCGATCATTATTTTATCCGAGTTCATTAAAACAATTTCGGACAGGTAATGAGGAAGAAGCGGCACGCAAAAACAAAAAGTAAATTTCCATATTTCCTTGTCATAAAACACTTTCCCTTTTTTGAACGCAGCCACAACAATGACAAGTCCAACAATGACTGTGACTATTACCTGAGGTATTATTTTTGCTTCGGCAGTCTTTGAAAAAAGCAATATTGAGGCGAGCCCGCCAAAAGCAGTACCGAGTGTGCAAATTAAGGTTGCAACTGAAGTCGATTTGTAAGAATAATCGTACTGCTTTACGTTTCTCCAACATGTAACAAAGCTGGAAAAAGTGCAATACAAGTACATACACAGTATCAGAGTCGCAGACATGCCGGTTATTCTCGTAATGAAGTCTGAATTAAGAAACAGCAGTATTCCCCAAAATAGCGAAATTACTATATTATACCCCAGCAGACTGGAAAGCGTAGCTTCTTGCTTATCGTGTTTTGCGCAAATGTAGTTTATCGCTTGGAAAGATGATAGTGTAACTATCATCATGAAAAGACTTTCCCACGAAGCAAATGTGCTTGCCCTGCCATATTCCGAGGTGGAAAGCAGGCGTGCCACAAAAGGGCTTGTCAAAATGCCGATGCCTTTTTGCAGGAATTGGCAAATTGTAAACCACGCAACTGCTTTTAAAGGAAGAGGGGCTGTTCTGTATTTTTCAACTATTCTTTTTACCATCATCAATCAACGCCACGTCAGCATACTGTTCATACCGTTCATCATATTTGATGTTTCCTGCATACAGATTAAACCAGTTAAAGAAGTCAAAACACATTGTTCTCAAATGTTTTGAAGAGTCTTTGCAATCGTAATATGCTGAGGAATATGTATTTAAATTATAATGATAATCGTACTTAGTCCACATAAGGTCAACATCTTTCATTCCATAACAGATAAGATAGTTCTTTGTAACATTCCAATGCTCTTTTACTGAATCTTCCCCGCTTAATTTCAAGCAATCTTTGCAGTAATGCTTCAAAATATATATTTCTGGAGCTTTTTCCTGCTCAGAAAGTTGACGTCTTGTAAGCGTAAGATTGCTGTCACGTAAGGTTTTATCATCTTTCCTTTCATCAGCAGTGATAGAAAATAATCTTAGCAAATCGTCTGTATATCCAAGATATAAAAAATCGCACGTGAAATATGGCATAAACATCCCGCCGTTGCCAATTCCTAAAGTAACCATTCGAGCCTTTTGCTCTTTACCACCGGGAAACATCTTTATAGCAGAAATCATAGTATCAAATATAAACGGCTTACAGATGCGCTGATCTGTTCTTGTTTTAACCGCAAAGTCGCAGCCTATTTCTTTTGCTTTTTTTACTCCCGCAAGAGAACTTGTCAACTGATAATTTACATTCATTATCCCACTATTAGATGGTTTTTCACTTTGAACAACAATTGCTCCGAGCTCGGCAATTTGATTTATATCTTCCTTCAGTTCGTCATTCCAAGTAGATACAATAATTTTTGCCAAAGGATAAGTTTTTTTATAAAACTTAATCGAATTTACTGTCATATTGTCTTTTTTACAAAGCGGTCCCTGCATCACTATTGCAAAACTTGAAGATTGATTCAATCCATCCAATATTGGGATAACCGACGTATCTTTAGACATGATCTGATATGATACATATTCGGATTTTGTTTCCAAGGCACGTGATACGGCATTGATTGTGCCAGAAATATGCTTTTTAGTAAATACAAAACTTATATAATCAATGGATTTAATAATGATTTTTACAAAAGTGAAAAACGACTTTTTCAAATTATTCTTCATCTTATTTTTCCTACCTTTTAGCAGAATATCTATAAAATACATAGCAAAAACATGCTTGAGAGAGCTAATTGCCTTAAAGAAGCCGCATTATCTGGCATATTATCTGGCATATCAATGATAAAATTATAATGCCAAAGGAGATGAAGATGGCTGTTATCTAACGCCAATTGATTTGCAAACGATATCTTGGAATGAGTAAACTATAATCAGCACTTATCAAACATTATAAAATAAAATAATTGCTATCCTTTTATTTAATTTTCTGGTGATGCACTTGCCACTTACCCAACAAAAAATAAAATAACAAATAGAAAAACTCAAGCACATTATGTGCATCAGTTATTTGACATATCGTCTCTTTTCTAATTGTTTCATATTACCCACTTTTCGAGCGACCGTTTGTTAAATATACACATCTTCACAAATTTATCTAACCATTTTTTGGAATCAGAATTAACTATCAGCATTTATAAGTTCATCTGCCAATTGCATAGCTAAACCAACAGTAACATCTGAATTATAATGCTGGTGCTCTCCCCAACGTCCTAACCCAATAGCCCCATGTCTTTTACTCCATTCGAGAAGTCTTTTCATAATTATAGGTTTCCCGATTGTATTTAAAGGATAAGCATATTTATTTAAATACTTAAAAGTTCCTTTTTCACCTTTCATTCTGATACGTTCGCCATTTGTTTCCGTCCAGTAACCTTTGCTGTTTGAACAAAAATTATGTCGCACAAGAATCCTATGGAAGGACAAATGAGAATCCGGGCAATAAATCCAGTGGCAAGGGGTATTTAAATTTTCCGGAAAATATTCTGTCTGGATAGAGCTAATCTTAAGTTCTTTTACGCTTTTCTTAATGTCATCAGGCATCCCTTTTATTTCCGAAAACTCCAGCCACGGAATAGTGGTCACAATTATATCTGCCTGATACTTCGAGCCATCTTCTGTAATAACAGTTTTAGATGAAAAATCAATATAATTAACTGACTTATTGTATACTATATTATCCTTAATTTCCGTTGCCATCCTATTCCATAATTCACCGTACCCCGTCTTTTTTGGATAATAGAATTCGGCATGCCCAGGTTGTGTACCATAGGCTCTTTTTGAAAGACAAGAAAGCAATGTTTCTTCAAAGCTAACATTTGGAAGTTTCTCCAACCAATAAGTACCAAGCTGGTTAAGTTCATCGCTAAACATTTTTTTATTATATGGTATCATGTAATCTTCTGCGATTTTTGTTCCCAACTTCCAATAAATCCAATCTACAAATTTTTCTGGTGCCGGAGTTCCAAGATTACATCCGGCAACCGCTATTGATTTCAAATATTCTATTTGGTCTTCAATCGACATTTGCCAAATATTAGCTTCGATCGGATGGCTAATCATTTGCCCTTTCAGAAAAATGCGACTATCGCGAATATATTTGTTCCATTCATCTTCAGGCATGAACTTAAATAAAAAGTCATTAACATATGGTTTTTTTACATCAAGAAAGTGACCGCCACCAATGTCAAAAGGTGCTCCATCAACGATTGTTGAGCGACAAAGCCCGCCTGCTGTATCTTCTTTTTCCAAAACAAGAAAATTTGTTATACCAGCCTGTTTTAATTTGTTAGCAACAGTAAGACCAGCCGGACCTGCTCCTAATATTAAATATTTCATTTTTACATCTTCCTCTTAAAATAATGAAAGAACTTTTGATTAGGATATTTGGAAGTCCCATATAACTTCAACTTATCTATAATCGGTTTCATATTACTACTATTATTATGATTTCAAGTGCTTATTTTCATAGTAATCCAATCTTTACACGAATATGGGCGCTTTAAATCTCCCCATGCAATATTAGGATTAATTACTATCTTGTTCTTATTTTTATTTAAAAAAGCTCCCCAAAAAGAAAATGTACTGTTTGCAATTACATTATGTTTACAATAGCTCATCAGTTCCATATCTCGAAAACTGTTTTCCTTGATATTTCCCTCTATCAAAATATAATCAATCATACCGTCAAATAATTTTTTGCAATAATCATGGTCATCCGAAAAAACAAAGAATTTTGGCGAGCTAACATGCTCCATCATGTAACTTACCGCTTTCCTATAATAATCATCACTTGCTATGCTTAAGCCCATCGAAACATATTCATTTCTTCTAACATGAAGACTTATGGAATTTGAACTCATGATCTGTTCTTTATATTTTAAATTTTTTTCAGACAATCCGTCCGGAAAAATAAAGGTACTTTTTATTTCATTTTCTATGCCTTCCAAGTAAGCTGAATTTGCCCAAACGCCATCTAATAAATATGAGTACAAAGGATTCAGCTCAAAAACTTCTTTATAATAGCAAGTATTGTCGTCTTCTTTAATATGTGAAATTTTTGGTCCGCGAGTAACAAGTTTAATTTTGAAAAATAATTTCATTATTTTCGAAAGAGGAGCAGTATCCGGATAATCATTTGATAATGATGCAGTGAGAAGAGGCGAAGCCTTGCGAACGTTTATATTAGGAAACACTCTTTCAAGTTCGTATCCATTAAAATCTGTAATTGGCGGGACATAACCTAACACCGAATTATTGCCGTATATCTTTTCTAACTTTTTTAAAAATGAATATTCAAACATTTGATTCCCTAAAGCGCCTTGAAATTTAACAATAAACATATCAATATCCCCTTCTATATTAAGCAGTATTTGCTGTCTATTTTTCATCACAAACATCAAAATATTTGTCTCATCGTGCTAATTAAACAAATCTCATGTTCAATATGTTTAGTAAAGCTTTCCGTTTTTATTGTTCCGACCATAGCCATGCAAAAGATAGTTTTCAATTTAATCTACAATTCATCATTGATCGCCGATAAAACCAATAATACTTACACCTGCCAACGCAAAACCGACTCGTTTTAGAACATTATTTTTTCAATTCAAATTTCTCCTTATCCCCCACGCTAATCTCTCTTCCCACCTGCACTTCAATAATCTTCAGCGCAGTCTTAGCTTTGACGGTATGCTTTGCACCTCGCGGCAGCTTTATCACATCGCCCTCATGCACCGCAAAAGAATTGCCGTCAACCGTCGCCTCGCCCTCGCCCGAGATCACCGTCCAGACCTCGTCGCGATGGCGATGGCTATGATAGCTCATCCCCTGCCTGGGATTCAGCGTGACTTTTATCGTAAGGCTTTCCGGCTCGACGTTGATTACCTGATAGCTGCCCCAGCTCTTCTCGGCAAACATTATTTGCTGGTCGATTTTATCCACGAACGGCTTTATGTAGCTTGATTTCGTCTTGTCTGAAACCAAAATCCCATCGGGGCTCGCGGAAATCACGACATCTTTAAGGCCCATAGCGAGCGCGGGAACACTCAATTCGTTAATTATATGAACATTCTCGCAGCTGTCCATCATCGCCTCGCCGACAATATTTTCCTCCATCGCCTCGGTCAGCGTGTTCCACGTCCCCAAGTCCTTCCACTCGCCCGCGAAGCGCATGACCGAAATGTT
>CANQLR010000036.1 GCA_947624745.1 uncultured Clostridia bacterium | reverse complement strand
GAGCCTATCGACTTTTTGGACGCTTATGAAGATAATCCAAGGCTTGAAAAGGACTGGAGACGCATCATGAGCTATAAGCCAAAGAGGATTTTATATGCCCATGTAAACGAAAAAGTAATGATATAGCGCGATAGATATTCCTGCTGTTCGGGAAGTGAATCGGAACGATAAATTCCCGTTTATCTGCCGGATAAATTATACTCCAATACAAAAAGCAGGCTGTTTTCGCCTGCTTTTGCTTTTTATGCTGGTCTGTTTTTCATAAAATTTGGGGGGCTAAAAGAGGCTCTTTACGCCGTAGCTTAGGACCGTCACCACGACGGCGGCAATGAGCACGCCGACGCAGATGCAGGGAAACGCCTTTTTGCGCTCCATTCTCAGGACCGTCGCGACGAGGGCGCCCGTCCACGCGCCGGTGCCGGGCAGGGGTATCGCGACCAGAATTATCAGCCCGAGGGCCTTGTACTTGTCGATGGTCGCCTTGTTTTTGTAGGCTTTTTGCTCCAAAAAATTGGCGAATTTGCCCAAAACGCCCTTTTGCTTCTTGCAAAAATCCATCACTTTGTCCAAAAGCAGGAGGATAAACGGTATCGGGAGAAGGTTCCCGAGCATGGCGGCGACCATCGCCGCGAGCGGGCTTAAGCCGAACCCCACGCCGTAGGGTATGCCGCCGCGAAGCTCCACCACCGGGAGCATCGAGATGAGAAAGGTCGCGATGACCTTGCCGAGGGTCGTTTGGGTGAGCCAGGAAAGCATAATTAACTCCTTTAATGATTATTTCTGAGCGCGCGGAAATAGTCCCGCAGAGGGGCGCGGCAGCTGTCCGAGAGGTTGTCGAGGAGCTCTTTTTCGGAAAACCATTTGACCTCGGTCACCTCGCCGTCGCAAAAGCGGATCTCGCCCTCGTAGCTTTTGCATAAATATACAATATCTATGCAGGAGCAGACGTCGCCGTTGGGGTATATGTGATGAAGCCCGGGGCCGGAATAGACCCCGAAGAGGGTGCAGTCAACGGGCGTTATGCCGATCTCCTCAAAAAGCTCGCGCTTAAGGGCGTCCTCGACCGTTTCGTCCACCTCTATCGCGCCTCCGTGGTATCCCCACCTGCCGTCGTCGGCGCGCTTCTGCAAAAGAACGCGGCCGTTATCGTCGGCGATTATGGCGCAGGCGCAGGGCATGATCACGACGTCGTGCCCTATCTTTTTTCGTATTTCGGAAATGTATGACATTTGTATATTTCTCCGATTTTATACATTTTCAGAGTATCTTCAGCACCTCGGAAAGAAGGTCGGAAAAGACCTCGTCGGGGGTGCGCGAGGCGTCGATCACCCGGATATTTTCGTCCGAAAGAGCCGCGAAAACGGCCTTGTACTGCTGCCGCACACGCTCGATGGTAGATCTTTCCTCGTAAATCTCACGCCCCGCGCGGCCCGCTTCGATCCGCGAGTCGGCGACCTCGGTCGGAACGTCAAGAAAAACGCAGAGGTCGGGCCTTATTATCGCCGGGCAGAGCCTGTGCGCCGCTATGAGCCAGTCGAGGCCGAGATCCATCCCCTGGTAGGCGAGCGAGGAGTAGTAGTAGCGGTCGCAGATCACTGTAAAACCGCGGTTTAAAAGGGTTTTTATGCCGTCCTGCGGGTTTTCGCAGTGGGCGATGCGATCAGACAAAAACAGCCCCGCGAGCTCGGCCGGGGTGCGCTTCGTCAGCCCCGCGAGCGCGTCGCGGATCAGCCCGCCGGTCGCGTATTGGGTCGGTTCGCAGGTCGTGTGGACGCGGTGCCCCCGCTCGGCGAGCGCCGCCGCCAGCCGGGCGATCTGGGTGCCCTTCCCCGAGCCGTCAAGCCCCTCTATAACTATGAATTTAGCGGACATAAAATTACCTCCCGTCGCAGGACTATTATAGCACGGGACGGGGGGAAAGTCAAGTTAGAGGACAGACGTGAGAGGTCAGAGGACAGATTTTAAAGGTGTCGCCCTTGGCGACGGTTTAAAATGCTGCGGAGGAGGGGCGAGCTCACCCCTCCCACGCTTTCCACTCGCACTCCCCCATTTTCATGTGGGTGAAGGTCGCCCTGAACGACGAGTCGCCGGGGGAGCAGGCGTAGATCCCAAAGCGAATTTTCCCGCCGCCCTTTTGAAGGTGGCAGACCCGCATCTGCCGGAAAATTTTGCCGTCATCGGAACATTCTATCAGGTAATCGCTCTCTCGGCGGCTGAGGCGGTACCACATCGAGTTGACCGAGGCGGGTATCTCGGCGGTCGCCCAGTCGGAGTAGCCGCAGTTCGTCACGACGCTGCCGAGGTGCGAAAATACGCCGTTTTCGTACTCGATCGACGCCTTGAGCCAGTTTTCGCTGTCAAGATACATCACCACGCCGCACTGGTCGAACCGCTTTTTGCTCTCGAAGTCGGTCCTCACGGTGAAGCTGAAAAATTTTTCCTCCGTCTCGGTCTGAAGCACCGGGGCGTTGTCGTTTTGAAAGCCGTAGTAGGTCCGCTGCCAGAGGTCCGTGTTCGGGCGGGTGATTATCTCGATCTTTTCGTCCGAGATCGTGAAGCTCGCGGGCTCGCGGGTCCAGATAAGGAAATTTGTGTCAAATTTCATGCCGCGCCTCCTTAAGTTGATAAATATATTATAGCACAAAAGCGGGGCGGTGTAAAGGGGCTATTCTTCAAGCCTCATGCGAATTTTGGCTGCGGTCTCGCGGGCGAGGGACCTGAGCTCCGAGGTCTTCATTTCGCCGTTTTTGCTGAGGACCTCGTTTCGGGCCTCGAAAAGCGGGGTGACGATCTCGATGGAGCGGCAGCGCCACTCGGCGACGCTGTCCTGGGCGAGGGGCGGGTAAAGCGCGGTTTCGGGGACTATCCCCGGGAGCCTGCCGCTGTAGGCGTCGAAAACGTACTCCAAAAGGCGGACGGCTAAATCGCGGTTTTGGGAGTTCGGGTTCAGGAGGCAGACCCGCGAGCCGAGGACGGTCGCGCTGTCGCCGAAGGGCGGCTTTTTCTCGCCGTCGTTAAGGTATTTAAGAAATTTATATAGCTCGTCGCCGTCGGGGTCGCCGAAGCGCTTCTCGGCGGCGTCGACGTTTTTCGCGAGGTAGAGGTTTTCGGTTACGGCGCGCAGGTAGGGAATGCCGCCGCCCTCGGGGTAGGAGCTTTCGTCGCAGAAGTTGGTAATTTCTGTCGGGACTCCGAAATATCGGCCGTCATAGCTCACCACGAGCTCGGCGGAGGGGCTGCTTGAAATTCGCTCGGCGAGGCTGTCCACGGTTTTCAGGTCGACGTAGGCGCCCGAATCTACAAAATTATGGAAGCCGGAGGCAGTGGTGAATATGTCAAAGTCGCTGTCGCCAGCCATGAGCTTAATTATTAACTTATCCTTATCCGTCGAGGCGAGGCGGACGAGGATTCCGGTCTCGCTCTCGAAGGATGAGACGAGGCTTTGATCGAGGTCATAGCCCAGTATTACGAGGCTTTCGGGCGGGTTTAAACAGTCGTATGGGCGGTAAGCCTCGTCCGCGCCGGAGATCGCGGAAATGACGTTTTCACAGGTAAATACAAACAGCTTTGTAGAGTAGGATACGTCAATATATCGGCGGTCGAGGACTATTTTGTCCGAGTTTTCGAGGGAGTATTCGGTCAGGGTGATCGGCGCGGAGGGGACGGTCGCGTCGCCGAGTGAGACGCTGCTGTCGGCGCCGAAAACCGCCGCCGTGTCGGTCGCGGGGCAGTAGGCGACGGCGGGGCGGCCGCTCTCGGGGAGGTCGCAGAGGCGCTTGATCTTTCCGGTTTCGAGGTCGTACTCGCCGAGGTGGCCCACCACGAAAACCGCGTCATGCGTGACCGCTAACAGCTTGTCGCCCTTGTACGGGAACAGCTCCAGCCCCGTTTCGGGGGCGGTTTTTTGGAGGGTCAGCTCGCCCGTTTCGCGCGAAAATACGCGGATCTCGGTCTCGATGAGCGCCTCGCCTTTGATAACGCACTTAACTATAAAATAGCTGTCGCTCACCCAAAGGCCGTCGACCCGATCTGCGTCGGAGAGGGGCAGGGAACGCTCGGCGAGCGCTTCGCCGTCGGGGGAAAGCTCGGCGACCGAGAGGGTCTCGGGGAGGTATAAAAACAGGCTCTCGCCGTGGGCGGCAAGGGCGGCCGCGGGGGTCTCGAGGAGCTTTTTGCCCTCGCCGGTCTCGGTGCTCAGGGCGTAGAGAGCGCCGTCCCCCAAAAAGTAAAGGGACTTATCTATCTGCGCCATTTCGGCAATCTCCGCGGCGGGCAGGGGCAGGGCAGCTCCGGCGGCCGGGGTGTAGGCATTATAGCTTGCGCTGCGGCCGAAGATCGAGCTTTTTTCGGACTGAACGACCGGCGCGGGGGAGGGCTCTCCGCCCGGGTTTTGGGGCGCGGCCTCGCCCGAACAGGAGCACAGAAGGCAGGCCCCCAAGACCGCCGCCGCCAGCTTTTCCACAAATTTCGACATGATGATTCCTCCTTAAATTTCGACGTTTCCACGGGATTCGACATTTCCATAAGATTCGACATTCCACAAAATTCGACAGTCCATGAAATTCGACATTTCGCTTCCGATATAAGAATAGCCCTTGGCGCGGAGAAGCGCAAGGGCTGAGGCAGAAACGGCAAAACGAAGGCACAAACGGCGGAAATTCGGGACTGCGCGCGGGCGCGATTCACAAAATTTACAAATTTGACTCACCGAAATTCCGATTTTGACTCACCGACTTTTTGTTTTTAATTCGCGGCGATTCCATTTTCGCGGGGTATCATAAGCTTGACGGCGAAAGCCGAATTTACAGAAAGGCGGTATTTACCATGAAAAAATTTCTATCTGCGGCAGTGGCGGTCGCGGCCGTCGCGGTGATCGGAGGGACGACTGCTTTCGCGGTTGGCACCGAGGGGTTCGGCTACCTCATCGGCCGCGAAAGAAGCACCTCGCGGAACGAGCTTTACTCCGAGGCGGAAACCCTTCCCGAGGAGGAGCAGGACGGATTCCTCGCGGAAAACGGCATTGGCGAGGAGCCCTATTCGGAGGAGGCAGCGGCGGGTTACAGCTTTGTGACGGGTCAGGCGAACGGCTCGCAGTATGAAAACGACGGCGAGGACACCGAGGGCTACAGCTATCTTGTCGGGCAAAAGCGCGGATCAAGCTATCAAAGATAAAATGACAAACAAAAAAATCTCCCCCGATCGCTCGGAGGAGAATTTTTATACTTTTAATTAAGCATTGATAGCGGTAACAACGCCGGAGCCTACGGTTCTGCCGCCTTCACGGATAGCGAAGCGGAGTCCCTCTTCGATGGCGATAGGAGTGATAAGCTCAACGCTCATCTCTACGTTATCACCGGGCATGCACATCTCAACGCCCTCGGGAAGGGTGATGACGCCGGTAACGTCGGTGGTCCTGAAGTAGAACTGAGGTCTGTAGTTGGTCATGAAGGGAGTGTGGCGGCCGCCCTCTTCCTTCTTAAGAACGTAGACCTGTCCCTTGAACTTGGTGTGCGGATGGATGGAACCGGGTTTGCAGAGAACCTGACCTCTTTCGATGTCCTTTCTCTGAACGCCGCGGAGAAGAGCACCGATGTTATCGCCCGCTTCGGCGTAATCGAGGGTCTTGCGGAACATCTCGATACCGGTGACGACGGTCTTTGCTCTCTCTTCGGTGAGACCGATGATCTCGACTTCGTCGCCGAGCTTGAGCTGGCCTCTCTCAACACGTCCGGTGGCGACGGTGCCGCGGCCGGTGATGGTCATGGTGTCCTCAACAGGCATAAGGAACGGAAGATCGGACTTGCGGTCAGGAGTAGGAATGTAAGAGTCGACAGCGTCCATAAGCTCGAGGATCGAGGCATACTCGGGGGCGTTCGGGTCGGTGGAGGTGGACTCGAGAGCCTGAAGAGCGGAACCCTTGATGATCGGGATATCGTCGCCGGGGAACTCATACTTGGAGAGGAGCTCGCGGATATCCATCTCGACGAGCTCTAAAAGCTCTTCGTCGTCGACCTGGTCGACCTTGTTCATATAAACAACGATGGCGGGAACGCCGACCTGACGGGCAAGAAGGATATGCTCACGGGTCTGGGCCATAGGGCCGTCGGAAGCCGCGACAACGAGGATAGCGCCGTCCATCTGAGCCGCGCCGGTGATCATGTTCTTTACATAGTCGGCGTGGCCGGGGCAGTCAACGTGAGCGTAGTGACGCTTGTCGGTCTCATACTCGACGTGGGCAGTGTTGATGGTGATGCCGCGCTCTCTCTCCTCGGGAGCCTTATCAATCATGTCGTAAGCCTCGAACTTGGCCTGTCCCTTCATAGCGAGCACCTTGGTGATGGCCGCGGTGAGGGTGGTCTTGCCATGGTCAACGTGACCGATGGTTCCGATGTTTACATGGGGTTTTGTTCTTTCAAATTTCTGCTTTGCCATTGGAATAATCCTCCCTTTTGTAACATTTGGTACTTTGATTTTAACAGATTTTTATTAAAAATGCAAGGGGTTATCCGTACATTTTTTCTTATTTTTGCCGAAAATGTTAATCGGCTTTCCTGCGGGCGCTCATGATGCCCTCGGCGACCGACTTCGGCACCTCGGTGTAGCTGTGAGGCTCCATGGTGTACTGGCCGCGGCCCTGGGTCTTCGAGCGAAGGTCGTTCGAGTAGCCGAACATCTCGCTCAAAGGAACGAGCGAGTCGACCTGAGCAACGCCGTTGTTGGTCTCCTGACCGAGGATCTGTCCTCTTCTTGAGTTGAGATCTCCGATCGCGGTTCCCATAAACTCCTCGGGGACGATGCAGGCAACCTTCATGATAGGCTCTAAGATGACCGGATCGGCCTTCTTCATAGCGTCCTTGAAGGCCATCGAACCGGCGATCGAGAACGCCATTTCGGACGAGTCGACCTCGTGGTAGGAGCCGTCGTAAAGAGTTACCTTTACGTCGACGACGGGATAGCCCGCCAGAACGCCCGACTTCATCGCGCCCTGGATACCCTTATCGACAGCGGGGATGTATTCCTTCGGAATAGCGCCGCCGACGATGGAATTGATGAACTCATAGCCCTTGCCGGATTCGTTCGGTTCGAGCTTGATCTTGACGTGGCCGTACTGACCCTTACCGCCCGACTGACGCGCATATTTGCACTCGACGTCGGCAAGCCTTCTTACGGTCTCCTTGTAGGCGACCTGAGGCGCGCCCACGTTTGCCTCGACCTTGAACTCTCTGAGCATTCTGTCGACGATGATCTCGAGGTGCAGCTCGCCCATGCCGGCGATGATGGTCTGTCCCGTCTCCTCGTCGGTCCAGGTCTTGAAGGTCGGGTCCTCCTCGGCGAGCTTCGAAAGCGCGATGGCCATTTTTTCCTGGCCGGCCTTGGTCTTGGGCTCGATAGCGAGGTTGATAACGGGCTCCGGGAACTCCATGGACTCTAAGATTATCGGGTGCTTCGGGTCGCATAAGGTGTCGCCGGTGGTGGTGTTCTTGACGCCGACGACGGCGTAGATGTCGCCCGCATAGCAGGTCTCGATATCCTTGCGGTGATTGGAGTGCATCTGTAAGACGCGTCCCATTCTCTCGTTCGCGCCCTTGGTGCAGTTAAGGACCGTTTCGCCCGCGTTAAGGGTGCCGGAATATACTCTGAAGAAGCAGAGCTTTCCGACGAACGGGTCGGTAGCGATCTTGAACGCAAGCGCCGCGAACGGTGCGTTGTCGTCGGAGGGCCTTGTCTCCTCCTGATCGGTGTCGGGGTTTATGCCCCTGATGTCCGGAATGTCGGTAGGAGCGGGCATATAGTCGACGACTGCGTCCAGAAGCTTCTGCACGCCCTTGTTCTTATAGGAGGTGCCGCAGGTGACGGGGACCATCTTGTTCGCGATGGTCGCCGCGCGGATACCCTTTTTGAGCTCGTCGATGGTGAGCTCCTCGCCGCCGAGGTATTTCTCCATGAGCTCGTCGTCAAGCTCGGCGACCGCTTCAACGAGCTGTGAGCGGTACTTTTCGGCGTCCGCCTGCATATGCTCGGGGATATCCTCGACCCTTATGTCCTTGCCGAGGTCGTCATAGTACATATAGGCCTTCATTTCAAGAAGGTCTATGATGCCCTTGAAGAAAGTTTCGCTCCCTATGGGAAGCTGGATCGGGACGGCGTTGCACTTGAGGCGGTTGTGGATCATGTCGAGGACATGATAGAAGTCAGCGCCCATAATGTCCATCTTGTTGACATAGATCATGCGGGGGACATTATATTTATCGCCCTGTCTCCAGACGGTTTCGGTCTGGGGCTCAACGCCTCCCTTGGCGCACAGTACCGTTACCGCGCCGTCGAGAACTCTTAAAGAGCGCTCGACCTCGACGGTAAAGTCGACGTGGCCGGGGGTGTCAATGATATTGATACGGTGACCCTTCCAATAGGCTGTGGTGGCGGCGGAGGTGATGGTTATGCCTCTCTCCTGCTCCTGCTCCATCCAGTCCATGGTGGCGCTTCCGTCGTGGGTCTCGCCCATCTTGTGGTTGATACCCGTGTAGAAAAGAATACGTTCGGTGGTGGTAGTCTTTCCCGCGTCGATATGGGCCATGATACCGATATTTCGAGTCATCGACAAAGAAACATCTCTTGCCATAATAATCTCCATTTCTTGACGCAGAGGCGACTCGGTGCCTGCTGCGCTCTTCTCTAAGATATTAGAAAGTCAGAAGATAGATGGTTAGAAAGTATCCTCTTACTCTCTGCTTCAGACAATTACCATCTGAAGTGTGCGAACGCCTTGTTGGCGTCTGCCATCTTGTGGGTGTCCTCGCGCTTTTTGACAGCGCCGCCCGTACCGTTAAGGGCGTCGAGGATCTCGCCTGCAAGTCTTTCCTTCATCGTCTTCTCGTTGCGGGCTCTCGAATAAGTGGTGAGCCAGCGGAGGCCGAGGGTCTGGCGTCTTTCGGGTCTTACTTCTATAGGGACCTGATAGGTGGCGCCGCCGACGCGTCTTGCCTTGACCTCGAGGTTAGGCATAACGTTTTCCATGGCCTGCTCGAAAGCCTCTAAAGCGGGCTTGCCGGACTTCTGCTCAACGATCTCGAATGCTCCGTAGACGATCTTCTGGGCGACGCCCTTCTTGCCGTCGAGCATGATATTGTTGATAAGTCTGGTGACGAGCTTGGAATTGTAGATAGGATCCTGCAAAACATCGCGCTTTGCAACATTACCTCTCCTTGGCACTTTACTTCCCTCCTTCATAGGAATGATATCATTGGTACTCGTTTTCGCAATCACTTGCGACCCCGTCAGCACTAAGAAGCGGCATAAATATATATGTCAACTCCACAATGCTGTGGCGGTATTCGGTCATGTTTTTCTGCGGGCTTATTTGGTCTTCGGCTTCTTGGCGCCGTACTTCGACCTGCCCTGCATTCTCTTGGCGACGCCCTGAGCGTCAAGGGTGCCCCTTATGATGTGATATCTCACACCAGGGAGGTCCTTTACTCTGCCGCCGCGAATGAGAACGACCGAGTGCTCCTGAAGGTTGTGACCGATACCGGGGATATAGGAAGTGACTTCGGTGCCGTTGGTGAGGCGTACTCTCGCTATCTTTCTCATGGCGGAGTTAGGCTTCCTCGGGGTCGCGGTCTTTACGGCCGTGCAGACTCCTCTTTTCTGCGGGCAGCTCTGGTCGATGACCGCTTTCTTCTTCGAGTTATAGCTCTTCTGAAGCGCGGGCGACTTCGACTTGTCGATAACGGTGCTTCTTCCCTTGCGGACAAGCTGGTTGAACGTTGGCATGTTTTCTCTCCTTTCTTCGGTATTTATACAAACCTCGGAGCTGCGGCGCAAAAGGGCGCGCGCAATACTCCATAGTTCTGCATACTACGTTATTATATCTTATCAAATTTATTTTGTCAAGCATATTTTTCACAAAAAACCGCCGAAAATAAGGGCTTTGCGGAAAAATTTTTTGTGAAATTGCACCCTAATACTCAAAAATGCAGTAGTCGTAGGCGTTTATGACCTCGGTGTCGAGGTATTTCGACCGCTTCGGGATGTTCCGGCCATAGTTCATGTGGATATGCCCGTGGACGAAATAGCGGGGGCGGTACTCCTTTAAAATGTCGTTGAAGCACTCGAACCCCCGGTGCGAAAGGGAATCGAAGTCGTTCAAGTGCCTCGCGGGGGAGTGGGTGACGAAGATGTCGACGCCCTTGCTGAAAAAGAGCTTTCGGCGCATTTTCCTCACCCTTTTCCGCATCTGCGCCTCGGTGAACATATTTCTGCCCTCGCGGTATTTCTGCGACCCGCCGAGGCCCATTATCCGAACGCCGTGAAAGTTATAGACCGTGTCCTCGATGCACACGCACCCTTGGGGCGGGTCCTCCTCAAAGCCGTCGTCGTGGTTGCCGCGGACATAAAGGACCGTCGTGTTCGAGGCGTCGACCAAAAACTCCAGATAGTCGCGGTTGAGGTCGCCGCAGGCTAAAATAAGGTCGAAGCCGTCGAGTCTTCCGGGGACATAGCTGTCGTAGAGGTATTTTGAAACGGTGTCCGCCACTGCAAGTATACGCATTTTTACTGTGCCTCTTTCTTTGCCGTATTGTCCCCTTTTTCCTTTGTCGAGGCCTCGACCCCGACGACGTCGGCAGTCGCCTTGCCCATGTCGTCGAGTTCCTCATAGCTCGGGATAGACCCGACGACGTTTTCGACCAGCCAGTCCATGCTGATTATCTGCTCTAAAGTGAGCGACTGCTCCTCGCCGATTATCTCGCGGCGCTCGCGGTCGAAAAGCGGGCCCATGAACGGCTCGACGCCGCTTATTACAGAGTCCTTGAGGAGCTTTGCCAGACGCCTCACCGATTCGGGCAGGACGTCGTAGCACTGAAGGTCGACCACGCCGGCGGAAAGCCCCCAGTAGTAGTTTATCGCGCGGTTCGAGCCCTCATAGTCCGACTTGAAGGTGCCGTCGCGTATGCTGCGGATTATCGACTCGTAGTAGCTCCCCCAAAGCCAGAGCGGCCGGGCAAGCGGGGTCTGTCCGTTTTCGTCGATTATCGAGAGGCCGAAGCTGGTGTTTTCCCGCTCGCGGAAGCGCTTGGTGTCCTGTGTGGAGATGAGTTTTATCCCCCTCTCGCGAAGCCGCTGGGTCGCGGCCTCTAATCCTCCGCCGACGGAGGACCACTCTAAGACCACCTTGGTGAGCGGGTTTACCATCTGCACGCCGAGGGCGAAGGCATTTATCCCCGCGACCTGGCCGAAGATCGGGTAGTCGCATATGTAGCCGACGTCGCTCGACTGCGCGAGTGATCCCGCGATGGCGCCGATGATGAATTTTATCTCGTACATTCGCGCGTAGTAGGTGCGGATATAGCGGTGGGAGGTGTTCAGAGAGCAGTTCAGGACGGTGACCTTCGGGTGCTCGACGGCGGCCCTTAAGGACGGCTGCAAAAGCCTCGGCGAGGTCGTGAAGATGACGGTGTTTCCGTCGGCGATGGCCTGCTCAAGCTCGCCGTCGGCGTTGTTGTCGTCGAGGGCGTTATAGTAGGCCGAGGTCTCGATGTCAGAACCGAACACACGTTCGATATGGAGCCTGCCGCACTCGTGGCCGAAGGTCCAGCCCGAGGTCTCGGGGGTCTTGTCGTGGACGAAGGCGACCTTTATCGGCTTTGCCGAGGGCAGGACCTTTGAAAGCAGCCCCGCGGGCTTATCCTTCGGGTCGGTCTTGACCTCGATCTGCCTGCCGGCCTCCTGGGCGAGGTTTATCTCCTCGCGAAGGCGGGCGATGTCCTTTTTGATCTCCGCCTCGGTCTTGCCGCGAAGCGCGCCGTAGCCGTATACCTCTATATATGTCAGAAGGGCGTCGCCGACGGCGCGGTCCTCCTTTTTGCCCTGCGGGGAGTATGCCTCGCGGAAATGGTGATATGAGGCCATGAAGTCCTTTTTTTCGTCCTCGGTCCAGACCTCGTCCGGCTCCTTGCCCATAAGCCGCTGGAGGCGCTGGTAGCTCTGCGGCTTGGAAAATTCGGGCAGGTGCATTCGGGAGCAGCGCTGGAACTCCAAAAACGCGTTATACAGCTCGACCTCCTTGGAACCGTTTTGCTCCGGCATAATTCGGTAGACATGGGCGTATATAGTAGGCGCGCCGAAAAATTTCAGCACACTGACGCGCTTGTTGCCCTCCTCGACGTAAAAACGGTTCATATATTCGTAGCAGGTTATGGGGTCGCGGATGCCCTCCTCGACGTGGGCGTTGCAAAGGGCGTTCCACTTGGTCGCAAATTCGGACATCTCGCCTAAAACGGGCATAAAATTCTTGGCAAAAGCATTCGAGCGCGCGGCGCTTCTTGTTCCGACGATAAGCTCCGACGGCACCCACTTCGTGCCGAGATCGCTGCCCGTGGTTATGCGCTCCGACGTGACAAAATCGTCGAGCAGGGGAAGGTAGGGGTGCTCGCCACGGGATACGCAGGCTCTCACCTCGCGCTGGCCGAGCTTTAAAGCTTCCTTGTAATACTGTTCGGGCATGGGTTTCTTCCTTTCGGTTTTATAGCGCACAAGGCGCAAGATGAGTATAGCATATGGGGCGGGGGATGTCAAGGGCGGAAGAGAAGGGAGAAGATAGAGGATAGAAGATAGAAGATAGAAGGGGGGCGAACCCCGGGCGGGCACGGAGTGGACGGCGGTTCGGCAACGAAGTGGCCGAACGTGAGCCGAAGGCGAACACGGGGATTCGCCACGCGGGGGCTGCATGAGTTGGCGTGGGGCAGGGCGAAGCCCCCTCCCGGCGGGAGGGGGGCAAACGCGAGGTAGCAGGTCTGCTCAAGCCTTGGAGGGGGAGGGGTTTAGTATAGTATGAGCGAGCTCGTGAGCGAATACCTTGTGGTAGCCCATGCGGGGTTATCGCGAAATTCTGCAAGGCACAGGGGGAAGGGGCGAAGCCCTAATCGCGCCCATACGGCGCGATTCCCGCCGTTGCAAAATATATAGCCCGTTGCAAAATGTCAAATTTTTTACAATTTATAAGAATAGTACAAACCCGTCCCGCGGCGGACAAAGCCCACTCCGTGGGCTTTGGGGCTTCGCCCCGGTCAGTGCCTCTCCGCTGCCCATGCAAAATCACCCGCTTCCCTGCCCCTACTTATTCTCGCCGCCCTCCCTTCCTCCACGCTCCAAAAGTGCTGACCCCGCGCGGGCGAAGCCCGGGCGGCCGCGTTCCGCGACCGCTACGCCCGACCCGCAAGCGGGTCGGGCTGTGCGCCTGCTCCGCAGGCGCACCCGGGCTTCGCCCTCCTCGCCCTGTGCTCCCCCGCACCAAAGGTACACCCCCCGCGCGGCGAAGCCCCGCGTTCGCCTTCGGCTCACGTTCTGCCGCGCAAGCGCGACAGAACAGCCCCCCACTCCGTGGGCGCCTCGGGGCTTCGCCCCCATTTTCCCGTAAAAAGCCCCCTCCCACCCGGGAAGGGGCCTTCATCAATTCTTCAAGCTATGCATCGGCGCGGGGATCTGTCCGCCGCGGTTGATGAACTTTTCGGGGCTGCGGGTGTTCACCTTCATGATCGGCGCGTGGCCGAAAAGCCCGCCCCAGTCGAGCTCCTCGCCCTCCTTTTTGCCGATTGCCGGTATCACCCTGACCGCCGTCGTCTTCGAGTTTATCATGCCGATGGCCGCCTCGTCCGCGATAATGCCCGCGATGGCCTCGGCCGTGGTGTCGCCGGGGATCGCTATCATGTCGAGGCCGACCGAGCACACCGCCGTCATCGCCTCTAACTTTTCGATCGTCAGCGAGCCGCTTTTCGCGTCCTCGATCATTCCCGCGTCCTCCGAGACGGGAATAAACGCTCCCGAGAGGCCGCCGACCGACGAACAGGCCATCACCCCGCCCTTTTTAACGCTGTCGTTGAGAAGCGCAAGACACGCCGTCGTGCCGGGCGCGCCGCACTGCTCGAGACCTATTTCCTCAAGAATATGCGCAACGCTGTCGCCGACGGCAGGTGTCGGGGCGAGGGAAAGGTCGACTATCCCGAACGGAACGCCGAGCCGCTCCGAGGCAGTCACGCCGACGAGCTGCCCCACCCGGGTTATCTTGTATGCGGTGGTCTTTATGATGTTGCAGACCTCGTTGATGTTCGCGTCGGGGTGCTTTGAAAGCGCCGAGCGCACTACTCCCGGGCCCGAAACGCCGACGTTTATGATGCAGTCGGGCTCGCCGACGCCGTGATACGCACCCGCCATGAACGGGTTGTCGTCGACCGAGTTGCAAAATACTACCAGTTTTGCCGCGCCGAAGCAGTCCTGATCCACCGTTTTTTCGGCAGTTTCGCGGATTATCCTCCCCATCAGCTTGCATGCGTCAAGGTTTATCCCAGTTTTGGTCGAGCCGATGTTCACCGACGAGCAGACCCGCGACGTGCGCGCCAAGGCCTCGGGGATAGACTCAATAAGCTCTCTGTCGCCCGCCGAAAAGCCCTTTTGCACGAGCGCCGAGTACCCACCGATGAGGTTCACTCCGACCGCCTCGGCAGCCTTATCCATCGTTATCGCGAGCTTCACCGGGTCGTCGCGGCAGGCGGCGGATATCATCGCCATCGGTGTCACCGAAATTCTCTTGTTGATTATCGGGATACCGTATTCCTTCTCGATCTCCTCGCCGACGCGCACAAGGTCCTTCGCGCGGGAGGTTATTTTTTTGTAGACTTTCTCGCAGGCGCGGTCGATGTCGCTGTCGATACAGTCGAGCAGCGAAATGCCCATGGTTATCGTCCTAATGTCCAGGCACTCGTCCTGGATCATCCGTATAGTCTCTAAAATATCCGTTATGTTCAGCATACCGTCTTAAAACCTCTGTCAGTCAATATGGTGCATGGTGTTGAAGATGTCCTCGTGCATCACGAAAATGCTTAGGCCGAGGCTTTTCCCGAGCTCGCTCATCTTGTCGGACAGCTCCGCCAAGGGTATCGAGAGCTTTGTGATGTCCACCAGCATCACCATCGCGAACACGTCCTGGAGCACCGACTGGGTGACCTCGGTCACGTTGGCGTTGCATTCGGCGCAGATCGCGGAAACTTTGGCAAGTATTCCGACCGCGTCCTTGCCGATCACCGAAATTACAGCTTTCATAGCGCTTTCCTCCAATAAAATATTGCCCCACCGCCGCGCCTATTATAGCATATAAATACGAAAAATGCAAGTATATAAAACTAACGAAGTTTTCGCCTTCCTCAAGTCCCGGTAAACCGTTCTATCTTCTATCTTCTGACCCTCTATCCTCTAAACGCGCACCGCGTCCTTATACCTGAGCTTTATCCTGTCCGCGATGAGCGCGATGAACTCCGAATTGGTCGGCTTGCCCTTGCCGGTGTTCACGGTGAAGCCGAAATAGGAGTTGAGCGTTTCGACGTCGCCCCTGTCCCACGCGATCTCGATGGCGTGGCGTATCGCCCGCTCGACCCGCGAGGGCGTTGTCTGAAACTCCTCCGCGACGGTCGGGTAGAGAAGCTTCGTCACGCATTCGAGCATCTCCGAATCCTCGGTGCAGTGCATTATCGCGCTGCGCAGATAGTGATACCCCTTGATATGCGCCGGCACGCCGAGCTGGTGGATCATCTCGGTCACTACCACCTCGAGGCTGAGCTCCCGCCTCGGCACCGCCGCCGGCAGCGGGTTTTCCGCGATGTCATACCCCAAAATTTCGTTGATCCTGTCGCCGAGCATCTTCGGGTCGAACGGGCGGATCAGATAGTACGCCGCGCCCGCTTGGAGCGCCTGTTTTTGGGCGAACGGGTTGTCGGCCAGCGAGGTTATGATGAACGCGGGCGGCCTCGCGCCGGTGCGGTTTATGCGCTTCATCAGCTCTATCGCGTCCATGTTCGGCATCGACAGGTCGAGAATCGCGACGTCGGGCGCCTCGCTTCTCACCGCCTCGAAAAGAACCTGGCCGTCCTTCGGCCTCGTGAGGCAGAAAAACCCCATTCCGCGAAGCGCGTCCGCCGTGGATACGCCGTATTCCCGCGAGTCGTCGCCGATGAGCACCTTGATCTTCTTTGACAAATTCTTTGACATAATTATCCTCCTTACTTTTAGGAAAATACAATATTTTCCTTTTCCAAGGATATTCTACCAAAAAATTAAACCAAAATCAACCCTTTTTGAGAATTTCAGGGAATTAGACAAAATCGCGCGTGAAATTCCGGCGACAATTTTATAGGGGTCTGTCGGGCAATGGAGGCAAATTTCGGAAAAAGCGGAAAGGTGTCGCAAATCGCGGAAAAACGGGGAAGCGGGTCGAAAAAAATAAATAAAAAAATTTTTAAAAAAGGCTTGACAACGGGCAAACTTTGTGATATTATAGCACTGTTGCGGGCAAACCGCCGACGCCGGTGTAGCTCAGTTGGTAGAGCAGCTGATTTGTAATCAGCAGGTCGGGGGTTCGAGTCCGTCCACCGGCTCCAAAGCCGAAATCGAATATGGGAGAGTTCCCGAGTGGCCAAAGGGGGCAGACTGTAAATCTGTTGCGCTTCGCTTCGATGGTTCAAATCCATCCTCTCCCACCAAAACGCGGCGAGCCATAAGGCTCGCCGCGTTTTGTAGACTATAATAAACTGCTTTATATCAATAACAGCACTTGAAAGGACGATGATATCGTGAAGCACTGCAAGAATTGTGGGAAATTATGTTTTGTGTTAAGTAAAGACGGGTTATGTAAAAATTGTTCAGCTGAAATTGAGTTGAGAAAAAAGCAGAAAGAGCAATCCGACAAAATACGCGCGGAACTTCTAATCAAAAACCCATCATACGCTAAAAATTGTGAGCTTCTTCAATCACAGAATGAGTTGCTTTCAAAAGTACTTGCAGCCAAAGAAAAATACAAAACAGATAATGATGTTTATGCAGCTATTGCTGTATATGAGCAAGCGCTCATATATTCAGATCCTCCATTACACTCTAATTCGCATACCATGTTCTTGGCAAACTTGTATATTCAAGCAGAAGAATATGATAAGGCTTGGGCATACTTAAATAAATTGTTACTAACAAATGTGGGCTTGACTTATAAAATACGGAAAGAGCAGTGCAGAATACTAAAAAAAGAGAAAAAATATATAGATGCCATGCTGATGTTAGCATTAAGCTATTTAGCCGATTCAAAATGGAGTAATTCGTTTAGAGTGGATGCTTTCGTCAAAGAAGCTGCGCCAATCGCTAAAAAGTTAAATTGGAGCAATGAAACAATTGAACAATTAGCTTCATGTATACAAAGTCATGTGAACGAAAAGGATTATGATGAATCAAGCCTGTACGACGATATGGAAAAGGTAATAAATAATCCGGTTACATAATAATTTATATGCACCCGCAAGAAAAAAGCAGGCATTTCAGGCCTGCTTTTTGTGCACAATTATTTTTTAATACACGATATTGCAAACAGCCCCGCCATTATCACCGCATATATCAGATAAAAGAGGCGCCATAGCTCCGGACCGACGGCAAAATTGCCTATATAAAATACTTGTCCGAATTCGGGATGAGTTAATGCGTAACTAAGATAGATCACGGCTGCTATGAGCATAATTATGCTGATCGTTTTTAAAACCGTCTTCGTTTTCATACCTATCGGCTCCTTTTTCATAATATTTACAAAATGCAGAACGTGTACTGACGCATTTTGGGCTTATGATACTCCGTTCATAAAACAATCTCCTCAGATCCCGATTTAGCGCCCGGGCTGTGCGGCAAGCCCCCGCCTGCTTTTTTATATTCGCTTAACTTTATTAAAATTTCTCCACCGCAGTCCTTTCGGCTTCGAGCATGAGGCGGTAGGAGGCCATGTAGTCCTCAAAGCCCTTGATATCGCTCTCGGAGGGGGCTTCGGTCACGGAGGCCATATCCTTGAAGACCTTCTCGTCGAGCCAGTCCTCGAGGCTCATGCCGCCCGAGGTCACCGAGTATTTCGCCAAAAGCGCCATGCCCCACGCGCCGCCCTCGCCTGCGGTCTCCATGACCGAAACGGGAGTGCGCATCGCCGCCGCAAGGAGCTTCTGACCCACGCCCTTCGTCTTGAAATAGCCGCCGTGGCCGAGGATCTTGTCGATCTCGACGTTTTCGGCAAGAAGGATATCGAGGCCGATCTTAAGAGTCGCGAGCGCCGAGAACAGGTTGTTTCTCACGAGATTCGCGAGGTTGAAATTCGCGTCGGGTCTTCTTAAGAGCATCGGCCGGCCCTCGTCGAGGTGGGTGATCGGCTCTCCCGAGAAATAGTTGCAGGAAACGAGACCGCCGCAGTCGGGGTCGCCGTTCATCGCGTTGAGCAAAAGGAGATCGTAGAGCGCGGGCTTTTTCATCGGGTGGCCCGAGAGCTCGGCAAATTCCATGAAAATTTTCATCCACGCGTCGAGATCGGTCGAGCAGTTGTTGCAGTGTACCATCGCGACGGGCGCACCGCTCGGGGTGGTCACCATGTCGATCTCGGGGTAGAGCTTCGAGAGCGGCTTTTTCAGAACGATCATGCCGAAGATGGAGGTGCCCGCCGAGACGTTGCCGGTCTTTACGCGCACGCTGTTCGTCGCGACCATGCCTGTGCCGGCGTCGCCCTCGGGAGGACAGACCGGCGCTCCGGGCTTAAGGGTCCCGGTCGGGTCGAGGAATTTCGCGCCCTCCTCGGTGAGAGTCCCGGCGTTGTCGCCCGCCTTTAAAACGGCAGGCAAAACGTCGCGAAGCTTCCAGGGATAGCCCTTTTCGGCGACAAGTTCGTCAAACTGTTTAAGCATTTTTTCGTCATAGCCGCAGGTGTCCGAATCTATCGGGAACATTCCCGAAGCCTCGCCAACGCCGACCGCGGCCGTGCCGGTGAGGATCTTCTGGACGTATGCGGCGAGGGTCAGCACCTTGTCGATCTTCGCGACGTGCTCCTCGCCGTTCAGGATCGACTGGTAGAGGTGGGCTATGCTCCAGCGCTGCGGTATGTTAAAGTTAAAGATCGGTGAGAGCTTCTCCGAGGCCTCCGCGGTGACGGTGTTGCGCCACGTTCTGAACGGCGAGAGAATGTTCCCGGCCTTGTCGAAGGGCATATAGCCGTGCATCATCGCGCTGATGCCGAGCGCGTCGAGGCTGTCGAGGGTCTCCCCCGTTTTCGCCTTAAAATCGTCGGCGACGTTTTTGTAGGCGTCCTGAAGCCCCTCGCGGATGTCATCGAGGGTGTAGGTCCATATCCCGTTTTCAAGGCGGTTTTCCCAATCGTGAGCGCCCGAGGCGATAACCTCCGAGCCGTCGGAGATGAGGATGGCTTTTATCCTCGTCGAGCCGAATTCGATGCCAAGGTATTTTTTCATGTCATGACCTCCTGTGCGGTTTTCTTATATTATAGCATAGGTTTGGGGGAAATGCAAGGGGGTGGGACATGCAGGGGGCATGCGAGGACTTTGCAGCGCGGGGGCTGTACTTTGCAACTCTAACGCAGTAAAGTGCGGGTCTGCACAGGCAAGTAGGGGCAGGAAAGCGGGGCGTTCTGCAAAGGCGGCGGAGAGGCACTGACCGAGGCGAAGCCCCAAAGCCCATGAAATGGGCTTTGTCCGCCGCTCGAAAACAAGGGGCCCCACAAAGCCCGTGGACTTTTTGGGGAGAGGAGGTAACAGTAAGTGTTGCTTTTTGCCGCTCGACTGCCCTCACCATAAAGTATTGGTTCGGTTGTCTTGCGGAAAAGCAATCGCTTCTGTGCGCGGAATGAGTGAGTCCCTCCGCTTCTGCGGAGGGGCGAGGGATATGGAGCTTGCGACGACGAGGCGGCGGGAAGCACGCGATAGCGTGCTTAGGGCTTCGCCATGCGTGTCATCCACACCTTTGCGTTGCAAACCCTGTACCGCGCTCTGTGCAACCCCCATACGCTTGTGCAGACCCCGGGCGAGCTGCCATAAGGTATTCGCTCGCGCGCTCGCTCATGCTATCTCAAGCCCCACCCCCTCCAAACTCTGTGCAGACATACAACTAAGTAACAACCCCTCCCGGCGGGAGGGGGCTTTCTGCATGCGCGTGTTGGCGAAGCCCCGTGAGCCTGCTTCGCAGTCTCACCCGCCGCACTTCGTGTGCGGCGGCGAGGCGCCCTTCGGGCGCCTCGGGGCTTCGCCGGCGCAGCGTCCAAACCTCCTGCTAATCCACGGCTGAGAGCAGAGTTTGCCTCGCTCATCGCTCGGCAAATAGGGGACCCCCGTCGAGAACGCAACGGCAGAGCGACTTCTGACCCGTACCTTAGTGCCCGTTGCGCAGCGAACCCGCCGGAGCGGCGGCTTCGCCCGGGGCGATTCCCCTCCTGCGCTGGCTTACGCCAAAGAGGTTTCGCGCTCTGCGGAGCGCGACGAGGGCTCCTCGCCCTCGACCTCGCGGCCTTTTGAGGAAAGGCCGGCGAAACCTTTTCGGCTTGTCTCTAATATAATTATGCGTTTAAACTATTTTTCTCGCCTCTAACATGCTCTGACTTTTCGTCACCCTGCACAAAATCCGCCCCGAATTTTTGTTCCTTAATCCCATTAACAGTCCGTACATTTGTACTCCGGCGCCCTTTTCAAAAAAATTTTTCAAAATGTTGCACATCACCGTGCAACTTTTCCCCGTTTTTTCGGTATATATGGGGAGACATTTTCAGCGCGCCGAGTAGTATCTTAAAAACTTAATATCTATCCTCTATCCCCTATCCTCTATCCTCTAACCGCGCAGTTCGTCGATCCCCCTATTATCCCTATGCGCGATGGGCTTCCACGCGACCGGGACGAACAGCGCCGCGAGGGAGATGGGAATATAGGTCGACATGAACGCGGGAAATGTAAACAGGTAAAGTATCTTTTTCCGTGCGGAGGCGCGGATATTCCGCCACTCGCTCACAAGCGTGACCCCGCCGATAAATAAGAAGGTTAAGTATGCGTTCAGCACCGACTCGCCGAACGAAAGAAGCACGCCCGAAAGCGCCGCGCCGTCGCCGAGGGCCAATATCAGGGTCGCGAGGTTCACGGCAACGCTCGCGAGCGAGAGCACCAGCGCCGGCAGTATCGACAGCGCCATGTCAAGGCAGCTCAGCCCGTTTTTCGAGAAAATCCCCCGAAAAAGCGCCGCCCCGTGCACCCGAAGCACCTGAAAATAGCCCTTCGACCACCTCAACCGCTGCCTCACCGACTGCCCGAAGCCGGTCGGCTGCTCGTCGTACAGCACCGCGCGCTCGCAATAGGCGATCCGCTCCCCCGCCGCGACGCGCTCGGTCGTGAATTCGATGTCCTCGGTCAGCAGAAAATAATTCCAGCCGCCCGTTTTTTCGAGAGTCTCCCGCGAGACCAAAAACCCGGTGCCTGACACGCCGCAGCTCGTCCCCAGAAGGTATCGCGGGCGGTTCAGAAACTGCGATTCGCGCAAAAACCAGAGCGAATACCCCGCCGAGATCCAGTTGTCGCCGTAATTTTTCGAGTTCCGATACCCCGTGACCGCCGGGTGCCCCTCGCAAAAAGTGCGGTCCATTTGGGTGATGTAGTCGGGCTCGAGCACGTTGTCGGCGTCGAAAACGAAGAACCCGTCGAAGCGCTCGCGGCCGTATTTTCGGTAGATGTTTTTCAGCAGAAAATCGAGTGCAAAGCCCTTTCCTATGCGGTTTCGGTCATGCCTCACGAACACCTCGGCGCCGCAATTTCGGGCGATCTCTGCGGTGCGGTCGGTGCAGTTGTCGGCCAGGACGAACACGTCAAAAAGCTCGGCCGGGTAGTCCTGCGCCTTAAGACTGTTAAGCAGATTATGTATCACCGCCTCCTCGTTTCTCGCGCATATAAGCACCCCGTAGCGGTTTTTCGGAGTCCTCGCGACCGGCTTTTTGCGGATAAAGAGCGGCAGGATCATATACAGAAACTGGTAGGCATAGCAAACGGTGAAGCTCACCGAAATAATATAGTTAATTATTTTTATCATTTGCTTCTCCCCTTTTTCACGATTATACACCGCGAATTATTAAGAAAAAAGGGGTTAAAGCTTAAGATTATCTTAATTTTGCGTTAAGAAAGGGAAAAAGGCGCAAAAAAGCCCGCAGAGCTGTTGCCCTGCGGGTTATGGCTGCCTCTGTCAGGCTCGAACTGACGACCCCCTGATTAACAGTCAGGTGCTCTACCGACTGAGCTAAGAGGCAATATGCCAAAGCATAAGCCGGTGGGCTTATGCTTCACATATGATGTCGGCGACACCAATTTTCCCGGCACGTCACCGTGCAAGTATCGTAGGCGCGAGTGAGCTTAACTTCTGTGTTC
>CANQLR010000035.1 GCA_947624745.1 uncultured Clostridia bacterium | reverse complement strand
GGCTCGGGTTCGCCCACAGCTCCCTCATCGACCTCGTCGTCGTTCAAGAGGACGATGGGCATGATCACGGGCTCGGGTTCGGGCTCGGGCTCGGGTTCAGGCTCGGGTTCGGGCTCGGGCTCTCCCTCGGGTTCAACTTCGGCCTCGGGCTCAACTTCGGCCTCGTCCGCAATGACCGAAACCTTATAGAAGGCCGTCTTGCCGCCGTAGGAAACGTTCACAAAGACGTTGCCCTCTTCGTTGGTTTCGGGGGTAAAGAGGCCGTAATCGGTAACGACCGCGTCGTAGGGCGCATCGGAATAGTGCGCGATGACGACGAGCCCTTCCGTCGTGATGGGTTCCCCGATGCGGAATTCCTGTTTGACGCTCTGAGTATCGAGCGTGATACTCACGAGTTCGCGGCGAACATCCGAGATCGAGACGACATAGACCGCCGTTTTCTCGCCATAGCGCACCGTGACGTTGAACTTGCCCGCGCAAGTCATATCGGGCAGTAAAACCTCGTAGTCGGTCACGACCTCGCTGTAAGGAGGCTCGCTGTAATTCGCCGTGACGACAAGCCCGTCACAGTTGAACGGATCGCCCACGTTGAATTCGCGGCACGCCATCGAAGCGTCGAGGGAGATCCCGATGAGCTCGCGCTCTTTGGGTTCTTCCGCCGCCGCGGCCGTTGCGCGCTCGGTGACGACATTCACCGCATAGACGGCTGTCTTGCCCTTGTAGGAGACCGTGACTGTCGGCTTGCCCTCTTTGTCGAGCGTGGGGACATACACGACGCAGCCTTCGAGATCCTCGACCTTCTTATTGTCCTGCACGATTTCCGCAAGCTTTTCGGGCGTGAGCAGTGTGATCTCGTGGAGGATCTCTGTGTAAGGATCCTTGTTATAGTGGGCTGTGACGAGCAGTCCCTCGCAGGAGAATTCCTCCCCGATCACAAACTCGCGCGGAGCGAGCGACGTATCGAGCTCGATCCCCACAAGCGTGCGATCTTCTTCGCTCCGCACCACGACGGGCGCGGAATTTTTCGTCACGCGCCGCACGAGGATCGCAAAGACGATCACCATGAAGATCACGAGCGCGACCTGCGCGATGAGCAGCCAGAACAGCGCCGTCTCCATAGGCCAATCGATTTCCTGTCCGAAAATTTTGATTGCGTTAAGATTCCACATTCTCTTTTACCTGCCTTATCCTGTTTTATTTCATTTCTTTCGGCTCATTTTTCTTCGTTTTTTTGCGGCGAATGAAGATGAGCGCGAAAGTCAAAATGATGAATTGAGAAGCGAAGATGCACACATACAGCGTGACATCGAGACCGCCGTTGACGACGAGGAAGGAATCGATGACGACGAATTCCTTGATCTCCTTAAGCTCCGTGTAGTTGCTCGTGCCGTCTACCGTGATCTTTGCGTAGTACGTGCTCTTCGGGAGCGCGTTGAGTTCCTCTGTCACCTCCGACGTACAGAGCTCGTCGTAGTAGTACTTCACGGTCACTTCGCCGAATTTGGCGGCGGCGGACAGAAGTTCTTCGTCCGGCGTCTCGCCCTCGTTCATGCTTTCGAGCGAGAAGTGCTTGAGCCATTCGTTGGTCGCCTTTTCGACGATGTACGTCCCGAATGCAACCTCGCCCTCGTCGTTATGGAAGACGAGCGTGTAATTGTTGAGGTTCTCCGTCTGGGTGGCTTTGATGGCTTTCTTGTATGTCCCCGCGTTCACATGATCGGCAAGGAAGTAACTCTCGTACGTAAGCTCAATGCCGAGCGCCGCATACGGGTCCGCTTCATGCCAGGGCGCGAGACCTTTCGCCGTCCAGAACGTAAGGTCGCTGTCCACGAGATCGACGAGTTTCTCACTGTAAGCGCTGTGCTGCGTGTGGACGGTAATGATGACCGTCCGCCAGTCGACGATATATGTCCCGAACCCCTTCTCGCCCTCTTCGTTCCGGAAGACGAGCGTGTAATTGTCGAGATTCTTCGTCTGGGTGGCTTTGATGGTGCCCTTGTACGTTCCCGCGTTCACTTGATCGGCAAGGATGGCACCCGTGGGCTCAAGCTCAATGCCGAGCGCGCCATACGGGTCGCCTTTATGCCACTCTGCGAGGTTCTCCGCCGTCCAGAGCGTCGCGTCGTTGCCGCTGCGGACATTTAGCGGGTCGCCATAGGTGCCGTGCTGCGTGTGGATCGTGACGATGACCGTTCGGGATGCGATGACATAGGTGCCTGCGCCCTGCAGTTCGGAAGTGGGTGCGCCGAGCCGATCCTGCTGGACATAGTCCGCGGGAAGTTCGCCCTCCCAATCGCCCGCAAAGACAATGTTGTAGTTCTTGTTCGTCCAATCGCCGCGAATGTAGTAGGAACCGACGTTCTTCGCCGTACCGTCCCCGACCGTCAACGTAATGCGGAGAAGCTCTTCCGTATCCTGATCCCGATCCCACAAAGCGATATCATCGTCCCCCTCCTGCGGGGTGACGGCAAATTCCCTGGTTTGGACATCATCGCCGTAGACGACGCCCGACGTGATGCTCTTGATCGTCACCGTCAGCTGTGCGCGGCGGATGGTCAAGACCGCTTCGTCGCCCTCTCCCGCCGCGTTGACGAACGTCACACGGTAGTTGGAATCGGGAGCGCTGCCCACGATGCGATAGACACCCGCATTGCTGTTGTACTCGACTGCTCCGCCCTCCGCGTTAAGGTAGGACACCGTGACGCCGAGCTTGCGGATGTCGTCTTTCACACCCAGCTTATCGCATGTCCATGTCGGGGACGGGATGACCGTACCGTCGCCTTTGGCAGTAGGAGAGACAATGTCGGGCAGATCGTCGCCGTAGGTGATCTCGCGGTCGAAAAGCGAGACCGTGACTTCCATCGGGATGATGTGCAACTCGATCTCGAGCTGCTCGGGCAGCTTGTAGTTGGCGGCATCCTTTCCTGCAAAGAGTGCGTCGTTGATCGCGATGCGGTACGTGCCGACGTCGCGAGGCGTGCACAGTACATTCTCTGCATCATAGAAGATGGGCTCCGGATCGTTGACGATATCCTTGCCGAGACCGCTCTCGACCACCTGCGTGAACAGCGGGGCGAAATGATAGTTGTAACTGCTATACGTATAAATGACGGCGCCGCCGCGGAGCTCGGGCTTGGTCTCATTGAGCTCGGGAGCATTCGTGCCGATCCAATCGATCCCCAGCTCCTTTCGGTCAATGATGAGACGGTCGTAGCCGCTGAAATCGACCTTATCGTCATCGGGCACGCCATCCACGAAGGCAACGGTGAACCCGCAGCCGCTCTCTGCGACGATCCGCAGGTGATACCTGCCCGCCTGCAACATCCCGGAGGTGCTGATCTTCGCATTCGCGACCTCGACCCGGCAATGATCGAGAACCATATTGATCCAATCAATGATATCCGTACCGGGATAGGCCTCGGCGAGACCGTCCACATACATGATCGAGTTTTCCAAATACTCATGGAGTGCGCTCGTGAGCGGGAGATCCTGCAACTGTGTAGCGTAATCCGCCGTGTCGGGCAGGATATATGCATACTCGCCGTACACCGCTTCCATCGCGGGGGCGCTCGTATTGAGCATGACTTTCGCGACCACGGCTTCGACTTCGAAGGTATAGGTGAAGGTCGCTGTCTTATGGTTATCCGCTTCGATCATGACCTGCATCGTCCAAATGCCGACGCTGTGGACGTTCCATAGATTGTCGACTGCCTCGACCTCCTGCTCGATCTCCGTGGTGTTTATAGGCTTGGAGTAGGTGATCGTTGCGCGGACGACGCCATCGACCATGACGTGGTAGACAAGTTTCGCATCGTCCGAAAGTTCGGGGACGAATACCAGCGTACCGTTCGAAGCGTCGGTATAGTCGCCCGCATAGATGAGGTAATCCGCCGCAATTTTCATCGCATACCAGCCGGTTGCAGGCGTCTTGGCGCCGTCCTCGTACATGCGGAAGAGATCGGAAGCCACCCAATCGCCGTCGTGACGTTGCAGGATGTCCGCAGGGGTGACGGTAAAGATGCCCGCCACCTTGTAGTTGGGATCATCCTCGCCGCTGCCTTCCCATGCACCGTAGAACTTCACGTCGTAGCTCTTCATGAAGGTCATCGCTGCGTCGTAACCGAAGCCCCAAACGCCGACGATGGCATGGGTCCCCACCGTCGCATATAGTTCATCTGTATTGGCGGGGTCGGCTTTGCCGAGGTAGAAGGTGAGGTAGCCGAGATGTTGCGGCAAAATGGTGTAGCGCGCTTCGTCGAAATTGTACCTCCATTGCGCGTCACCTGCATTTTGCAAGTCGTAGTCGGAACCCGATTGCGTATAGACGGGGGCGACGAGAGAGATCTGCGCACCGGCATGGAGCCCTTCGGTACCGTAGACCCCCTCGGCGGAGCCGATCCTGATTGCAACGGAGCGACGGGTAATTTCATAATCGCCGCCCTCATGGTCGCCGGGCTCGTTCTTGCCGCCGTCTGTGACCCAGTTGCGGAACGTCACGTGGTAGTTGGGATTTGCCGAGGTGCCCTTGATGACGTTTTCATACACGCCCGCGGAAGCCGTCTCGTTGACGACGCTCTCGATGGAGAGCGTGACATGCAATTCGACGCGCGACTCTCTGATGGCGCATCCCATATTATCCTCGCTCAACGTGCCGTAGATGTCCCAGGCGGAGGATCCCGTGAGATCGTCGACCCGCGGTTCTCCGTAGACGGAAGATTGTTTATGGATGAGCACGATAACGGGACGGGGCTTGATGATGTAGTTGCCCGAATCTTCGGTGAAGGTGACGTCGTAATTCGCGCTCATGGAGTCGGGTTTGAGTCCGTTCTTGTACGTCATGGCACTCCAATGGTTGAATTCGGTCTGCGTCCCCTGCGCGGTGAATTGGGCGCCGTCGCGTGTGATGGTGATCGCAAGATCCTTCTCGCTGTCGCCCTCCACGAACTGATCGAGTGCGTTGAAGCCCCAATTCCCTTCGCTGCCTTCAAATCCGTTCTCCTTGAGTTCTTCGCCGTAGTAGCTCGAATAGTCGTTCACGGAGACGCGCATCGCGCGCTTGCCGATGACATGCGTCCCGCTCTGCGTATCGTCGATGCGGAGGATATAGTCCTTATCGAAGTTGAACCTGCCGCCGCCCAGCACCCAAGCCGCGGTGCCTTCTGCGGTCTTGCCCGCATCGGGATCGAGTTTGACCATGTAGTTGCCCGCGCCGGGATAAGGCGTTGCGGTCCGATCGAGCTTCTCGGCTCCTGTGCTGTCGAAGAGGGCCAGAAGGTCGAGGACGAATTGATTGAGTTGCGCCGCCTTGTCGCCTTCGCTGAAATCTTTTGTGAGCACGCTGTCGGTAAATGAGAAGTTGAATTTCTTGGCGCCATCCGTGCCGTACACTGCCTCGGCTTCGCCGTAGGTGCTCGTACTGTTCGCAATGGCGAGTTCGACCTCTCTGCGCTTGATCTCGAAGGCGACATACACGCCGTTTGTTCCGCTGTAACGGATCGTCGTGCTGTCCGCATCCTTGACTTCGATCATGTAGTTCGCGGAATCGGCGCCACTGAGCCCGTTCTCCGTGTCGGTATCTCTGCCGAACACGTGGACCCAATAATTGCCGACATGGATGGCATCCGCGAGGTCGAACACGGTACCGTTATTGAAGTTTCCGCCCTCGGAGAACCCGTAGCGTGCGCTCGCAAAGAACACGTCGTCGCCTTCAAAGAGATTGGAGATGACCACGTGGTTTGCAGCCGCGGCGACGAGGGAGGTGCCGTTGTAGCGCAAATCGTTGATGCCATCGTCCGTGGCGACTTGGATCGCGAGAGGGTTCACGGTAAAGACATTGCCCGTGTAAAGGGTGGAATCGGTCTCTGCGAACACCACGAAGTTGCCGCTGAATCCGCCGACTTCCATGCTACCGATCGCCAAACCGTAATTGCCCGCTTTCAGGTAGTGCGCATTCGAGTAGGAATCGTCATGCGTGAGAATGCGGATGGCGAACCCGTAGCTGACGAGCGTCTCCGCCTTCACGGCGGGAGAGCCCGCGATGTTTTCGACCAAGATCTTCTCGTCACGAATGAATTGCAACACTTGTTCGAGAACATTTTCGGAGGTATAGGCATCCGCGTCGCCGTAGGTCGCCTCGAAGTGCGCTTCCGCGGTGACGACCAGCTTAATCGCCTGCGCGTCCACGGTGATCTTGAGCGTGATATCCCACCTGTCGTGGTTGGGCGCATCGACCGACACGGTGATGGTGTACTCGCCCGCACCTTTGAGCTTGTAACCAATCGGAAGGCCCTCTTCGTTGGTGATCGGCTCGTAAGTAGCGCCCGTGCAGGAAGTGAAGGTAAACGTTGCGTTCTCGACATTGTAGCCGTCCGCATCCTCCACAAAGATGAAGTCCTTCGCCGTGAGCGTGATATCGTGCGGGTTGTCGGGAGCATAAGTATATTCGCGCCGGAAGGTCGCAGTATCCTCATGCGTGCCGACCGAAGGCGCTGCGCCGATCTTGGCGTTGGAGATCACGTACGTCCAATCGAAGGAAGCGCTGTCGCCCACGAAGGAGAAGTCCGCGGATTTGAGCGCGACGGCGACGAGATAGGAGCCCGCATTTACGGGAATACCGTCGAACGTCGTAAATCCGTTGTAGTTGGGCGTAAACGTGATGGTGAGCGTATAGAGCACCGTCTCGCCTACGGCGAAGTCATACGTCGCGACAAGATTGTCGATGGAAGCCTCGCCCTTAGTCCCCACGGGGATGACGCTCTCGAAGCCCGCGCTGATGTTGCGGAATACGACGTCGAGCACATGCTGTTTGGCGTCGTACACGTTGCTCGTCGTATCTTTGGCAACGCCGTCGATCATCACCGAAAGCGACCCTGTGATGACCGCGGGCGTGATCTTGTAGGCTTCCCGGCCCCAAGCGCCGCTTTCTTCATCGTAGGTGTACGTCCCCGAGCCCTCATGGGCGATAAAGATGAAGTTGTCGAGGTCGCGGTCGGCGTCGGTGGCGTTTTCGCCAATGTTTTTGAGCGTCACTTTGACGCTGTACGCGATCGGAGTACGGTCGCCGTTCGTCTTGACGTGCGTCGGCTCCTCGGATCCCTCATCATAGATGATGTCGTATGCGCTCGGCACGACGGAAGAATGCACCGCATTGACGAAGCCGATCTTCGCGGGAAGCGGCTCGCCCGTGTAGCTCGCATCGGGGATGACGTCGAGGTAGATCTCCGCCTTCGTGATCGTGAAGGTGAAGGTCGCGGTGTTGCCGTCCACCCTGCCGGCGAGGCTCTCGTCGAACGTGAAGTTGGAAGAATCGCCGAAGCCCGCCGAGTTCTTCAACGTGACGGTGACGGTATACACGCCCGCGTTGCGCGGCGCCGTGACCGAAATTCCGTCGCCCACCTGATAGGTATAGGCGATCGTGTAGTCGGACACACCCTCATTCGTGTTGTACGCAGGCAGCACTTCGGTGCCGCTCTTATTGAAGAATGTGAAGGCACGGGACTGCTCTTGCGCATTGTACGGAAGCGATGTTTCATCGATTTCCGCGGTCACCACGGCGGGGTCGATGTAATACGACAGGTTGACAGCGCCTTGGAAGTTCTGCATGCCGGTGACGATGTTCGTGACATAGCCGACGTTGATATCCGACGTATTCGAGATGGAATAGTCGCCCTTCTTCGTTTCGGTGTCGTACACCTTGAGCACAGTTTCCTCTGCGCCTTCGACAAGCGCCATGCGGACTACGATACCGTTGGTCTGCGGCTTGCCGTTGTAGACCTTGCGTTCGCCGTTCTCGATCCCGTGGACATCGGCATCCGTGATGGTGCGTTGCTGGATGGTGTAGGTGAGCGACATGGTGTAGGTGTCACCGAAGCTGAAGTTTCCGCCCAAAGAGCCCGTGGAGCTTCCTCCCTCTCCGAGAATATAGAAACTCAACGTGATCGTGTACGTACCCGCATTCTTGTAGCTGTCGGAATCATCGATATTTTCGCCCGCCCAGCCGTTATAAACCGCTGTCTGGACCTGATAGACGTTCTCCCCTTCGCGGAGCGGAATGGCGGCTGCCGTCGTCGAGGTGTAGATTTTGTATTCGTGCGGCAGGCCGTCATACGTTAACGAACTGCCCCTCTTGATTTCGCCGTCCTCCTCATAGCCGAGGTAAGCGGAGAGCACGACGGGCGTGACGCGGAAGTTTCTCGTCGCCTCACGCGTGCCGTCCGGCTTATCGAAGACGAAGTTATCGGAAAGCGTCAACGCAACGGTGTAGGCGCCCGCAAAGTACGGCTTGTCGCCCTTCATCTTCTCGTTGCCCGTCTTCTCCGCATCATTGAAACTATACTCGAGCGAGAAGTCCCCGCGGTCAAGCTCGGGCAAAACGGCGCCCTGCCCATCCACGATCTCGAAGCTGAAGCCCGCATCCTGCGCGTCATCGTTGAAAATGACATCGCGCACGTCGCTGAGACGGACCACATTGGGCTTGATATCAAAGACAAGTGTGATGTACACCTTGAGCTCTTCGTTGATACGGTAGCCCTTCGTGTCTGGTGCTTTTACCGACTCAAGCAGGACGCTGTCGGTTGTCTTCGTGCCGCCCGCATATACATTGTTGATGGTGAAGTTGTTGTAATGCTTCACGTCGGGATAGTGCCCCGTCAGCATATTGCTCAAACGGAAGGTCACCGAATATCTGCCGACATTGTAAATCTCCGTGACGGGGGTGTCACCCCACTTCTCTTCGCCGCCCTCGAGCTTGCCGCTGTAATACTCGACGGAGTACTGCGAGCCCTGCGGCACGGCGCCGCCCGCTACGGCGTCGAGATAGATGGAGCCGAAGCTGTTCGTCCAGTCGTTGCGGTTGTAGTAGAACTCGTTGACGTACTCGCTGCCGTTCTTGAGCGCGCCCGCGGAGAAGAACACGTTGATGACAGAAGGCGTAAGCTCGAAGTTGACCTTGACGAGCGTGTCGCTCATCTCGCTCCAATTTTCTTCCGTCAGCTTTACGACACTGCTCGTGGGACCCGCATAAATGTCGCGAAGGACATAGTTCCCGCCCGCGGCTTCCGTGAATTGGAAGAACAGGGTGTACTTGCCGACATCATAGACATCGACGTCATCCTTCTCATTCCTATGCCCGTCAAGATTATAGAAGAAGGTGACGGAGTACGCCTCGGGAATGGGGACGATGCTCTGATCTTGTTTGAATTCGACGATGCCGAGCCTTACGGACTGGTCGGTCCCGTCATAGACGAATTGGTTGGTGAACGCTTCGCCCTTCAAGAAAGCATTGAGATAGAGGTCAAGCTCAGCGGGCGTGACCGCGAAGGCAAGCTGGAACTTCTTGAGATTCTTGCCTTCGATCGTACCTTCGAGCGCTTGATAAGCATCCTTCGCTTTCTCGCGCAGGTTGAAGTCTTCACCCTTGCCTGCATAGATGGCGGTGATGACGTAGTTGCCCGCGTCGTCCGTGAGCTCGAAGACAAGACGGTAGTTGCCGACATTGGTGGCGTCGCTTACGGTCTCCGCATCTTTCAACATGAAGGTGACCGTGTATTCCCCGTTGGTGGGCACGATGCCGCCCTCGCCCGTGAGCGTGACGGAACCGAGCGCAGTCGCCCAGCTCGACTTGTTGTAGGTGAAGGAGCCGACGAATTCACTCCCCGACCTGAATTGTTCGGAGAGATGGATCTGGATCTCCGCAGGGATGATCTCGAACGCGACGGAGAAGGCGGTGAAGGGGTCTCCTTCCTTCGTGTAGTCGCTCTCTTGGAGCGTATACGGCGAACCCGTCGGGTCGCCCGCAAGGATGGACTTGATGACGAAGTTCTTCACTTCGTCTCCCTTGAGGGCGAAGTTGAGCGTGTAATTGCCGACATTGGTGACGTCCGTGACATCGTTCGTCTGTTTGAAGGTCACATAGCCCCTGCCGGCGGGAATGACGCCGCCTTCAATGGCATTCGCGAACTGCACCGTGCCGAGCACAAGGCTCTGGTTGGTCTTGTTGTACCCAAAAGTATTGGTGAGCTTATCGCCTCCGTTGAAGCCGTCTGCAAGGTACACGAGAAGCTGTGCCTTATTGATGACAAATTCGACGCTGAACTTTTTGTCCGACTTATCCTTGGTAGTGGCGGTAACGCTCTCCGTCCCGGCGTAGATCGCACTGATCTTGAAGTTCGTATTGATGAGCTCGAAGAAGAGCGTGTAGTCGCCCGCATCCGTCACATTCGTCACATTGTCCGTCGGATTGCCGAACAGGAGCGTATAATCCGTGCCGACTGTGGGAACGGTATCGTCTTCGCCGATGTTCGTGAACGTGACGGTATTGAGCTTGCTCACCCAGTTCGACCTGTCGTAGTTGAAGCTGCTGTTAAACTTGCCGTCCTTCACAAATTCTTCGGACAGGTAGACATTGACGGTCGCTTTGTCGATGGTGAAGGCAACCGTGAACGCCGTGAACGGATCCTCCGACGTATTCGTGTAGTCGTCGCCTTGGAGCTTATACCCATCCGTGCCCGTGTCGATCGCCGTGATGTAGTAGTTCGTTGCGGCGGTGCCCGTCAATTCGAAGACGAGGATGTAGTCGCCCGCATTGATGATCCGCTCCGCATCGGTGCCGTCCGCGGTGAATTTGACGATATACTCCCCACTGCTCGGGGTCGTATCTCCCGCAAAACTCACGGATTTGAGCGCGGTCGCATAGTCGGTCTTGTTATACGGGAAGTGGGCTTTCAGGCTTCCGCTACCGTTGAAATCGCCCGCGATGTGCACGGTGATGGGAGCAGGCGTGATTTCGAACTTCACGGAGAAGTCCTTCACGTCGCCATGATAGCCGTCGCCGTCTATGTCGACAGATTCAAGTTTGACGCTCGTATCATTGCCCGCATAGATGCCCGTGACGGTGTAGTTCCCCCACTCGTCGTCCAGCTTGAATACAAGGTAGTACTTGCCGACATCGATGACGGTTTCGGTGGCGTCGCCCGCAAGATCGGTCTTGAAGACGAAGGAATATTCCTGGGTGAGCGGGATGGTAGTACCCGTGATGTTGGAGTTGCCCAGCGTGAGCGCACGGTTGGACTTGTTGTAGACGAAGCTGTTGTTCAGCGCGTCCGTGCCCTTGAACCCTTCGGCAAGGTGGATCTCGATGGGAGCGGGCGTGAGGTCAAAGACCAGCGTGACATACACATCGTCTGCTACGCGTTCACTGATACGGTAGCCGTTCGTCTCCGGTGCAGTTACTTGCCGGAGCTGGACGCTCTTGCCGTCCTCTACCGCCGAGCCGCCCGCATACACATTGACGATTTTATAGTTATTGTAGAACTTCGCGTCGGGATAGTGAGTTGTATAATCATTGCTCAGACGGAAGGTCACCAAGTATCTGCCGACATTGATGATACTGTCGAGAGTAGTCGCGCGGTCGCCCCAATCCTCCTTGCCGTCCTTGTATGTGCCGCCGTAGAACTCGATAGTATACTGCGCGGTGGTGGGCGTCGTGCCTACGCCGTCCTTGACAGTGTCGAAGACGACTGCGTTGAAGCGATTCGTCCAGTCGGAGCGGTCGTAGTGGAAGGAGCTAACGTACTCACCGCCCTTCACGAGGTCGCTCGAGGAGAAGAACACGTTGATTTCGGAAGGCGTAATGGTGAAGTCGACATAGACTCCCGTCTCCGTCTTGTTGCGATACTGCCCATCTGTCAGTTCTACGCCGCCGCTCGTCGGTCCCGCAAAGACATTCCTGAGCACATAGTTCCCGCCTGCGCCCTCCGTGAGTGCAAAGTACAGGAAGTACTTGCCCGCGTCAAAGACGTCATTCTTTGCGTCCGTGCCCACATGCCCGTCGATATTGTCGTAGTAGAACGTGACGGAGTACCCTTGGTTCGCGGGAATGATGTACCCCTCGTTGAAGAAGTCGACAGAGCCGAGCTTCGAGGACTGGTTGGTGCCGTCATAGACGAATTCGTTGGTGAACGCGCCGTCCTTGATGAAGCCATTGAGGTACAAGTCGATCTCCGCCGGCGTGATCTCAAAGTCAAGGCCGAACTTCTTGAGGGTCTTATCGCCAATAGTACCTTCAAGCGGATGGTAAGCATCGCCCGCGTTCTCGCGCAGGTCGAAGGAGCTGTCACTGCCCACATAGATGGCGGTGATGACGTAGTTGCCCGCATCATCGCTGAGCTCAAAGACGAGCTGATACTTGCCGACATTGGTGATGGTATCGTCCTCATTGTCGTCGTATACAAAGCTGATTGTATACTCGCCGCTTGCAGGCACGATGTCGCCAACGCCCGAAAGCGTGACCGCGCCAAGCTCCGTCTTTCTGCTCGACTTGTTATAAGTGAACTGATTGACAAACTCGTACACGCCTTCTCTTAGTTGTTTGAACTGTTCGGGAACGTGGACCTGAATTTCCGCAGGCGTGATCTTGAACTGGACAGAGAACGCCGTGAACGGGTCGCTTTCGGTCTTTACATAGCCCTTATCGGCGTTTTCCTCCAACTTGACGGCGTCGCCGCTGCCAGCCGTAGCCGAAGGCGTGCCCGCATAGACATCAACGATTTCGTAGTTCTTTGCGCCGTCCTTGACAAGTGTGATGACGAGCTTATAGGTGCCCACATTGCGCACGGTGGCGGCGTCGGATTCCGCCCCTCTCTCGTCGACCGACTTCAAGGCGACTGTGTACTCGCCGTTCTGCGGGAAGATACCGTTGCGCAGGACGTTCTTGAACTGTACGCTGTTCAGCGTGTTCGTCCAGTCGCTCTTGTTGAAGCCGAAGCTGTTGACGAAGTCTTCCTCGTTTCTGAACGTCTCGGACAGATAGACCTCGATTTGGGCGGGCGTGATCTCGAACTTCACGGAAAAGTCCTTCATGCTGCTGCCATAGTAGCCCTTGTCCTCCGCGGTACCCGCTTTCGGCACCGAGACCGTCCCGTCGCCCGCATAGATTGCCGTGACGTTGTAGTCGTTCGCCACCTCTTCGCTGTTGAACTTGAAGATGAGGTAATACTTGCCGACATCGGTGAGGGTGACGGTGGTGGCATCGTCCGCAAGGACCGTCTTGAAGCTCACCGTATAGTCCGACCCTGTCGGGAGGACGTTGTCGGCGTTCGTGATGGAAATGACGGAGAGCGCGGTATAGCGGTTCGCCCTCGTGTAGACGAAGCTGTTAATGAATTCGCCTGAACCGACGAACTCCTTCGCGAGATGGATCTCGATGTCCGCAGGGATGATTTCAAAGCCGACCTCGAACGAGCGCATGTCGACTTCTTCCATCGTCGTGTAGTTGTCGGGTTTTTTGAGTTCGACGTAGTTGCCTTCGCCGTGCGTCGTATCGGGCGCCGTACCCGCACGGACATAGGTGATGATGAAGTTCTGCGCGTTGTCGCCGATGAGTTCGAATTTAAGCGTATAGGAACCCGCATTGATAACCTGCGTGGTCGGATCCGCGCCCTTCATGAACGTCACCTGATAGTCCGTGTTGATGGGGATGACGCTGTTGCGCAGTTCGTTCTTGAACGTGACGGGGTTGAGGCGGGTCCGCCAATCCGACCTGTCATAGCCGAAACTGCTAATGAACGATTTGTCGGCGGTCTTCAGGAACTGGTTGGAAAGATACACCTCGATCTTTGCCGTCTCGACGACGAAGTGAACCGAAATGTTCTTCAGCGTTTCATCGCTTGCATAATAGCCATCCTCGTCGTAAGAGTCTGCCTTCTTTACTGTTATTTGGTTATCATCCGAGCCCGCATAGACTGCTGTGACCCTATAATTGCCCAACGCGTCGGTGAGAATAAAGGCAAGGTAATAATCGTCCGCATTGCGGGCTTGGGGAACAGCCGAACCGACTTCGCCGGCAACAGTGTAGAACGCCACCGTATAGTCTTTGGTCTCTGGCACGACGCCGTTCTCGCCCGAGAGGGTGACGGAGTTGAGCACCGTCGCATAGTCCGTCGCAGTGTACGGGAATTTGTTGACGAACTCGCTCCCGTTCCTGAACTGTTCGGGCAGGTGGATCTGAATGTCCGCAGGATTGACGGTGAGCTTGAACCCGTACGCGAAGAGGTGCGGATCCGTCGTATCGAACATGTCGCCAAGACTCGAACCCGACTTCTCTTTATAGAACACGAAATTGCTGTAATCTTTCGTGCCTTTCGTGAACTGGAACCAGACGTAATAGTCGCCGCTGTCCGTTACGCCTTCGCCTTCCAGTGCCGTCGCGGTGTCCTTAGGTTTGTTATTCTCGGTGTCCCAATTCGCTGCCGTGTAGTACTCGACGGTATAGTCCGCATTGTTGGGCAGCGTACCCTCCATACCGCAGAGGTTTTCAAACGCATACGTCAAGAACTGCAACGTCTTGTTGTAGCTGAACGTGAGGGAGCCTCTGTCTACCGTCTTCGGCTCGGTGTTCGGGTTGAAAGTCTCCGTATGCGAGCTGCTGTCGCTTGCCGTGATGCTGACGACGGCGGGAAGCACATAGAAGGTTTCCGTCCGCGTTCCCGTGAAGTTGTTGATGCCCGTGAGCATGGCTGTCGCCGGGCCCGCGTTGATGTTTTCGGTATAGGCGACCGTCAAGCCGACGGCCTCTGTATCCGTCGTTTTCAGCGTGACATGATAGCCCTTTTCGTCGGTCAACGTGATCTCGGGCTTGATCTCCGCACCCGTGTAATGGTATGCGGGAATCGTGTAGCCATCGTGTCCCGCGGTCTCGTCGGGCGTGAACACGGCCGCGCCGAAGTTTTCCGGAAGGCTGATGTCCATTGCGACGATCGTGAATTCGCGGGGGAGGGAAGAACTGCCGTCCGCAAATTGGAAGTCACCGCCCTCTTGGAGCGTGACCGTGACGGTGTAGTTACCGACGTTCTTGTACCCATCGGAAGCCTCGATACCGCTGCCCGCCCAACCGGTATAGTCGTAGGCGACCGCACCTTGGTCGATGCCCGTTTCCGTGCCTTCGACAAGTTTGGGAAGGACGTCCGCATTCGCAGAGTTGGTGAGGACGATTCCGTCGTTGTCTTGGGTCGGCTTGTGCTCCTCCGTGTCGTAAGGAATGGAGGATTGGCTCAGCGAGAATGTGATCTGCGCCGGGGTGATGGTGTAAGTAAACCCGAGTTGGAGATTGTTATCCGTTGCACCCGAGTTGGAGATGTAGAAGCTCTCCTCGCTGAACTTCACCGTGACGGTGTAATTTGCGACATGGGTGAAGAAGCCCACCTCCGCAAATTCCTTGAAGGAGTAATCTTTCCTGCTGCCGTATTCGACCGTATCGTCGCCGGAAGTCGTGGGCGTGTAGTGGACGGTCGCGCTCGCCAAGTCACCCGTCGTCCTCGTGAAGATGACGTCGACGGTGAGGTCGTCCGCCTCAATGGCCGCGGAGGACGAGTATCGGAACATCGCCGAAACCCAGTTCGTGACGGAATCCATGGCATCCAGCGCAAAGCCCAAAGTTTCGGGGTCGACAAAGTGGTCTTGGGCGTTGTAGACGTCGCTCGCATATAGCTGCGTGACGTTGATGTCTACGCGGTTGATCAGGAAGGGCGCCGTAATGATGGAGTTAGTCGCTTTGCCCGTCGTTACATTTTGTTTAAGAAGCTCATCCCCCGCCGTCTCGCTGTGCGTAAAGTGAGGCGCAGGGATCGTCTTTGTTTGGAACTCAAAGTTCTTCGCGCCCGCATCGGTCAAAGAAATTTGGACGGAATACAGTTCCGCGTAGAAAGGTAAGCCTTCCTCGTTGCACGAATTCTTCTCACCGGAAGTGATGACGTTATTGTCTATGTAGGTGATTTCGTACTCGGGCGAAGAGATCGTCTGACCCGCATTTTGACCTTCATTGGTAGGAACAGCCTCATTGTTGGACTGCGTGTTCGAGAAGAAGGGCGTCTGCGGCTGCGCCACGCGGTTGTAGATGCTGTCCGTAAACTGTCCGAGCGTAACCGTCGCCTTCTTGATGACATAGTCCTCGGGAGCCGTCCAGCTGCCCTCAACGTGATACGTCGGATCGACGATGTTCCCCTCACGGATGGTGTAGTTATAGTTAAATGTGGTTCCGTTGGTGCTCGAAGGATAGGCCTCTTCGCCATTAGAGCCGTCCTTATAGCCGTGGATGAATTCTTCTCTCGTGCTCAACTCAAGCTCGAAGCAATAGTTGTGCGACAAAAGTTGGACGGTTATTATATAGCTACCCGCATCGGTCGCGGTTTCTTCACCGTTGATCGTCACCGTGTATTCGGTACCAAGTTGCGGCACCACGTTTTGGAGCGAACGCAACGTATTGTACTTTTGATAGGTGATGTTGGTGAACGTGATCCGCGGCGTGTGCGTCTGACGGTTGTATATCTCGCCCGAGTTGGCGTACTCATACGAGACGACCGCGGGCAGAATGGTATGCGAACCCGTCGCCGTGTTGCTGTAACCGTCCCCTTCCGCCACGGGTGTAAAGTACGACCCGCCGCCCGTGCCCTCGACGAATTGATAGTTATTACTGCCGAGCAAGATCTTGACGTCGTAGACGCCCGCGTTGATGGGAGCGTTGGAATCCGTGATCGCGTCGGGAGACGCCGCCGCGCCAAAGCCGTCCGTCGTGCGCATGCGCGCTTTATATGTAATGGTATACACAGAGGCGTCGGGCTGCGGTTTGTCGCTCGCGGGGTTGAACGGAGTGCCCACGCCCGAGGAGCGGACAAGAATACCCATATCCGCAAGCTCCCGATAGGTCTCCTCGTTCTCGACGTTGGCGTACGTCACATTAACGCCGTGCGCTGTCTTGTCGTATTGCGGAACGGCGCCCACGCCCGCATATCCCACGGCGATTTTCGCCGGGGTAATGGTAAAGTCGAGCATGAGGAAGCCCGTGTAATTGCCAAACCCGGCAAGCACGATGCGCGCCGAGTTTGAACCCGTCGCCGACGAGTTGCCCATATACGAGATGGTGTAATCCCCGTCTTTCAGTAGAAGCTCGGTACCGTATTCGGTCCTGCCTGTCTTGCCCGCAACGCTCGTCGCATAGTAGAACGGCTGGTAATCGATCGTCACGCCGGGCCTATACGCCCAGTTGTCGCCCGCAAACGGATAAGAAATGCCCGTTGCGACGCTCCCGCCCTCTGCTTGTAGCGTGTCCTTCCCGGGATGATCCTTATCCGCACCGGCCTTCCAATGCGTAAAGTCTTTGATGCCGACCTTCGTAATGTCTCCCGCGAGTTCGCCGATATCCTTTTGATTGATCGTGACTTCGAGGGTGCTATCCGATTTGATGACAAAGTTCTGCGATGTGTTGAACGCCTGCACCTGCGCGCCGTCTGTCGGCTTATAGGAAATCAGCCATGTGACGCCCTTCTCGGCCGGTGCGGTCATGGTGCCGCCTTCCCCGTCACTTGTCGTCACGTCGTCATACGCGACCGTATTGAGGCGATAGGTGCCTTGGCCGGCATCCCCCGTGTTAAAGGAATAGAGTCCGATACCGAGGCTGAGCCCATTCTCCATGAAGCCCGTGTCTGTATAGGAGACGGAAGGTACGGTGACGGTGAAGCGGCTCTGGTAGCGCTGCGGGTCCTTTGCGTCGTCATAGCCGCCCCACAGGTCGCCGAGACCACTGAGGTCGCCATGTTGACCGTCAATGAGGACGCTCGACGTCGTATTATTATCCTGCACGAGGAAGAAGATAGATTCGTACCATTCATCGTAATGCTTCCCGCTTATATCCGCCGGGGGCAGATAACGGGCGCGCTCATAACTTCTGCCATCGTATGTAAAGGAAAGACTGCCCGATACGGTAACTTCGACGGGAATGATACGGTATGTTCCGATGAAGACGCCCTTGAAATTGGTTACAGGGGTGTATTTTTCCGCGTCGCCGGTAGCACCATTGTTTTCGTTTACGGGCATGACGCCGCGGAAGTAGACGAGGATCCAATAATCTCCCGCGTCCACGGGCTGGAACTTGCTCTTGAGGATAGGATTGCCGTTATCGTCCATTCCGTCATAGACTGTTTTCGCGTCCCAAATATTCGTCCACTTGGAGTCGTTCGCTTGGATCTCGTCGGCAGTGACCTTGATATCATCTTCGTTGGGATAGTCCTTTTTGGAGAGATAGCGGACTGCCACCACGGTCTCATCGGGCATGTCGGGATAATTGTAGAGACCGCGATCCGCGCCGTCGGAAGAGTACCGCCCCGAGATGCTCGGCTCGTTGTCCGTCGCATCATAAACGCGGTCGGCGAGGGTAATACTGGCCTCGCCCTGATTGGGCATGGGTTCCGTCGTCCAGCTCTTGATTTCGGCAGGCTGGATGAAGAAATAGTACGCAAACTCATACACAACGTCGCGACCCTGCTCGTCTTTTTGCGTCACTTCGGCCAACCGCTGAGTTTCTTTCGATGTGAAGATATAGTCGTTATACGGCTTGCCGCGCTCGGTGAAGTCGCCCTTTCCCGTGTCGCTCTCGATCCACATCTGCGTGTTCAGCGAGACATGGACGACATACTTGCCCGCGTCCCTGACGCCCCAACGCTCGGAGCCGTCGGAATTATCTTGGATACCGACTTCTCGCGCTTTGGGACCGTGTTTAATATAGTCGTCAAACAAATAATATTTGACGGTGACGTTGGGGTCGAGCTCGGGGTCGTTGCCCGCTTCGTCGTTGTTGTTGAAGTACAGGATCTGCTTGGTCGTATAGACTGCATCCTTGAAGGTGTAACCGTAATAGCCCGCAACATCCTCTTTGACGCAGGCATTGTCTTCGAGCCATACGGAGACGGAGACGCGCTGAATGGGCAAGTGCATCGCGCTCTGGAACGCGATGTTGTTCTTCATGTAGTCAACGGCGGGCGCGGCGCCATCTTCCGTGACGACTTCGTGCGCGCCGCGCACTTCATAATATCCCGCGTGTAAGAAGTAATTGGTCTTTTCGAGATCCTGCTGCGAGTTATCGGTGAGTTCACGCCAGTAGTATTCGAGTTCGAAGTCGACGGCTCCGAAGTCAATCTCCACGTCGGTGCCGAAGAAGTCCGTATTGGCGTAGATAAACTTCATGACCGCGCCGGTGAACTTGCCTTCGTCCTCTTTCCCGGTGACAGTACCTCTCGCGGGGTCATATTTGCTGTCGAGCACGAAGTCGTACGCCGTGCCACGGTAGTAGAGTGCGCCTTCAAGATAGGTTTTGATCTCACTTTCGGTGGGAATCTTCCCGTCTTTGAAGATATCTCCTTTGGCGCGCCAAGTCTCTTTACCGTCCTTGACTTCGTACGCGGAGACGCCCACACCGAGCTGGTTGATGTGAATGGTGAAGGTCGCGTTGGAGTAATGGCCCGAGGGCATGCGGAAGGAGTAATCGCCCGCATAGATAAGCCTGTCGTTTGTTGGCTCGTTCTCCGCGCCCTGTTCGGCGAGCAGATAGTGGAAGGTGTAATCGACGCCTGCTTGATGTTCCTCGCCTTCAAGGGCGTTGATTTCCCATGTTCTCAGCGTAATCATGCCCTGTTTGGCTACAACTTTGGTGACCTCGAACATCTTGTGGTCGAACAACATGGTCTTGCCCGTCCACTTAAAGGAATCGATTTCCATACTGGGATTCGAATTGGCGGGATGATAGGCGGGTGAATTGATATTCCAAACGAAGGAAGTTTCAGAATCCCCCGACGCTGTGATCGTGATCGTCTTATCCGTCTGACCGTACAGATAGCCCGTGATCTCCCAAGTGAGCTCGGTGGGCTCTTCATCCTTGCTTCCGAATGTCGCCTCAGATTTTCCCCCGTTCCAAACAATGCTCTGCTTCGGGTCGTCGGAAGTGAAATACAGGTGCGGCTCGACAGAACTCTCATTCTTGTTGTAATTGGTCGTAAACTCGCCGTTGACCGCCATCGTCACGCCGATTTGCGCGCCGATACCGTTCGCAAAGAGCGGTCCGTCGATTATTATCTTCGCTCCGTTTTCAAGGTAAACGTTGTTGTCCTTGCCACCTGCGGCAATATTGGCTTTGTTCGTCCAAATGATTCCGCCGAGACGGTTGTACTCCTTGTTGGCCGCGTCGCCAAGCGACCACATCGGGTAGGGATACTCTGACTTACCGGTGTAATTATGTACACCTTCCCCAGGTTTAGCAGTATTACCGCCCTTGCCGTCATGAGTGCAGTTTGACGCAGGCCCGTACTGTGCTGAAGTATAACCTGCATCTTTGCCAACCTCAGCGCGATGATAACCTTCCGTCAGGCTAATTGCGGTTCCTTCCCAATCATATCGATATTGCGGGTGAGCGCCGTCCCAACCGCAAGCCACGACACCTGCAAGACGCAAAATATACGGGATTCTTGTAGTGGCATCCGTGTTCGCATTCGACGTTATGTATGTTCCGCAATTGCCGTAGTTTTGGGTAACGATGAGCGAACCCGCAAACTTGAACTTGGAAGAACTAACAACGTAAATGCCGCCGCCTTGACCGCCCGCGACGTTTTGCGTAATATTGACGTTTTCGAGCAAGCCTTCGCCGTTTGCGCCGATATAGACGCCGCCGCCCTGATTGCCCGCTTGGTTGTGCGTGATGTAGCCGCCGTGCAGATTGACATAGGCATGATCGCAGAGAAAGACGCCGCCGCCCGCGTCGCCGGCACGGTTGTAGGAGATGACCCCGTCGTAGAAAGTGAACACCGATCGCGAGGCGCTCGCAACATAAGTGCCGCCGCCGCGGATCGTCGCATAGTTATTGATGAAGTAGCCGTTGTAGACGAGCACCGCCGCGCGCGATAACGCATAAAAGGCGCCGCCGTACTGCGCCTGGTTATCCTTGAAGGTACCGCTGTGGACGACGAGCTCGCCGCTCGGGTTGACGTGCACGGCGCCGCCCTTGCCCTCGTTGGAGTTATAGCCGAAATAGGCGCCGTTCTCAACGCCCAAATCGTTATCCATGTAGGGGTAATATTTTTCATCGGTGCAGCCGCCCGAGATCGTGCCCTTATGGTTGGTCGTGTAGGTTTCCCCTTGTGCTGTGATACGACCGTCGGAGGCGCGCTCGAAGGCGGTGGAGTCCACGATCTCAAGGCGGGCTTTCGGCTGCACCGTCATGACGCTCCCATAGTAGCAGAGCTCGTTGCCGTAGAGGTGGCCGCCGTCGATATCACCCAACGTTTTACCGTCGTAGATTTGAACGAGCTTGTTGAGCTCATCCATCTCGCCGAGGTCGTATTCGTATTTGCTCTTTAAGATGCTGCCGTGGAGCGAGACCTCATCGTTGTTCTCCTCGGTGAGCCCGCGCGAAATGGTGTGGCCGTTGAGGTCAAGAACGATATACGCGCCCGTGGGCACGTTGATGCGCCCGTAGGAGAAGGGCGAGGAGATATTGAACCCGGGGTGATTGCCCGAATTCGCCGTTTGGTCGGCCATCGTAGAAAGATCGTAAGAGGCATAATAGCCGTCCGCATTGGTGTAGCCGTGGCCGTCGGTGGTGAAATCGGTCAATTGACGATTGGAGGCAGTCCCATTTTCGCCGGGTACACTCTTGACCTGCATGCTTTGGCTGTAACCTTCGCGGATATCTTTACGAGTGGTGCCCTCAATTCCCCAATTATTGGTCTTATCCAGCCAATAGCTGTTGAATGTATCTTCATCCTTTGCCCAGTTGAAGGTGGTGATCCAACGTTTATCGTGAGTGATAGCTTGTGCGCTCGGAAGCGTTTCCACATTGCCGAGGGCAAAGGCGATATCCGTCTCGATGTCCTTCGCATACCAATCGCAGTTGAGCTTGACGGTGATATACTGCCCCTTATAGCCGATTTGACCGCTTTGGCTATTGACATCTTCCAGCGTGTACGGGTCGGCAAAATAATTGCCGTGCGCAACACCGCCGCCGGGAATTTGTTGCACCATGCCCGTGATGGGGTCCAAAGATTGGTCCACATCATCCTTGAAGGGAGAATCCTCGCTCTGTCCGAGAGCAAATTCCACCGCCTCCGTCCAAACTTTTGCCGCTTCTTCGGGCGAGTCGATGATGAAAACTTTGTCTGTTGCGCCTTCTTTGTACGAAGAAGCTTGCACGAGTTTATGTTCCCGTGCCGATTGCTCGATAGATTTTCCCTGTGCTTTGACCATTCCCACGTCGACGCCGAGCTGGGCATACCATCTCGCATATCCCTGCGAGACGGGGTCGAGTGTAGGCTCAGTGGAGCCGAAGCCATAGTACCATTCGCTGTGTTTGCCGATGTTGGAGTTGATCAAAGGATTAGCGGTCACAGTCGCTGCATAGGTCCGCACGCCGGACGAAATCGGGAAATACATAATCAAGCCGACTGCAAGACAGACGGCAAATGCCGGGGTCAAACACCCCAATAGCCACTTTCTCATTCTTTGATAGGTTGCGGAATTCGTTTTCATATCCTTCCCCCTCGGCGGCTCTT
>CANQLR010000034.1 GCA_947624745.1 uncultured Clostridia bacterium | reverse complement strand
TGCCCGATTTTAGATGTCCATTGTTGAAAATTTCTTATCATCGCACTATTGACATCACACCATTAGACTTTTCAATTTTGTCCGTAGATATTTTAGCACAAATGGGGAAGGTTGTCAAGGGTGGGGGAAGGGGATTAAGGTCTTGCTATGATACTGCTTTTGCTGAATTATTGCAGCAAATTTCGGAAGCCGCAGGACGAACCCTCGGGCGCCCACGGGGGCTCCTCAAAGCCAACAAACTTTGTGGGGTGCTATTTCCTCGAACTCCATATCATTCTCGTCGGCATTTTTAAAACCGCAATACGCCGCCGCTCCTTTTCTCCCAAAACCCCGCCCCGTCCTCATCGGACGGGGCGGTTTTACCTCTACTTACAATAACTCTCAATATACCCCTCCAGCGCGGCTCTGATGATCTCCTTCGCCTTCTCCGCGCCGTCGACCTCCTTTACTGCGGTCTCCTTGCCCTCGAGCTCCTTATAGACCCTGAAGAAGTGGCTCATCTCGTCATAGATATGCTTTGGCAGCTGCGAGATGTCGGTATAGCAGTTATACGTCGGGTCGTTGAAGGGTATCGCGACGATCTTCTCGTCGTTTCTGCCGTTGTCGACCATCGAGATAACGCCGATGGGATAGCACTTCACGAGGGTCATCGGGCGAATAGACTCGGTGCAGATGACCAAAACGTCCAAAGGGTCGCGGTCGTCGGCGTATGTACGGGGGATAAATCCGTAGTTCGCGGGGTAGTGGGTCGAGGTGTAGAGTATCCTGTCGAGCTTCAGAATGCCTGTCTCCTTGTCGAGCTCATACTTGCACTTTTCGCCTTTTGCGATCTCAATGACCGCCTCGAAGCTGTCCACGGTAATTCTTTTCGGGTTTATGTCATGCCAGATATTCATATTTCTGCTCCTTTCGGGAAGTTTTTTTATTATAATATCACAACCCGCCGCAACTTTCAAGAGATAAAGCAAAAAAATTGCGAAAACCGTATTGAAATCCCGCGAAATATGTGCTATATTAGAGGATAGGATCGGGCGCGCGGCCTTAAAGCGCTCGCCCCGGCTTTTCGGACGGAGTGTGCATAACTTGGAGATCATCAGCTTTTACAAAAGCGACAGGCAGAGTCACTGGCTCGGCGAAATAGGAAAAAGCGACTGGGTCGCCGGCGCATATCTGCACGAGCTTTTGAGCGGCGGCAGGTTTTTCGACGTCACCGGCGAGAGCTCCGAGCTGTTTCTTTTGACCGACGGCGACAGCCTTGTTTCGTTCTGCACGTTCGCCGAAAAGGACGAGATCGCGGCGGCGGAATATTCCCCGTGGATAGGCTTTGTATACACCTTTCCCAAATACCGCGGACACAGACATATGGGGCTTCTGTTTCAGAAAATCGAGTCCCTCGCCAAGGAGCGAAATATAGACAAGATCTATATTTCGACCGACCATGTCGGCCTCTACGAAAAGTACGGCTACGAGTACCTAAAGGATATGGAAAGCATCTACGGCGGCGTATCGAGAGTATATGTAAAGACTCTCTAACAATCTAACATTCTAACGTTCTATCTTCTACAAGCGGAGGACAAAATGATAAAAATCGGCTCAATAGGTTACAACTGCACCCACCCCTCAAGCTTCTGCGTCGACTGGAAAAGCGGCCCGGGCGCGTATATTCTTCTTTTGGTGAAGACCCCGGCGTTCTTCCGGCTCGGCAAAAACGAGTTCGAGGTAAAGCCCGGCACCGCCGTGGTCATATCCCCCGGAACGCCGACGTATTACCGTCCCCTCGGGAGAAAATACACCGACGACTGGTTTTATTTCGACGCCCCGGACGAGGATATCAAGGCCCTTTCCGACCTGGGGATAATGATCGACTTCCCGTCATATATCGGCCCGATAGACAGCCTCTCGACGATGATATACGAGATGACCGCCGAATTTTACGGCGCCGAGCCTTTCCACGAGGAGATCGCATTCTGCCTCACCGAGGTGTTCTTCCGCCGTCTCGCGAGGGCGATAGCCAACGGCTCCGGCGATCTGCTGGGGATCTCCGACGGTAAGCGGGCCGAGCTCAACGCCCTGCGGAGCCGCATCTACCGCGACCCCGCCTCCCTTCCCGCCATAAGCGATCTCGCCGAGGAGATGAAGATCTCCCTTTCCAGCCTCGAACACCTTTATAAAAAGGCGTTCGGCACGCCGATAATCGCCGACATCGTGAACTCCCGCGTCGACTGCTCGAAAAGGCTTCTTCTGTCGACGAAACTGTCGCTCTCCGAGGTGGCCGAGCAAAGCGGCTACAACACGACCTGCACATTCATGAGGCAGTTCAAGCGCAAGGTCGGGGTCACGCCCTCGACGTTCCGCCGCCTTGCCGACTGCGGCGAGTGGAACCCCTCCTCCGACATGGAGCCGAAGCAAAAATAGCGGAAAAGCCGAAATGTATAGGCAATGCGGCGGATCGGAATCCGAGGAAAAGAAATAATGGAAGATAAAAAGATATTATACGCAAAAAAGCAGGCGTTTAGGCAGCCCCGCATAAAACTACAATACAAAATTTTTATTGCGGCGGTCTGCCAAAAGGGTGCTAAACAAAGCCATATCCGTGCAATCGGGTATGGCTTTTGTTACAATCAGATAAAATATAGGCTTTTGTAAGTTTGTCAATGATGTTGTACAGTAAAAGAAAAGAATTCGGAAGGAGAGAGGAAGAGCAGCGGACGCATAGGACGATTGTTGGATCTTCTTTGGTGCGCAGCGAGCTGCGCACCAAAATCGGCGAGAGAATAGAAGCGGTGAGAATCATAGAAGCGCTTTTGATCCTCTCTGTGGCTTCTCTCAACCTTGCCGTTGTGCCGCGGAGTGTAGGGACGGATAAGCTTATGCCGTATCCCGAGCTTTTTCGCTGTAAGCTCAAATCTTGTAGGTAAGTCTCGTTTGCTGTTTGAAAATTTGTTCGAAAACTCAAAACCGTTGTCGGTCTGAACGCATTCTATCGTCACGCCCTTTCTCTTGAACCACTTGTAGACCCTCTCCAAGAAATCCGCAGAGGAATATGTACTCTGCTCCGCATAAGCGCCTAAATATCTCAGCCTTGTATATTCGTCAATGGCGGTATAATGATACCACACTCGCGCACATTCTTCTTTTTTATTCTTAATGTACAAGATATTGTATTCTAACACTGCCTTGATTGAAAAATATATCAAAACACTTGCAATAGGCATTTAAAGCTGTTACAATAATTTTATATATGAAGGTATAGTGCAGACCGATTACTCAAGGGGGGTTTAAAATGAAAAACAGGATGTGTGCAGTATTTCTTGCGGCGATAATTGCCGCATCAGCGGCTTTATCCGCCTGCGGAGCAGCCGCAAAAGACAATTCAAACGAAGGCACAGTCGAACCGCTTGCGTCAAGAGAGACAATAAATTTCAATACCGGCTGGCTCTATTCGCCTGAAGACTACAAAAACGGCGAAATCAAAAACCTCGACGAAAGCAGCTTTGAAAGCGTTTCCCTTCCGCACGCAAACAAGCTGCTTGATAAGCACAAGGGTCCGGGGTTTGACGAGCAGATACAGTCCTATCGGTTTGTCTCGTGGTATCGCAGGCATTTCACACTGGGAAAAGAATATGACGGCAAGCGCGTTGAAGTCGAATTTGAAGGAGTAGCTACCGTCGCTGACGTATACGTGAACGGTGAATTTGTAGGCGAACACAAGGGGGCCTATACAGGTTTTGCTTTCGATATAACCGACTTTCTGAACAGCGGCGACAACGTAATAGCCGTAAGGGTAGACTCTCAGAGGCAGCCCGGAGTACCTCCCGAGTGCGGTGATGTTGATTACTGCGTTTTCGGAGCAATTGTCCGCGATGTAAAAATGGTAATCACCTCGTCCGCTTATATAGCCGACACATTTGTGACAACCCCCGGACTTTTCGCTGATAAAGGCAGGGTGAACGCCTCGGTAACGGTCAAAAACGGATACACGGACAAAAAAGCTTTTACCGTCACTGTTTCCGTAACCGATGCCGACGGAACAGAAATCGCAAACATATCCAAAGAAAAGGAAATTGAATCGGGCAATGAAGCCGAAATCTCGCTTATGAGCGAGAGTATATCCTCTTTGCGCCTGTGGTCGCTTAACGATCCTTATCTTTACACCGCAAAAACAACCCTTTCTTAGGAAGGCAAAACCATAGACGAAACCTCGACGAGGTTCGGTTTCAGGGAATATTCCTTTGAAGAAGATGGGCTTTATCTCAACGGCGAGAAAATAGAAATCGTCGGCATAAACCGCCACGAACAGTGGCCGTGGATAGGCAGAGCCGTGCCGGATAAACTCCAGAGAGCCGATGCAGACCTCATTAAAGACACCGGCTTCAACGCCGTTCGCTGCTCCCACTATCCGCAGGATCCGGCATTCTTGGAGCGCTGCGACGAAATAGGACTGATAGTCTTTGAAGAAGCTCCCGGCTGGGCGTATATCGGCGACGAAAGCTGGAAAGAAGTTTATAAAGAAAATATCCGCGAGATGATTCTCCGCGACAGAAACCACCCCTCTATATTCACCTGGGGAACAAGGGTAAACGAATCTCCGGACGACGATGAATTATACACCGAAACAAACAGAATCGCAAAGGAGCTCGACCCGACCCGTCCGACCCACGGCGTAAGGCACGCGCAATACTACGACAACAGCAATTTCCTTGAAGATGAAGACATCTATACGGCAAACTACACCTATCCCGACGTGCCGAGATTCTCTCCTTATATCGTTACTGAGCACTCGGACGACTGGTTCTTCGGTCACGGGCTCGCTTGGGCTTCGGATAACGACGCTCTGAGCTTTGCAAAGTCATTTGCAGAGCGCGTCAACTACTATTTCGGAAATGACCTTTGCCTCGGTGGATTTGCGTGGAGCATGTTCGACTACAACAACGAGGTAAATTACACGCACACCGATAACCTGTTTTACAGCGGAGTCTATGACATTTTCAGAATCCCGAAGATGGTTTCTTATTTCTACCGCTCCCAGAAAGACCCCGAAACAGACCCTATGGTATACATTGCCAGCTACTGCACGGAATCGTCTCCCCGCGCGGTCACGGTATTTTCAAACTGCGATGAGGTAGAGCTTTATGCGGACGGCGTTTCGGTCGGAAAAGCAAAGCCGAGCCTTTATACGAATCTCCCTCACCCGATGTTTGAATTCCGCAGCGTAAACTTCAAGGAGTCGCTTGAAGCCGTCGGATACCTTAACGGAAACGAAGCCGCAAGGTTTAAGGTCACCGCCCCGAAAGAGCCCGTCAAACTGGTGCTGAAGCCGCAGTATGACACCCTCACCGCCGACGGCTCCGACTTTACAAGCGTTGAGATTTACGCCGTCGACGAAAACGGTCAGATCGTTACGAACGCCGACAACGACGTTAAAATTTCTCTCACAGGCTGCGGAAGATTCATAGGCGAGGAAACTATTGCGCTTGAGGGCGGACATGCGGCGTTCATTGTTCAATCTGTCTTCAATCAGACAGGAAGCGCTGTTGCAACTGTCACGTCGGAAGGTCTTGAACAAGCCGAATGTGAGATTGAAATAACCGAGTTTACCGAAAAGACGGTGCCGATTTCAGAGGGCAAACAAACCGTAAGCCCCATACTTATGCCGAAAAGCATAAATGACAACATTGTGGGAGACGGTATGAATCAGTTCAACTACATAGGCAGTGGCTGGCTGAACTGTCCAGAGACAGGATGCTACAGCGGAGACAATCACTATTCATCGACTGTCAACGACTCCGTAACGGTAGAGTTTACCGGAACCGGCATAGTTTGGTACGGCTCGACAGCTCCGAATCACGGCATTATGACGATATCGATAGACGGCAAAAAGGAAAAGGTCATCGACTGCTATTCAGCCGAAAGAAAAGATAATATCGTTCTGTTTGAATCCAAAAAGCTTAAATTCGGTACCCATACCCTTACGATGACAGTTACGGGTGATAAAAACGACGACTCGTCAGGGCGCTATATCAATGTGGACAGGGTTGAAATTATAGGCGAATGATATTTTTCGTCAAACCGAAAAATTTGAGCTGCGAAACGGCTCGCTATCATCGGCAAGGTTCAGGCTTTGCCGATGATTTTTATTGCGTTTTCCCGCTCTCCCTCTCTCACATCGCCTTTTATCAAGCCGCGTAGAACTCTCTTCCAAATGCTCTTTATAAAAAACAAGCAATCAGCCCCCTCAAAAAATTCCGAAAAAATTTTTCAAAACCCCTTGACAAGTTAATTATGCGGTGGCATAATATATTACACAATAGCATAACAAGAGGTGATATTTTGAAAAACGATCAGAAAAAGCTGGGCGAAGCAGAGCTCGAAATTATGCAGGCGATATGGTCGGAGGACGCGGCGATAACGTCGGTGGCGATACGCGATAAGCTCAAAGGCCACAGAGACTGGCCGCTTTCGTCGCTGATGTCCTCGCTTTACCGCCTCGAGGACAAGGGGTATGTCAAATGCACACGAACCGAGGGAATGAACCTGTATTCGGCGACGGTCAGCGAAAACGACTACAAGGCGGGGGCGAGCGAAAACTTTCTGAAAAGGCTCTACAACAATTCGGCGCGCAGTCTTGTCACAACTCTTTACAAGAATAATCTTCTGAAAGAGGACGACCTTCGCGAACTTAAGGACTACATCGACGAACTGGAGCGTGAGAACCGTGAGTGAGATATTTGTTGGGATTCTCGGCGCGTCGCTGTCAACGGGGATTCTTATCGGCGTGCTTTTGTTGCTCTCTCCGCTTATGAATCACCGCTATGCCGCGAAGTGGCGGTTCCGGATATGGGCGGTGATAGCCTTAAGACTTCTTATACCGGTCAGCGGATTCCCCTCCCAAAATGACGTTGGCAGCACATATGACCCCGGTACGCAGTATTCATCGCAGGAAGAGGCTGCATATCGGCAGGAGCAGACATTTCCAAGGTTTGAGATAGCTATACCTCAGCAGATGGTAGAGCCGATAAACCGACCCGAGGAGATTCGCCCTGACGGCAGCCCGAAAAAAGCCGTCTCCCCGCTTTCGGTAATATCGGCAGTGTGGGCGGCGGGAGCGATAATTCTTTTTGCGGCACAAATTTTATCTTTCCTGATTTATAAGAGGAAGATACGAAAAGACGGCTGCAAAATCACCGAGGGTTTGGCGTATGATACCTTTATATCGCTTCGCAAGAAGTTGGCTTTGAGGGGGCGGCTTGAGCCGATATGCTCGCCCGACGCGCCTACGCCGATGATAATGGGATATCTCAGGCCGATAATGGTCCTGCCGCGCACGGATTATTCGCCGGAGCAGATGAGCTTTATAATCAAGCATGAACTCATACATTTTAAACGCCGCGACATCTGGGTAAAGCTTCTGATGGCGGCGGCGGTTTCGCTGCACTGGTTCAATCCGCTCGTATGGATAATGAGGCGCAGGGCTGATGTGGATATGGAGCTTTCTGTGGACGACGGCGTGGTCGCGAACGCAGGATTTGATGTAAAAAAGGCGTATACCATGGCTATTTATTCGACGATAGCCGAAAAAAGTCCCGCACCGAGCGGGCTGTCGACCGGGTTTAACGGCGGCAAAAAAATTTTAAAGAAGAGGTTTTTAAATATAATGACTAAATTTAACAAAAAAAGCGGAGCGGTGCTGCTGATAGTTGTGGCGGTGCTGGCAGTTATTGTCGGGGCGGTTATCGGCTTCTCGAAGATTCCCGATAGCGTTTCCGATGTTACTCCCAACGAGGAAGATATGAACCCGCCTGTTACCGACGGTCCCGCGAACGTCGGCGATGAAAACGAAGTGCCGAATCCCGAAAATCCCGAGCCGCAGCCGCAGCCCGAGCCGGAGAATACCGGTTTTACCGTTCCGGACGGATATACCGAACATCAGACATCGATGCTCGCCGCGCACCTCGAAAAACCGGAGGGTGCGCCGAGCTGGCAGCTTACCGCTTATGAGACCGACAACTATCTGAGCGTAAGATTCGCTCTGCCCGAAAACTGGAATTTCGACGGTTTTTCGGTCGCTGACGACGAAAACGGTAAGGCGCTTGGTATCGGAAATCCATTCCCTGCCGACGATTATGACCCCGACTTCTTACGCCAGTTCCCGGTGGGCACGGAGCTTCCGAAAGATTATACGCCTGTCGATGGCGAAGCGGGAAACGTGAGGGTCTTGGAGGAGGGCGAACACGAGTGGTCGCCCGAGGAGCCGTATCTGTTCAGAAGCAGAAGCATTGTCAGCTTCATGTCGGGAGACTACGAGAATTCGACATATATTGTCAGAGACGGCGAGTGGTGCATGTATGTAAACTTCATCAAAACCGACCCCGATGACAGCGGCTTTGAGGAGCGGTGCGAAAATATCCTCAGAACGGTTACTATTGCGCAGATCGTAACCCTCAACCAGACAATTTCGGTATCGCCCGCGGACTATGCTTCGGGCGAGGGCAGGGAGTTTGACCTGAATTTCTGGCTCCTTGACGGAATGAGCGTTTTAAAAGCGAGCAATGAAGAAAATCCGTATCTATATCCCATACCGAACGGGACGTGTTATATTTATAATGCGGACGGGGCGATAGTCGGGGCGGTGTCGTTTGATAAGTACGAGCCAGAAAATACGCGGAATGAAAGGGATATATTTGCGCCCATAGCCTCGCTGTTTGACGTGGAGGGGACATACAGGCGCCTGATCTCAAATGAGACCTACGAGATCGCGACCGTCACGGTGCGGCGGGACGGCAAGGAAAACTTCGGGATACTTTCTTATAACACCGAGTTGAACGTCTATGTCGCCTTCGATTTCGACAGCGAGATGATAGATAAGGAAGATGTTGAGGCTATCGCGAGCTTGGTCAGAATTGAGGAAAGATGGTAAAGACGCCGAGAGCTGTAATATAATTTTCGGTATGAATAAATATCCCCAGGCGTAGCCGGGGGATATTTATTCTGTCTTTCCGCTGTTATTCAGATTTTCCGTCTGCCGATGTGCAGAACGAATTGTAAATTTTCTGTTAATAATACAAATATGGATATAGAGCTCAGATGCGATGAAAGCGTTCTTAACGAGCTTGGGATAAACAGTCGCAAAGACTACGCCATGATGCTCATAGAATTGCAGGAACAAAGAAGCGGTTTTTCACCGATAGGCTCAGGCATAGGAAAGAGCGCAATCGCGGAAAGGATCGAAGCAATCATGAAATATAAAAAGTATAAGCCTGCTGCGCTATTTATAGCGGCAGCAATTCTGGTCAGCGCATTAATGCTTTCGGTTTTCGCCGTAGACAGAGCGATCAGTGCCGGCAAGACGGAATGTGAAGCCGAGGCGCTTGCAAAAGAAACCGAAGAAGCCGAAGGCTACGAAGTCCTCGAAATGAACAGCGACGGCGTTTGCTACGTTAAAATGACTCCTTCGCCAAACGGCTACGACTACGAGTACGGCAACTTTGCGTTCAAAGGCACCGTTATCTTTACCGACGAAAACGGCGAGCCTTTCAACGTAGTCCTCCTCGGCGATAAGGACAACATTTCTATTACCTCTTTGACAGTAACGCCATGACGGAATCTGGCGAAACGGTGGGCTTTATTGCCGACGGAGAGGATGTAAAGCATGTATTCCACTCCAAAAGCAACGATCCCACGAGCTGCAAAAGATGGGGGCTTGCTTACAGATTCGATGAGGAGTCAACGTACACGCCGTATATTACTTCGGAAGATATGATGTATGTCAAATCCGCTTCCGTAATAGCAAGAACCGCCGTATATATTTCGGCCGGCGCTTCTGAAGACTATTATTTATATGATGTCCCTCTTGAAAAAGCAGAAAACATTACTTTGGGCGAAACCGTTTCGGCGGTGTTCTCAAAAGAGCTCACAAAGGACCTAAAAGCAGGCGACAATGTAAAAATATGCGTCAGCTTCGAGCATAACGACGGCGAAGACCTTACCTGGAGAATAGCTGCTTACCGCGACGGCGAAGAAGTTCCTTTCGAAATCAAAAAGGGTAGGCTGAGCGACTGCGATGCGGAATTTGATATACCCGACAGCGGCGATTACATTTTCCGTCTGATAAATTATTCGACCAATCCCGTTACGGTTGCTTCTGCCGAAATAGAAACGGAACGGTAGAGTTTACAAAGGCAAACCGGTTATACTGGCGGCTTGCAGATTTTATCCCCCTCTTCCGAGGGGGATTTTTTGAGATGGATTTGTAAGAGACTTTCTGCCGATCCGACATCGGCAGACTTTATGATCGTTAAATTCATTTGCAGTTTCTTGACTGAGATTGGCAACTGAATGTAATCCGCTCATTAAATGAGAAGCCCATAGAGTAAATGAGAAGCTCATAGAGTTAAATTCATTTGCAGTTTCTTGACTGAGATTGGCAACTGAATGTAATCCGCTCATTAAATGAGAAGCCCATAGAGTAAATGAGAAGCTCATAGAGCAAGATTCTACCGCGGGACCAAATTTCGCAAGTATGCTCATTTAGCCCTATGCGGAATCTTGTTGGGGAGTAGCCTTCCCCAAACCCTGCACGTCGTCGCGAGCTCCGTATCGTTCGTTTCCACCTAACGGCGAAAACTCACTCACTCCGCTGCTCCTTCTTTTCCCCACAAAGTCTTGCGACCTTGTGGGGACCCCTAATAAAAAACGCCAATGTATCAAATCTGGTACATTGGCATTTTTATATTTAAATTCTTTTCACGTCAGTTGCTTTTTCTACATTTTATGTGTTACTGAAACGAAAACAGCCACTAAAAATTGCACAACAAAGTTGTCATAAATTCCTCGCAATTTGTGCCAAACGGAGAAATTTTAAGTTTTAGGCAAACTTTTTTAAGAGATACCCTGATTTTTGCGAAAAAAATGTACGTTGTATCGTGAGAGAGGGGTATGTGACAATGTTAATAGAAATTTTACAATTGTGGGGGGTGTCCATTCGCCTGAGAAATGTCCGTTTAATGTGAAAACAAAAATTTTTTGATTGGATGTAGTGCTATCCTAAAATCGTACACGTATGGGGTAGATTTTGTACAGAAGGTGGTATAATATAAGACATTAAAGAATCATCTTCCGCACAAGCAATCCCCAAAGCAAACAGGAGGTTTAAAATGAAGTACACCAAAGAGCAAAGATTAGACATTGGGCGTAAACTTTATTCCGGCGAAATCTCTCGCCGTCAGGCGGCCGAAATCTATGACATCAGCGAACAGTCGGCACGAGACTATATGAGACTGTACCGCGATTCCGAACAGCTTCCTCCGAAACAGGCGGCAAAGCATTCAATCTCTGCGCCGTCCTTTCAGACTCCGCCAGCAGGAATAATAAAACCTATCATCACTGTCTCGCCAATCAATGAAAAACTTCTGTCGGCTATAGGTCAGCTAATCGCGCAACTCGGAAAAATCGGAGGGAATCTCAACCAAATCGCTCGGTATCTCAACGAACGCGGCACGCCGTACAATTCATTGTCGGGCAAGGTCCGAGCCGCCATTGCCGACCTCGCCGATGTTAAATTTGAGATTTTGCGAAAGGTAGGCGATGCCGTTGGCGACGTTCAAACACTTAAGCTCTAAAAACGCCGACTATGGCGCGGCCGAGAAATATCTGCTTTTCGAGCATGACGAGTTTACGAACAAGCCCATCCTCGACGAAAGCGGTAGGTTAACCCCACGAGATAATTGCTGCTTTGCGACCTTTAACTGCGGTGACGATGACTTTGCAGTCGCGTGTATGAAGTCGAATCTGCATTACGGTAAAAACCGCAGTCGGGGCGACGTCAAATCACATCACTACATAATCAGTTTTGACCCGCGAGACGGCGTTGAGAACGGCTTGATGGTTGACCGTGCGCAAGAGTTAGGAGAACAGTTTTGCAAGGAACATTTCGCGGGACATCAGGCGATTGTCTGCACTCACGCCGACGGTCACAATCACAGCGGGAACATTCATTGTCACATTGTCATCAACAGTCTGCGAATTGCAGACGTGCCGCTCATGCCGTATATGGACAGACCAGCCGACACAAAAGCGGGTTGCAAACACCGCTGCACCGAAGAGGCTATGAACTATTTTCACGCCGAAGTTATGGAAATGTGCCAACGCGGGGGACTGTATCAAATTGATTTGCTCAATGGAAGCAAGGAGTGCGTGACCGAGGGCGAATATTGGGCGAAACGGCGCGGTCAGGCTGAATTGTCTGACAGCGGCAAACCGACAAAGTTTGAAACGGACAAGGAAAAGTTGCGGCAGATTATTCGGAAAGCACTTGAAGCCGCAACCGATTTTGAGGATTTTGCAAAGTTACTTTCCCGCGAGGGTGTGACCGTCAAGCAGAGCCGAGGGCGGCTAAGCTATCTAACGTCAGACCGCACTAAGCCTATAACCGCCAGACGGCTGGGCGACGACTTCAACCTTCCCTCAATAAATGCTGTTTTTGAGCAGAAATCACGACAGTTGGCGCGAAACGGAAAGCAGGGCATATCTTCTCGACCGAGCATCCTCAAGCGTTTACAAGGGGCAAAAAATGCGAAAATAGACACAAAGCGTGACAGTATTTCGCGAATGGTCGACGTAACGCCCGAAAAAGGTGCGGGTTTCGAGCATTGGGCGAAAGTGTTCAATCTTAAGCAGTCTGCCAAGAGCCTTGCCGAGCTTGAAAGGTATGGTTTTAAGTCGCTTGAAGATTTGAAAAATACTCTTGCCGCTGCCAAAGCAGATGAAAGTGAGTGCCGAGAAAAGCTCAAGGGCGTTGAATCCGAACTCCGTGACAAAAAGGGACTTCAAAAACGTGTACTTGCTTATGCAAATACAAAGTCGATTCGGGAAGAATATGAGGACTATGCCAATCAAAGGCTTTCGGAGGCACGATATGAAATGCTTTCGAGCGATTATGAAACCGAACAGGCTGAACTTCGTGAAAGATTGGAAACGCTGACAGCAGAAATTGAGCAGCAAGAGGAGCAAGCGGAAAACATCGACAAATTCATCGCTAAGGTCAAAAAATACTTGGAGATGAGCGAACTAACGCCTGCGATACTTAATGATTTAGTTAAGGCGGTATATGTCCATAAGCCCGAAAAAGTCAATGGCAAACGGGTTGTGGACATAGACATTTCCTATAACTTTATAGGAATCCTGCCCAAAAGCCTGTTTGAGGAAATGAAAAACGAACCGATGCAGTGATACATCGGTTCGGAAAACAATCAAAAAGTTGTTTTATTAGGGACTACCATTTCGCCTGCTTTTGTTGTTTTATTACCTGTTTAATTTTTATTCGGCAGTCACGACCTCGGCCTCGGGCGCGTTCTTCTTGACGCTCTCGATGCCGTTTAAGCAGCTCGGCTTGGCCTTATAGCCCTCGCTGACGGCGACGATCTCGCCGTTTCTGGCCTTAAGCCTGAACCTGAACTCGCCGGCCTTGTCGGTATAGACCTCGAACTTCGGGTGCTTTAAGACCTCGAAATTCTCGACGGTCTGATCCTCAACGCCGCCCTCGCAGCATTTTCTGACCGACTCGATGCCGTTTTTGCAGGCGGATTCGGTGGTATAGACCTCGCTCGTCGCGATGACCTCGCCGTTGCCCGCCTTAAGGTCGAACTTAAAGCCGGTGGAAGTCTGCTTCATAACAAATTTTCCCATGGTTATTCCTCCTTAAAATTCTTGCTTAAAAGCTTATCTCAATAATAACATATTTTCCGAACAAATGCAAGCGTTTTTTGCAAAAAATGCAAAAAGCTTCCCGCCTCCCACGCTTTTCGACATTTTTTCGGGAGAAATTTTCGGCAATACGCCGAAAAAACCGAAAAACCGCGCTTAAAATTGTGCCGCCCCATACCTCGGCGGGGCTTGACAAAACGCGGGCAAATGAGTATAATTGTTTGTGGACGGAGCACAGTTGTATTTTTGCGGCAAACTCCGCCGACACACGAAGCCGTTGGGAGTGATATGATGAAGGACAGGGAGCTTGTTGTCGTCAGCGCCGACGTTCTGCCCGAGGTGGTCACAAAGGTCATCGAGGCAAAGCGGCTTTTGGCGCAGGGCGTCTGCCGCACCTCGACCGAGGCCTGCCGCGAAGCGGGGGTCTCCCGCAGCGCCTACTATAAATATAAGGACTCGGCGTTTATCTATTCCGAGAAGATGAGCGAGCGGATCGTCACCTTCTGCCTCGTCCTTTCCGACCGCGCGGGGATCCTGGCGGAGGTCTTAAACGAGATATACCGCCTCGACGCGAACATTCTGACGATAAATCAGAGCATACCGATAGATTCCGCGGCGACGGTAATGCTCACGGTAAGGCTGAACGACCCGACGCTCGACCCGAGCGGCGTCACGAAGGCGCTTTCGGGGGTCACGGGGGTCGCGAGCGTAAAGCTTATAAGCGGCAAATAATTTTTTTGAGAGGTCAATATGAGCGTATCTAAAATAGCTATACTCGGCTTCGGCGTTGTCGGCAGCGGCACGGTCGAGCTGTTCTACAAAAATAAAGAGCTTATCGAGAAAAGAAGCGGCAGGCAGATGGACATAAAGTATATCCTCGATCTCCGCGATTTTCCCGATTCTCCCTTCAAGGATAAATTCACCAAGCGCTTCGAGGACATCGAAAACGACCCCGAGATCACGGTCGCGGCCGAGATGATGGGCGGACAGACCTTCGCCTACGACTATACCAAGCGGCTTCTGAAAAAGGGCGTGAGCGTAGTCACCTCGAACAAGGAGCTTGTAGCCTCTCACGGCGCCGAACTCATAAAGCTCGCTAAAGATAATCACTGCAACTACTTCTTCGAGGCGTCCGTCGGCGGAGGGATACCGATAATTCGGCCGCTCCACCAGTGCCTCGCCGCGAACCGCATCGAGCGCATCGCGGGAATATTGAACGGCACGACGAACTATATCCTCACGAAGATGATCTACGACCAGATATCCTTTGACGAGGCTCTTGCCGACGCGCAGCGCCTCGGCTATGCCGAAAAGGACCCGACCGACGACATCGACGGCGCCGACGCGAAAAGAAAGCTCTGCATTTTGGGCTCTCTGGCGTTCGGCAAACACATTTACCCGGAATACGTGCACTGCTCCGGCATAAGAAACATCAGCCTCGACGACGTCGAATACGTCGCGAACGCGGGGTATGCGGTAAAGCTCATCGGCCTTATTGACAAGACCGAAAAGGGGCTTGTCGCGACAGTCTGCCCGAGGCTCGTGAGCGTTTCAAACCCGCTTTCGGGGGTCAACGACGTCTACAACGCGATAATGATACGCGGCGACAGCGTGGGGGATACTCTCTTCTACGGCCGCGGCGCGGGTAAGCAGGCGACGGCCTCGGCGGTTGTGGGGGACATCATCGACGCGGTAAAGCACGAAAACGCGGACATAGCCTCGCTCACATGGGAGGACAGCGCCGACAACAGCTTCATGGTGCCCTATAAATCGGCGGATGTCCGGGTCTACGTCAGAATAGGCTCGCCCGACGCGGACAGCCTCAAGGGGCTTATAACCACGCTTTTCGGCTACGTAGATTTTATCCCGAGAAAGCACCGCACCCAAGGCGAGCTCGCGTTCATCACCCCCGCCATCGAGGAGTATCAGATCGACAAAAAGCTCGCGCTCCTCTCCGAGCACGCGGATATCAAGCGGAAGATAAGGCTGCTGTAGCTTAGAGGATAGAGGATAGAAGATGGAAAAGAGCAGACTGCGGGGTCTGCTCTTTTTTGGCGGAGGAGGCGAGGCGGAGGGAGCGAAGCCCCATGCGCGGAGCTTCGCTCCGCGCGGCCGGGAAGCGAAGCTTCCCGGCCCGCAGGGCACGAAGTGCCCTGCGGGGGCTTCGCCCCGCCCGGGTGCAGAACTCAGCACCCGGAAAACAGAACCGCAGCGCACTTCGTCGGGGCAGCGTGTGACTTGCGGTGTGGCAGAGGGGGAAGCACAAGCACGGGGCGAAGCCCAAGCGCCCACGAAGTGGGCGCTTCCCGCCGCGGTACGATTTTTGAAGAATTTGCGCAACGCCGAATTTTCCTGCATTTTACAGGCCTCGCACTGACCTTTACTGTGCGGCGGGCGCCGCTCGCTCCGCGAGCGGCGCGGCTTCGCCCCGTCCCCGCACCAAAGTGCGATGCCGCGCATGGTCGAAGCCCGCGCGGCAGCTTCGCTGCCGCTTGCCCGCTGAACTTCGTTCAGCGGGCGGGGTGCGCACTTCGTGCGCACCCCGGGCTTCGCCCGCCTGCCCCACCCCAAAACCTCGCACGCGCCCGTGTGGCGAAGCCCCATGCGCGGAGCTTCGCTCCGCGCGGCCGGGAAGCGTAGCTTCCCGGTCCGCATGGCACGAAGTGCCCTGCGGGGGCTTCGCCCTCCGTCTCGCCCCCTACGCCTTCCCCGCGCCCGCCGCGACGGTCATCCCGATATACGCCGCATACGCAAGCAGCATGACCACGCCCTGCCATTTCCGGAATTTTTCGGAAATTATCGTCGGGAGCATGGCGATGAGCGTGATGACAAAGCAGGCCGGCATGTCGTAAGTCAGCCCCTGCGAGTCGATGGTCAGCCTGCCGCCCGAAACGAGCGAGCTCAGCGGCAAAATCAGGGTCAGGTCGATGATGTTCGCGCCGATGATGTTGCCGGCGGAAAGGCTCGACTGCTTCTTGATTATCGCGGTGACGGTGGTGACGAGCTCCGGCAGCGAGGTGCCGATGGCGATCATCGTGACCGCGATAATGCCGTCGGGAACGTGGAAGAACTGCGCGATCGGCGTTCCGTGGTCGACCAAAAGGTCAGATCCGATGACGAGCATGACCGCGCCGACCAAAAACAGAACTATCTTAACGATAAATTCCTTTTTGACGAACTTCGGGCGGTCGCTGCTGTCGGTGATCTCGTCCTTTGCGGACTTGATGTTCTCGGCGACGAAAATCGCGAAGACGATAAGCAGGATGATGCTCGCGATCACCGAGAGCTTTCCCGAGAGGCAGCCGAGCCAGACGGTCGTGACCGCGGCTATCAGAAGCAGGCACTTGACGAGATATTTTTTCCGCGTGACGGCGATGGTCATAAAAAGCACCGCCAGTGACAGAATAAGCCCGGTGTTTGCTGTCACCGAGCCGACGGCGTTTCCGACAGCCATCGAGTATTTTCCGGCGGCCTCGGGGGTATCACCCAAGGCGGCGCCCTGAATGGAAGCCATCACCGAAACGAGCATTTCGGGCATTGTCGTCGCCAACGAGACGATGGTCGCGCCGACGATGAATTTCGGGATCCCAGATATCTCGGCGATGTACGAGGCGGAGTCAACGAAAAAGTCTCCGCCCTTGACGATGAGAACAATCCCCACCGCGAACAGGAAAAAGTGCAGCCAGATCGACATGATACATACCTCTTTTGTAATTTTTTGGGGCAACAGAAAAGACTCATCTGCACCCTTTTGCAGATAAGTCTCATTGTTTACTACGGTGCCAGGCATAAGCCGCGATTGTTGGCAAGGTAACGCAACGCGCCAATTACTCCCTTATCAAAAGTAGTATATCACAAAACGCCGGGAATGTCAAGCCGAAAGATGGAGCAAGGCGCGGGCGGGGCAGGGGCAGAAAACAGCCGGCGGAGGGCAAAGGGAAATCTGAGCAGAATCATGGTTGGTCGGCATAAGGTATTCGCTCGCGGGCGAGCTCATACTATTTTAAGCCCCCACCCCTGCCCCTCCCCGGTGGGGAGGGGTCTGTCGCCGCACTTTCCTGCCCCACCGCTTCATTTCGCAGACCCCGCCCGGCGAAGCCCATGTGCGCCTGCTTCGCAGGCGCACCCGCCGCACTTCGTGTGCGGCGGCGAGGCGCCCTTCGGGCGCCTCGGGGCTTCGCCCCCTGCCTCACCGCGTCGAAATGTGCAGACTCTGCGCGGCGAAGCCCCTTGGCGGCAGCTTCGCTGCCGCCCTGCGCACTTCGTGCGCGGCGGCGAGGCGCCCTTCGCGCGCCTCGGGGCTTCGCCCCCTCTCACAGCGCCGCCGTTACATTACCAGCTTATCCCCCCACCTTTTCTTTGCCTCGCTCGTCGCTCGGCAAACGAGGAACCCCCGTCTTTATTCGCAACCGTTTTACTTTGCTGTAGCTCCACCTTTTCTTTGCCTCGCTCATCGCTCGGCAAACGGGGAGCCCCCCGTTTAACAAACTTAAAGACGTGCGTATGGATTTTAATCAATTTTACCTACGAATCGGTAAAATATCTCTATTTCTTGGGTTCTGGTGCCGTCGGAATCTTTGACTGCCTCATGAACAACAATTTTTTCAATGAGCGTATTGAGCATTTCAGCCGTCAGTTCCGTGGGTTCGGAGTATTGCTTGATTAGGGCAATCCACTTTTCAGCATCGGCAGTAGTCTGCTTTTCGGCTGCAAGGTCAGATTTGAGCTTATCAATCCTCTCAATCAGTTCTTGCTGCTCTGCCTGATACTTCTGCGACAACATCTTAAAATTGTACTCCGTAATGCGCCCGTTCGACCAGTCCTCATACATTTTCGTGAACAGTCTGTCTACTTCCACTTTGCGCTTTTCAGCCTTGGCAAGCTCAGCAGACTGTTTCTTATGGGCTTTTGCTGCCTCTTTATCGCTTGAATTGAGCAACTTTGAAAGTAGTTGCTTTTCATCAGTATGCGCTTGACTTATCCAGTCTTGCAGTCTTGCTAAAACATAGGCATAAAGCGTATCATACCTGATGTAGTGCGCGGAACATCTTCCACCTACTTTGCCAAGTTTCCGAAACTGCGTACAGTTAAAGAATCCTGTGGAGCAAGTTTTGTACTGTCTCTCAGCATAGCTCATCGACCAACCGCAATCTGCACATTTCACAAGTCCCGCGAAAATTTGCGTTTTACCCGACTTCATAGGTCTCCTGCGGCTTGCAATCTGCTTTTGAACCTGGTCAAAAACATCTTTTGAGATGATAACCTTGTATATCAGCGTGAGCTTATAAAAACACACTACGCTGAAGTTGAGTCAATGTACCGCAAAATGCGCGGCTGGCGGCATGATTACAGAAATCATATGCTCAACAAAAAGCTGACAAGCCTCGATTTTGCAGACGCGGAGGGTCAGGAGATCCGCGATCGCTTCTTCAAAATCAAACAGGACGAGGACTGGATAAACAAGGGCATAAATCCCGCCTACTATACGTTAGAGAATTTAATATTGATCGTCGTAAACATTCTGGGAGGCGTGGCGCTGTCGGTGAGCTTTCTCTTCACAAAAGTCCCCGACGGCACAAAAGGCGCATGGTTCTTGAATACTCCCCTGCTGATTTTGGCGGTAATAGCGATCGTCGCGATAATCACAAAACTTACTACGGCAAGCGGCATCAAGGCTTATAATATAGAAAGCGGCGCAAACGACGCTGCAACAAAGATGAACCGCATGCAGCGGCACACCGAAGACATTCAAAAGGACGAAAACCGCGCGCTCGATATGCGCATTTACAACCAAAGTTCCCAGATAAACGCGATGAGGCTTGAGGCTATAGATAACGGATTTGCGGCAATGAGGAAAAAAATCTCCCGCGGCTCGGCTGGACTTTTGAGGGCAGCGCAGAGTTTCTTGATGTGGGTTCCCGACTCGGTTATGTTTTTAGCGGTTGGTTTAAAAGCCCTCGCGGGGGCGTTCACAATCGGCACGGTAACGCAGTATGTTCAGGCGCTGACGCGGGTTTCCGACTGCATTTCAAACGTTATCTATAATATTGCCGATATGCGGATAAACGCGCCGTATATCAAGAAAGTCTTCGATTTTATGGAGCTTCCCAACAAGATGTATCAGGGCACCCTGACGACCGAGAAGCGCTCCGACAGGCAGTATGACATCGAATTTCGCAACGTCAGCTTTAAATATCCTACGGCCGAGACATGGGCGCTGAGAAATGTAAACATTAAATTCAAGGTCGGCACACGGCTTGCGGTAGTCGGTGAAAACGGCTCCGGCAAGACGACGTTTATAAAGCTTCTCTGTCGCCTCTACGACCCGCAGGAGGGGGAAATCCTCTTAAACGGCATCGACATAAAAAAGTATAACCCCAGCGACTACATGGACGTTTTCTCGGTTGTTTTTCAGGATTATTTCCTGCTCTCACAACCCATCGGGGAAAACGTAGGCTGCGCAAAGGACTATAACCGCCAAAAGGCTGAACAATGCCTCCGCGAGGCGGGCTTCGGCGAACGGCTCGACAGTCTTGCCGATGGACTTGACACTTATATCAACAAAGAATATGAGCCGAAAGGTGTTCAGTTTTCCGGCGGCGAGCTGCAAAAAATCGCAATAGCAAGGGCCCTTTACAAAAATGCGCCGTTTATAATCCTCGACGAGCCTACGGCGGCGCTTGACCCTATAGCCGAGGCTGAAATCTATAAGCAGTTCGATGAAATAACCGGCGACAGAACAGCTATATACATAAGTCACAGACTTTCAAGCTGCCGTTTCTGCGATGAAATCACCGTTTTCGAGGACGGAAAGATCGCCGAGATCGGCACGCACGAGGGGCTGATCGAGCATAACGGTAAGTATAAAGCGCTCTGGGATGCGCAGGCGGGGTACTATGGCAGTTGTTAGAGATTAGTTGTTGGTGGTTAGTTGAGACGATAGAGGATAGGGGGGATGATTAGGGAGTTAGAATGTATAAATGTCTATAATTCACAAGAGTTGGGAAATAAATTCTATACTCTAATCATCTAACTTTTAAAAGACGAAGCCTTGAAACTAACTACTGTAACTATTAAACTATAGACTAAAAGATCCCCGATCGGGCAGCCGACCCGGGTCGGGGATTTATTAGTATTGTAAGCGAGTGAGCGGTAAAAGGTCTTTAAGTGTGGGGAAGCCCCGGCGAGGGTCTCCCCACGAAAAAACTGTCCACTGGACAGTTTTTTCTCCCCGTCCTGCGCTGGCTTACGCCTAAAGGATTTCGCCCGTTGCGACGGGCGACGAGGGGCTCTGCCCCTCGACCCCGCGGCCTTTTGAGGAAAGGCCGGCGAAACCTTTTCGCTTTGTCTCTAATATAATTAGGCATTTAAACTATTTTGCCTGCCTCTAACGCGCTCGACCTTTTCGTCATTTTCCACAAAATCCTCCCCAATTTTTTGTTTATTAACCCTCTTAACAGTCCGTACCTTTGTACTCCGGCGCCCTTTTCAAAAAAATTTTTCAAAATGTTGCACATTCCCGTGCAACTTTTCCCCGTTTTTCCGCTATATATGGAAAGGCCTTTTCCCCGCACCTATAAAATCGTCGTCGCAGGCGACGCCTCGCAAATCTATCCCCTATCTTCTAACTTTCTATCCCCTAACCGCTTGCCCTCGCCCTAAAAATGTGCTATAATATCCCCAAAGTCAATATCCACATTCCGCGATAGGAGGCACTTATGAAACCCCTCGAAAAAACCAACGTCATGCGCTTACTGGAGCAGCGCGGCGTACCGTACACCCCTCACGTCTACCTCGACACCGGCGCGGTCGGCGGGACCGAGGTCGCGGCGGCGCTCGGCGAGGAGCCGGACCGGGTATTCAAAACGCTCGTCACGCGCGCGGCAAGCGGCGAGCACTACGTTTTCATGGTGCCGGTCGGGCGCGAGCTGAACCTGAAAAAGGCTGCGAAAGCGGTGTCGGAAAAGAGCGTCGAGATGCTGAAAAGCCGCGAGCTGCTGCCGCTCACCGGCTATATCCACGGCGGCTGCTCGCCGATAGGCATGAAAAAGCTCTTCACGACGGTTATCGACGAGACCGCCGAGCTTTTCGATACGGTGTATTTCAGCGCGGGGAAGATCGGTTATCAGGTCGAGGTCAGCCCCGCCGGCCTGCAAAAAATGATACCGATAAAATTTGAGGACGTCTGCGACTGACTTTTCGGGAGGTTTTTATGGACGAACGATTAACTAAACAGCTTAACTTTTCTCTTGAGATAGACAAGGAGAAAAACGTCCTCCGCCGGACCCATCTTTCGGGCGGAGGACGCCGCGAGAACGACGCTGAGCACGCGTGGCACATGGCGATAATGGCGTACCTTCTCCGCGAGTATTCAAACGAGCCCGTCGACATTTCGCGGGTGATGATAATGTGCCTGATCCATGATATCGTAGAGATCGACGCGGGGGATACCTACTGCTACGATCCCGAGGGCGTGAAGACCCAGAAGGAGCGCGAAAACCGCGCCAAGGAGCGTATATTCTCGCTTCTTCCCGCAGATCAGAAGGACGCTCTCACGGCGCTTTTTGACGAGTTTGAGGAGGCCCTGACCCCCGAGGCGCGCTTTGCCCACGCTATGGACAACCTCCAGCCGCTGATTTTAAATAACAGCAACCGCGGCGCCGACTGGCTCGAGCACGGGATCACGGCGGACAAGGTCTACGGCCGCCAGAGCACGACCGCCCTCGGCTCGAAGCGCCTTTTCGCCGCCGCCGACGAAATAATAAAGGAAAATATCCTCCGCGGCTCCCTCCCCGAAAAAAAGCGCGAGTAGGCCTGACCGTCTCCCCCAAAATTCCCTCTCCGCGATAATAATTCTCTCTTACCGTGATGTTTACATCCGCCGGGCGGTCTGATATAATAAACTCATCGGCCGAAATATGTTATAGGAGAATTATTATGGATCTTAATTTTGGAGCAAATCTTAAACACCTTCGCCGCGGGCGGGACATGACCCAGGAGGCGCTCGCCGAGGCCCTTGGCCTTTCCACACAGGCGATAAGCCGCTACGAGACCGGAGTTTACTTTCAAAAAGGTGACTGAAATCTACACCCATGTTAATCACAAGAACAAGCCTTTCAGAAACCGCTGAAAGGCTTATTTTATGGGCTTTTACAGTAATCTTCCTTTCTCAATCCAATAATTATCTGATTACAGTTGTTTTAGAAATATTTTCAAAATATCCCCGCTCCCCTGCGTTATGCAGAACCCGAGCGGGGATTTTTTGTTTCAAGATGACAGGAGGAAATTATGGCAGT
>CANQLR010000033.1 GCA_947624745.1 uncultured Clostridia bacterium | reverse complement strand
TTTGCCCGATTTTAGATGTCCATTGTTGAAAATTTCTTATCATCGCACTATTGACATCACACCATTAGACTTTCCTTCGGTTTGCGCGGTCATCTCCGCAGTCTTGATATCACAAAAATTATCACTGTAAGCATTAAAAGCATCGGTACCGCAACGAACGGTATCACTATGAACGAGTCGATCATCATTGCCTCGTTGGGCACATATACCTCCGGCTTTTCCTCCGGCTCGGCCTCGGTCTCGATCCTTGTGCCCCTTACCAAAAGCCTGTGCGAATTCTTCACTATTCTTACTAAGAACCTCGGCCACTTTTTGAGCTGCTAAACCCGTAGCCTCATCTTCAGGGGTAATATCACTGAATTTGCTCTGTAAAAGTTTATTCGTTGAAGCCTTTAATGCTGCTAATAATGCAGTGTCATTAACACCATCGCCCCAAGTAATATTTGACAGAAAGTGTTTATCTCCATCAACGCTCATATCTACTTCGCCCTTGAAGACTTGATATGCTTCATAGGTATGAGTTGATGTGTCTCCACCGGCCTTATTGTCCTTAGGAGTGATAGTTATTTAAATTCACCAGCACTCGAATAAGACGCAAACGCATTCACACCCATGGCAACTATCATCGCCAGCGCCATAATTATGGCCGTAATTCGTTTGATCGTTTTCATAATACATGTTCCTTTCTTTTTTTATTTTTGATCTCCTGCCTGGGCCTTGTCGCGCGAACGGCGCCGCCCCTTCGGCATGAGAATAAAGCCTGTGATAAGAAGCCCGACGCCCAACGTGCGCAGACCTCCTGCCCCGCCCCCGCCGGTCACCGGCAGCTCAAAAGGCATGTAGTTGACAAACACGGGCGGGTCTTTGCCGAATCCGTTCGTGCCTGTCGGGACCCACTCTTTTGCGCTTTCATCGTAAACGTAGTAACATACCTCGGCAGTTACAACGCCCTCCGATGCGCTCTGATCGGGAAGAGCTATCCTGACCTCGATCTTGAAGAAACGCGGATCTTAGGTGATACCCTGGCGACCGTCGTTATGCTCGCGAAGGTACAAAACCGTTTCGTTGACGTCTGCGCTGGTCGGAGTAGCTGTCCCCGCGCCGCTTGAAATACCGTAGGGGTCGAACCCTATGACCGTTACGGGCTCAAATTTGATCTCCCCGTTAGGATCCATCGCAAGATAATAATCCGGGTTACCCTGAATATTCGTATCCTTTGTCGGGTCGATCGTATAAACATCAAAATTGAAAGCGGGATTGCTATTGAAGTATTCTTCCGCACCGTTTACTTTGAGGTTCTTAGACACGGCAGGGGTGACCTCGGCGGCGTAGATGGTATCGGAAAGCGTAAAGTCAAGTCTGAGGTGGTTCGGGCACTTGTTGTAGGCGTCGATGATCGCCTGCGCCCACATCTTTACCGGGACATTCCTCACCTCTTCGTCTGGGAGAGCATTGACGTCGACCTCTTGGAATGGTTCAGAACCTGTCATAATTCCGTTTGCGTCAAATGTCTCGGTCTTTTCCATGCGCTTCTTCGGCTGAAGATATAGGTTCAGGTTAAAGACGACGCTGCCAATCAAATCGTGCTCGTAATTTCGGTATTCAGGGACCTTTCCCGAATTCGGAACAAGCTGGCCTTCATAGTTCATAAGATGGCCTTCGCCGTCTGTTCGGTAGGCAGAGGTATACTCAAACTGCGTATCAGACGGGTTTGACGGGTCTCCGTTCATGGTGTATTCGCCGGATGAAATATAACCTTTTTGCCCATTACGTGTGTAAAGATTTCCGTCTTTATCAAAGATATAGCGACGGTTAACTCCGCTGACGGTAGCTGCATATTCGGTCATGGTCGTTTTGACCGTCTTGCCGACCACTTGGCCATCATTCATCAAGAAAGTCGTCTCGGTTTTTTTCAGCTTATATGTGCCGCCGTCGGATATCTCGATGTCGAAATGGTTGTCTGTCTCTCTGGTAGATACATAAATATAGAAGTATTCATTATAAGCCGGATCTGAAGTTTCGAGTAAAATATGACCATTTGCATCATGTCCGGGATCATTGACGGTAAATGTGTATTCGATCCTTTTCAAGCCGTTATAATTTATTTCAGTCTGCGTTCCTCCTGTAAAGAGGCCGCTGTATTCATCCGGAATTTTAAATGTAGGTACCTGACCTTCAGCAGCGTAAGATATCAAAGTTACCGTATCCCCCGGGGTAACTGTATACCGTTCGCCGATACTGCCATTCCAACGCGTTGCGCCTGGAAGCCTCCTGTTATAACATATGGCGGACCGACAGCCGTCTCAGGGGTAGGAGAATGTGATTGTCTTAACAGTTTTTCTTCGCTTGCTCCGCCATTTCCTGAAACAGTAAACCCGGAGGCGCCGTTTACTATCGAAGTGACTTCCAACCGATCGCCGACATAGACGTTGATCGTTTCACCGCTGTTCAGTATCTTGAGCTTGCCGGTTATTGGGTCTTTCAAATAAATGGTATCATTCTCCATCACCGGCTCAGCGACTTCTATACAAACCGTATCCCAGTATTTAACATCGGGATCAGGACCACCATTCAAAGCGATCTTCTGTATTTCTACCTTTAAAGGTGTAAAGGTCTTTTCAACATAATGGTCTCCTTTTATTAAATTCCCAACTTGAAAATATTCGGGATCATTCCACATATCGACTTCGCCATAAGCTTTATCCACATTGCCAACGGTATTGAAGTCGTAACCATCTGTTCCACTATATGACCTTATTGTAATCGTATCTCCAAGATACACGGTATAGCAATTATTTTCTGAATTGTTATTATTATTGCCCTTTTGCAAATTAGTAGCCGAATTGACATCCACAAAACCTGTTTCAGTTTTTACATATAATACATTCTCTAAGTAATCAACGCCCCTGCCCCATAACCGTATCGAATCATTGTCTTTATTATACACATAGCATGGGTCTTGCTGAGTCACATCAATTTGGAAGTTTCTATACGTGATCCCAGTTGACTCGTCAAGACCATCCCCCCAAATCGGGTTAAGGATATGGCAATCACCAATATTATTTCTTTCTACCGATATGCCCGCAGATGAAATTCCGGCCACTGTTAAAGTATCACCTTTAACAAGTTCAAGAGGCGCTGCTTCAGTGTAATTATCGCCCGGAATGAATTGCTTGTTTGCATCAACAATATACAATATATTGCTTTGAATTGCATTCCCGTTTATGTCGAAAATCGACGAAGGATCATCCGCCCTCTCGCACATGAAGTCGTGCGTGTGATCCTGCTTGCCGCAGGTGAGCCTTTGCTCGCTCGGGCAGGTCTCATCATGCGTATGCGCGGGGTCGGCGTTCCCGCAGAGATACACCGTCTCATAACACTCGGCGCTGTGGGTGTGCTCCTCAAAAATACAGATAAGCGTTCCGTCGATGTCATAGCACTCGGGAGCGTGGGCGTGCTCTTCAAGGCCGCAGTAAGCGACTGTCTCCTACTCGAAGTCAGGCTCGGGAGCCGTATCTGGCGCGGTGTAGATCTCGCAAAGAAGGCTGTGGATATGCTCGGAAACGGCGCAGATAAGCCCGAGCTCTATGCAGCCGACCGCGCGATGGTCGTGCTCGCCGGGCATGACGCACTCCCACATATAGCAGCCGTCGCCGTGGATATGCTCTGCCAAGCCGCAGAACACCTCTGCCTGACCGTTCTGCGTGTTATCTTCGGGAGGAATCTCGTCGGAAATGTCGTTATTCGTCTGTCCATCAGTGATCTCATCGGTTATATCGTTATTCGCCTGTTCATCTAAGGTCTCATCGGGGATCTCGGAGACGGTCTGTCCGTCGGCGGTCTCATCGCCCATATTCTGCTCGCTCTCCGGCAAGGCATCGCCCTTTCCGGGAGTTTTGTCCGCCCACAGCACCAGTATGTCCCCGGCATATAGACCGGTTTCGCCAGCGACCCCGAGACCCTCACCACCGGCATGAACACCGCCGCTATGACGACCGCAGCCGCCACGGTCAGTATCATTATAAAAACCGTCAGCGACAGCGTGAGCCGATATGTCATGCGCTGTCTTATGCTCTCGATTATCCTGTCGCGGTCCTTTGCGGTCGGAAGGATCGAGGCGGGCTTCTCCTCGGTCAGCTCTCCCCCGCCGGGCATCGCGGTCTTATTTTCTTCGCTCTCGTTTTCCATGCCCGGGGCGGTCTTTTCGCCGTCGGGCAGTTTATCCTCGGTCTGCGGCATTTCCCGCGAGGCCATAATATCCTTTAAAATTTTGATATTTTCGGCATATTCTTCCGATGTGTTGTCCCGGTTCCCGTTCATGTCTCCCACCGTTTTCCTCGCTTTATCGCGCTGCCGCAGGGCGCGCGTTCAGAATATACGTTTATAAACTCACATTACCCCCCCGACAAATTTTTCGGGAGAGGTAATACACTAAATACTGCTTGATCTACGCCATATCCCGACATTAAGATACGTCAATTATTTTTTCATCAACATGAGAATATGTTAAAAATGACATTTTAATAATTCAAAAATCGCACTATCCGCCGATTTTCTTTCTGTTGGTAAAATTACAGCACGTTAGCACATAACAGTCAGCCCCTTTTGACAATTTTGTGCAAACTTTATATACCGTAAAGTCAGAATTTGTGACGTCCGGCAACGGCAGTTAAATTTGCTAAGCTTTTTCCGGCGGCGTTGTCTCCCATCAAATATGATAATACGTCAATAATCAAATCATGATATCCGACTATTCTCCGCAATACGGGCATTTATAGATCCGCGAAGATGATTATATGTCAAGCGCTTCGGGATCGCCCCCGCTATTGTCAATATATTCAAGTCCCGACTCCCCTCCCCTTGACATTCTCCCGAAAATATATTACAATATTACCGAAAACTTTTCGCAACGGAGGGTAAATATGAAAAAGATCACAAACAAAATTCTCTGGATATTCGCGGTCGGGCAGTTCGGCTGGAGCCTTTTGTCCGGCGTCGTGACCAACTGGCTGGTCTACTACTACACCGACGAGACCGCCGGCATTTTCGGCAAGAACATCACCACCGGCACGCTGTTTTTAAGCATAACGCTGTTCGGGCTGATAACGATGGTCGGGCGGATATTTGACGCCGTCACCGACCCGCTCATCGCGAGCTGGTCGGACCGTTCTAACTACAAGGGCGGGCGCAGGATCCCGTTTATGAAGGCGATCGCGATACCCTTTGCCGCCATCACCGCCTGCGTGTTCATTCTCCCTCAGACCGGCAGCAAAATAGTCAACGACATTATCGTTTTCGTGACGCTCATGCTGTTTTACCTCTTTATGACAATTTACTGCACCCCCTACAACGCGCTTATTTCCGAGCTCGGCAACGACCAGAAAAACCGCATCAACGTCTCGACGTACATCTCGGGCCTGTCGGTCTCCTATTTAATTCCGAATATTGCGGGCATTTTCGAGCCCTCGCTCGGCAGGGAAAACTCGGTCCGGGTCGCCATCGCGATAATGTGCCTCGTCGCGGCGGTCGCAATGCTCGTCCCCTCGCTTCTCATAAAAGAAAGGGAGTATATCGACTCGAAGCCGGTCGATACTCCGGCGTTCAGCTCGCTTTTCAAGAGCTTTAAAAACGCCCAGTTTGCGCGGTTCGTCGTCTCGGACGTCATATATTTCTTTGCGGTGACCCTGTTCCAGACCGGCCTGCCGTTTTATGAAACTAAGTTAATGAACGTCCCCGACACGATGACCTTCACGCTCACGGTAATAATGACGGTGTGCAGTTTAGCGCTCTACCCGGTCATCAACAAGCTCGCCCCGAAGCTCGGCAAGAAAAAGATAATCATCACCGGGTTCTTCGCCTACGCGTTCGTGTTCCTGCTCGCGTCGGTATGCGGCGAGGGCGTTGTCTGGGGGATAGTGATTGCGGTTTGCGCAGGCATTCCGATGGCTATTTTGGGCATTCTGCCGCAGGCTATCGTCGCGGATATCGCCGAAGCCGACGCCATTGATTCGGGCGAGGAGCGAAGCGGAATGTTCTTCGCGGCAAGGACGTTCGCGATGAAAATGGGGCAGGCAATATCCATGCTGATATTCACATCGGTCGTCTCGGCATTCACCACCGAAGCCGCCTCGGGCAGCACCACCGACCCGTTCGGCTACCGCCTGACCGCAATTATCGCGACCGTCTGCTGCCTCATCGGCGCACTGCTGTTTTTCTTCTATAACGAGAGAATGATAATGGGAAAAATCGCAAAAAAGGCCGAGGAGAAATAATCTGATTAAAAAATAAACAAATAAGCCGAAGCTAAACGCTCCGGCTTTCTTTATTCTATTCCTCCCCTGCCCCGAGCTGCTCTCTTTGCTCCCTGCCGACGTACAGAACATCAAGGATATTCACGCGCTTTTCGTCCTCGTCAACGCTGAAATACACAAAATAATTTCGGACCTGCATACGCCTAACGTCCTCTCTTTCAAGAAGATCTTCGGGCAGAACGGCGTATCTTTGCGGCATGAAGTCGAGGTCGGAAACCGCCTTGATAATGGCGTTGACAGTATTATCGGCAGCATGCGGAGATTTGAGCTCGTTTTGGATATACGCGGCTATGTTTATTAGGTCAATTCTTGCGCCAAAGGAATAGTCTATTTTATACTTTTCCATATTGCTCAAGCCCCCTCATAACGCTGTCGTATATCTCTTCCGCAGGGATCACCTTCCCCTCCTTGACCTCCTGCACGGAGCGCAGGATCCTCTCGGTGAACTCCTCGTCGGTCATTTCGTCCCGCGCCTTCGGGATCTCGACCTTCGGAACGGTCATCGGAAAAGGTATGCCGCGGGTCATGATTATCTGCTTGTAGAGCATGTTGATGACAACCGAAGCGGGTATGCCGAGCTGCGCCATTATCGCCTCCGCCTGATTTTTGACCTCGGGTTCCACGCGCGCTAAAACGTTAGCGGTTTTTGATGCCATAATATCACCTCATAAGTTTTTCTTATATTATACCACATTGTATTGCTGATAGCAATACTTTTTTGAAATTTTTTGAAATACGGGCAGAGCGCGGCGATTGGTTTTGGGAATAAATAGGCATGGGCGAGCGCTCCGGTCTATTTCTCATTTTTATACTCCCCTGCTGCCTGCTCTTTTGATCCTCGCCATTCTCACATAATAGCTCGTTATCAGGACAACATCCGCGCCGGCCCAGGCGAGGACCTCTGCCCAGTAGAGCCCCTCGGTGCCGATGAGCTTCGGGAGAATCAGTATCGACCCGGTGCGCATTATCAGCTCGGCGGCGCCGGAGATCATCGGCATGAATGTGTCCCCGAGGTCCTGGAGCGACGAGCGGTAGATATGCAGCAAATAAAGCACCGGCAGGAACGCCGACATTATGCACAGATAGTGATAGGCGATATTGAGCGTCGCCTCCGCGTCCTCCGGCTCGCCGGAGATGAAAGCGCCGACTATGTATCTGCCGAAAACAAACATCGCCGAGCTTATTGCCGCAGCGGTGACAATGCCCAAAATCACGCCGGTGTGAACGCCCTTTTCAATCCGCCTCAGCTCGTTTGCGCCGAAGTTCTGGCCGACATAGGAGGTCAGCGCGAAGCCGTAGGAGATGGCGGCGTTCTCCAAAAGCCCGTAGAGCTTTGTCGTGGCGGTGAACCCGGCCATGTAGAGCACTCCGCAGCCGTTTATCACGAACTGCACGACAAGCCCGCCGACCGAGATTATAATGTTCTGGAAAACGAACGGCAGGGCGAGCACGAGAAGATCCAAAGCGATTCTTCCGTCAAGTTTCCGCTCGTTTTTCGGGGAGCGCACAACGTCGATGCTCTTAAGCGAAATATAGCAGATGAACGCCGACAGCGCCTGACCGATGAGCGTTGCGACCGCCGCGCCCGCCACTCCCCAGCGAAAGACAATCACAAACAAAAGGTCAAGGAAAATATTGCATATCGACGCCGCGATCATCGCAACCAAGGGCGTTTTGCTGTCTCCGAGCGAGCGAAGAACCGAGGCCATAAAATTGTAGGCCATGACTATCGGCACGCCGGCGAAGATAACGCTTAAGTATGTTACGGTTATCGGGAAGATCTCGTCAGGGGTCTGCAAAAGCCGCAGAATAGGCCTTAAAGCCGCGAACGCAAAGCACATCACCCCCGCGGTGCAGACGATCGACAGCCGCAGAGATGTGACGTAGGTCTTTTTGAGCTTTGATATGTCGTCCGCGCCGAATTCCTGCGCAAGACGTATTGAGAACCCCTGCGAAAAGCCCTGGATCATGCTTAAAACGAGCCAGTTGAGCCACTCGCCGTTTCCCACCGCCGCCAAGGCGTTTATGCCCAGCACCTTGCCGACGACCATCGAATCGACCATGGTGTAGAGCTGCTGGAAGACGTTTCCGACCATCAGCGGCAGCGCGAAGGATAAAAGGATACGCAGCGGCGCACCGGAGGTCATGGGTACTGATTTCATTGGATCACCTTAATTTTTTCGGTCAGGACTAAATGACAGATAATTTTTTATGATTATACCATAAGGACGATCAAATGGCAAGTAAAAGTCCCAAAAACGCTCAAAAGAAAAACCGCTCCGCAGTCCGCCCGGCAAGGCAGCAGATCAGAAGCTTTTTCAGCATCCCCCTCAAAAAATTTTACAATTATTTACCTCAAATAAACCGAATTTCTTCGGCTATAATATTCTTGCAGGCGGTTAAAAGCCGCCTATGACATCACGTCTAAAAAATAACTCAAAAGGAGTGTTACAGATGAAGGGTATTACCAGCGATCAGGGCAGACAGACTCTTGACCAGTTCAAGATGGAAGCTGCCAACGAAGTCGGCGTAAACCTCAAGAACGGTTACAACGGCGACCTTACCTCCCGTGAAGCCGGTTCCGTCGGCGGACAGATGGTTAAGAACGTGTGACCCGCACGACCCTCGCCGTCACTGCCCCGTTTGAGCTTCTGCAAATACTTCTCGCAGCTCTCGCCGGTGAATATCTTTATATCCAGCCTCGCGGTGTTTTCGTCGGTCGTGACGAGGATTTTATCCACAAAAGCGTCGATGAATTCCTTTGTTATCTCGCCGTTTTTGCAGTCCTCCTCGGCCTTATGCAGCACCTTTTTTATCCGCTCCATGTTCGTCCTGAAGTCCTCACGGGAGGTCTGCTGCTTCCGCAAATCCTCAAGCTCGCGGGCGAATGTAGCCAGTTCGTCGTTGCACTGCGCGGAAAGCTCCTTGAAATCCTCGGCGGTTATGCTGTCGAGCGCGGCAAGCTCCAAAAGCTTGCTTTTCTTTTTTCTTGCGACCTCGATTTTTCGCTCCGTATCCTCGATTTTCTCGGCGATTTTTTGGTCTGACGTCATACCTAAATACATCTTCTCGTACTCGTCTATCATCGCCTTTGAAACGTCCTTTGTATCCTTGAAAACCTCGAAGATAAGCGGCTTTATCTCCTCTTCGTAAATCGCAAACGACGGACAGTTCTCCCTGCCGCCCTTGATTTTTCCCGAGCATACCCACTTGGAATTTTTGTTACCCTTTTTATCGACCGAATCGCGGCGGTAATAGGGCGTTCCGCAGTGAGTGCAGTAGAGTTTTCCTGTCAGAAGATTAGCGTGGTTGCATATTCCTTGGCGATTTTTTACGTCCTCGCTGCGCTTTCGTAAGACATCGTTTGCGCGCTCCCAAAGCTCCTCCGAAACGATTTCGGGAACGATCTCGCCGCTCTCATCCTTGAACATCACCCACTCGTCAGGCGGTAGAAATTTCTGCTTTTTAGTGAACATATCGACGACTTTGACTTTGTTGCCGACGTAGTAGCCTTTATATTTCGGATTCGCGATCATGCCCGACATCGTTGAGTGCGCGATTTTGTTGCCGTTGTAGTTGCGGTAGCCCTTGTCCCAGAAGATTTTTTCAAGCTGTTTCATCGAGTATTCGCCGGTGGCATACATCTCGAAAAGCTCCCTGACCATCTGCGCCTGCTCATCGTCGATAACAAGCCGCCCCTTGTCCTTTTTGTAGCCGAAAATCCTGTTGTTACCGAGGACGACGCTCTGCTTTATTGCCTGTTGATGGCCGAATTTCACGCGGGAGCTTAATTTTCGCAGCTCGTCCTGCGCAATGCTCGACATGATAGAAAGCCGCAGCTCGGAATCCTCGTCGAATGTGTTTATGTTATCGTTCTGGAAGAATACCCCGACCCCCGCGTTCAAGAGCCTGCGGGTAAACTGTATTGAATCGAGGGTGTTTCGGGCAAATCGGGAAATTTCTTTTGTGATGATAAGGTCGAATTTTCCCTCTTCGGCGTCGTCGATCATGCGGTTGAAATTCTCCCGCCGCTTTGTAGAGATGCCCGACAGCCCCTCGTCGATGTACCCCGAAACGAACTCCCACGCGGCGTTTTTTCGGATAAAATCCTCATAGTAGCCGATTTGGTTCCCGAGCGAATTGAGCTGCTCGTCCGACTCCGACGACACCCGCGCGTAATATGTAACCCGCAGCGGAATATCGTAGACGCTCTTGGTTTTGAGCTGCTGTCTGATTGAGTGCAGATCCATAATATTTTCCTCCAAAAAGTTCGCAAAATCATCATCAGAATGATTATATCACACATCAGCAAACTTTTCAAGTGTTATTTATAATTTTGCGCCCGCTGCGCCTGACGGTTGTTTATCAGAATTCGCATTTTGTTCCGTTGCTCCTCGGTTATCAGCCCCCGCGAAAAGAGCGTGTCGTTATAATAGGTCAGCCAGAGCCGTTCCAAAACGGCTTGTTTATCCCTCTCGTCAAATTTTTTGCGCCCTTGCGGCATACGGTGCCTCCTCGTAGATAGTAAGAAGATAGATATATTGTTTCCAGAATTTGTGGTGAAATTCGCACGGAATGGAATGATTTTGAGGTTGATTGCAGCTCGCACTTGCAAATTCCTGTGTGTAACGCTTTATCAGATGTAAATTTTCTGTAAATTCTCACTTTGATTTTTATTCCTCTCACTTTACAACGTACATTTTTTGGCAAATGGTGACACCCCATTTGTAAAGTTTCTGTGAATTTTTCAATGAGAAGAAATGCAGCAGATCTTCTCCAAGCCAAAATCGAAAAATTTATTTTTCAAGTCCGTACATTTGGACAGATAATTATGTAAAATTGAAGATGGAGATTTTCCCAAAAAATAAAAAAGTCAGCTTTTTGATTTTTACAGAATTTCAAAAGTAAAATTCTGTAATTTCAAAAAACTGAACATATGGAAGAATAGCAAGCACAGCAAGTGAGTACCCACTTGCGGATTTTTGCTTGTTGGGGTGCGAGTCGCCGGTGGCGACCTCTGCCGCGGGCAGAAGCACCGACCGAGGCGACAGCCGAGACAATCCCAAACCCTCTAAAGTTGAAAAAAGGAGAACAGAATGGCAGAGAGAAAAAGAGCAATTCAATTAAAACTTTGGGTAGCGGAAGATGAGAAAAATCTCATCGAGGAGAAGATGAAAATCCTCGGAACTCATAATTTCGGCGCTTATGCGAAAAAGATGTTGATTGACGGTTATATCATAAAAGTTGACTACTCAGAGCAGCGGAAACTTGCCGCCGAGGTCAACAAGATTGGCATAAATATAAACCAAGCTTGCAAGAGAATAAATGAAACGGGAAGGGCTTTTGCGGAAGATGTAGCCGAGCTTAAAAGCAAAATGGAGGACGTGTAGCAGTTACTAAAATCAAAGCTATAAGAACGCCTTTGACAGAACAATTGCTTAAATTATCTGCCCCGCCCGACTTACGAAAAGATGATTTTGCAGTAATTCAATGCGAAATTTTCCAGCATAAAAAATAAGCCTGCCTTCCGTGAGAAGCATCAGGCAGAGCTTATGATTTTTGAAGCGGCAAGAAAAGCTTTGAGGGAACATTACGGCGAACAGAAATGGGATAGTCTGAAAGAACTGCAAGCGGAGAGGGGCAGGCTGATAAAGAAAATGGAAACAGTTAAAATATAAACTTTTCCTTATCCCCCACACTGATCTCCCTCCCGCACTGCACTTCAATAATCTTCAGCACCGTCTTAGCCTTGACGGTATGCTTCGTTCCCCTCGGAAGCTTTATCACATCACCCTCATGTACCGCAAAAGTCTTACCGTCAACAATCGCCTCGCCTTCTCCCGAAATCACCGTCCAAACCTCGTCACGGTGGCGGTGGCTGTGATAGCTCATCCCCTGCCCGGGATTCAGCGTGACCTTGATCGTCAGGCCCTCCGGCTCGACATTGATCACCTGATAGCTCCCCCAACTCTTCTCGGCGAACATAATTTGCTGGTCGATCTTGTCCACGAGCGGTTTTATATAACTTGATTTATTTTTATCCGAGACCAAAATTCCCTCGGGGCTCGCCGAAATTACGACGTCTTTCAGTCCCATCGCCAGCACCGGCACACTCAGTTCGTTAATTATATGAACATTTTCGCAGCTGTCCATCATCGCCTCACCGACAATATTTTCCTCCATCGCCTCGGTAAGTGTATTCCATGTGCCGAGATCCTTCCACTCACCTGCAAAACGCATGACCGAAATGCTCGGCTCCTTCTCGACAACGGCATAGTCGAAGCTAATTTTCGGCAGGTCGGCATACCCATCAAGCAGCGAATTATAGGCGCTCGTGCCAAGATATTCGTTAGCCTTGTTTAGCACATATTTGATCTTATATGCGAACACACCGCCATTCCAAAGCGCGCCTTGGGAAATGTATTTTTCGGCGGTTTTCGAGTCGGGTTTTTCTTTGAATGAGCTGACCTCGCTTACATTTTCTGAGGTTTTCGGGATTATGTAGCCGTATTTTTCGGAGGGATAAGTCGGCTCGACGCCCATCAAAATGAGGTTCGCAGAGGACTTGTCCGCAAGATCGGAAAGCGATTTCAGCGCCTCGAAATAGTCGTCGTTGACATACGGATCGACCGGGCAGACGACCACGGATTCATCGTCTGAAACGCCTTTAATATCGTGCAGATAAGCGGTTGCAAGAGCGATTGCGGGGAATGTATCGCGACGGCAGGGCTCGACCGAGATCCCGACGTTCTCGCCTAACTGGTTGTGCAGCGCCGAGACCTGCGTTTTAGACGTCGCGACGGTAACGGAGGCAGAGCTGTCAACCGACACAATCTGCCTGTAGACGCGCTGGACCATTGACTCGTAATTCGAACCATGCTTAAATATTTTAATAAACTGTTTCGAGCGGATGTCGTTTGACAGCGGCCAAAGGCGCTTGCCTGAGCCACCGGAGAGGAGAATTATGTTCATTTTGCCTCCGAAACTATTTTAATAATTTACATAATGCAGAGGAAACATTACCAGCAGTAAGCCCGCTATAAACATCATTCTCCGCCTTTGTTCCGTACTTTCTCAAAATCTCCCGCTTCACTCCGACGCCGGAAAGCTGCACGGGCATGTCCTCGAATGTCTTATAAATTTCATACGCCAGCGTGCCCTCATAATGCGGCTCGCAGAGGAGGATCTTCCCGCCGTTATAGTGTTCGCTCAGCGTTTGCCTGTCGAAGGGAAGAAGCGTTGTATAATAAAGAATGCTGACATCTATATCCTTACAAGCTTCAAGCACCATGTCCAAAGTGGTGGACACGGCTATGACCGTTGCCTTGCTTCCTGTCTTAATCACCGCCGCCTTGCCGAATTCTACATCGGTTTCAGTCTTATTTACATGATCGCTCAGGCGGTAATATGTGGGATTTCCATCGCGCCTCGTTTCTGAGAATAGTTTTGAAAATTCAGATGCCGTTCCGGGAGCTATGAATTCAAATCCGGGGAGCATGGAGATTGTGCCTATATCTTCGGGACAATAATGCGAATATCCGAGGGTAGAGAAATCATATGACGCGCCTGTCGTGATGAAATTTCCCTGAAGATTTTGGTATGCAAAATCAAGCTTGAGCTGCTCCATCGCCCTGTTCACAATAAAAGGAGAAATACCGTACACGGTCGGGATAATTCCTCCGAGGGACATTCCCGCGGCAAGGCTGATCATACCGTCCTCAAAAATACCTATGTTCATCGCCCTGTCGGGATAGTCTCGCAAAATATCCCGAAATGCCCAGACGCCGATGTCAACGAGAAAAAGCGAGGTGTCGCTCTCGTTTTTGATCATGTCGCCGACGGCTTTAATCATCGCTTTCCTCAAAGACCTCGACCTCCTTTTTCAGCATTTCAAGCTCTTCATCATTAGGCGACCTATGAAACCATGAATTGTCGCTCATAAGCGTTTTAGAGCCGTATCCTCTAACCGTATGGGCAATTACTGCCTGCGGCTTGCCGGCTATATTTTTGCATTCATTCAGAACATTCTGAAGATTTTCAACATCATGCCCGTCGGCGTCATATACCGAAAATCCGAAGGCTTCGAGCTTAGCTTTTAGCGGCGACAGGTCAAGCATGCGCCCTATGGAATCGTTGTCGTCGATTATGAGAGTTAGATTGTCGAGCTTATGCCCGCTCGCAAATGCGCAGGCTTCCCACATCGTCCCCTCGTTCATCTCTCCGTCGCCGGCAAGGACGTATACGCGATTTTTGCAGCTTTTTATCTTCATAGCATTCGCAAGACCGACTGCCATCGGGAAGCCGTGACCCAAGGAACCCGCGGAGTTTTCTATTCCTCCCTCCGGAAATTTCGTGCGATCGAGCTGCATGCTGAATCTGCTGCCGAATTTGCAGAAGGCATTAAGTTCATCTTCTCGAAACAGTCCCCTTTCTTCAAGCACGGCGGAAAGTGCGAGACTCGACTGACCCTTGCTGAGAATAAAATAGTCGCGCTCGGGTGATTTTGCAATCTCGGGCGACCAGTTCATCACTCCGTGATAATGCGCATAGAGTATCTCAAGGGAGGAGAAGCAGCTTTGCAGGTTGCCGTCGCGACCGAGGTGAGATATTTCAAGAAGGCGGGTGCGGAGGGTTTTTAAAGACTTACACATTATTTAATCCTCACATTTCAGAAGCACATTTTCAAAATATTAACTATGTCGGCGGGCTTAAGCTCCTTGATTCCTCCCACCGAACCGCCCCAGCAAACATTATGCGCGAGTTCTTCTAAATCCTTATCCGCGTTTATAATGTCGCCAAAACGCGACGGAAGCGCTAATTTATTGCACATAAAGTCTTCCAATGCGTCTGCAGTCTTCTCTGCGCATTTTAAATCATCGGCTTCCGCAATACCAAATACTTCTCTGCCATATCTTGCAAATACAGCTGCATTTTCAACGTCAAGCACATATCTCATCCACTTCGGCAGAATTACAGCCATGCCGAGACCGTGATTTATGTCATAATACGCCGACAGCTCATGCTCTATAATATGACACACTGCGGGCTGACGGATTCCGTTTTTTAAAATACCGTTCAAGGCAAAGGTTGAAGCCCACATAAGATTCGCTCTTGCATCATAATCTGAAGGATCATTTACGGCAATCGGTCCGTATTTAATAACGGTTTTGCTTACTGATTCCATGACCATGCAAAGCATGTCCATTCTGTCTCCCGGCATAAGATAGGCGGTATCCAAGACATGGGATAAAGTATCCGCACAGCCGCAAGCAGTTTGAAAAGGTGAGACCGAATATGTAAGCACAGGATCTAAAAAAGAAACTTTTGGGAAAAGCAAATCGTTTGAAAATCCGCGTTTTATTTTTAATTCCTCGTTGCTTATAACGCAGCTGTTGTTCATCTCGGAGCCGGTTCCCGCAACGGTCAAAACCGTTATTACGGGAATTGCTGAATCAACCGTTACTTTTTTAGTAATAATATTCCAGCATTCTGCCCCCGATTCAGCTGTGACGGATATTGCTTTTGCGCAGTCAATTACGGAGCCTCCGCCTATCGCTAAAATAACTTCTATTTTGTTCTCACGGCAGATTTTTACTCCTGCGTCCACCTTTGTGTGCCTCGGGTTGGATTTAACTCCGCCAAGTTCAAACAATTCCGCTCCGGCGTCATTTAAAGCGCTTACTATCTCGTCATACAAACCGATGTTCTTAATTGCATTTCCGCCGTAAACAAGCAATACTCTTTTTCCGTATGACAAAACCGTTTCAGGCAAAAACTTTCTGCTATCTGCGCCAAACATTATCTTTGTGGGAATATTTAAAGTAAAGTTATACATATGATCCTCCGCTCACAGCAGTTTCTCCACCTCATCCTTAAACAGCGTATACCTCTTCTCTTCGGGTATCCGCTCAAGGACCTCTTTTATCCTATGAAAATCCGTTATTCCTTTTCGCGAAAGATACCAGACATACGCCGGATTCGTCTTATACTTCGACACCAAAAACTGCTCGGGAAGATAGCCCCAGTCAAACTGCTTTCTTATCTCCGCAAACCAATCGGTATACAGCTGCCAGACCCTGTCCTCACCGTAAATCTCGCCGTCTTTGTTGAGATAGTGCATCAGGACCTCTGTCTGTGCGTTGCCGGCTCCCCTGCCCATTCCGTATATTGAACCGTCGACGATGATGTCTCTGCCTTTCGCTTCGGTTATGAATGTGATCGTGTTCGCGTTCGCCATTTGCAGATTGTTGTGAGCATGAATCCCGAAGAGAATATCTTTGTCCATAACATCATCCACAACATGATACAGCCGCCTGATATCCTCGGGATAAAGCGTGCCGAAGCTGTCAACGATGTAAAATGCGTACGGCTTAATTTTATTTATCTCTTTTACAAGCGCAGTCAGCTCGTTGTCGGAATATTGGAAAGTCGCCATGGTCTGTGCAAAGACCTTGTAGCCCTTTTCCTTGAGCGTTTGCATATGCTCCGGCGCCTCTTTGGAGTCGGCTTTGAAAAATGCGTATCTTAAGGCGTCCACGGTTTGTTCCGAATGATTTGGAAGAGTCATTTTTTTATATTCGGTACCGGTCATCATCACCGTGAAGAGCGAGCTGCCGGTCTTTTTGGGGATAGGTATCTCTTCAAGACTTCGGAATTTGGTCTTGAAGTGATCTGCGTCATGCGAGCCCATGATCCCGAGCTCGATGAAATCCACGTTTGCGAGCTGTAGCTCCGACGACACGGCGTCATATATCCCGCGTGAAAATTCCCAGTCGTTTATGTACCCGCCGTCGCGAAGGGTGCAATCTAAGAGGTATATTTTGGTTGACATTGTAAAAACCTTTCTTTTACATTATATTGTTTATATAAAACTCATCCAGCTCCCTAACTCCCTCTTCCAGCGTAACCTCCGCCTTCCAGCCGAGCGCATATATCTTAGAGTTATCGCAAATCCTTCTCATCATTCCGTCCGGTTTGGTGGGGTCGGTGACGATCTCGCCCTCAAAGCCGGTGATTCTCTTGATTATCTGCGAGAGTTCCATAATAGACACTTCTTCACCGGTGCCGACGTTTATCGGCTCGGGGAACGAATAATTGTTCATTAGGAAGATGCATGCCGAGGCTATATCCCTATTATTTATAAACTCGCGCTTGGCGGCGCCGGTTCCCCAGAGGACGACCTCTTTATCGCCGTTTTCCTTTGCCTTGTGATACTTCATCAACAGCGCCGGAATGACGTGGCTGTGCTCGGGATCAAAGCTGTCGCCTATGCCGTAGGAGTTTGCGGGAATAGCCGAGATAAACTCTCTGCCGTACTCGCGGTTTATGTAGCTACAAAGACGGCTTCCGCAGACCTTTGCAAGCGCATAGCCCTCGTTTGTGACCTCCGGCAGGCCGGTCAGAAGGTATTCCTCTTTCATCGGCTGAGGGCATTCTTTCGGGTACATACACGCGCTTCCCAAAAACAAAAATTTTTTGACGTCGCTCTTAAACGCCGTCCAGATGAGGTTTTGCTGGATTTCCATGTTTATATACATAAACTCCGCCGGGCGCTCGCTGTTAGCCTTAATTCCACCGACAAGCGCCGCTGCGTCTATGACATACTCCAGATTTTCCTCTTCAAAGAACCTCTCAACATCGGCCTGCCTGCAAAGGTCAAGCTCCGTGTGGGTTCTTGTTATGATGTTCGTATATCCCTGCCGCACAAGCTCTCTCACAATTGCAGAGCCTACCATTCCGCGGTGACCGGCGACATATATCTTTGAATTTTTCTCCATGGTTTCACCTCATTATCTTTCGCTCATAAATATCTTTTCCGGATCCCGTTTCTACCGGTCTGTCATACAAAACCGCCATTATACATCGCTCCGGAAAATACATTTCATGCGCGGTGCCGGGATATATTTCAAAGAAATCTCCCTGCCGAAAAACTCGTTCATAAAATTCTTTATCATTTTCAGCCGTGACCTTCACCGTTCCATCTATAATATAGAAAGCTTCACGGCAAATCTTATGATAGTGCCCTCCCCGAGTCACGCCGGATTCTGACACTAAAATATTTATCTGCGAATATCCGCCGCTCGCAAGCTGAGTGAGACTTCCGCGCTCATCGGTATGCAAAAATTCGGGAGACAGGATCTTGACAGTCATTTAGCCCGCCTCGCTTTCCAAGGCTGAAAAAGTGCGAAAACAGTCTCGATCCTTATTTCAGATAGCTGTACCCCCCCCCCGTGAGAATTTCCGTCAGCGCTTCAATTTCACGGTCGAGCTCGTCTTTTCCTAGCCCATGGTGGCAGCCGATGTAGAACCCGTTGTTGTCTATATACTCGGCGTTCGGATAATCCTTCTCGATGTCGCCGAAAATCTCCTTATAAATAGGCTGATTCAGAAGCGGCAGCATCGGTCTTGTCTCAATATTTTTGGATTCGAGATACTTGACTATCTCGTTCTTAGACTTCGGGCTTTCCGATTTCACAAGAATCGGGAACATCATGTATGTGTGCTCGATGTTCTCGGGGTGCCGCGGGAGCTGTATGTATTTTTCGAGCGGCTCAAGCCCCTTGATAAGATAATCCGCGTTTTTATGCCTTGCTCCCATTATCTCGTCTACCCTTTCAAGCTGCCCGAGACCCAAAGCGCCCTCAAGTTCGCCTACTCTGTAGCTGTAACCGAGCCGAACAAAGGTAAACCGCCTGTCCATGTCCGTCTTGAGCCGCTTCGGGCATACCTGATTGCCGTCCGAGGCTATGCACCTCTCGCAGGTGCAGGCTCTGCCGTGGGCGACAAGGGAGCGAAGCATCCCCGAAAGTTCGGTATCGCTCGTGCACATGACTCCGCCGACTCCGGTAGTCAGCGTGTGGGCGACATAGGTGCTGCAAGCCATTATATCGCTGAAGCTGCCGACGGTTTTTCCGTTTATCTTCGCAAAGTGCGCCTCGGCGCAATCTTCAATAATTCTTAAATTATGCTTCTTTGCAATTTCGCTGATTCTGTCCATCTCGCAGGGCATACCGAAGCAGTGGACAGGAATAATGCACCTCGTCTTTTCAGTAATGTGCTTCTCTATTTCGTCGGGATCCATGTTGTAGGATTTTATATCTACATCCACAAAAACAGGCTTTAATCCCGCATGAAGGACCGAGTTTGATGTTGCAATAAACGTGATTGCAGGAACGAGAATCTCGGCGTCGTCCTCCCAGTTATACTTCTCTTTGAGCGCCAGAATTGCAAGGTGCAGGGCGCTTGTGCCGCTGTTGCACATTACCCCGTACTTATGCCCGTGCATATTCGCGAACATCTTTTCAAATTTCGCGACATATTTTCCCTGCGAAAGCCGCTGGCTGTCGAGCGCGTCCATTACATATTTCTTTTCGATGTCCGTGACCGACGCATAGCCCACTCCGATTTTATCCATATATCTCACCTTTCCGAATTTAAGACTGCCTTTTCATGCTTTGCCATTTTCCTGTCGTGCTCCGCCATGATGCGGATAAGCTCCTCATAGCTCGTTTTCTGCGGGTTCCAGCCGAGTACGGTTTTCGCTTTTGTCGGGTCGCCCCAAAGGTTCACGACGTCGGTCGGGCGGTAGAAGTCCGGGCTGACCGAGACAAGCATTTTGCCGGTTTTTTCGTCATACCCCTTTTCATCAAGACCGCTCCCCTCCCAACGGATATGTATTCCGTTCGCGGCGAACGCCTTCTCCGCAAAGTCGCGGACGGTATGCTGAACGCCGGTCGCGATGACGAAATCGTCGGGCTTGTCCTGCTGCATAATCAGCCACATACATTCAACATAATCTTTGGCGTAGCCCCAGTCGCGGAGGCTGTCTAAGTTGCCGAGTTCCAAATGATCCTGCAAACCCTCGGCAATTCGACCGGCTGCGATGGTTATCTTTCGGGTGACAAAATTCTCGCCCCGCCGCTCGGATTCGTGATTGAACAAAATCCCGTTGCACGCGAACATTCCGTATGCCTCGCGGTACTCCTTCGTAATCCAGAAGCCGTATTGCTTCGCGACGGCATAGGGACTGTAGGGGTGGAACGGCGTGGTTTCCGACTGTGGGACTTCCTCGACCTTGCCGTAGAGCTCGGAGGTCGAGGCTTGGTAGACCTTTGTTTTCTTGGTCAGCCCTAATATGCGGAGCGCTTCGAGGATTCGCAGAGTGCCTATCGCGTCGACGTCGCCGGAATATTCGGGGACGTCGAAAGACACCTGAACGTGGCTCTGCGCGGCTAAGTTGTAGATTTCGTCCGGCTGCACTTCGGAGATTATGCGGATAAGCGACGAGCTGTCCGACAGGTCGCCGTCGTGCAGCGTGAGCTTGTCCTTTATGTGGTCGATGCGACCGGTGTTTGAGATGGACGCGCGGCGTGTTACGCCGTGGACCTCGTATCCTTTTTCCAGCAAAAACTCGGCAAGATAACTTCCGTCCTGCCCGGTGATGCCGGTGATTAGGGCTTTTTTCATTGGGTGACCTCATTTCCTGGATTTTATTTTTTCCATAACTATATTAAGCAAGCTTTTGAAATAACCGCACATATCCTTAAAATGCGGATTGCGAAAATATATAAGGAGGTTGATTGCAAGCGGCACCGTGCCCCAAACCAAAAATCTGAGGAGAATGCCTCCGACGGTTACGGGCATATTTCTTGTCAAGAGATAAACTGCTGCGCCCTCGACGAGTACGACCGCGAAAAGTCCGGCATGTTTTGCAAGATATTTTTTAACTGATTGACCGAAGAAACCTCTGACCACAAACCTGATTCTACCATAGGCGATAGGAAGATATGCTACAAAAGTGCCAATCTGAACGCCTGTAACGCCAAGCGGTTTTGCGAGCGCAACCGAAACGATAATATTCAAAATCGCCGAAAGTAGCATACAGTTGCGGTCCTGCCTGTAATCGCCGAAAACGCTGCGGTACTTGTAGACGATTTCCCAAACAGATAATAAATAGATAGTCAGAGAAAAAGCAATTACAAACGAATACGGGAGCAAATATTCTGTACCCCCGAGCCAAACCTGAATTGCAGGTTGGAAGAACACTAAAAATCCGGCGCTGATGTAGCTCGCGAAAAAGTAGCTGAAGACGTCAAACATCTCGAATTGATTCCAGAGCTCATCCTTGCTGCGGTCGCTGTAAACTGTGTTGCCGATTGCAGCCTGTACGGGGTTCAGAAGGCGGTAAAACAGAACTCTTAATACGCCACTTTGAAGAATAAAATAGTTTCCATAGAGCGCAACATATTTTATGCCACACAGTGCTGAAATAACTATGTTATCTGTGCCACCGTAAACTGCATAAGAAATCTTATGCACCAAGAAATTCTTGATGTCCGGGATCATATTGCGCCGGTCGATATCCTCGCGAGTTATCTTGTATTTCTCTTTCAGATACGGATAATCCTTATTCGACTTAAGCATTATAAGGACATTTGCAAAGAGGGTAATTGAAAGCTGAATTGCAAGATATAGAAGATAATTTTTGAAAATTACAAGTAAGCCAAGCTGGACGACCTGCACGATCACGTTCACAAAAAGGTCGATTTCTACGGTCACATACTCTTTCTGGTCTGCGGCATAGATTGTCCGCCTGTATGACAGAAAATATCCGGCAACGGTGCTTGCAAGCTGTAAAAAGTAAACTATGTAAAGATAACCGAGGCTGCGTGTTGAGTCCTTCACGATATACGGAACGAAAATACAAGCAACGAGTCCTAGCACTGTCACAATCGCCGCGATTATGCGATATACCCACTTGTAGAGGTACATCAGCTTGCCGATTTCCTGCTTGTTGTCCGTCACGATTTCGCGGTAAAGGTGGAAGGATATGATTCCGCCGATTCCGAGCTCTGCAACCGATAGGATCGAGAAAATGTTCCCGAAAACGCTTTGGTAACCGAGGTATTCGATGTCCAAAAACATTACGAATACCCGGCGATTGACGAATTGCAAAAGGAGGGTCAGGATCTGGCCGATGACGGAGATTATGCTGTTTTTAAGGGTTTTGGTGGAGGTCATGTTGAAAGTCTTTCTGAAGTTTTTTGTCTTTTTTTCGTAATAATTTGGCCTTTTTTGAATCTTCGTTATTTATGCCATTGTCTATAATTATTACCTCATCAAATTTTTTGCCAAGCGCCATATTAATATACCTTGCAGCAAATGAGACCTGTGATAAACCACACACCAAACTATCACAATTTGCAAGTGTATAAACATCACGCAACACCTCAAGTCCAAGCCTATAATGATGAAGTGAGCGATTATTATGAGTGCCGTGTGGACCGTATGTACCCTCTGTGCGAAAAACATCTTTATAATATACGAGTTTATCTTTGAAGGCATCTTTAAAAGAGTCGAGCAAATTTTTATCCTCTGTGGCAACAAAAACTACATCATATTTTTTGTATTTCAATAATTCTTGTATTTTTTTAATATAGATATTTGATATAATAGCTTTCGGGTGATGACTTAATCCTAAATTAAAATCAGTTCCTCGCGCATGAACTCCTAAAACTTTTTTACCTTTGATAATTGAACTTACATTCAGCTCTATGAAATTAGCCGTTTTTTGATTTAAATGAATATTCCTTTTATAGGATTCTGCACAAAGAATCAATTCTTCATTGTCCATGCCATAAGGCTCCCATTTCTTCTGCATATAATATTCTATATCAGCATATTTCCAAGAAATATATTGCACATTTTCCAAATTGTTAATCTCAGAAATAGGTTTGAAATAATATAAGAAAGCATTATCAGTGTATGAATCCAATTCTTTTTCATAATAAACCGTTCCGCTCCCCCATTTAACATATGGTACTAATCCTAAATGGTTTGAGAAAATCAGTGCTAAAATTGTATTACGCAGAAGAGCACAAAATCCTGTGGAGCGATAATCATTAACTCCTAAATCTATATAATAAATGACTTTCTGGTCATGTTTTGATGGAGAATTTAAAATGAGTGAGAGATTATCTTGAGGCTGACGGAAAAAACCGCGAAGTAATTGACTCATTTCCGGGTCTCTTAAACTTTTAATACACTTTGCCAACACATACAATTGGCCGTTTTTTAATATTACTTCTTTTAGTTTGTTAAGCATTGTATCACCTTATAGTTAAATAGATTTATAAATTGGCCATGATTGACTTCTATGATATTCCGCAATAGTTCTTATATCGAGATATGTTATTAAAAACTAATTACTGGTATTTGTCATTCAATTTTCTCTTATTTCCTAATCTGTCTCACTATCTCTTTACACCCTTCCATAAATATTCCTACGTCGACGCTGTAGCTGAGATACTGTATCCCTTTGCTCCTCCAGAAGTCCAAAGAATCGTACTCGTCCACAAACGTGCCGACGACCATGCCTTTTTCTTTTGCCTTTGC
>CANQLR010000032.1 GCA_947624745.1 uncultured Clostridia bacterium | reverse complement strand
CGTTCTCGTATGTATCTATAGTCGAGTTCGAGCTGCTCCTCATCTGTCATTTTGGTGGTATCCTCCAGCTGCCAATAACAGCTCAACCCCGGCTTGACTTGCAATCTATCATCAGGTAACTGTGCCTGCTCACTTGGAATAAACGGCCTTGGCCCTACTATAGTCATACTACCGGTCAGAAGATTAAGCACCTGCGCGGTCTCGTCGAGGCTTGTCCGACGGAGGAGCCGTCCAACCTTTGTGACCCGCGGGTCGTTTTCTATCTTAAAATGCACGGATCTGTATTCATTTTGTTCAGCCAAATTAACTTTAATTTTCTCCGCGTCCTTCCTCATCGTCCTCAGTTTGACCATCTTGAAAACCCGCCCATTGAGCCCGACGCGCTCCTGCACAAAGAACGGATTTCCCGGGTCGTCGATCACGATTGCGAGGATCATTATCAGATAAACCGGCAGGCCGACTGTCAAACATATCAATGAAACAAAAATGTCAAAAGCCCTTTTAATGAAGTCGTATAGGGGTTTCGGTTTTACTTCGCACCGCTGCGCAACAGCACTGCTTTGACGGTTTGAAGCACTATCCGAATATCCAGCAGCGGGCTCATATTCTCGATATAATACAACTCCATTTGCTGTCTTACCCCCCCCCGCGCATATTTTGCCTCATTTCGTGCATACGCCTGCCAGTAGCCGGTCAAACCCGGCTTTACCGACAGCAGCGCCTTTTGCTGTTCGGGGGTGTAATATCTTTCGAGCTCTTCTTGGAGTATAGGTCTCGGTCCGACCAGAGACATATCCGCTTTCAGACAAACATTCCAGGCGATTTGCGGAAGCTCGTCTATCGACAACTGCCTTAGTCTTGCTCCGAAGCAGGTTTTGCCGTCGCCGGGCTTTTTGTAGCCTATAAGCCTCGGGTCGTCGTCAAGCTTGTACTCGCGTTTGTATTCTTCAAGCTGTTCGGGGGTCAGCATGTTCTCAAGCTTATCGGCGCCCATTCTCATCGTCCTGAACTTAAGTATTTTTAAATCTTTTCCGTTTTTCCCCACGCGGGTTTGTATGTAAAACGGGTTCCCGGGGTCTTTAATGCAGATAACTAATGCAACGACCGCCATCGGGATCACGAGCACCACGCTCGCCGCCAGCGACAGCAAAAAATCCGCCAGCCGCTTGAAAAGCCCGTAAACAGGCCTGTTTCTGACCCTCGGCGCCGTCCCGGCGTAGACCTCCGCCTGCGCCGTTTCGGTCATCACGATCCCCGGCGCCTCCGCAGCCTCGGCCTCGCGCTCCAAAAGCAGTGTTCCGTTCCTTTCCTCGCTCATACCTTCACCAACCTTGCCGTTTCCCCGCCCCATACCGCACCGAAGGATCCTTCAAATCTGCGGCATTTTATCAAATCGGCACTTTCTTAATATTTTTCCGAAATTCTCATTCCGACTTCCCGGCCCGATACCCTGCCCGGCTTGGGGTGATACATTATAATAAGCCTGTCCTCGGCCTTACCGCTTTAGCGATTCACTGCACCGCATTAAAGCCGATTTTCGCGCTTTTAAGATTTACCCCCCCCCGACAAATTTCGGGCGGCGGGTATATTCAGCCGTTTTTACTCATGTACCTGTATTCTATCATAATATATATTTTTTGTCAAGCTTTTTTTAATATTTTTCGGAGGAAGATACTGCCGCCTTCCGCATTTTTCCTTCCCAAAAATTATTTTCCTGTTGAGCTTTAACCGAATAAACCTTAACTTTGATTTTTTATCCTGATCCCCTCTCCCCTGTTTTCCCGCCTTTTTTCCCCGAACATCTTGAAATTTCCTGCGGGATATGCTATACTGTAGGAGAATATCAAAATCTATCGTAATTTGGAATAGAAAGGAACTTTAAGGGGGATTTTTAATGAAAAAGCGCGGCATGCGTGACACGCGGATAACCGCCTCGGTAATACTCCTGATAGTCGTCGTGATAATGTTTGTGGCGGCGTATTTCCGCATCTCGCAGATAGTCAGACAGCGCTCCCTTCAGCGCATGGAGGAGGGCGTAAACACGGTCATCGAGGAGGTCTCGAACAAATTCCGGCGTGACAGCGAGATACTTAACGCCGCGGCGTCGATACTCTCGTCCGCCAACAACTACGACGCCGACGAGATGAAATCGGTCATCGAGATGGTCTCCCCTCTCATGAACACGATGCAGATACGCATTCTCCTGCCGAACAACCAGATCTTAACCACCACCGGCGATATTTCGGGGCAGATAGGCGGCGTCGACTTCGCCACAGAATCGGTTTTGGGGGAGCACGTCTCGAACCGCCAGCTTAATTTAAGCGGCCAGTTTGTGCTTCGCCACTTCGTCCCGATAGTCCAGGACGGCGAGGTCGCGGCGGTCCTCTACGGCATCACTCTTTTGGAGGATCTCCCGGGGTCTCTGAACATCGACAACATCTACAATGCGAGCGCGAAAATTTACATCGTCGACACCCACAACGGCGATTTTCTGGTCGACACCTGGCACAACGTGCTCGGCAACCTGTCCGAGTATAACAGCTCGAACCCCGGCCGAAGGACCAAAGGCGGCAAGAGCTGGGACGAAGCCACCGCCGAGATCTTGAGCTTAAGCACCGGCTACGTCGTCTACAGAACGCCGAACACCCCCGGCTGGCAGTATATGTACTACGCCCCCGCGGACATAAACGAATGGTCGATAATCGTCGACGTTTCCGAGAGCGAGGCGTTTGCGAACCTCTTCGAAATTCAGAAGATCTTCCTTATAATCGCGGCGATAATGGTGATCGCGGTCGCGGCGTATTATCTCTACATCAACCGCGAGTCGAAAAAGCTCACCGAGGACGCCGTAACCCGCGCTGTCTTGGAGGAAAAGCTCAACAAGGCCGAGGCGTCGGAGCGCGCAAAAACGGCCTTCCTCTCGAACATGTCCCACGATATACGCACCCCGATGAACGCGATAATCGGCTTCACGACCCTCGCCGAAACGAACATCGACAACAAGCCGAAGGTCCAGGAGTATCTCGGCAAGATTCTCTCCTCCTCGAACCACCTTTTAAGCCTTATAAACGACGTTTTAGACATGAGCCGCATTGAGTCGGGCAAGCTCAACATCGAGGAAAAGCCCTGCTCCATCTCGGACATCTTCCGCGATATGCGAAACATAATCCAGACCCAGATGACCGCCAAGCAGCTCAACTTCTTCATGGACACCCTCGACGTCGTCGACGAGAACATCTACTGCGACAAGCTGCACGTCAACCAAGTGCTTTTAAACCTTCTCTCGAACGCGATAAAGTTCACCCCGGCGGGCGGCTCGGTCTCGCTGACCATCTCACAGAAGCCCAACGCGCCGACGGGCTACGGGGCGTATGAGATCCGCGTCAAGGACACCGGAATAGGCATGAGCAAGGAGTTTGCAAAGCACATCTTCGAGCCGTTCGAGCGCGAGCGCACCTCGACGATAAGCGGCATTCAGGGCACCGGCCTCGGCATGGCGATCACGAAAAACATCGTCGACACCATGGGCGGAACGATAGACGTCTACACCGAGCAGGGCCGCGGCACCGAATTTGTCCTCAACTTCGAGTTCCGCCTTCAGACCGAAACGAAGCAGGTCACGGTGATACGCGAGCTTGCGGGGGTCAGGGGTCTTGTCGTCGACGACAGCTTTCAGACCTGCGACAGCGTGACGAAAATGCTCGCCCAAATAGGCATGAGGGCCGAGTGGACGATGCACGGCAAGGAGGCCGTCCTTCGCGCTAAGCAGGCGGTCGAAATGGGGGACGAGTTCTACGCGTACATCATAGATTGGGTGCTCCCCGACCTCAGCGGCATCGAGGTCGCCCGCCAGATAAGGTCGATCGCGGGCTCCTGCGTCCCGATAGTGATCCTCACGGCCTACGACTGGTCCGCCTTCGAGGAGGAGGCCAAAGCCGCCGGGGTCACGGCGTTCGTCAACAAGCCGATATTCCTCTCCGAGCTTCGCGAAACGCTGATTTCCGCGATGGGCAAGGCCGCGACCGAGGAAAAAGCCCCCGACGAAAAGAGCGTTGCCCTCGAAAGGCTCAAGGGCAGCAGGCTTCTTTTGGTGGAGGATAACGAGCTCAACCGCGAGATTGCGCAGGAGCTTTTAGAGGAGAGCGGCTTTGTCATCGAGACTGCCGCGAACGGCGCTATAGCGGTCGACATGGTGAAAAACTCCGAGCCCGGGCGCTATTCGCTGATACTCATGGATGTGCAAATGCCGGTCATGAACGGCTACGACGCGTCGAAGGCGATACGCAGCCTCGACGACCCGCGGCTCAACAGCATCCCCATCGTCGCAATGACCGCGAACGCTTTTGAAGAGGACCGCCGCAACGCCCTCGACAGCGGCATGAACGACCATATCGCCAAGCCCATCAACGTCGATAAACTCCTCACCGTCGTCGCCAAATGGGCGGAGGAGAAAAAGGATAGTAACTAAGTAAATAAATCAAAACCGATGCGGAAACGCGTCGGTTTTTTTGCACAAAAATGCCCCGTCAGTTTTGACGAGGCATTTAAAAAAATATACAAATCTTAGGAGATCTCGGCTCACCTGCTCCCGTACATCTTCTCATAATAGTTTTGGTACTCGCCCGAGATGATCGTCTCCCACCACTCCCTGTTTTCGAGGTACCATTTTATGGTTTTCTTGATCCCGTCCTCGAACCTCGTTTCGGGCAGCCAGCCGAGCTCGGTATGAATTTTGGTCGGGTCGATCGCGTAGCGCATATCGTGCCCTTTGCGGTCGGTTACATAAGTAATTAAACTTTCGGGCTTTCCGAGCTCCCTGCAAATAAGCTTAACTATGTCAATGTTTTTCATCTCGTTGTGCCCGCCGACGTTGTAAATTTCGCCGACCCTGCCTTTGTGGATTATGAGGTCGATCGCCTTGCAGTGGTCCTCGACGTAGAGCCAGTCGCGGACGTTCTCTCCTTTGCCGTAAACCGGGAGGGGCTTGTCGTTGAGGCAGTTTGCAATCATCAATGGGATTAACTTTTCAGGGAAGTGATACGGGCCGTAGTTGTTCGAGCACCGGCTGATTGTGACCGGCAGCCCGAACGTGCGGTGGTACGCCAGAACGAGTAAATCTGCGCTCGCTTTCGAGGCGCTGTAAGGGCTTGATGTATGTATAGGAGTTTCTTCCGTGAAGAACAAGTCGGGACGGTCGAGCGGCAGATCGCCGTAGACTTCGTCGGTCGAGACCTGATGATACCGCGTGATACCGTACTTTCTGCAAGCGTCCATCATCACTTGCGTGCCGAGGATATTTGTCTGCAAAAATACTTCGGGATTTTCTATGCTGCGGTCGACGTGAGACTCCGCCGCGAAGTTGACGACGATGTCCGGGCGCTCCTCTTCAAAGAGCTTGTAGACACCGGGTCTGTCGCAAATATCCAATTTCACAAACCTGAAATTGGGATTGCTCATTACAGGCTCAAGTGTAGAGAGATTGCCCGCGTAGGTAAGCTTGTCCAAGCAGATAATGCGGTAGTCGGGGTAGGCTTTCAGCATATGGAAGATGAAGTTTGAGCCGATGAACCCCGCGCCGCCGGTAACGATAATTGTCATATTATTCCTCCGTGATCTCCAGCAAATATTTGCCATAATCAGTCATCTTAAGCTCCTCGCCAATATCGCGCAGCTGCTGTTTTGTAATAAACCCGCGCCGCCAAGCTATTTCTTCGATGCACGAAACATAGAACCCCTGCATTTCCTGCACTGTTTGGACAAACTCGCTCGCTTTAATCATTCCGCTCGGAGTGCCGGTGTCGAGCCAAGCCATTCCCCTCGACATTATCTGCACCTTCAGCCTTCCTCGTCTTAAGTATTCGTTGTTTACTGCTGTGATCTCGAGCTCGCCTCGCGCGGACGGTTTTACGTTCCTCGCGATATCCACAACATCATGATCATAGAAATAAAGCCCTGGGACCGCATAATTCGACTTCGGCTGCTTTGGCTTTTCCTCAATAGAAATGACCCTGTTGTTCTTATCAAATTCGACAACGCCAAAGGAAGTGGGGTCCTTGACAGTATAGCCAAACACAGTCGCTCCGTCGAGATTTGCCATAGCCTCCCTCAGAATGCGAGTGAAATCCTTCCCATAGAAAATATTGTCACCCAAGATCAGACAAACATTGTCGTCATCTATAAAGTCCTCGCCGATGATAAAAGCCTGCGCGAGACCCTTAGGCTCGGGCTGGACAGCATATGTAAGGCGAATACCGATGCGGCTACCGTCGCCCAAAAGCGCCTCATATAGCCCGATGTCATGCGGCGTCGAGATGATAAGTATGTCGCGTATCCCCGCAAGCAAAAGCGTTGACAGCGGGTAGTAGATCATCGGCTTGTCGTATATCGGCAGCAGCTGCTTCGATACTATCTTAGTCATCGGATATAGCCGGGTACCGCTGCCGCCGGCGAGAATTATGCCTTTCATAAATTTCTGTCTCCTTCGTTTTCCATATACAGGCAAAAATACTCTGTATGTTCGGAGGCTATGCTATCATACGCATATCCACACTTATGATACAGATTTTTTGCTTTGAAATTATTGACATCGACCTCTAATTTGATAGTAAAAGAACCATTATCACAGCAAATTCTTTTCATTTCACTCATCAAAGCCCCACCGGCTCCTATATGCTGATATTCTTTCTTTACTACAATCATTGATAAATAAGCTTGTTTGGTAACTATATCGTTGCAATAAAAAGCTGCATACCCAATCAGCTCATTATTAAATTGTGCAGCGATAACATATGCAAACTGTGCATACTTTTCAACCAAAGAGCCATAAATACCGCTTGACACAACTTCTTTATCATACAAGCTGTCTTCACATTCTGTCATTAACTGTCTGATCACCGCAATGTCAGTAAGTTGTATTATTTGTATACCCCCCCCCGCCTAATTTACGGGGGTTATTGATTTCTTCAGTCATATGTACCTCTCATTTTTTGATAATATCGCATATCCTATCCACATCTTCCAGCGACAGATCCGCATAGAGCGGCAGCGTCAGGACGTTCGCGGCGACATGCTTTGCGACCGGGGTCTTATCCCCTCCCGCAGTCGGGAAGTCCTTATAGCACTCAAAATCGCTCGTGAGAGGATAGAAATACTTCCGCGCTGTGATGCCCTGTTCGGCGAGCTTTGCAAATATTTCATCCCGGGTGTATTTGTATCCGTCAAATACGACAGGGAAGTATGCATAGTTCGATTTAACGCCGTCCTGCGGAGCGCTCAATTTTATGCCGGATATGCTGGAGAGCTCTGAATTATACCTCTCGACAACCTTCTGACGTTTTGATATTTCCTCGGAAAGATGACGAAGGTTGCATATCCCCATCGCCGCCTGAAATTCGCTCATTTTGGCGTTGCCGCCGATGTATGCACAGTCCTCCGGGCCGCGTATGCCGAAGTTTTTCATGTCGTTGAGGACCTGCACCATGCTGTCGTCTGCAAAGCAGACAGCACCGCCCTCGATAGTATTGAAAACTTTTGTCGCGTGGAAGCTGAACATCGACGCATCGCCGAAGCCGGCGGGGCTTGCCCCGTTTTTCGTCACACCAAAGGCATGCGCGGCGTCATAGATCACCTTCAAATTGTGCTTTTTGGCGATACTTTCGATCGCATCAACGTCGCACAGATGCCCATAGACGTGAACCGGCAGTATCGCGACGGTTTTGTCGGTGATCAGCGGCTCAAGCTTGTCCGGGTCGAGGGTATAGTCGTCTGCCCTAATATCGCAGAATATAGGCGTCAAGCCGTTTCGCACGATGGCATGGGTAGTTGAGGCGAAGGTGAACGGGGTAGTGATGACCTCGCCGCCCCTCGGAAAATTCATCGCCGCAATTACGTTTTCGAGCGCAAGATGGCCGTTCGTGTAGAGAACGACGTGCGGCACGCCCAAGAAGCCCTCAAGCTGCGCCTGGAGCTCGCGGTGCTTCGCGCCCATGTTCGTGAGCCAGTGAGAATCCCACAGATCCTTAATTTCATTCATGTATTCCTCAATTGTCGGCATTGAGGAGCGGGTGACGTTTATCATACTTATAGGTCCTTTACTTAAAATCTATTTAGTTCCATTTCGAGCTTCATATCCTTCAGCATGGAAATATAATCATATTTAGGAGAATATCCCAAGTCGTTCACAGCAGATGTAATGTCCATGATATATTGAGGAGCATTCGGCATATCCGGTCTCGGAATAACCTTAGACTTCTTGTCCGGCGGGCAAAAGACCTCGATCATTCCGTTGATCTGATCTTCCAGAGTCGTTCCTATACCTGTGCCGACATTGTAATACCCTGTGTCTATTTCAGCAAACACCGCTTTATACAGCATCTGGCAAAAGTCCTTTACATATACCATATCCTTCTTGCGGCTTTTATCTCCCCAAATCTCCATTGTTTCGCCGTTGATAGCCTGATCGATCAGCTTTCGGTATCCTATTTTTCTGATTTGACCGTCTACATAATATTCGTCTATCTTGCTCCATAAATAAATCGTCGGCAATCTAAAGATAAAACTCTTTAGTCCGTACATCTCATGATAATGCCTGATAAGATCTACAGAAAAATTCTTGGTCATCACATATACCGTGTGGTCGCTGTGAAAGCTGAATTTTCTTTGCATGTCAGGATGCAAAACTATGTTTTCTTCAGCATGATCCTTTATATCGCCAAAGCTTTGAGCAAACAAGATCCTGTCCGCACCGCTACGTCTGCAATATTCCAAAATGTTCAACGTTCCTGTTATATTTACATCTATATATCTTTGCGGATCATATCCCTTCATGCGTGCAGGCATGACTCCCGCCAGATCAATGACAGCATAAACGTCTTCGGGAAGCTTAGTAAACATTTCCTTTTTGCTTACGTCGACCTGTATATACTTTACATTGCGCTTAGAAAACCAATCTGTGGTTTTGGTACCAACGGCATATAATTCGCAGTCGCCAAAAGAAGGCATATTCAAAAAATAATCCACCAAATATTTACCGGTGTCGCCTGTCGCGCCAAAAATAACTATCCTTTTCAATTTAAACCTCCTACTTCCAGTCAACCGTCAGCTTCACTTAAGAACAACCCTGATCATGTCGTTTATCATGCATATTTCTTTTTCCATAACCTCTCGGCTCTCGTATCTTAGAACCAATGTGCCTATTGCTTTGTTAGCACCGGAGAATCCGCCTACATAATCGCCGGGCTGCACCCATAGATCGGTTTCAATTATTTCTCCCGTTAATTCTTCCGAGATATAAATACGTTCGAATATTCCGGGCTTTTTACTATGCAGAATTATCTCCGCCCAGTATCCGTTATACGGCTTTTGCTCAACCTTTACAGGTTCGCCGAGGGCAGCGCACACAGACGCCTTTACAAGGTCCTCTCCGGTAGCATATCTCAGCATTTCAGCAAGTCTGTTTCCGCCGCCGCGTGGAGAGCACTCCATTATATATGCCTTTCCGTCCGTACATTCTCTGGTTTCAATATTGTATATTGAAGTCTTCATTTTTAATAGGCGCAGCAATCTGCCTATTTCGCCGGTCAGTTCCGCTTGATGTTCATCCGAGATCGTAGCCGGCCAGGTATAAGCAGAAGGCGTATACGGGTTCTCGCAGTCTTCATCAAAACGTTGAGCAGAGTAAGAAACAAATTTCAATTCTCCGTTAACAGAAAAGCTGTCTGTATCCGAAGAATGTCCTTTTTTCTCAAGAAAATCCTCTATAATAAATTCATCGCTGTGGGAAAACTGCAATGCGTATTCTATGCTTTCTCTTAATTTATCGGGAGAGTCTACTCTTGTAACTCCCTTGCTGCCCGCGGAATCCGTAGGCTTAACTATCACAGGCCAATGAAACATTGAAATATCTTTAACAGCGTCGTCTGCGGAGGTATATCCCTTTGCGCACGGTACATTAAAACCGTGCTCAGAAAGAAATTTGCGGAATTTCGCCTTATTCTGAAGAATACACACCGACTCATAAGGGCCGCACGAAGGCAGTCCCATTTTTTCTGCTACATAAGCAGCCGTCACAACTCCAGGGTCGCAGGCAAACGACATAATACCGTCGATCCTATTCTCCTGCGCCGCCTTAAGAACAGCGTCCTTATCAATTATGCTTATATTCCAGTATTCGTCAGAATATTTATGTGCGATATTATCCGGCAAATAGTCGCAGGTGATAACATACGCCCCAATATCATGCGCCGCTTTTATCACAGGCAAAATATAACGTGCTCCCCCAAGCAAAAGCAGTTTTTTCATACCTTATCCTCTTTTCGGTTTATAAAGTTTTTCAACATAGTCAAAACATACTCAAAGCTTTCAAGTTTGAACAGCCATGATCCGAGGCAATATACTGCCGCACCGAGAGGTACCTGTATGCAAAGAGTTGCTATATCGCTAAGATGCAGGAACGAAACGCAGTACACTATCGCTCCCATAGTAAGCGACAGCAGGATCTGCGGCAGCATGTCCTTAAATTGCTCGGAATACCTATAATCCAAGAGCTTGCGATTAGGCCACGAATTAATAAGCTGACTTAAAATGCTTGTAAGCAGCAGGCTATATGCCATCGTCATTACGCCGAACCACATTGTCGACAGCAAAACGACCATGCCCATTACTTTTTTGATTATCTCAAGCTTCAGAAACAGATCGCTTCTGCCCATTGCCTTGATTGCATTAAGATTTGCGGTGTGTATAGGGTAAAAAGCATAGGTAAAACAGAATATTCGCAAAAACGGCACACACGGCAGCCATTTATCTGTAAGTATACAGCTGACCAACGGCTCGGCGCATACTGCAAGCCCTACCATCATAGGCATCATCAGATAGGTGCTTGTCCGTATCGCACGTCGGGTCATAGCGCGCACGCGCTCCTTGTGATCCTGCTCCGATGACATAGTCGGAAGCAAAACGCTGTCTATTGACGTGTTGATGTTGCTGACGATGAGCCTCGGGAACTGGTCGCCACGGTTATACTGCGCCAAATCATCTGATGTGTATAATTTCCCAATAATTAACTGCCTTAAATCATTGTAGACCGTGTCCAGGATTGCAGAAACCAAAAGCTTCCAGCCAAACGAAAACAGCGCTTTCAATCTTTCAAACGAGAACATCAGCTTTGGACGCCATTTTACTGTCAGCCAAAGGATCAATGTGTCAAGCGTCAGGTTAAACAGATTCTGTGCCACAAGAGCCCAAACGCCATAGCCGCGATATGCCATCCATATCCCTATAACAGCCGCGCCGACCGTTCCGCCAAGAGTCGCGAAGAAAAACCTCTTGAAGAGCATATTTCGGGATACATAAGCCTGCTGAACGTTTTTCACCCCGGATATTATAAGCGTTAAACTTAACACTCGCACGACCGGGGTCAACTCCGGCATCTCGTAAAAGCGGGCGATAAGAGGCGCCACCGCGAATATTATCCCGTAAAGCGCAAGGCATACTATGACATTGAAATAGAATACTGTGGAAAAATCAAGGTCGTCAGCGTTTTTCTTTTGTATCAGAGCGTTCCCCATGCCGCTGTCGACAAATACCTGCATGATGGTGGTAAAGACAGTTACAAGCGCGATCGTCCCGTAAACCGTAGGATCAAGTATTCGCGCCAGGACTATTGAGACGATGAACGTTACGCCCTGCGCCCCGCAGCGTTCGAGAAAACGCCAGAGAAGATTATTCAATACTTTTCCACTTTTTACTTCCTGTGAAGCTCCTATTTCAATCGTCCCCTTAATTCCTGCAGCGTATTATATACGCTACTGGGCAAATAAACTCTAAGAGCAATTTTTATCTTTTCTTTTAAGCTGATTTCTTGGAATGCTCTACTCAAATCAGGATTCCTCAATACTTTGAGAGAGGAACAATATGAAATATAACTTATTAAATTTATTTGTTTAAATCGCCATAGTCCCTCTGCATGCTTGCCATCAGTCATACTGTCAACCTTGTCAAGCATACTTAATACCATCTGACATCTGTCGCGACCGTCTGACTTTGATTGCTTCTTCCATACCGTTTCACATGAGTTAAAAACATTTATCCTATAAACGCATGTAACCTCGTTTATAAAGTGTGCATATCCGGCCGACATAAGCATAAGTCTTATCTGAAGATCTCCGTTTTTACACTTTACAAAATTCTGTGACATTTTAATATATGTCTCGCGGGGATAGACATATGAAGCTGTCGGTGCAAATTTAATCTCATATGCGTTATCTAAATTGTAATCTTTATCATGTTCTGGAAATGCCTTGGCTTCGTCGTTATCACGCGGAAGAAAAATCTTGCGTTTATTGTCATGCTGTTGGTCTTCAGTATATGCATTTGTAAAGCATATCGTGCAACCAGGATGAGATTCGAGATAATCGACCTGTTTTTGAAGCTTATATTCATCTATCCAATAATCGTCGCCCTCACAAAGCGCAATGTATTTTCCCCTTGCTATAGGGGCAATAATTTCCTTCTGAAGATTTACAGATTTAGAAAATTTATTCTCACTTTGGTAAATAGGCTTAATAATTTTAGGAAATTCTTTTTCATATTTTCTGATTATATTTGCAGTGTTATCAGTCGAAGCGTCATCATGCACCAACACCTCGAAATCAAAGTTTGTTTTCTGATTTATAAAACTGTCCAATGCGCTTTGAATAAACTTTTCATGATTATATGCTGTGCATATAATACTGACCATTATTTCTGCCATAGCCGACCAGCTCCAAAAATAATAAATATCATTATGCTTTTTTCGATTTTATAAACTTTAAATAGTACATCCTTGCAATAATATAAATCAGACCTAAAGTAATCCAGCAAGATGGTGTAATAATCCTTACTATAAATTCATCCGTAGCACCGCGCGGAGCTGTAATTATGCCCTCCATAATGATAAACACCAAAGATGCCATCCATATTCCTTTGTTTTTAAAATTGATAACCTTTTGAAGAATAATTGAGTACAATAAATTAATTAAGACTACTCCGATATAGCCAAGGTCATGGAAAGCTTCCGCAATATAACTGCTCCCTAGCCCCATACCTCTAAGATACATATCTTTTATAGCTATATATGATACAGTGTGCGACATTGAATATCCTTGCAGCGCATGCTGCACATTGTTCGTTCCGCTGAACGGAGCAAGCCCTAAAAGTTGACTTACAGGATTCGTCTTTAAATATGTTATGGTCGCTCCTAACATATATACACGATTTTTAGGTATGACTGCACTATACATTTTTGCACGCTTAATGAAGTTTATAGAAGTACCCTGCTCATATATAAATCGTGTAATGTTGTCTAAAAATGAACCTGTCATTGTTTCAGTGCCCGACCTGAAAACTGATACAAATACCATTACGACCATAAGAGTCGGCGCTGCAAAAAGGCAAATAAGAAATTCCTTTTTGCTGAACCATTTTTTCCCTCCGCTGTTTATTTTATTTCTGCTGATATAATAAGCAAATACTAATAGAACATCTACAACAAAATTTGTTCTTGAACCAGAGCCTAGCGTGAATGCCGCATATATAATAAACAGTATCATCATTCTATTACACTCTTTTTTAGGAGGCATCGTTGCAAGAAATACCCAAAATGCTATTTTTGACATCGAGGAAATTTCATCAATGATCAAATTTGACGAACTACTGTTTAAAAAAACTGAAAGATAACCACTCCTCATTACTCCGACTGTTGCTATAACATTTGAATACACGGCTATTAACCACATAGCAATGAACATGTATTTACTTACTTTTCTTACAATTTTATAATAATCCGATTCATAATCTATTGGCTGCTTTGGGGCAAAACTTTTTATAGTAGTATTCGATACAAAAATATACCCTAAGAAAAGACTAATCAAGCTCACTGCTAACAGTCCCTCTGCATGCGCATTGATGTCTTCAGAGAAGCTTACATATACCGAATGAAGCTTGTATTTTTCAAGCACCTCTCGTCCTATTAAGAATGCAAAAAAAGCCACTGAATATACAAGCAGCATTATTCTTTCTTCTACTTTCTGAAGACAATAAATCATTATATCTGCCCAAATAACAAAATCAATAGTAATTAACAGACTGTTTTCTACAAACAATGAAAATGCAATAAAGACCGCATCAATTATAAGAATAGCAGCCCAACTTTTGCTTAACTTTGTCATAGTCTCTCCTTCTATATCTCCTAAAGTATACATGTTCAATAAGCCAATTTAAACCTTCTTCACTGCTTCAAAAACACGTAAGCAATTATTGCTATCATATATTGGGAAAAATCGTTGATGGGCTTTTTTGAATTCCTCACTCACCGCAAACCCGTTATTAATAATTCTCTCTATATCGTCAAAGACCTTTTCCGGTTCCGAGAAGGAATATCCGAAATCGTTCTTATTGTAATCAAAATATCCTTCCTGATACTGTCCTCTTCTAAACATATCATAATCAAACTGGTAAAATACTATAGGCTTCATCATATAAGCAAAGTCCATAAATACGCTTGAATAATCTGTGACCATAAGCGACGCCTTTTTCATAATTTCCTGGACCCCACAGTCGCTGCCACTCAAAATTCTTAAATAAGGCTTGCTCTTAGAAAAATGTTCCATATATTTTTGCATATTTCTGTGAGGGAAAAACACAAATTGAACGCCGTACCTTTCAGATATATCTTTGATCCTTTCGGAATTCAAAAAGTCGTTCCATTTAATAAAGTAATTTGTTTTTTCGATTTCTGTAGTTCCCTCATATTCAAGAAGCCTATGGTCTTCATCTGCTATCCATTCTCTCCAAGTTGGCATTATAAGCACTATACGCTCGGGCTTTTGGTCATGAAGACCATCAAATCTCGGAAATCCTGTATAAACAACGTTTTCGGCCGGATATCCAAATAGCTCATTAACGTAATCATACTCCGGACGAGCTCCGCAAATAAATCTTTTCATCTTTGTAACATTATAATATAACCATTTGGCATTATTTATAGTGATCCCATGCTGTAAAAAAATTCTGTTATTTTTGATCACCCCATATACTTCTAAAAAATAGAATATTGCCGCATTGGGATTTCCGGCCTTTTGACTGCTTAATTTTTTTGTAGATGCAAAATACAATATCCAATGCTTCAGAGAGCCAAATTCAACAATTCTACCTATGGCTCTTACTTTGTCAATATCTGCAGAATTATGAGCTATCGCATATACGCACTCCTGTTGAGGAACATTTTCACAGATATATTTAAACATCCAATACCCATTATCGCGCGCTTCAGCCTTATCCTCGCAGATGATCCACAAATCTCTGTGCTTCATACGGTAAAATGGCGCAACGATTGCCGAAACAGGTAACTTCCATATATCCAACATCTCGCTCTTTTTTACTCTCTTCAATTTATTGATAAAATTTTTCATATTTTGGAAAACTCCCAACTTTCAAAGAAAAAGTCAGTCTGCACTCAATACATTCGCTATCCTCTCACATGCCCGTCCATCCCCATACGGATTGCTCGCCTTAGCCATCTCATCATATGCCGCCTTATCCGTCAGAAGCCGCTTAAATTCAGTATAGATGGTCTCCTCACTCGTCCCAACGAGCTTCAGCGTCCCCGCGGCAATTCCTTCCGGGCGCTCGGTCGTGTCACGCATAACGAGGACCGGCTTGCCGAGGCTCGGCGCTTCCTCCTGAATGCCGCCCGAGTCGGTCAGGATCATATAGCTTCGCGCCATGAAATTGTGAAAATCAAGCACGTCGAGCGGCTCAATTATGTGGATTCGCTCGTCGTCGCCTAAGAATTCCGCAGCAGTCTCGCGCACTACCGGGTTCATGTGAATCGGATAAATCGCCTTGACGTCGGGGTGCTCATCCATCACGCGGCGGATCGCGCGGAACATATGCTTCATCGGCTCTCCCAAATTCTCGCGGCGGTGCGCGGTGATGAGAATCAACCGACTGCCCTCAGCCCAGTCGAGCTCGGGGTGATGATAGTCCTCCCTAACCGTCGTTTTCAGCGCGTCGATGGCGGTGTTGCCGGTCACAAAAATGCTGCTTTCGGGCTTGCCCTCGTGCAATAAATTCTGCTTCGAGAGCTCGGTCGGAGCGAAATTAAATTGACTTATTATACTGACCGCCTGCCGGTTGAACTCCTCGGGATAGGGGCTGAAAATGTTGTATGTACGAAGCCCCGCCTCGACATGACCGACCGGAATTTGTAGGTAAAAACAGGCGAGTGCAGTCACAAAAGTCGTCGTAGTATCGCCGTGTACGAGCACAACGTCGGGTCTGATCTGCTCAAGCACTTCTTTAATGCGATTTAATATATTTGTCGTGATGTCGAACAGCGTCTGCTTGTCCTTCATGATTGATAAATCGTAATCCGGGACGACGCCGAACGCCTCGAGCACCTGGTCAAGCATTTGCCGGTGCTGACCGGTCACGCAGACGACGGTTTTTATTTCTTTGTGCCGTTTGAGTTCGTTAACGAGCGGACACATTTTTATTGCTTCGGGGCGTGTGCCGAAGACGAGCATGATGGTTTTCAAGCTTTTTCCCCCATATTATCGAATACTTTTTAGCTTTTATCAATTTCTTTTCTGATGATCTCTTCCCACTCCGAATTCAATTTTTCGGTATCAAACAACTTTACAGTTTCAACTGCGTTTTTGCGGTATACCTCCATTTGCTCATCGTTGAGGGAATAGAAATACTTTATTCCCTCTGCGTACTCGTCAATTGAGCCGGCCTTAACGACCTTACCGCAGCCGTACTTTGTTATTATCGGGTATTTTCCCTCGTCAATATTTGCTATAACAGGGTTTCCCGACGCAAGGTATTCAAAAAGCTTGTTCGAGCTGTTTCCGTATTTTTGAGTTGCCGCAGCCTTTAAATTCAAAACATTAAGATCGCTTTTTGATAGCACGTAAGGTATATATTTTTTGTCTATAGACCCCTTGAAGATCACGTTTGAGATCCCTTCTTTTGCACATTTTTCAATAAGGACCTCTCTGTCCGGGCCATCGCCGTATATAATAAACCTGATCTTGTCGGTATAACCTTCCTCGCACAGCTTTTTCGCACATTCAACGACAGTACCGATATCGTTTGCTTCTCTTACACTCCCGCAATACATCACGGTAAAGATATCCTTTTCAAGGTCAGCGTCAGAAACGGCATTGTTAGCAAGATTATTTTCAAATGTTTTAAGGTCAACGCCTATATTGATATAGTGGAATTTGTGTCTCGGAATATCCTTATCCCACTTTTTGTCAATAATATAATCATATGCCCCTTCCCATGTAAACACAAGCTGATCCGACTTCTTATATACCCATTTTTCAAATACATACATAGCCTGGATTATAGGATTCTTATCCGAAAAATCGGCATATTCGACTATAGAAAGAGGCCAAAGATCGACAATGCTCGTTATGTACGGTACCTTCAGCTTTTTTGCTATCTTAACTCCGGCAAGACAAGCCATCGGCTGAGGCATAGCTGCTATTATTAAATCTGGAGCAGAAAACCTTTTATATGCCTTCAGAAGATTAACGTAATAATCCAAAAAGCTTAAGGTCTCTCCTTTCTTCGATTTATAGGATCTTGTTTTGATATATACAAAGGGCACCCCGTCAACGATCTTTTCAAGAAACCTTGTATTGTCGGTGATAAAATTTGTCTCGGTATTATGTAAAGCGCTTCCGGCAAAAATCTTTACGTCGTAACCGTTTCTCTGCAAGTATTCTGCAAGGCTGTAATCGGGAACACGCGGGCAATACGACGGTCCGCCCGCAAAATAGCTGAATATCCATACCGTAGGCTTTTTTACTGTATCAAACATTTTATTTCCTCCGCAGCTTCTATTTTATTACCGCCCCGACTGTTTTGAACATGATCTCGATGTCCCTCATTGCCCCGAACCCCCTCAATTCCCTCAAATTATACTCCATCTTTCCCGGCAGGACCTCTTCTATGTAGGTTTTATCCGGGTCGGAGGCGGCGTCCAAAAGCTCCGATTCGTCCTTGAATTTTATGCTCGCAAGGCTCGTGACGCCGGCGGGCAAAAGAAGCGTCGCCATCATTTCCGGGGTGTAATGCTCAACATATTTCGGGACCTCGGGGCGGGTGCCCACAAACGTCATCGTGCCGCGCAAGACATCTATAAGCTGGCTTATCTCGTCGAGCCTGAATTTGCGGATAAATCTGCCCGTTTTGGTGATGCGGCTGTCGCCCTTAACAGTGACCGCCGTACCGCTTTTGTCCGCGTTGTTGACCATCGAGCGGAACTTGAATATCCGAAAATGTCTGCCGTACTGCGTGACCCTCTCCTGCCTGTAAAACACCGGACCGGGCGAGTCGAGCTTTATAGCTATCGCAAGTATCAGAAACACCGGCGAGAGCAATATCAGCATTACAAGCGACGCCAAGACGTCAAACGCCCTCTTCAGGAGCAGGCTGAACCTTTTCTTTTTTAGGATGTCATAATACTCTCTGACCTCGCCGCACTGCATTTCGGGCGGCAGATCCTCCCACCTTCTAAGCCTCATCTTGCGCTCTCGACCGCTTTCCTGAATTCGTTTATCACGCTCTCGACCTGCTCGTCGGTCAGGCAGGTATGAAGCGGGAGGGTGATCTCGTTTGCATACTGCTTATATGCGTTGGGATAGCTTTTTATGTCAAATCCCAGTTTTTTATAGGCCGTATGCATCGGCAGAGGCTTATAGTGAACGTTTACCGCGACGCCGTTTTCCGCCATTTTACAAATTATCCCGTTTCTCTGCTCGGGAGTTATCCCCGGCACTCTCGTGATGTAGAGGTGCCCCGACGACTCGTATTCGTCGGTGTAGTGCTCAAGGGTGTGTATCCCGAGCGGACGAAAAGCTTTGTCGTAGCGTCCGATGATCTCTTTTCTTCTTAAAAGCATACCCGGGTAGCGCTCGAGCTGCTTAAGGCCGATCGCTCCCATGATATCCGTCATATTGCACTTGTAATATGTCCCGACGACGTCGTACTCCCATGCTCCGAGCTGCGTTTTCGCAAGCGCGTCCTTCGACTGTCCGTGAAGGCTCAGAAGCTGGAGCTGATGATATATCTCGCCGTCGTCTATGCCGTCGATGGTTTTCCACGTCAACGCTCCGCCCTCAGCTGTGGTGAGGTTTTTTACCGCGTGGAAGCTGAAGCTCGAAAAGTCCGCTACGCTGCCGATCATTTTGCCGTGCCGCCTTGCGCCGAAGGCGTGGGCCGTATCCGCGCAGACGGCTATCCTGCCAATTGCGGCCTGAATATCGCTTCGCGGCCTGAAAATATCCTTTTTACTGTTTACTATCTCAAATATTCTGTCATAGTCGCAGGGCACTCCGCCGAGATCGACCGGTATAATTGCCTTTGTATTTTCGTTTATCGCCCTTTCAACGGCGTCGTAGTCCATCTCCAGGCTGTCCGGCTGCGTATCGACCAAAACGAGCTTTGCGCCGACGTGGCACACCACGGACGCGGTCGCGGTGTATGTATAAGCGGTCGTGATGACCTCGTCGCCCTCGCCTATCCCGAGGATCCTGAGCGCCATTTCCGCGCAGGCTGTCTGAGAATTGAGGCAGCAGGCCTTATTTACGCCGATATATTCGGCTATTCTTCTTTCGAGCTCCTTGACCCTCGGGCCGGTCGTTATCCAGCCCGAGCGAAGCGCCTCGGCGACCTCGCTGATCTCCGCCTCGGAGATATCCGGCGGGGAAAAAGGGACCTTCACATTCATAATATAACCTCTTTTACTTTCCGGCGGGGGCGGGTGCCCTGTCTCCGCACGGTTTATAAGTATCGACAATCGCGGCTATGTCGCTGCGTATATCGGGGTCGTTGCGGTAGGCGGCGTTCATAAGCCTGCCGAGGTCGTCGATGAACACGTCCTCGTCAAAGGGTATCGGCCGGCCGATATGGATCAGATGGTTCGGCGTGGTCTTCATGCCCTCTTCGCGCATGAGCTTCTCCTCATAGAGCTTTTCGCCGGGGCGAAGACCGGTATATTCTATCTTTATGTCCTCGTCCGGCTTGAAGCCGCTCAGCTTGATCAGGTTTCTTGCCAAAAGATCTATCTTTACCGGGCTGCCCATGTCGAGCACGAATATCTCGCCGCCCTTGGCGTATGTCCCCGCCTGCAAAACAAGGCTCACCGCCTCGGGTATCGTCATGAAGAATCTCTCGATATCGGGGTGGGTAACGGTGACCGGGCCGCCCTTTGCTATCTGCTTTTTAAATATCGGTATGACCGAGCCGTTCGAGCCCAAGACGTTTCCGAAGCGGACCGCGACAAACTCCGTTTTGATATGCTCGGGAAGCGCGGGAGCCGCGATATCGTCGTCGGCGGTGTGGGTGTAAAGGTTGGGTATCTCCTCGGCCTGACCCTTTTTGATCTTGCGGTCAAAGGTCTGAATGACCATCTCGCAAAGGCGCTTAGATGCTCCCATTACATTTGTCGGGTTGACGGCCTTGTCGGTCGAGATGAGGACAAACCTCTTGCAGCCGTACATCATCGCCGCGTAGGCGGTTTTATATGTGCCTATGGTGTTGTCCTTTATAGCCTCGCAGGGGCTGTCCTCCATGAGCGGGACGTGCTTATGCGCCGCAGCGTGATAGACTATGTCGGGTCGGTAATCGCGGAACACCTGATTTATCCTTCTTGAGTCTCTTACCGAGCCTATGAGCACCTCAAGATCAAGGTTCGGGTACTTTTCGCGAAGCTCTAACTGGATATCGTAAGCGTTGTTCTCGTAGATATCGAAAACTATCAGCTTCTTCGGAGAGTGAAACGCTATCTGCCGGCAAAGCTCAGAGCCTATCGAGCCGCCTCCGCCGGTGACCAATATCGTCTTTCCGCGAATGAAGTCAAATACCTCGTCCATGTTTATCTTTATCGGCTCGCGCCCGAGAAGATCCTCTATAGCCACGTCCTTCATCGACTCGGTCGTTACCTCGCCGTTCACGAGCTGATAGATGCCGGGGAGATTTTTAAGTACGCAGCCCGATTCCTTGCAGATATTGAGTATGTCTCTTTTGTCCGCAGCGGATGCCGAGGGGATAGCGAAGTATATCTTCTGTATGTTATATTTCTCAACGTTGTAAAGTATGTCGTCCCTGCCGCCGACGATGGGTATGCCGTTTATATACCTCTGCCACTTGTTCTTGTTGTCGTCGATTATGCAGACGACTCTGTCGGTCGACTCTCTCGCGGACTGGACGTCCTTGAGTATCATCTGCCCCGCCGCGCCGGCGCCGATGAGCATTACCCTGCTGCGCTCGCTCTTGCCGGTACCCTGACGGAAAACAAGGTAGAAGCGGTAGGCAAACCTTGCCCCGAGAATAAAAATAAACTGAAGGACAACGCCCATTAGATAGTATGAAATGGGCATACGTTCAAACAGCAGGGTGATGAGCACGGTATGGATAATGCCGGTAAGCGCCGTTGCCGTCGAGACACGAAGCAGCTCGCTGAAGCTCGCAAACTTCCATATCGAGCGGTACAGCTTTAAAAGCACAAAGCAGACTATCGCGACGACGGTATATATCGGCGCGAATCTGATAAATGCGTCCAAATATTTCTGTTCAATTTTGGAAAACATGCAGTCAAATCGGAGCCAGAGCGCAAGAAAATATGACAAATTGACCGCGATGATATCATATATTACAAGGTAGACCGACACGGTCTGCCAATGCTCTATATGAAGCCCCCTCCGCTTTGTCTGATTCTCGTTTAACTCTCCCATTTACTCACCTCATGGCGCGCGGGCGCCTTTTTCTCATTTCCGGGATATGCGGCAAAATTATTATCGGCCGCCAAGCGAAAATAATACCTTTAAGCCCTCGACGGCGCTTTTTTTGCGTCCGAGCGCTATTTATGCATTATTTCTCACTCTCATATTCCTTTGCAAGTTTATCACAACTTAAGCTCATTGTCAACCCTTTTTAACGAAAATCCGCCTTTTTGCAAAAATTCCCCCGTCATTATCATTATTTTTTGGATGCTTTTCCGTGATTTTGTCAACAAAGTGCGTAATTGAAAAGCAGGGTTTTCCCCGGAAAATTTGCCCTTGAAAATTTTGCAGCTTTGTGGTATACTATTTTAAAATAAAATTCAGGAGGTACCTATATGCCCGAATGGTTAAAAAATGCCGTTTTTTATGAAATTTATCCGCAGTCGTTTCAGGACTCGAACGCCGACGGCGTCGGCGATTTTAAGGGGATAATCTCCCGGCTCGACTACATAGCCTCGCTCGGGGCGACGGCGATCTGGCTCAACCCCTGCTTCGACTCGCCCTTCGGCGACGCGGGCTACGACGTGTCCGACTACCTCAAAGCCGCCCCGCGCTACGGCACGAACGAGGATCTGAAAAAGCTTTTTGACGAGGCTCACTCGCGGGGGATCCGTGTGCTTTTGGACCTCGTTCCGGGGCACACCTCCGTCGAGCACCCGTGGTTCAAGGAGAGCCTGAAGGCCGAAAGGAACGAGTTTTCCGACCGCTACGTCTGGACCGACAGCGTCTGGAAGGAGCCCGCGGGTATGGCTTCGCTGCGCGGTATATCCGACCGAAACGGCTCCTGCGCGGTGAACTTTTTCAGTCACCAGCCGGCGCTGAATTACGGTTTTTATCAGCCCGATCCTGCCGAAAAATGGCAGCAGCCGACCTCTGCCCCCGGACCCCGCGCGACTCTGGAGGCGATGAAGGACGTCATGCGCTTCTGGCTCGGGCTCGGCGCGGACGGATTTAGGGTCGACATGGCGGGCTCGCTCGTGAAAAACGACCCGGAGTCAAAGGGCACCATCGCGCTTTGGCAGGAGGTTCGGGAGTTTCTCGATAAAGAATTCCCGGAGGCGGCGATGGTCTCGGAATGGGGCGAGCCTGACAAGTCGCTTGCGGGAGGCTTCCACATGGACTTTCTTCTGCACTTCGGGCCGTCGCATTATAACGACCTGTTTCGCTGCGAGCACCCGTATTTCTCGCCCGAGGGCAAGGGCGACGCCTCGGGGTTCATCGAGAAATATCGCGAAAATTACCTTAAAACGGCCAAAAAAGGCTTAATTTGCATTCCGAGCGGCAACCACGACATGGACAGGCTCGCGCGCTCGGTAAAAGACCGCGACAGCCTTAAGCTCGCGTTTATGTTCCTTCTGACCATGCCCGGCGCGCCGTTCATCTACTACGGCGACGAGATCGGCATGCGCTACGTCGAGGGGCTGACCTCGAAGGAGGGCGGTTTCGAGCGCACCGGCTCCCGCTCGCCGATGCAGTGGGACAAAACGCCTAACGCGGGCTTCAGCGCAGCAGCTCCCGGGCTTTTGTATGTCCCGATCGACCCGGCGGACGACCGCCCGACCGTCGCTGGGCAGGAGGGCGATCCGCTCTCGCTTTTGAGCGAGGTCAGGCGACTCACCGCGCTCCGCCGCTCGACCCCCGAGCTTCAGAGCGAGGCCGACGTCGAATTTCTGAGCGTCGCCAAGGGCGAGTACCCGCTTTGCTACACCCGCGCGGGCCGGCTTTTGGTGATCATAAACCCGACCGCAAAGCCGCAGGAGTACACGCACACGCCGATCCCCTGGGAGGAGATCTACCGGCTCGGCGAAGCGATAAAGACCGACGGCGGCCGCACCACCGTGCCCCCGATGTCCGGCGGGGTGTATAGGGTGTAAAGGTTAGTTAAATAAGTTGACAGGTTCCCGCGGGAGATGGCGCCCGCGGGGATTTTTGCGTTGGAACGAGGGATAATGGGTGGGGGAATTTTTTGGAGTGAAAGAGCTCTTCCATATATAGCGGAAAAATGGGGGAAAGTTGCACGGGGATGTGCAACATTTTGAAAAGTTTTTTTAAAATGGGCGCCGGAGTACAAAGATTTGGACTCGTGAGGGGGCGGTTAGGAAAATTGGGGGGATTTTGGG
>CANQLR010000031.1 GCA_947624745.1 uncultured Clostridia bacterium | reverse complement strand
TGCCGATGGTCGCGCTGTTTCTTTTGGATAACGGCCTTTACGGACTTTATTTGCAGCACCACACCAAAATCGGCATACTCTGCCCGAGCATGGAACTGTTTAATATTCAGACAGCGTTCAACGATTTCAGCGAGATCAAACGGCTCGTATGGCTCTACTATGCGGCGATATTGCTGCTTTTAGCTCTGATCTACCTCTTGGGCGGTAAGATCTTCGGAAAGCGGGTGATGAATTGAAGCGGCTCGGAATCGCCTTTTCGGAGTATGTAAAATGGCTCAAAAACGATAAGCAGATTATCTTTTTATTCACGCTGATCTGCCTGTATATGTTCTCGATTTCGCCGATGAAAGAGTATATCGCGATGTTCGGCGAGCCCGTCAACGCGCTTGAGCCGTATGTCACGTTCATCACAAACGTTTTTTGCGTGCCGGTGATAACGCTGACCTTCGCGGTGCTGATGATAGATTTCCCCGACATCTCGGCGAATGCGACGTTCGTGCTTATAAGAACAGGTCGGGCAAGGTGGTACCGCTCGCAGGTCGGGTTTGTGATAATGGCTGCGGCGACAATGCTTGCAATTCTGTTCGTTTTCGGTATAATCGCGATCCGGCCGCAGGGGTTTGTCGGAAACGTTTGGAGCAACTCGGCAAAGCTTGTCAACGCGCAGACTATGGAGACAAACTTTTTCAGGAGCACCAACCCGCTCAGCTATCTCGACCTGTCGGTGATGACTAACTTTTCTGTCGTTGGCGCGATTGCGGTTTGCAGCCTGCTGACGGTTTTGCACCTCACGTTTTGCGCGCAGCTTCAGATGACCCTCGCGCTGCGATTCAACCGAATAATCGGGCTTGCAGCTAATCTTCTTACGCTCGGCGCGGGCATGGCTCTGCAAATAATCGGGCTGAAAATCTGCTGGCTGTTCCCGTTCGCGCATTCGACCGCCGGCAAGCACTATGACGAGCTGTTTAACGAGGTTATCTTCCCGGTGTGGGGCTCGGTTTTGTATCTTGTCGCCGCGAATATAGCGATGTATTTCATCGGCGTGAGGGTGATAAAGCGGAAAAATCTTTCGCTTATGGCAAAGGAGGATTAGCATGATAAAAGTTAATAACGTTAGCTTAAAGATAAAGAAAGACATGATTTTGAGGAACATAAACGTCGAGTTTGAGCACGGAAAGATTCACGGAATCATCGGCAGAAATGGCTCGGGAAAAACTATGCTGATGAAGTGTATCTGCGGGTTTATCAGGCCTACGGAGGGCGAAATCACCGTTGCGGGAAAGCGAATCGGCGTGGATTGCGACTTTCCCGAAAGCGTCGGAGTTATCATCGAAACGCCGGAGTTTATCCCGTATTACACGGGATTTAAAAATCTCAAACTCCTTGCGGATATTCGGCACAAAATCAATGATGAGGACATCCGAAAGAGTATTGAACTCGTCGGCCTCGACCCGAAATTAAAGAAGTCGGTTAAGAAATATTCCCTCGGTATGCGCCAGCGCCTCGGCCTCGCGCAAGCGATAATGGAAGACCCGGAGCTGCTTATTCTTGACGAGCCGATGAACGGGCTTGACAAGGACGGTGTGGGGGAAATGCGGAAGTACCTGCTGGATTTAAAAGCGCAGGGGAAGACCATTCTGATTGCCTCGCACTCGGCGGAGGATATTGACGTTCTCTGCGACAGCGTGGTGGAGATGGATAAGGGAAAATTGGAGAAAGCGAGATGACTTTCAATATAGCGAAAAAACGAGAAAAGATGTTTAGTATCATGTCTGAATTGAAATGCGGAGAAGGCTGTGAAAGTTATAATCCAGACGATTTGACCTGATGATTCATTAAATAGGATAAGCAAAAGCCATGCCCGAGGGATCGGACATGGCTTTGTTTAAACTAATGAAATTAGTTTTGCACCATGATGGCAAACAGCCACGATATAATTCTGGTTTTGTCGTTTTATGTGGGGCTGCCCAAGGGGGCTTTTTTCTGTCTATAATCGGTTTCTCTCGATAAAGCTCTCCTGCTCGACCGTAACCCCCTCCCGCTCAATCGCGTCGATAACTTCGTAAAACTCGCCGTAACCGTTATCCTCTTTAAGCTTTTTGAGCTTTTTGATATAATCGCGGTCCCTTCTGAGGCCGACGCTTTTATGCGCTTCAAACGCCCGAAGGTCCATATTCATGGGCAAAAGCCCCGGCGCGACGTTTCTTTTGAGCCTCAAAAACATCTTAAACCCGCCGTAGTCGATATCTCCCCAAAAGTAGGCGGGAATATTTTTTCCGGAGCACAAAAGCCTGAAAAATTTCATTCTTTGCGGGCTCAAAAAGCCGCCGTGATACACAACGAGCTCGTTTTCGCCGCGTCGTGACAGGCAATAATCGGAATAGTTGGTTTTATTTTCAATGAAAATTATCCTCTCGGTGTCGAAAATTTCCGCGCCGAGCATCTCCGAAACGCTGTCGCCCGAAACGCAGGAGCCCGACTTTATCGGCGAAAAGTCGACCTCGCCTCCCCGAAACCGTATCCTGACATTCCCGCAGAATTCAAACACCTCCGGCATCATTATAACGCCGACCTGCGCCAGAACCTCGCGGTCTCCCGGCTCGTCCGCCTCCGCCCTGCCGGACCTGATCTTAACTTCGATTTCGCGATACTTCGGCTCAAGCTTTCCCCGAAGCTCCAAAAACTCCTCCCTTATGTCCGAAAAGAACCCGGAAGACATGCCGTCGAGGTCCTCTGCCGAGAGCTTTTCCGCCCTGTCAAGAAGCCCCGAAACGCTCAGCGCGCAGTCTATTCCCTCAAGCTTTGCCCTCCATTTTAAAGCGGAGGTTCTGAACTCCAAAACGAACTTTTCCGTCTTTTCGCCGTACTGCTCGGCCTCTTCGGAATACCTTTTCTTTTCGGCTTTCAGGATTTCTCCGTCGCAGTCCGCCCAGAAGCGGTTTTTCTCCTCTATAAGCCGGTCCCGCTCGTCCTCCGCCTTTCTGATCTCGCTTTCGGTGCGGTGGTATTCCTCGTTCAGCCTGTCTATCCCGGCGTTATATTCCTCGGCCTTTTTCCTCTCGGCTTCAAGCCTTTCGGCGCAGTCGTTATACTTTCCGAAGTCTATAAGAAACTGCTGCGTAAGCCGCCTTTTTCTCAGCTTTTCGATTTCCTCAAACTGCCTGCATATCTCCCCGAGCCGATCAAGCCTCGACTGAAACCTTTCGGCGTCGCTCTCCTGCCGCTTGTAGTAGAGGATATTGTCCTGCATGGCGGTTATGTCTATGTCGTCCTCGATGTCACAGACGTTTTCGGTGATGAATTTCTCTATGTCGTTGATCGGCTCGAAAGAAATAGCTTTTTTTAGCATAGAGCGAAACTTAGGGTCGTGGATATTGAGCTTGTCCAAAACTATCTGCCGGTAAACCTCGGCGGTATCCCTCGTCTCATACCTGTTCGGATAATTTGCTTTGAAAAACTCCGCGGCCCTTTTCGTGCTCATGGTCTTTCCGTTTTCGATAAACCTGCACTGCGGTATCCTGTCGCGGAGCCAGAAAAACCTTTTCAGCGGGTCTCCGCCGTCCGAAAAGCTGTCGAAAATCGCCCCGAGGCAGAAATATTCCGACTTCACGTCGTCGTAAAATTCCGCGACGATATATGTGCTGAAATCCTTTCCTTCGCGAAGGCTTTTAAGCCCGCTGTCCCTGTCTTCGCCCATCGAGCCTATCAGGTAGCTTTTAAGCGTTCTCTCCGACCTTTTGCTCGCGGCGCGGTTGAAAGCGCTGCTTCTCGTCTCGCCAAGAAGCACGACCTGAAAAGCGTCTATAATAGTAGACTTTCCCGCCGAGTTTTTCCCGGTGAGAAAGTTTATGTTATCGAAGTCAATAACGGTGTTCCTGAAAAAGTGCCAGTTAATAAGCAGCAATCTCGTCAGCTTCTTCATTTCTCTCCCCCTCTGTTTCGGACTTCAGAGCCTCGCACACCGAGCGGCACTTGTCGTTTGAAACCGCGATCAGCACCGACGGCAGTATGATGAATCTGTTTTCCATATCATCAAAGCCGTCGTCGAGCCTTCTTATAAGGTTATGGTTTTCAAGCACCGCAAACGACTCCTTGATATCCTTCTGCGGCGGCTTTTTAGGATACGCAGAAAGCTCGTTCACTATCTTTCCGAAAAGCTCTCCCACCGTCGCGCAGACCTCGTAAATGCCGCTTGCCTGCGCCCTGCGTTCCTCAAAGATTATCCTCATGGTCAAAAGCATCACCGTGCTCAACTTGTTGAGCGCGAGCCTGTTGTATCCCTCGGTATTCCTGACATAAATAATCCCGTACTGCGGCTCCTTGTATATCCTCCAGCCGCAAAGCCCGAGATATTCGTCAAAAAGCTCCATGCGGCTTTCGACGAATCTGTATTCCCTTGAAATTCTGCCGTCTCCGCTGTCCCTCGGCAAATAGGTCACCGCCATCAGAAGATTGCATATCCTCGAAAAATCGTTTTCCTCTCTTTCGGTCATTTCATCAAACTGCGCAAGACTCATTTTGCCGCCCTCCTTTTGTATACCATCAGCGGAAGTTCATATCCTCCGCTCTTAACATATCCGTCCGCGAATTTCACGCTGTAGGCGAAATCTTTTGAATCTGCGCACACCGCCGACAAAAGCGTCATGATATAATCGTCGTCGTTTTCGAGCATAATTTCCTCGGTGGATATCTCCTCTCTGCCGTCAAGAAGCCTTCCGACAAACGCCGCGACGTTTTTTCTCCCGAATCTTTGCTCAAGCATTTGCTTCGCCATTTTCCGGGCTTTTTCCTTAAACTCCTCCGGCTCCTCCGTCATGATAAGCTCCGATACCTTTTCCCGCCTGACCGGCCTTTTTCTCGAATAAAGGCTCTCCTCCGAGACATACGACTGCTCGTAAAGCTCGAACGCGCCCCCAAGAAGCTCCATCGCCGCGTCTGAGGTTTTTCCGTCCGAAATCGCGCGGATAAGACTGACCATATTCCCCTTTACCGAGCGGTCGGAATTTATCATATAGTTTATCTTCTGCGTGGTAGACCTTATGTACTGGGTGTTCTTTTTGTCTATCTCCCCGATAAAGTCCTTTTCCAGCCCGTCGTAGGTGTCGATGATATAGTGTATCTTTTTAAGTATCTCAACCCGGCATTTTTCCGGGTCGGCGTTTTCCGAAGCGGACATATACTCCGCTATCCCGTCCACCGTGTCCTCCTCGACAAGCCACTTTTTCAGGATAAGCTGTATCGGTATCTTATATTTCGGCACCGAATCCCTGATTTTGAGCGGCTTCATAATCGGCTCCACTACCTCTTTCTGGTATATGTCGTAGTGCGAGTGCAGCACCTTGTTCACGTCCGCCGTGTCGATAAGCTGCTGATTGTAATATGTGATGCTGTGGTAAAGCGATTTGAGGCTCTCCACCAATTTTTCGGTTCTGTTTGCCGAATCGTTCAGCGCGGTGAACATTTCAAACCTGTCGCGGGTCTCGTCGGCGTTTTTCAGCGACGAATATGTCGAATATACATACGCGAAATTCTCGGTGTCCGAGCCGTTTGCAATATCGCTTAAAAGCTGGATTATCCTGTAGCTGAACCCCGGCACGGTGACATACTCCCTGAAATCGTTTTCCGCCTCGACGAGTATCCACCCGGCGGTCTTAAGCTTTCTCACAAGAAAATGCGCCCTTCCGGAGAGCGACTGCTCGCTGTCGTAAAGCTCGTCCTCCGAAAAATCCGCGGAAACAATGTCGCTTTCTAACTTCGAGACGATCATCGAAACAAGCTCGTCCTTTGAAATTCGCAGGTGCAGTTTAAATGCCTCCAAAAGCACAAAGAGCGTGTTTACATAAAGCCCTTTGTTTTTTGAGGCAAGAACGGAAAACAGATTTTCAGGCACGACATCGTAAAGACTCATTTTGACACCCACAGCAAAAATTAAGTATTATATACAAAAAAGTCAAACATTCTCAATTATATTGTACCATTTCTCCATTAAGCTTGCCGATTATTTCGACACGTCGGTCGACTACATTTTGGGTCTCACGGATCAGCGGCAGAGATATCCGAAAAAGCCCCGACAGCCTTGAGCGGACTGCCGGGGCGGGATTTTTCCTTTAAAGCTCCCTTTTATTGTAAAATCGCACCGAGAGCGCGTAGGAGCCGGCAAAGAGCAGCGCGCCCACCGCCGCCGCTGCCGCAAGAAGCAGCGCGTCGTTTTGGGAGATGCTCAGCATCACCTCGTAGGCGCCGCCGTCGGCAAGAGCGCTGAAGCCGATCGAGGCCACGCCGCCCGCGATACCGCCGAAGATCATATAGAGGAAGCGGCCCTTTTCCGCGCCGAGCTTGAAGATGAACGGCATGACGAGCGAGAACACTCCCACAAAGACCAAAAACAGCGCCGCGCAGGGAAGAAGCGCGCGGAAGCCGTCGAGGTCCTTAAAGCCGGTGGCGGCGGAGTGTATCGCAACGCATACGGTCACGATAGCGCAGGAGAGGACGAAAAGCATCAGCATCGTGATGTATTTGACGTCGACGTATGCCTTTCGGGGGACCGGAAGCGTCGCGCAGTACTGCTGCCATTTTGACTTTTCGTCATAGGCGATGACCGAGCCAGGGAGTATCTCGGACATTAAAAATGCGAAGAAGAAGAAAAACGGGTTGCCTGTGCCGATGACCCCCGCGACGAAGCAGAGGCACAAAATAAGGTAGATGATGCCGTTTGCCCTGTAAAAGTAAAGTTCCTTTAAAAGTAAGCCTTTCATGATTTTCCTCCTTGTAAAGCTTTTTTCGGTTGAATATGTTTTTTGGGGGGAGCGCTTCGGCGCTTTTTTTCTTCGGATATTCGCTCACCGCGCCGCCTCTCCCTCGCGCTTGACCATGAAGATAAAGAGCTGCTCGATGTCGACGGGGCCCTCATCCATGCCGCCCGGGACCGCGCCGCGCCTGACTATCGCCTCGCCGCCGTATGGCGAGAGCTTTCGGCCGATAAGGTCGCTCTCGGGGATAGCGGATATAGCCTCGCGGGTGCCGCGGACGAAACGGTAGCCGTCCTTTAAAACGTCCTTTTCCTCGCAGAGCATCAGCCGCCCGCCGTGCAAAAACGCGATGTAATCGCAGATCTTTTCGAGGTCGCTGACGATGTGGGAGGATATCAGGACCGAGTGGTTTTCGTCGCGGGTGAACTCGGAGAACATGCTCACGACCTCGTCGCGCACCACCGGGTCGAGGCCGCTCGTCGCCTCGTCAAGAATCAGAAGCTTCGGGTCGTGGGAGAGCGCCAGCGCGATGCCGAGCTTCATCTTCATGCCCTTTGAAAATTCCTTGAATTTCTTCTTCACCGGCAGGCCGAGGGAGGCAAGAAGGTCCTCATACTTCTTCTGATCCCAGTTTTTATAGCAGCGCCTCATGACGTTTCCTACCTGCGCGGCGGTCATGTACTCGGGAAGGCCGATCTCGTCAGGCACCACGCCGATGTCCTCCTTGGTGAGCTCGAACTGATCCTTATTGTCCCGGCCGAGGATTTTTATCTCGCCCCCGTCGCGGCTTACCATGTCCAGAATAAGCTTTATGGTGGTGGATTTGCCAGCGCCGTTCTCGCCGATTAGGCCCATAATGCAGCCCGAGGGCAGGGTAAGGCTCAAATTGTCGAGCGTAAAATCGCTGTAATGTTTTGTAAGGTTTCTGATCTCGATGGCGTTCATAATTACTCCTCCGTTAAGCTGTCAAGCATGGTTTTTATTTCGTCGGGGGTTATCCCGGCGGGCGAGGCGAGCCGCAGAATCTCCTCGAGCCTGCTCTCGATGGCCTTAAGGTTCTCCTCGCGGATAAGCTCGGTGTTTTTCGGGGCAACGAAGCTGCCCTTTGCGGCGACGGTGTAGATGAAGCCCTCGCGTTCGAGCTCCTCGTAGGCGCGTTTTGTGGTGATGACGCTTATGCCTAAGTCCTTGGCGAGGTTTCGTATTGACGGCAGAGGTTCGTCCTCGGCGAGCGCGCCGCCGATTATCTCGGCCTTTATCCCGCTGACTATCTGGTCGTAGATGGGCTTTCCGCTCCGGTTGTCTATGATGATGTTCACCCGTAAAGCTCCTTTCCGTGTATATTGTGGTGGACTGTATATTTACAGTATACACAGTATGAACGGATTTGTCAAGGGGTTTTGAAAATTTTTTGGGGGGAGGGGGTGGGGGCGAAGGCCGGAGGCGCCCGAAGGGCGCCTCGCCGACGCACGAAGTGCGCCGGGTGAGCCTGCGAAGCAGGCTCACAGGGCTTCGCCGCTGCCTTTAACGCAGTGAGGCGTGGGATCACGCATGGGGGCGAAGCCCCTGCGACAGCTTCGCTGCCGCTTGCCCGCCGTGCGGAGCACGGCGGGCGGGTGCGCGCTCCGCGCGCACCCGGGGCTTCGCCGCGCAGGGTCTGCACTTTCCTACAGTGAGGTAGTAAAGTGAAGGCGTGCTGCAAGTAGAGGCACGAAGGCAGAGCTGCGCTGCAAAGACCGGGGAGGGGGCAGTTTGACGGTGCGGGGTCTGCACTTGGCTGCGGTGAGGCAGGGGGCGGGGCAAAGCCCCCGCCGGCCACTTCGTGGCCGGCGTGCCGGGAGGCGGAGCCTCCCGGCCGCGCGGAGCGAAGCTCCGCGCATGGGGCTTTGCCCGTGCAGACTCGCACTTTGCTGCGCTGAGGCAGAGGGTTGGGCTAAGCCGCCGCTCCGGCCGGTTCGCTGCGCAACGGGCACTAAGGTACAGGTCAGCAGTAGATTGGCCGTTGCGCCCCTCCCCACCGGGGAGGGGGTAGGGGAGGGGGCTTGAAACAGCATGAGCTCGCCTGCGAGCGAATACCTTTTGGCAACTCAGGCAGGATTACTGCGAAAGCAGGAAATACACAGAAAGCCCGGGGAGGCGAAGCCCTAAGCACGCTTTCAGCGTGCTTCCCGCCGTTGCACTATTTAACTGCCTGCAAAATGTCGAACTCTCTGCCTTTTAAAAACTTAGTGCTGACCCCTCCGACGGCGGACAACGCCCACTTCGTGGGCGTTGGGGCTTCGCCCCGCCCCCATCCCCCCTTTTCTTCTTTGGCGCAAAGATTTTCCTCCGTTTCGCCCTTTACATCATCATAAAAACGTGTAAAATGGTATACTGTCGGAGAATATCCGAAAATTTACAAAACGGAGGAACATTATATGAAAAAACTTTTTGCTGTCATCTTGGCTCTGGCGCTTTCGCTCGCGCTCTGCGTGAACGTTTTCGCCGACGAGGCCGAGATCGTTCTTGACGCCGACCATGTTGGCGCAAGCTCGGCGGGCGGGGTCGACGTCCTCACCATCGCCGACGGAACCATCACCGCGACCGAAGAAGCCGCCGTGCCGCTTTTCGCGCTCGTGCTTCCCGAAAAGGTCAAGATCGGTGAAACCGTCACCGTACACATCAAGGGCACTTCCGACGGAGACTTCCGCGTATGGCTCCTTGGCGACTCCGATACCGAAGAAAAGGGCGTTGAGGCCACCTTCTCCAACCAGTGGAAGGCTTCGGAGAACGGCTTTGTCGCTCCCGGCGAATTTGAAAAGTATATCCAGCTCGTCGCCGAGGACTTCGACGCGCAGGGCGGCACCGAGGCTGACAGAATCGCCTTCAAGGGTCCGTCTTACGGCGTGAATCTCACAAACCTCACCCTTACTTATGTCGGTATCGTCACCGGCGACATGGACGCAGTCGAGGGTTCCGCTGCCGAGGAGGCCCAGCCATTCCTTGACGCCGCCAACGCCGCTTTAGTGGCTGCCAAGTCCGCATCCGACAAGGCCGGCATGGAGGCTGCTCTTGCCGACGCCGAGAGCGCCGTCGCTTCTTTGGAGGAGGCTTCCGCCCTCGGATTCCCGACCATTACCGCTATGCTTGACGAGGCCAAGAAGGTCGTCAGCGACATCAACGCGCTCATCAGCGCTGCCGATTCCGGCGACGTCATGGCAACCCTCCAGTCCGATATAGACGCCGTTACGGCTGCCGTTGCCGCTTCCGCCTCCGCAGGAGAGGACGTCGACGCCGCGCAGAAGGCTCTTGACGACGCGAAGGCCGCCCTCACCAATATCGAGAACGCCGCAAAAGCCAACCCGAGCTACTCCGACGTGACCGCCGCCCTCAAGGACGCGAGAGCCGCCGTTAAGGAGATCGAGACCAACGTCGCGGCCGCACAGGCTGCCAAGGCCGCCGCCGAGGAGGCCGCAAGGATCGCCGAGGAAGAGGCCGCCGCCAAGAAAAAGACCACCACGACCGTCGTCATCGCCGTCGTTGTCGTCCTCGTCGTGATCGCCGTCATCGCCGCCGTCCTCGTCGCGATGAAGAAAAAGAAGAAATGATCCGAAGATAAGGTAAAGATAAAGGTAGAGTTTAAGATTTAGATCAAGGATCAATCAGCCGCCGCCCATATGGACGGCGGTTTTTGTGGGGTGTGCGCGTTGGGCGGTGGGGAAGGCGAACCCCTCTCCCTCCCGGTGGGTGGGCTGTTCCTCCACATAAATCCTCGTCCTACCCCACACTGCAATACACCTTAAAAAATCATCTACTCACGTGTCAAAGTCCGTCATGCCCGCTGATGACTTTTTTAGGCAAAATGCGTCCAACGCGAACAAATTAACAGTCCAATTATAAACCTTGAGTTTATCTAAAACTTAACCCGCCCCTGCATCAAAATCCCATGCAGAGGGCGGGCATTTACAATTTTTTCGTACCGTCGTCACTCACTCACTCACAAACCGCATACTATAAAGCTCGCAAATAATTCCATACCTCTTCGCGCCAAACACAAAGAACACTCCCCACTGCCCGCCAAGCTTGTCTATCTCGTCCATGGGAATAGTGAATGTCGTCACCTCCTGTGGCATTTCTTTTGTCAGCTCAATCGTCCCGAGCTTCCGGCTTCCCTTGCCCACCGAGATAATATTCCCGTCCCCGTCCCGCTCCACAGGCGTATTCACCGCGCTGTCCGGGCGCAGGTAGATATCCACCGTTCCTGTGATTCCGAGCGGCTTCAGCTCAACCTCAAGCGACTTTTTGCCGCCCTTTTCGATGTCAAAATTGAAATATTTTATCCCCGCAATTACGCCGTTTGTGATGTTCACGATCGGCAGGGTCGTAGTCGTTTCGTCATACGCCGGGGTGATCGTCGCGTCGCCCGTGAGGTAGCTTGCAATGCCCGCAGAGTGCCTGATATAGGGGTTCAGACCGTTTATAAAGAACCCGTTTGAGGTGACTTCCGCCATCGAAATCCGCACCTCGCCACCCTCCGAAATAGGCTTTTCATCCCACTCGACGCTGATCGGCTCGACCATCGACTGGCGCGCGTAGGCATGAAGATTCCGATGATAAAAAACGTACCACTGGCCGTTAATTTCGCAGATACTGCCGTGGGTGTTGCCGCCCGCAAACGTCCTATCATAGCCGTTTCCGTTCGGTATGACCTCGCCCGCCGCGTCGACGATGATCCCGCCCCACTTCCACGGCCCGGCCGGGCTGTCGCTGTAGCCGTAGGCCAGCTGGCTGTAATTTTTGCCGGTCGGCTCACTTTCAAGCCCGTTGCGGCTGTAAATAAATACATATTTATTGCCAACTTTCCTGATACTGGACGCCTCAAAGAATCCCCAATTTTTGGTATTTTTATCCTGATAAATATTAAAATCCTCCGAATTGTAATCATCAGCCATCATCTGATCGTAGCTCGGAATGTTGTGTTTCGCGGCAGTTCCGTATGCCAAAGTTGACATATTCTCAGAATCAAGCCTGCCCCACCACGAGTCGGTAAAGCCCCAGTAGCCATATACCGCGCCGTCATCATCAACAAAAACAGCGGGGTCAAAGCCAAGCGGTCCCTCAGTCTCAGTAGTGCTCTTGAATTTCCAGTTCACGACCTCAAAAGGCCCGTCCGGTCGGTCGGCTTTACATACCATAGAACCCCTTCCCCAGGCCTGATTGTTGGGATACAGATAGTAAGTTTTCACGCCGTTTTTCTCAACAAGCGCGACGTCCGGGGCATACAAAGTATCCGCCGAGCCGTTGACGATCGACTCAAAAATCACGCCGTCTTTTCGCCAATCCGACAAATCTTCAACAGGCGCGGACCATACCACCAAATCCTTTCCGCAATATTCTGTCTTTAACATATCGTGAGACCCGTAAACGTACACCCGGTACTTCCCCGGATTGTCCGGATCTTCAAAAACATACGGCTCGCCGTCCGGGATATACTCCCACAGCGGCATATAAGGGTTGCCCTGATACTCGGCGTCATAGTCCACGACCGCCTCAAGATTCGATTTATCCATCGTAATTCCTCCGTTTCTTGCGCAGCCGAAAAGCGAAAGCAGCATGGCCGAAATCATCAATATTGAAATTATTTTTCTTAAACAGCTTAGCATTTAATTACCTCTGCTTTGATTTATAATGAAATTATATAATATTACGTCATACTGTCAACGGATTTAGTGCCGAAATTTTTTATATTGAGATGTCAGAGTTATTTTCGGCAGGGGCTATTGAGCCCGGCAAAAAAACGAGAAAATGTTAATAACTACTTTAAATGTAATTTTTATGAAAAGACTTGCCGCAATTTTTCTGGCATTTGCAATGCTTATAAACCTCACTTCCTGTGGGAAAATCAAGGATATCAAGGAGGATCCGACCGACCCGAATTTAGAGTATTCTCTTTCCGAAATTGAGCGGCTTTCCGATCAGGAAATCCACATTTCCGACTACAAGCTGTCAACATGAGCAGGAACGGCGCGGGAGTGCCCGAGATAAGTGTTTTCAGCGATGTGCCCGGGCAAAAAATCATGCTCTATCCCGCCGAAGTCGATACTTTTGACGGATTTTTGGGGCATATAAATCAGGCCTCCTGCACGCAAAGTGCAAGCGATCGAGGCGAGCTGATTTACGACACATACATCACAAAGGCGCAGGTTACGAGACCTACCGTCCTAAATTTTGTTATCATGGTTACAGGTATCTCGAAGTGAGCGCGCCGAGCGAAATAATGCTCACAAGCAAAAATTTCAAGGGGTATCTTTTGCGCACAAAAAACCGCAAAACCGGCTGTTTCAGCTGCTCCGACGAGATTTTGAACGGCATTAACATTCTGACCGAACGCTCGATCGAGAGTAACATGTTCAGCACCTTTACCGACTGTCCGCAAATCGAAAAACTGGGCTGGCTCGAAACGCCGTGGCTGATGTTCGATTCGATGGCGCAGACCTACGACATCTCGTCGTGGATCCCGAAAATTCTTCGGGATATGGTCGATTCGCAGGACGAGAGCGGGAAAATCGCTGCTATTGCCCCGGAATATTTTCGGATAGGCGGGCTGAGCGAAGATTTAAACTGGAACGGCTCGATTATTTTTGCGGCATGGCAGCACTATATGACCTACGCCGACCCCGGGATTTTTCCAGATGAAAACTACAGCGCGATGAAGCGGTATATGGATTATCTCGAGACAAACGTCGAGCAGGGCGGCCTGATGTTTCGCGGCGAGATGGGCGATTGGGGCGAGATGACAAAGTACGGCAATACGCCCGTTGTTTTGGTCGAAACCACGGCGTATTACCGCATGGCGAAAATTATGTCGGATATTGCAGGCATGTAAAATGACCCCGAAGCCCCGGGCATTATGCGGAGCTATCCAAAAAAATTCAAAAATCGTTCCACGAAAATCGCGAGTGTTATAATCCCGAACATCTCTATGGCAGGGGCACGCAGTCGGGCTAAGGCTGTGTGCTTTACAGCGGCATTGCACCAAGTGAAAATCGCGAAGAAGCTCTGACAAAGCTTGTTCAGGCAGTCGAGGTAGCGGACTATCATCTGACCTCCGGCGAGGTTGGGCTGCGGCAGGTATTCTCGGCGCTTGCCGAGGGCGGGTGTGCAACAACAAAACCAGCTTGCATTATGCTCATTTTGCCTTGCGCGGGAATCTTGTTGGTGTTTACTTTCAAAAAAGAAACTAAAATCTGCACCCATGTTTATCACAAGAATAAGCCTTTCAGAAAGCGCTGAAAGGCTTATTTTATGGGCGCTTAGCATTATTAATACTTGACTTTTCCGCTCAAATGCAGCACGCAGTACATGAGCGGTATTTAGGAGGCTAATTATGTCAATATTCAGAGTAGAACACACCACCGGCTTCACAGTTATGAGCAACTATCATCTTAGGGGCGAGAACCAGCCAACTAACGCAAATCGCCTGTCATTCAGGGTGACTGAGCCGTACAGCAATGAGTGCAGGCGCAGACGAGCGAGTCCGCCAAGAAAAACGGATTGAAAGGTATAATCAGTTATAACCCTCGGTTACAACTGCTGAACCAAACGGCACTTCCGAATTGCGCTTTTTGATGATAAAATTATGTCAGAAGCAATATTTCTCCCTGCGAAAGGAATTACCATGAAAAAACTTTTGTCTTTAATTCTCTGCGCCTGCCTTTTGCTGACGGCGTGCGCGTCGGGCGCGAATGAGCCTGTTTCGGGGGATCACGAATCCCACAAGGTCGGCGAGTTTACGCTTTCTTCGGGCGATGCGGAACCCGCACCCGAGGAAACCTCTGCCGAAACCGTGGCGACAGAGCCCGTGACCGAGCCTGCAACGGAATCAACCGCTGAACCTGCCACCGAACCCGCTACCGAGCCTGCGACTGAACCTGCCACCGAGCCCGCGACCGAATCAACAACAGCAGCGACGACCGAGGCGGCGACTACCCCCGCTCCCGAAACCGAGCCGGAGGAGACGGAGCAAGTCGCCGATACCCCCGAAATCCCCGAGGGCAGCTCTGCCGTTTATATGACCACCGACATCTCGCCGGAGGGCATTATGAAAGTCTACGAGGCACTCGGCGTTGAGCTGACGGGCGACAACATCGCGGTCAAGCTTTCGACAGGCGAGCCGCCCGCCTCGAACTACCTCGACCCCGACCTTATTCGCGATTTGGTCGAGCTTGTCGACGGCACGATAGTTGAGTGCAACACGGCATACGGCGGGTCGCGCAGTGAAACGGCGATGCACTATCAGGTCGCCGAGGACCACGGCTTCACAACGCTCGGCAAGGGCTTCGTCATCATGGACGAGGACGGCTCGATGATTCTGCCCGTGAACGGCGGCAATCAGCTCAAAGAGAACTACGTCGGCGCGCATTTCGGCGATTTCGACGGCTTTTTGGTGCTGTCGCATTTTAAGGGGCATATGATAGCCGGCTTCGGCGGGGCGATCAAGAACATTTCCATCGGCATAGGCTCGCAGGAGGGCAAGAACCTCATTCACACCGCAGGGCGCAGCCATACGAGCTGGTTCGGCGGCGAGCAGGACGCGTTTTTGGAATCCATGGCGGACGCGGGAAAATCGGTCGTCGACGCGCTTGACGGCAACATTCTCTTCATTAACGTGATGAACCGTCTTTCGATTGACTGCGACTGCAACGGCAACCCCGCAGAGCCGGACATTCACGATATCGGCATACTTGCCTCGCGTGATCCCGTCGCGCTCGATCAAGCCTGCGTCGACCTGATTTATGAAGCCGAGGGCAACGAGAGCTTTGTCCGCAGAATGGAGGGACAGCACGCCGTCCACGTCCTCGAAGCGGGCGAGGAGATAGGGCTCGGCAACCGCGACTATGTTCTTTTAGAGGTTAGATGAATAGAAGATAGAGGATAGAAAAGCTTCCCCCAAGTCTTGTGAACAATAAGCACAATAGGGTCTATTGTGTCTAAAATGTCTATTGTGCATGAAACTGCAAAGTAAAAAATAGCGATTTAATTCTGCGGTTTAAATTATTAAAGCGATTTTTTGTATTTATACTTGCGTGAACTATAAGCACAATAAGCACAATAGGGTCTATTGTGTCTAAAATGTCTATTGTGCATGAAAGTGCAAACAGAGAGCAGAAATCAGAAGTCAGAAGTCAGATTTTGGAACGCCGTTTCCCGAAAGTTTTATGGATTTTGCGCATTTTGAACATTTTGTCGGTCAGCGTGCGCAAAATGTGCAAAGTTCATATTAGAGGTTAGATGAATAGAAGATAGAGGATAGAAAAGCTTTTCCCCGAGTTTTGTGGATTATAACCGCTTTGTGCGCTTTCTATCTTCTAACCATCTAACGCTCTATCCTCTAAAAGTGCTTGCAAAATAGTCGAAATTGATGTATAATATATGCATACTCCCCGAAACGAGGTCACGGCATGAACATCCGAAGCATCAATTTCACATCGTTTATGAAGGTCGCGGAGGCGGGCAGCTTCAACAAGGCCGCCGAGGAGCTTTTCATCACCTCGACCGCGCTGATTAAGCAAATTAACATCTTGGAGGACGACCTCGGCGTTCGCCTTTTTGAGCGCACACACCGTGGGCTTCGGCTCACGAAAGCCGGAGAATCCTTTTATAAGGACGCGAAGTACATCACCGAATACTGCCGCGAGGCCGTCGAGAGGGCGAGGGGCGCGACTGCGGACGGCAGGGTCATCAGGATTGGCACCTCGCCGATTATGCCTGCCCAAATGCTGATGGACCTCTGGCCGAAAATTCACGAGCACTGCGCCGACATCAGCTTCAAGCTCGTTCCGTTCGAGAACACCGCCGACAACGCCCGCGAGATCCTCAAGAATTTGGGGCAGAACATCGACGTCGTGACCGGCTTCACCGACGAGCTTCTGATGAGCCGGCGCAACTGCCGAGGGCTTGAAATTTCCCGCGACCCGATTTGCTGCGCGGTGTCGATCTATCACCCGCTCGCCGAAAAGGAGCGCCTCACGGTCGAGGACTTATACGGCCGCAACCTCATGATGATGCACCGCGGCTGGTGCCAAAATATGGACGATTTACGGGACGACTTGACCCAAAATCACCCCGAGATAATGATTAAAGACTTTGACCTTTACGACGTCGGGATCTTCAACCGCTGCGAGCAGAGCCGCGACGTTCTGACTGTCATCAAAAGCTGGAGCATCGTCCACCCGCTCATGCGCGTGATACCCGTCGATTGGGGCTACACGATGCCGGTCGGGATAATGTACTCCCCCGAGCCGAGCGAAACGGTGGGAAGGTTTATAGCCGCGTTACAGACAGTGCTTTTAGAGGATAGATTGTTAGAAGATAGAAGATAGAAAATCTCTTTCGGACTTTTGTGGATTTTAAGCATTTTAAGCACTATAGAGCCTAAAATGTCTAAAATGTCTATAATCCATGAAAGTGAAAATGTAAAAACAATAATATGATTCTGCGGTTTAAATTATTAAAGTGAATTTTTGTATTTATACTTTTGTGGATTTTAAGCATTTTAAGCACAATAGGGTCTAAAGTGTCTAAAATGTCTATAATCCATAAAAGAGCAAATCTGTTTTCTGACAATCTGATTTCTGACTTCAGTTAGAACCGCAGGTTCTAACTGATGAACCAACCAAGACTTCTCATGGGGTCTTGGTTTTGCTATAATTAAGACAAAGGAAGGTGAGAATGTGGAAATAATCCGCCGCGAGCTTGTTTATATAGTTTATTATTTCTCGGTGCAGCTTCGGCAGATCGCGGGCTACTGGATTTTAGGAATGGTCATCGGCTCGCTCGTGTCGGTCTTCGCCAAAGACGCTATCCACGGCGCTTTCGGGAAGATCCGCGACAAAAAGTGGGGCGTTTGGGGGATAATCCCCGCGAGCATTTTGGGCATCGCCTCGCCGCTCTGCATGTACGGCACTATCCCGATAGCCGCCTCGTTTTCGCGAAACGGCATGCGCGACGACTGGCTCGCAGCGTTCATGATGTCCTCGATTTTACTCAATCCGCAGCTCATAATTTACAGCACCGCCCTCGGCGGGACGGCTCTCGCGGTCAGGATAATTTCCTGCTTCATCTGCGGCTGCGCGGCGGGACTTATGATACACATCTTTTACAAAAACAAGCCGTTTTTCAACTTCGACGGCTTCGAGCCCCGCGCCTCGCACGACACCAACCCGAACCCGCTGCTGCGCTTCATTTTCAACCTCGGCAGGAACATCAAGGCGACGGGCGGGTGGTTTCTCTTGGGCGTGCTGCTGTCCGCGCTGTTTCAGAGATACGTCCCCGCGGACGGCTTTGCGAGGCTGTTTGGCGAGGCAAACGAGGGCTTCGGGGTGCTGATGGCGGCGACCATCGGGGTACCGCTCTATGCCTGCGGCGGCGGGACGATACCGCTTATCCGCGAGTGGCTTTATTCGGGCATGAGCATGGGCAGCGCGGCGGCGTTTATGCTCACGGGACCGTCAACGAAGATAACAAACTTAGGCGCGCTGAAAATCGTTTTGGGCATTAAGCATTTCGTCCTCTACCTCGCGTTCGTGATGATTTTCTCGTTCGCGACGGGTATGATAGTAAACCTGATTATCTGAAAGGAGCAATTAAAATGAAGAAATTCTTTGCAATTTTTGTCTGTTTTGTCATGACTTTGACCTTGGCAGCCTGCGGTGAAACGCCGACCGAAAACATTGAACCCGCTGACAATCCCGAAACAGAAAACACCGCCGAGCCTGCGGAAGATGTCCCCGAAAATCCCGAAGAATCGCCCGAAGAATCCCCCGCAGAGGGCGGCAAAACGCTGGTCGTCTACTACTCCGCCACGAACAACACCGAGGCGGTCGCGGGGTACATCGCCGACGCGACGGGCGCGGACACTTTTGAACTTATCCCGACCGAGCCGTACACCTCCGCCGACCTCGACTGGACCGACCGCGACAGCCGCGTCTCCCGCGAGCACGACGACGCGAGCTTGCGCGATGTCGAGCTTGAAAACGCCGTTCCCGACAACTGGGGCGACTACGACACCGTTTTCGTCGGCTACCCGATTTGGTGGGGCGAGGCTTCGTGGGTGCTCGACGGCTTCATCTCGGCGAACGATTTCACCGGCAAGACCGTGATTCCGTTCTGCACGTCCTCTTCCTCCAGTCTCGGTCAGAGCGGCGAACTGCTTGAAGAAGCTGCGGGAACCGGCAAATGGCTCGAGGGTCAGCGGTTCCGTTCGGGTGCTCACGAGGACGACGTAAAGGACTGGGTAGCGGGGTTGGAACTATAAACGGTTCCGACGGCCGCGTTGACGTCGGGACCGAAACATACCGCGGGTTTGTGGTTGACAACGTCTACCACTCCCCGAGCGACGGCGACATTCACTTTAACGTATACGTCCCCGAAAGCTACGACGGAAGCCGTCCCTACGCCCTGTTTTTCACGCTCCCGGGGTATGAGGGGCTGTATTTTCAGGGCGTGGCGCGAAATCTTCACGCCGAGGAATTCGGGTTTGAGGCGCAAAAGTATAATTCCGAGATGATAATCGTCGCCCCGCAGCTTTCTGACTGGCGCGAGACCTCGGCGAACCAGACGATTGCCCTGCTCGAATATTTTTTAGGGGCATACAACATCGACCGCGCGAAAGTCTACGCGAACGGCTATTCGGGCGGCGGGGAGACGATGTCGCTTGTCATGGGCATGCGCCCCGAGCTTTTCACCGCGTACCTGCACTGCTCATCGCAGTGGGACGGCGATTTAGAGGTTCTGGCGCAAAGCCGCACGCCGGTCTATCTTGTGATCGGAGAGGACGACGAATATTACGGCTCTGAGCCGACGAAGCGCGCCTACAACGAGCTGCATGAGCTTTATTCCGCGCAGGGTCTTTCGGAAGATGAGATTGCGGAGCTGCTTGTTATGGACATAAAACCCGCCGAATATTTTGAAGAAAGGGGCATGAACAACCGGCACGGCGGGGGCGGCCTGTTCGCCTTTGACGCGGACATCATGGGCTGGCTGTTCGGAAAATAAAATGGAACGACCTTATGTGATTTGCCATATGCTGACAGCGCTCGACGGGAAGATCGACGGCGAATTTTTCGGCATGCCGGAAACGCTCCCCGCGCTGAAAAAATACGGCGAAATCAGGCAAATTTATCGCTGCAAAGCGACGATTTACGGCACGACGACCGTCGCCGAGGGCTACTCCGACGGCTATCTCACCGAGCAAATGATCTGCGAAAAAGTTTACCCGCGCGAGGATTTTATCGCGGATAAGAGCGCGGAAAATTACATCATCTCTCTCGACCCGATGGGCGTTTTGAAGTGGGGTTCGGCCTACCTCGAAAAGAAAAACCGCCCAAAGGCGCACGTCGTCGAGGTGCTGACCGACGGCGTCGCGGACGGCTATATCGGCTATCTTCGCGGGCTCGGGGTATCCTATATTTTTGCAGGAAAAGACGCTATCGACTGCGGGCTGCTGCTCAAAAAGTTAAAAAATTTGCTCGACCTTGAGCGCGTAATGCTCGCGGGCGGCGGGGTCACGAACCGGTCCTTCGCGGCGGCGGGAATGATAGATGAACTCAGCATCGTAATCGCCCCGACAGCCGACGGCGACAGCGGCTCTGCTTCGCTCTTTGAAACGGGAGGATTTTCAGCACCGTCGCCGAAAGCATATAAGCTGAAAGCGGCGGAGCAGGGCGAGGGCGACGTCCTGTGGCTAAGATACTTAAGTTTATAATATGAGAATAAATCAATTTAAGGAGGAATTTTTATGGAGTACATCACCCTTAACAACGGGATCAAAATGCCGATGGCGGGAATCGGCGTGTTTATGATGTCGCCCGCCGAGGCAGAGAGCTCGGTCGAGAGCGCGCTTAAAAGCGGCGTTCGGCTCATCGACACCGCAAACGGCTACATGAACGAGAGCGGAACCGGCCGCGGCATCAAAAAGAGCGGCGTGCCGAGAGATGAAATCTTCCTCGTCACCAAGCTCTGGCCGACGGTCTACGAAAAGGAAACCGCGGTCGATGAAACGCTCAAAAGGCTCGGCACCGACTACATCGACCTGCTTTTCCTGCACCAGCCGACCGCCAACTGGCGCGAGGGGTACCGAAACATCGAAAAGGCCGTAAAATCGGGCAAAGTCGGGGCGATAGGACTGTCAAACTTCCCCGATGAAATGCTCCGCGAGGCGATCGACACGATGGAGCTGAAGCCGCAGGTCGTTCAGGTCGAGGCGCACCCCTACTACCCGCAGACCGAGCTGAAAAAGCTTCTCGCCGAAACGGGAATGGGTCTGATGGCGTGGTACCCGCTCGGGCACGGCGACAAGAGCCTGATAAACGAGCCGATTTTCGCCGAGCTCGCGAAAAAATACGGCAAGTCAAGCGCCCAGAGCATTCTTCGCTGGCACATTCAGAGCGGCAACGTCGTGATCCCCGGGTCGAAAAATCCCGAGCATATCCGCGACAATTTCGACATTTTCGACTTCGCACTTACAGATGAGGATATGTCAAAAATCGCGGCTGTCAACAAGAACAAGAGGTACTATACCGCGACGCCGGAGATGGTCGAAAATTACGCAAAAATGCAGCTCGGCCCCGACCTTTGATTTGTGAATAGGAGGGATTTTATGGAATACACGGTTTTAAGCAACGGCGTGAAAATGCCGATGGAGGGCTTCGGCGTTTTCCAAGTTCAGGACCCGAAGGTGTGCGAGCAAGCGGTTTTGGACGCGGTCAGCGTGGGCTATCGGCTCATCGACACGGCGGCTTCATACGGCAACGAGGAGGCGGTCGGAGCGGCTCTGAAAAAGTGCGGTGCCTGCCGTGAGGATTTGTTCATCACGACAAAGCTCTGGGTGTCGGATTCGAGCTATGAGGGCGCGAAAAAGGCGTTTGAAACCTCGATGAAAAAGCTCGGTTTGGAGTATCTCGACCTCTACCTGCTGCACCAGCCGATGGGCGACTACTACGGCGCGTGGCGGGCGCTCGAGGAGCTTTACAAGGACGGGCGGATTCGCGCGATCGGCGTTTGCAACTTCTATCCGCACGTTTTGGCTGACTTCTGCGAGACCGTCGAGATCGCGCCGATGGTTAATCAGGTTGAACTTCACCCGTTCTTCCAACAGGAGAATGCGTTAAAAATCATGCGCGATTATGAGGTCACGCCCGAGGCTTGGGGGCCGTTCGCCGAGGGCAAACACGGCATTTTCAGCCACCCCGTTCTCACCGAAATCGGCGCGAAATACGGCAAAACAGCGGCTCAGGTCGCCCTGCGCTGGAACATTCAGCGCGGCGTGGTCGTGATACCGAAATCAACCCACCGCGAGAGAATGGAACAGAATTTCGACGTCTGGAACTTTGAGCTGACAGATGAGGATATGTCAAAAATTGCGCCGCTCGACATCGGGCACAGCGAGATCGTCGACCACTTCGACCCGAACTTTGTCAGGGCGCTGCACGGAAGGTTCAGGTGAAAATTATGAATGAATTTAACTATCGCTATCCCGTAGCGGTGCATTTCGGGGAGAAAGCCGCGGCGAAAAATCTCCCCGCCGAGCTTGCAAAAGTCGGCAAAAACGTCCTGCTCGCCTACGGCGGCGGGTCGATAAAGCGGAACGGCATTTACGACGAGCTGATGACCCTGCTCACCGCCGCGGGCAAGACCGTCACCGAGTTTTCGGGGATAATGTCGAACCCGACCTACGCCAAGGTGCAGGAAGGCGCGCGGCTCGCAAAAGATAATCACATTGACTTTATTTTGGCGGTCGGCGGCGGCAGCGTAATCGACTGCTGCAAGGTCGTGTCAGCCCAGGCTAAAACCGAGGCTGACTTGTGGGAAACGGAAACCGCCGCACATAAAAATCCGACCGAATTTATCCCGATGGGCGCGGTCGTTACGGCTTTCGGCACGGGCGCAGAGATGAACAACGGCGCGGTCATCACGAACACCGAAAAGAGGGTCAAAGGCGCGCTCTGGGGCGCGTATTACGACTTCGCGATTTTAGACCCCGCGTACACGATGACGATGCCGATGAGCCAAGTGATTTCGGGATCATTTGACGCGCTTTCGCACTGCATGGAGACCTATATGGGCAGCCCGCGAGAGCCCGATATTTCGGACGAAATCAACGAGGCGGTGCAGCGGAGTATTATCAAAAATCTTCGCAAAACCATTGAAAATCCAGCCGATATGAACGCACGCAGCGAGCTTTTATGGGCGGCAGCGATGGGCGAAAACGGCATACTAAAGTTAGGTAAAATAACCGATTTTCAGGCGCATATGTTAGAACACCAACTCGGCGCGTACACCGACTGCAACCACGGGCAGGGGCTTGCGGTTATCCACCCCGTTCTCTACCGCCACATGCTCCCCGAAGCGGCGACGCAGTTTGCACGGCTCGCCCAAAATGTCTGGGGAATAGACCCCGCCGGCAAGTCAGAAATTGATCTTGCAAACGCCTTTATTGACGAGCTCGCGGACTTCATCAAGGAGGTCGGACTTCCGACGACTTTCGCGGAAATGGGCATAAAAGAAGCCGACTTCAAGGCAATCGCGGACAGCACCGTTCTGACCGCGGGCTGTTGCAAAAAATTCACGAAAGACGAACTGCTTGCGGTTCTCAATGAGTGCAGATAAGGAGGAAATCATGAAAGAAAAAGCGTTGGCGTGCTCAAATGCGTTTTGGTCTGCCCTTGAAAAAGCTGACGTGAGCGGAATGAGGGCGGTCGCCGATCCGAGGTGTATGTTTGTCCACATCGGCGTCACCTGTGGGATGGAAGAAGAAATGCGGTGCTTTACCGACAAGATTTTTGTCCCGACAAAAGTGGTGCTGAACAGCCAACAGGCGCAGGTTTTCGGCGATACGGCGATAGTCATCACCGACTGCAATTACAGCCTGCTGTTGGGCGGCAAAGAGACCACCCATCATTTTGCCGTGACAGAGGTTTATGTGCCGGAAAACGGCGAGTGCAAGCTGGTGCAGCTCTCCTTTACGGCTCTTGTATATTGATTGGAACGGAGGATTTATATGTCAAAAAAACAAACAGCCGGCCGCGACAGGCTCGGCAATCTCGCTCCCAAATTCGCGGAGCTGAACGACGACGTGCTTTTCGGCGAGGTTTGGTCGCGGGAGGATAAGCTCTCGGCCCGCGATCGGAGCATGGTCACGATCGCCGCGCTGTTCTCGGCGGGGCTCTATCCGCAGCTCAAAAGCCACCTCGCTTTGGGCAAGGAACACGGCGTGACCCGCACGGAGGCGGTGGAGATAATCACCCAGCTTGCCTTTTACTGCGGCTGGCCGAAAGCCTGGAGCACCTTCCCGCTGATTGCCGAGGTCTACGGTGAAGATGAGGGCGCTCCTGCGAAAGATCTTTCGGTTTTCCCCGTCGGGAACAAAAACGACGCGTTCGCTCAGTATTTCATCGGGCAGAGCTACCTCGCGCCGATTTCCACAGCGCAGGTGCCGGTGTTCAACGTGACCTTCGAGCCGGCGTGTCGAAATAATTGGCACATTCATCACGCAAAAAGCGGCGGCGGGCAGATGCTCATCTGTGTTGCCGGCCGCGGCTGGTATCAGGAGGAGGGCAAGGAGCCGCAGGAGCTTCACCCCGGCGATTGCGTGAACATTCCCGCGAACGTCAAGCACTGGCACGGCGCGGCAAAGGACTGCTGGTTCCAGCACCTTGCCGTTGAAGTACCCGGCGAGGAGACCCGTACCGAGTGGTGCGAAGCCGTGACGGACGACGTTTACTCCAAGCTGCCGTAACGACCGATGAAGCGGCTTCCTAAAATCGCGACCGACCTGCTCATGACCGCCCTGCTGCTTCTTTTGATGTCCTATTCGCTCGTCGGCGAGGCGGCTCACGAGTGGCTCGGCGTGGGGATTTTCCTGCTTTTTTTGCTGCACCATATCCTGAACAAAAACTGGCTCAAAGCCCTTTTTCGCGGGAAATATCCGCCGATCCGCATACTTCAAACAGCGGTCGATCTGCTCGTTCTCCTGTGCATGACAGGCTCGATGATAAGCGGGATCTTGCTGTCGAGATATGTGTTTCGGCTGGACATTCACCGCTTCAGCGCCGCCCTACAAGCGGTCCATATGCTCTCGGCGTACCGGGGATTTGCGCTCCTGTCGCTGCACCTCGGGCTGCACTGGGGCGGCATAATGGGAATGGCAAAAAGGCTCGCGAAGAAGCCGTCGAAAATTCGGAAACATGCGCTTCGAGGCGCGGCGTTTTTGATTGCCGCATATGGCGCGTATGCGTTCGTGAAGCGCGATTTCGGGGATTATATGCTGCTGCGGTATCACTTCGTTTTCTTCGGCGACGAGCCGCTCCCGCTGTTCCTGCTCGACTATGCTGCGATCATGGGGCTGTTCGTTTGGACGGGGTATTATCTTGCCAAGGCAATGCGAAAAAGCAAGGCAAGGCAGCCCGAAAATGATTTTAAGAAGTGAAAAATACAGCGCATCGCCGAAAAGCGGTGCGCAGTTTTTTGCAAAACATCGCCCTGTCCGCTCTTGCGGGCGGGGATTTAATATTTTGGCGTTTCTACAGCTTTGAAAAGCAGCTTCCATACTTCGTCCATTATCTTTCGCAACTCTGCAACATCTTCGGAGTACACACGGTCGGTGCTGATTAAAGATTTACGGCGATGAGTTCTTCGCCGAGAACGGCAAGGACATTAAGGATATTTTGAGGAACTTGATCAAAAGAGAAGCGTAGAATGTCAGAATATCTAAGCCTTCGCCTGTAGCAATCTGTGAGATTCTGACATCTGTTTTCTAAATTCTGTTTTCTTGAAACGGACTTCACTCCGTTTTTGAATATCATCAACGAGTGGTACGCCAAGGATACCTCAAAGAAAATCAAAGCAGCTTTGAGGACGAGATTTCAGGAGGGCGTTTGCAAAGAATTATTCTGCTCGACTTACTCGCAGTACGGCAAAGAGAGTTGCTCCATACATTACATCAATTACGACAATCTTTACAACTATGTTCTTTCGAGATTGCAGCACTGGTCGAAGCTGTGCGAAGCCGACGAGCAGGAGATGCTCAAGTATCTTATAAAAGACGGCGAGAAAAATTCCGCGGATTCATATGCCGAAAGGGAGCTGAAGAAGGCGCAAAAACGGCTGAAAGAGTTGGACGGTTTATTAGCGAAGCTCTATGAGGACAGGCTTTCCGAGAAAATCACAGAGAGAAACTTTGACAGCCTTTGCGCCAAATTTCAAACCGAGCAGGAACAGCTTGACGTGAGAATTTCCGAACTGACGGCAGAGGTAAACGCCAAAGCCGACAGGCAGCAGAACATCAGGAACTGGGTCGAAACTATCAAGAAATACTCCGACCCAAAAGAACTGACCGCTGAAATGCTGAACGCTTTGATTGAAAGGATTGCAGTCCACGAGGCCGAAACGCTCGAAAACGGCGAAAAACGCCAAAAAGTAGACATCTATTACAGGTTTATAGGAAAAATCGAATGAGATTAAAAAGGGTTCTTTATTGAAAGCAAACGGGGGCTGCTTTTTTCGGGGGATTCGACGTCGAAGAAATGGCCTCCCATATATACCGAAAAAACGGGCATTTGTTGCACGGAAACGTGCAACTTTTTGAAAAATTTTTTTGAAATCCCTCTCGGAGTACAAATGTACGGACTGTTAAGGGGGTTAAGGGACAAAAATTTGGGGGGATTTTTGTGGAAGGTGACGAAAAGCCAAAGCGTGTTAGAGACAGGCAAAATAGTTTAACTGCCTAACTTTATGAGAGACAAGCCGAAAAGGTTTCGCCGGCCTTTCCTCAAAAGGCCGCGGGGTCGAGGGGCAGAGCCCCTCGTCGCGACCGCAGTCGCGAAACTCCCCCCTATGCGTTAGCAAACGCAGGACGGGGAGAAAAAATCTGTCCTGTGGACAGTTTTTTCGTGGGGAGACCACCGTAAGGGGTCTCCCCGTT